>NZ_CP092365.1:1307187-1960781 GCF_022370835.2 Mycolicibacillus parakoreensis
GTTGATGGTGTAGGGGCCGCGCACCCACAGCTCCCCCTCGACACCGGGCTCGGCGGGTGTGCCGTCGTCGCCGACGACCAGTAGCTCGTCATCGACACACAGGGGGCGTCCCTGGGTGTGCTCCACCAGCTCGGCGGCATCCCCGGGGCGGGTATAGCAGAGCAGCCCCTCGGCCATCCCGAACACCTGCTGCACCTCGGTGCCGAGCGCGTCGCGGAGCAGCCGGGCCTCGTCCGGGCCCAGTTTGGCGCCCCCGACCTGCAGCAGCCGCAGCGTATCGGGGGTCACCGGCTCCCACTCGCAGGCCTGCGCCCACAGCGTCGCGAGCGTCGGCACCAGGGCGGTGACGGTGACACCGTGGCGGGTGATCGTGGCGAACGCCGACTCGGGGCTGGGGTCGGTGGTGAACACCACGGTGGCGCCGACCGACAGCGCTCCGAGCAGCCCCGGGCAGGCCAGCGCGAAATTGTGGGCGGCCGGCAAGACCGCCAGATAGACGTCGTCGCAGCTCAGGGCGCAGACTCCGGCGCTGGCGGTGACGTTGTAGCGGTAGTCGTCGTGGGTGCGCGGGATGAGTTTCGGCGCGCCGGTGGTGCCGCCGGAAGCCAACAGCAGCGCCGGCTGCTGGGGGTCGATCGGGGGGCGTCGGGCAGCCGCGCTCGCCGCGTCGAGCTCCTCCCAGGGCAGGAACGGTCCCGCATCGCCGGCGACGATGACCCGCAAGCCCGGGCGGTCCTCGACCAGCTGGGTGGCCATCGCACGGTAGTCGAAACCGCCGGCGGTGTCGGCGATCACCAGGGTGGTGGCTCCGCTGACCTCGAGGAAATGGGCCAGGTCGGCACGGCGATGGCCGGGCAGGCACAGCACCGGGACGGCGCCGGCGCGCAGCAGCGCGAACAGCGCCACCACGAAACGGCACCCGTTGGGCAGTTGGAGCAGCACCCGGTCGCCGGGGGTGATACCGGCCCCGGCCAGCCCTGCCGCGAGGCGGTCGGCCGCCGCATCGAGTTCGGCGTACGTCAGCGCGGTGGTGTCGTCGAGTACCGCGCGGTGCCGAGGCCGCCGGCGCGCGGCATCGGTCAGGATCGTGTCGAGGGGCAGCCCCGCGAAGTAGCCGGCCGACCGATACGCCGTCGCACGCTCGACGGGATAGGCCACGAATTCCTGCGACGGCATCGGCTCTCCTCGGGTCCGGATTTTCAGGGCGACGGGCATAGGGTAGCTTCCACGAAGTTAGGGCAGCCTGTACTAATCACCGGACGGAGGGGAGGCGTCGTGGCGGATGGGGCGATCAGCGTCGACGAGGTGCGCGCCGAAGTCGCGGGCCTGCTCGGGGTGGCATCCCACAGTGTCGACTCCGGTGCCGACCTGGTTGAACAGGGCCTGGACTCCATCCGGATGATGACGCTGGCCGGGCGCTGGCGCAAGCAGGGCATCGACATCGATTTCGCCACCTTGGCCGCCGATCCCACGATCGAAGCCTGGGTTGAGCGACTGGCTGCGGCGACCGCTCCAGCGCCACCGCCGGTGCCCGACCCCGATGAGGAGCCGTCGGCGCCGTTTCCGCTGGCTCCGATGCAGCACGCCCTGTGGGTCGGCCGCCAGGACAACCAACCGTTGGGCGGGGTCGCCGGTCACCTGTATGTGGAGTTCGACGGCACCGACCTCGATCCGCACCGTCTGAGCGCCGCGGCGGACGCACTCGCCGCGCGTCACCCGATGCTGCGCGTCGAGTTCCACCCCGACGGCACCCAGCAGATCGGATCGCTCGATGCTGGTCTGCCGGTCGCGGTCAACGACCTCCGCGACTGCTGTGAGGCCGACGTGGAGGAGCGACTTGCGCGGACCCGCGAGGACAAATCGCATCAGCAACTGGACGGACAGGTCTTCGAGCTCACGCTGACGCGGCTGCCGGGCGGGCGCTCCCGGCTGCACGTGGACCTGGATATGCAAGCCGGCGACGCGATGAGTTATCGCACCTTGATGGCGGATCTGGCTGCGCTGTACGGCGGCAGCGCTCTGCCGGAGCTGACCTACACCTACCGGGACTACCGCCGGCAGATGCGGCGCCGGTCGGCCCACGACGATCCGGCCCACGTCGGTGACCGACAGTGGTGGGCGCAGCGGTTGCCCGACCTGCCCGACCCGCCACGGTTGCCGGCCGCCGCGCACACCACGTCGCGGCGTAGCACGCGGCGCTGGCACTGGTTGGATCCGCGGGCCCGTGACGCGCTGTTCACTGCGGCGCGGGCACGCGGGGTCACCCCGGCGATGGCGCTGGCCGCCTCGTTCGCCCACACGGTGGCCTCCTGGTCAGCCAGCCCGCGATTCCTGCTGAATCTTCCGCTGTTCGGGCGCGAACAACTCCACCCCGAGGTCGACGACCTGGTCGGCGATTTCACCTCGTCGTTGTTGCTCGATGTCGACCCGGGTCGCGCACCCACCGCGACCGAGCGGGCACGCCACGTGCAGGACGTGATGCGCACCGCTGCCACGCACGCCGGCTACAGCGGACTGTCGGTCCTGCGCGATCTCGGCCGTCACCGGGGCACCCAGGTGTTGGCCCCGGTGGTCTTCACCAGCGCCCTCGGGCTCGGTGAACTGTTCGCCCCGCAGGTCACCGACACGTTCGGCCAGCCGGTGTGGATCATCTCCCAGGGCCCCCAGGTGCTCCTCGATGCCCAGGTCACCGAGTTCGACGGCGGGGTGCTGGTGAACTGGGACGTGCGCGAGGAGGCCTTTTTGCCCGGTGTCGTCGACGCCATGTTCGCCCATCACGTCGCCGAAATCACCCGGCTGACCGAGGATGAGGCGGCCTGGGACGCCGCGGACCCCGCGGCGCTGCCGGCGGCCCAGCGCGCGGTGCGCGATGCGGCCAACGCCACCACGGCGGTGCCCAGCGGGGAGGCGCTGCACGACGGATTCTTCCGCCACGCCGACGCACGGCCCGACGCCCCGGCGGTGTTCGCCGACTGCGGTGATCTGACCTACGGTCAACTGCGCGAGCAGGCGCTGGCGATCGCAGCGGCCCTGCGGGCCAACGGGATCGGCGCCGGGGACACCGTCGCGGTGATCGGGCCCAAATGCGCCGAACAGATCCCCGCGGTCCTCGGCGTCGTGGCGGTCGGCGCCGCCTATCTGCCGATCGGCGCCGACCAGCCGCCCGACCGGGCGGCGCAGATCCTGACGGCCGGTTCGGTGCGCGCCGCGCTGCTGTGTGGCGACGCCCCGGAGCCGCCCGTTGCGGCGCTGCGCGTCGCCGAGGTGCTCGGTGCCCGCGGCGGCGAGCACGCCGAGGCGGTCCTGCCGCCGAGCGACCCGGGTGCACTGGCCTATGTGCTGTTCACCTCGGGGTCGACCGGAGCGCCCAAGGGCGTGGAGGTGACCCACGACGCGGCGATGAACACCGTCGAATTCTTCCACCGCCACTTCCAGATCGGTCCAGCCGACCGGTGGCTCACGTTGGCCACGCTGGAGGCCGACATGTCCGTGTTGGAGATCTTCGGTGCGTTGTGCGCCGGTGGGGCCGTGGTGGTGGTCGACGAGGCGCAGCGCACCGACCCGGATCGCTGGGTGAGGTTGATCGAGACCCACCGGGTCACGGCACTGAACTTCATGCCGGGCTGGTTGCAGATGCTGCTCGACGCCGCGACCGACCGGGGCGGGGCACCGCTGGCGTCGCTGCGGACGGTGGCGGTCGGCGGCGACTGGGTACGCCCCGAGTTGGCCCGCCGGCTCCACGCGGTCGCCCCCGACGCCCGCTTCGCCGGGCTGGGCGGGGCGACCGAAACCGCCGTGCACGCCACGATCTGCGAAACCGTCGACCCGCCCGCGGACTGGGTTGCGGTGCCCTACGGCATTCCACTGCCCAACAACGCGTGTCGGGTGGTCGACGCGACCGGTCATGACAGCCCGGACTGGGTCCCTGGCGAGCTGTGGGTATCCGGACGCGGCATCGCCCGCGGTTACCGCGGTCTGCCCGAGCTGACGGCGCAGAAGTTCGTCGCCCACCAGGGACGCACCTGGTATCGCACCGGTGACCTGGCACGGTACTGGCCCGACGGCACCCTGGAATTCGTTGGGCGCGCGGACCATCGTGTGAAGGTCAGCGGCTACCGCATCGAACTGGGCGACGTGGAGGCCGCCTTGCGTCGGGTGACTGCCGTGACGGGCGCTGTTGCGGCGGTCGTCGAGGCCGGCGACTCGGAGGTGCTGGCCGCCGCCGTCAGCGTTACGGACCCGGCTCGTGGTGCCGCGCAGATCCGCGCCGATCTGGCGGATTTGGTGCCGTCGCACATGGTTCCCCGCCACGTGCTGGTGATCGACGCGATCCCGTTCACCGTGGCCGGAAAGATCGATCGTCGCGCGGTTTCCGCTCATTTGACCGCTGCGGTCGCCACGGCGGGCTCGCCGGACTATCGGGCCCCGTCGACCCCGCTGGAGGCGGCACTGGCCGGTATCTTCGGCGCGGTGCTCGGTGCCGACCGGATCGGCGTCGATGACGACTTCTTCGCTCTGGGCGGGGATTCGGTTCTGGCCACCGCCGCCGTTGCGCGGGTCCGGACGTGGCTGGACGCCCCGGAGGCGATGGTGGCCGACATCTTCGCGACCCGTACGGTCGCGGAGTTGGCCGCTCGACTCAGCGCGCGTGAGCCCGATCCGGGCCGCCTGCACCGGGTTGCGGAAGTGTATCTGGAGATCATCGGCATGGACGGCGCCGAGGTCCTAGACCAGATCGGTTCCCGCTGAGGGGCCCGCATCGGTCCACGTCTCGGGTAACAGCGGGACGGTCTCGTGGACCGTGGCTCCGGCTGCGCGTGGGGCGTCGGCCTTGATGGCGGTCCCGCGGAACCCGGCGCGCTGATCGGAGGCCTGCACCGTCGGGGCGGTGTCGTCGAGATCGGCGAACTCGTCGCCGTGTCCGCTGCCGGTGGACCGTCGGCGATGGCGACGGGGGGACCGCACTCGGGGTTCGGGCGCCGGAACGCCGGCGGGCAGGGCGGTTCCCGGTACGCCGGTGGTGCCCGGGCCGCGTGCCCCGGGGCCCGGATCGTCGTCGGGGCCGACGGCGGTCACCAGGTAGCCGATGGCGTCGATCCCGGGAGCGACAGGCGCCGAGGCGCCGCTGACCGCAGCGCCGGCGGGCATCGCCGACGTGGACGGGGAGCTCGGCATCGTCGTCGCCGGAGCGTCGGAGGCAACCGGGGCCTCGGGGCGCGCCGGGGGGTCGCCGGCGGCGAACACCCGGCCGGAGTCGTCGACCGCGGGCGGTGTCGGCAGGGGCGGGCGGCTCACCTCGGCCAGTCGGCCCAGACCCGCCCCCAAGACCAGGGGCAGCGCCAGCGCGGCGGCGGGCCCCAGATAGAACGGCAACGGCCAGGGAACGACGTTGTATCCGATCGTGAACAGCAGCGGGCCCCAGGTCGCCAGAGCGACGGTCGGGTTCGTGAGAAAGTCGGTCAGCATCCGTCGCAGGGTGGCCGCCGGATCCTGGATCGCCGAATCCGGCGGTGTCGGGGTGCGGCGGGCCTCCGGGCTGTCGCGGCGCAGGACCGGCGGCGCGGACCGGGTGGGCGGGGCCGTGGCCAACGCCGCCCGTGAGGCCGCCTCATAGATGGTCATCGTGGTCGCGGCCTGGATCCACATCCGCACGTAGTCCGCCTCGTTCAGCGCGATCGGGATGGTGTTGATCCCGAAGAAGTTGGTCGCGGTCAAAACGGCGTGGGTGGTGTGGTTGGCGGCCAGTTCGGCGGGCGTCGGCATGGCCGCCAGCGCCACGCTGTAGGCGTCGGCCACCCTGTGATGCAGGGTCGCGGCGCGGGTGCTCGCGCAGCTGGTCTGGTTCAACCACGCCAGGTAGGGGCCGTGGGCACTCAGATACGCCTCCGCGCTCGGACCCTGCCAGGCACTCGCCTGCACCGTCGCGAGTTCGAGGGTCAGCTCGGTGGCGACCGCGGCATACTCGGCGGCGAGCATGTGCCACGCCTCGGCGGCACCCAGCAGTGCGGCGGGACCGGGCCCGGCCGTCAACAGCGCTGCGTGCACCTCCGGCGGTGTCGCCAGCCAGACCGGATCAACCACAGAGCCCCTCACCGCTCATGAATCCGTAAATTCGAGAAATTCATATAAAAATATCCGCAGATGCGGATTTACATCTGGTCGCCGGCTGTGTCTCTCCTGGGTTTCCCGGGGGCTGGTGACGGGCGCCCGGTGGTGAGGTGATGGGCCGGCCCGGCGGGGCGTCACGGGCCGCGGGTGGGTGTGTCACCGCACCCTTCCGTAAGGTAGCCTTCGCTAAGTTAGGGCAGCCTGTACTAATAATCAGGGGAGTGCTTGTGAATCATGCCGCGGTGGGCAAGGCGGCGGCCCGTCCCGTTGTCACCCGACCCCCGCTGAACCGATGAGCGCCGTCGGCGACGTCGTGACGACCACCGCGGGGTGGATCAAACGCCTGCCCGGGCGCGGTCGTTGCCCCCACGTCGGTGCCACCGTCATCTTCCCGCATGCCGGAGGTGCGGCGGTCGGCTACCGGCCGCTGGCCGCGGCGTTGGCCGCCGGCGGTGACACCTACATCGTGCAATACCCCGGCCGGGCCGAACGGTTCGCCGATCCGGCGCCCGCCACCTTGCCCGAGATGGCGTGCGAGCTGTTCGACGCCGCCGACTGGTCGCAGGTGGGCCCGTTGCGGCTATTCGGGCACAGCATGGGCGCCCTGGTCGCCTTCGAGTTCGCGCGCGTCGCCGAGCGCCGCGACACCGCCGTGCACACCCTGTGGGCGTCCGCCGGTCCGGCCCCGTCGGTAATCGCCGGGCTGCCGGATCTGCCCACCGACGATGCGGGACTGCTTGCCGATCTCACCGATATGGGCGGCACCGATCCACGCCTGCTCGCCGACGAGGAATTCCGCGCCATGCTCACCGACGCACTGCGCGGGGATTACCGGGCCCTCAACCGGTACGGCCGTGCGCCCGGCGAGACGATTCGCGCCGACATCCACGCCCTCGGCGGCCGCAGTGATCACCGGGTCACCGCCGACATGCTGCGCGCCTGGGTGCAGCACACTCGGGGGGCATTCACCTTGTCGTGGTATGACGGCGGGCACTTCTACCTGACCGATCACGTCGCCAACGTCGCCGCTCAGGTCAATGACGATGCTCGATAAGGGCTCTGCGAGCGGGGTTCTCGACCCCGATCCGGTGGTCATCGTCGGCATGGCCGTCGAAGCGCCCGGTGACGTCGACACCGTGGATCGATACTGGGAGCTGTTGTCGCAGCAGCGCGAGGCGCTCGTCCCATTTCCCGAAGATCGAGGGTGGGCGGTGCGTGAGCTACTCGCCGGTTCGCGGCGGGAGGGCTTCAAACCCATTCACGACCAGGGTGGTTTCCTCACCGACGCCGCGGCGTTCGATCCGGAGTTCTTCGGAATCTCCCGCCGAGAGGCCACGGCGATGGACCCGCAGCAACGGGTCGCGCTGCGGGTGGCCTGGCGTGCGCTGGAGAGCGGCGGAATCAACCCCGACGAGCTGGTCGGACAATCGGTCGGTTGTTACATCGGTGCCTCGGTCACCGGCTACGGGCCCGACATGGCGCAATACTCGCGCCACAGCGGACATCTGATCACCGGTACCGCGCTCGGGGTGATCTCCGGCCGTATCGCCTACACGCTGGGATTGTCCGGGCCGGCGCTGACCGTGGACTCGTCGTGCGCGTCGGCGCTGGCCGCGTTCCATGTCGCGGTGCAAGGACTGCGTGCCGGCGACTGCGAGATGGCCGTGACCGGCGGTGTCTGTGTGATGGGATCACCGGGCTTCTTCATCGAGTTCTCCAAGCAACATGCGCTCTCCGACGACGGGCACTGCCGTCCCTACAGTCGCCGCGCCAGTGGAACCGTCTGGGCCGAAGGTGCGGGCATGTTCGTGCTGCAACGCAAGTCGGTCGCGTTGCGTCAGGGCCGGCGCATCATCGCCGAGGTCCGAGCCAGTGTCCTCAATCAAGATGGCCGGTCGGCGGGGCTGACGGCGCCCGACGGTCCGGCTCAAGTGAATCTGTTCCGAAGCGCAATCGAGCGTGCCGGCATCCGCCCCGAGCAGATCGGGATGGTCGAGGGCCACGGCACCGGAACACGGCTCGGCGACCGAACCGAGCTGCAGTCGCTGGCGCAGACCTACGGCGCCACCGCGGTCGGGCAGGGGCCGCTGTTGGGCTCGGTCAAATCCAATGTCGGACACGCTCAGGCGGCCGCCGGCGCCCTGGGTTTGGTCAAGGTGCTGGTATCCGCGCGGCGCGAAACGGTGCCTCCCACACTGCACGTCGAGCAGGAGAGCAACGAAATCGACTGGGGAAGTCAGGGATTACGCCTCGCCAGGGAGATGACGCCGTGGCCCTCGAGCGACGGTCACCGGACCGGGGCGGTATCGGCGTTCGGGATGAGTGGAACGAACGCGCATGTCATCGTCGCGGTACCGGAGGTCGCCTGATGTCAGCTCGCGTGCTGCCCGACGGCCGGACGCCGGTGCTGCTCTCGGCACATGCCGAGGCCCTGATCGGCCATGACGCCGCCGCGATCCTGCGCTACCTCGACCGGCGGGAGAGCCACGGTCACCACACCGGTGACGGCACGGTCACCCCCGCGTCGGTGGCGGCCACCGTGCTGGGAACCCGCCGAATTCGACGACACCGGGCGGTCGTGCGTGCCCGCGACACGGCTGAACTGCGGGCCGGGTTGCAGGCGTTGACCGACGGCGCCGCTCATCCGCTGGTGGCCCGGTCCGCTACCGCGGCCCCGCTTTGCGCGTTCATCTTCCCCGGACAGGGTGGTCAATGGCCGGGGATGGGCGCCGACGCCTACGATTTGCTGCCGGAATACCGCGAGGAGGTGCAACGCTGCGACGCCGCGTTCACCCGGGCCGGGCACCCGTCCCCGCGATCGCACCTGCTCGGTGAGCCGGGCCATCCGGCCGACCAGATACACATCCAGGGGTCACAATTCGTTCACGCTGCGGCACTGGCACGGGTGTGGCGGTCGTTTGACGTCATGCCCGACTGCACGGTCGGCCACAGTCTCGGTGAGATCGCCGCCGGCTACGTTGCCGGCGCGATCTCGCTACCGGACGCGGTCGCCGTGGTCGCCGCACGAGCCACGGTGCTCGGCGGTCTGCCGGGACGGTACGGGATGGCCGTTTTGGGCGCAGACCTACGACAAGCGCAGCACCTCGCGACCGAGACGCCGGGGTGGCTCGAGGTGGCGGTCGTCAACGCGCCCTCGTCAACGGTGCTCTCCGGCGACGCCGAGGCGATCCGCGCCGTGGTGCGACGAGCTGAGCGCTCGGGGTTGTTCGTCCGCGAGTTGGCTGTGGATTTCCCCGCCCACACCAGTGCTCTGGAGCCGTTGCGTCCCACGCTGGCGGAACTGCTACCGGACTCGGCGTTCTCCGATTCCCCCGTGGCGTTCATCGGGTCCGCCACCGGCACGGTGGTCCCGGACGACGCCGAATTCGTCGACTATTGGTATGCGAACCTGCGCAACACCGTGCGGTTCGACCGTGCCGTTGGTGCCGCTCTGCACCGCGGTGTCGGTGCGTTCGTCGAACTCTCCGCTCACCCCTCGACGCAGTATGCGCTGACGGAATTGGTTGGTGACGATGATGATCCGATCATCGTCGGTTCGGGGCGACGTGACGCTGAATTCGGTGACGAACTCGCAGGAAGCATCGTTTCGGTCGCGCTGGGCAACCCCGACTACCGGTGGGCGAGGTTCGCCCCGCCCGGCGATCACCGGCCGCTGCCGGAGTTTCCCCACGCGCCGATGCAAACCGTGCATCTGTGGGCGGAGCCCGACCCCCTGCCCGGCGACACCCCGGACGATGCGGTGATTCTCACCGCGTCCGAACAGTGGGTCCACCGACCGGACACCGGAGGTGACGGCGACACCGCGGACACCACGACGGTCGCGATCGTGGCGGCCGACCCCACCGGGGACGCCTTGGCCGGTCGTCTCCGCGCCGCTGCGGCCGCCGACCCGGGATGTCGCCGGGGGCAGCTCCCCGACGCCGAGACCGTGGTGGTGGTCGCCCCGGCGCTCGCCGACGAGGCCGCTGAATCGACGCAGACCGATCCCCGTGGTGTCGCACTCGATTACCGGAAATACACCGACTCCTGCGCTCGGCGGATCTGGCTGGTCACCGTGGGCGGTGAGCGGGTGCGGTCCGACGACCCGCCGCCGGTGCCGGTGCAGGCGGGTCTGGCCGCCTCCCACCGCTGCGTGGCCTTCGAATATCCCCACCAGCAGTTCGGTCACCTGGACCTGGCTGTGGCCGACATCGACGCCGACACCGCCGCCGCCTGCCTGGCGGTGCTGCGGGGCGATACCGCCGAGGCCGCCGTGCGTCCCGGCGACTCCGGGCCCGAGCACTACCGGCGGACGCTGTCGGAAGACTCCCATGCCCCTCCGGCGTTGAGCAGCACCGAGTTCGACCAAGTGGTGATCACCGGTGGAAACGGATCGCTGGGACGACGCTTCGCCCGTTACTGCATCGAACGCGGCGCCCGCCGCGTGGTGTTGTTGAGTCGGGGCGGCCTCGATCCCTCCACACTCAACGAACTCGCGGACGGCTTTCCGGTGGAAATCTCCGCCCCGACGTGCGATATCACCGACACCGCCAGACTGCAGACGATCGCTGCCGAGCACGGGGGCTCCGAAGCGGCGTCGCTACTGATTCACGCCGCCGGCGTCGGCCGATTCGCAGGACACCATCAGCTGACCCCGGCCGATTGGTCCACCGTATGCGGTGCGAAGGTCAACGGGCTGACCTCCATGATCGACCACTGGCCGCTGCGACCGGAGGCACGGGTCATTGCGTGCTCGTCGATTTCGGGGGTGTGGGGAGGACAAGGCCACGCTGCCTACGCGGCGGCCAACCGGATGCTCGACGCGACGATCGAGTATCTACGCGCCCGGGGGCGCCGAGCCACCGCCGTGCGCTTCGGCCTGTGGCAAAACACCGGCGTCGCCGATCCCGACGAAATCGCGCGCATCGAGCGGGCAGGGTTTGTGGCAATGGACCCCGGGCAGGCATTGCAAGCCGGATTGCGTGCGCACAGTGGTGATCCCCTCGTGTTCGCCGCCGACCCTGACCGCTTCCGTGTCTTCATCGAGAACCAGGGCCCTGCGGCGGCACTCGGTACGACGCCGTCGGAGCGCGGCGATCAGCAGCCGCTCACCGAGCTGGTGCCGGCCGCACTGGCCGGGGTGTTGAGCCTGCCCGACCCGGGCACGGTCGACCTCGGTGTTCCGCTGATCGACCTCGGTATCGACTCGCTGCTCGCGCTCGATCTGCGCAAACGCCTCCGGCGGGGTGCCGGCAGCACGGTCGCCTTGGCTCGCCTCCTCGGCGGAATCACCGGTGCGGAGCTGATCGCCGCCTTGCAAACCGCCGCACCAGCCTCAACAGCGGGATTGACACAGCCACAACGATGGGAATCTGTACGTGACTGAGACCACCGAGACCCACCTGGACGAGCAACGGCTGGAACTGCTGCGTCGACGCCTCGCCGAGCAGGATCTGTTGCGGCCGGCGACATCGGCCGGTGAGGACGGCGTCGAGGCACTGTCCGACGGACAGCGTCGCATGCTGTTCGTCCAGTCGATGGACCCGACGAGCCCCCTGCTCAACATCTGCGTCTCCTACCGGATCACCGGTGAGGTCGACACGGCGCGCCTTCACCGTGCCCTCGATGCGGTCGCCGAGCGCCATCCCGTGCTGCGCACCACCTACCGCAGTGACCCCGACGGCGACCAGCACCCCGTGGTCCACGATGATCTTCGCCCGGAGTGGTCGGAGCACGATCTGGTCGATCTCACCGATCAGGGACGCCAACTGCGTCTGGAAGTCCTCGCGCAACGCGAGTTCGCCCGGCCGTTTGATGTGACCGCCGACTCGCCCCTGCGCATCGCCGTCGTGCGGTGCCAACCCCAGCGACTGGTGCTGCTGTTGACCGCCCACCACGTTGCGTGGGACGACGGTTCGTGGGAGATCTTCTTCGACGATCTGACTCGGGCCTACACCGACCCGGCCGGTCTGCGCGACGCCCCGGCGCGCCCGCTCCCGGTTGCGTCGGCGGGGGTCGAGGAGGATCTGGACTACTGGCGCACGGTGATGGTCGATCCGCCGGAGCCGCTGGAATTGCCCGGCGCCAACGGCTCGGTGGTGCCGAGCAGCTTCCGTTCACAGCGGGTCGTCGCCGAACTGTCCCCGGCGACCATGGATCGCGTCGCCGCGCTGGCCCACGAGGTCGGCGCCACCCCCTACATGGTGCTTCTGGCGGCCTTCGCCGGCCTCGTGCACCGCTACACCCACACCTCGGATTTCCTGGTCGCGGCTCCGGTGCTGAACCGGGATGCGTCGACCGAGGGGGTCATCGGCTATTTCGGCAACACCGTTGCCCTGCGGATGCGTACCGGAAAGCGCCAGACCTTCCGGGAGTTGGTGTGCGACACCCGGGATATCGCGGTGGGTGCCTTTGCCCATCAGCGCGTCAACCTCGACCGGGTGGTCCGGGAGTTCAACCCCGATCGCCGCCACGGGGCCGAGCGGATGACCCGGGTCAGTTTCGGGTTCCGTGAGGCAGACGGCGCGGGATTCCGACCGCCCGGGGTGCAGTGTGAACGCGCCGAACTGCGCGGCCAATTCACTCAACTGCCGTTGGGGTTCATGGTCGAAGTCCTCGCCGGCGGCGGAGCGCTGGTGGAGGCGGAATATCTCGTCGAGGTGTTGGACCGGCCCCTGGTGGTCCAACTGCTGGAGCACTACGCGATGTTGTTGAACTCCGCCCTGGAACACCCCGACACCGCGGTGGCGGAGCTGTCATTGATGTCGGCGGCAGACACCGCGTGGTTGCAGCGGGTCAGTGCCGGCGAAAGCTTCGTCACGCCACCGGCCACGCTGCCGGAGCTGGTCGAGCGTCGGGTCAAGACCGCGCCCGCGGCGATCGCGGTGGTCTACGAAGGACGTCAATACAGCTACCGGGAGATCAACGAGGAGGCCAACCGCGTTGCGCACTGGCTGATCGGACGCGGAATCGGCAGTGAGGACCGGGTGGCGGTACTGATCGACAAGTCGCCGCAGCTGGTCATCACCGCGTTGGGGATCCTCAAGGCGGGAGCGGTGTATCTGCCGGTCGACCCGACCTATCCCGCCGACCGGTTGGCGTTCATCCTCTCGGACTCCGAACCGGCACTGGTGCTGCGTGAACCCGTCACCGACCTCGCAGGGCTCTCGACGACCGATCCGTCGGACGCCGATCGTCGGCGCCCGTTGCGACCGGAGAACACCGCGTATTTGATCTACACATCGGGATCGACCGGGCTGCCCAAGGGTGTGCCGGTGGCCCACACCCCGATCGCCGAGTACTTCGTCTGGTTCGGCGCCGAATACGCCGTCGACGCCAGCGAACGGCTGCTGCAGGTCGCCTCGCCCAGCTTCGACGTGTCGATGGGTGAGATCTTCGGGATGTTGATCTGCGGTGCGCGGTTGGTGATCCCCCGGCCCGACGGGCTGCGTGACATCGGTTATCTGACCGATCTGTTGCACCGCGAGGGCATCACGTCGATGCATTTTGTGCCCTCGTTGCTCGGATTGTTCCTGTCGCTACCGGGGGTCAACCAGTGGCGTACCTTGCGCCGGGTGCCGATCGGTGGCGAGGCACTGCCCGGTGAGATCGCGGACAAATTCCACGCCACCTTCGACGCCTCGCTGCACAATTTCTACGGTCCGACCGAGACGGTGGTCAACGCGACCAGCTACCACGTTCAGGGCACCCAGGGCACCCGCATCGTTCCGATCGGCAAGCCCAAGATCAACACCCAACTGCATCTGCTCGATGATGCGCTGCAACCGGTTCCCGCCGGGGTGATCGGCGAGATCTATCTCGGCGGAACGCACGTGGCCCGCGGGTATCACCGGCGACCCGGACTGACCGCCGAACGATTCGTCGCCGACCCGTTCAACCCGGGCGGGCGCATGTATCGGTCCGGAGACCTGGGACGGCGTAACGCCGACGGGGACGTGGAGTTCGTCGGCCGGGCCGACGAGCAGGTCAAGATCCGTGGCTTCCGAATCGAACTGGGCGAGGTCGCCGCCGCGATCTCGGTGGACCCGAGCGTCGGCCAGGCTGTGGTGGTCGCGTCGGACCTGCCGCCATTGGGCAAAAGCCTGGTGGGGTACCTGACGCCGGGGGAGGAAACCGAGGTCGACGAGGTCGACGTCGACCGCATCCGTGCGCGGGTCGCCGCGGCACTGCCCGAATACATGGTGCCGGCAGCCTATGTCGTGGTCGACGAGATTCCGATCACCGCACACGGCAAGATCGACCGGGAGGCGCTGCCTGCGCCCACCCTGGCCCCCAGCGCTGCCTTCCGGGAGCCGAGCACGGCAACCGAACGTCAACTCGCCGACCTTTTCGGCGAGCTTCTCGGCCACCAGCGGGTCGGTGCCGACGACTCGTTCTTCGACCTCGGGGGACACTCGTTGTTGGCCACCAAGCTGGCCACCGCGGTGCGGTCGCGCTGCGGCGTGGAATTGGGCATCCGGGAGATCTTCGAACTGGGCACCGTGGCGGAGCTGGCCGAACGGGTCGACCACCTCGCCAGTGGATCGGTCGCCGCCGAACGGCCGAAACTGGTTTCCGCCGCCCACGATGAGCCGGTGCCGTTGTCGGCGTCGCAGTTGCGCAGCTGGTTCTCCTACCGGGTCGACGGGCCGAGTCCGGTCAACAACGTGCCGTTCGCTGCGCGCCTCACCGGCCCCTGCGAGCCCGACGCCCTCGTTGCCGCGATCGGGGATGTGGTCGCCCGACACGACATCCTGCGGACCACCTACCGCGAAATCGACGGGGTGCCCTACCAGCTTGTCGACCCCGTCGGCGATCCGGCGGTGCGGCGGGCCACCGGCGACGACGAGGTCTGGCTCGACGCCGAACTCGACGCCGAGCGGCGGTACTGCTTCGATCTGGAACGGGAGTGGCCCATCCGTGCGGCTGTGCTGCGCACCGCCGACGCCCACGTGGTCTCGCTGGTGGTGCATCACATCGCCAGCGACCATTGGTCCGCGGGGGTGTTGTTCACCGATCTACTCACCGCCTACCGCGCCCGGTGCGCGGGAGGACCGCCGGCGTGGCCGCCGCTGCCGGTGCAGTACACCGACTACGCGGCTTGGCAGGAAAATCTGCTCAGTGAACCGGTCTCGGCGGAGAATTCGCTGATCGGTGCGCAACGCGACTATTGGGTCCGGCAACTGGCGGATCTGCCCGAAGACACCGGGCTGCGTCCGGACTTCCCGCGGCGGCCGGCGCCCAGTGGTGACGGCGCCGCCGTCGAGTTCGCGATCGACACCCATACCAGGGAGAAGTTGGTGGGCCTCAGCTGTGAGCTGGGGATCACCGAGTTCATGCTGCTGCAGACCGCCGTCGCCGTGGTGCTGCACAAGGCCGGCGGTGGTGACGACATCCCGTTGGGCACCCCGGTCGCCGGACGCACCGAGCCCGAACTGGACCAACTGATCGGGTTCTTCGTCAACATCCTGGTGTTGCGCAACGACCTGTCCGGCAACCCGACGCTGCGCGATGTGCTGGGCCGCACCCGTGAGACCGCGTTGGAGGCCTACGCGCACCAGGATCTGCCGTTCGACCGGGTGGTGGACGCAGTGAACCCGATCCGGTCGCTCTCGCGGAACCCGCTGTTCCAGGTGGTCGTGCATGTTCGTGAGCATCTCCCGGCCGAGCGCATGCTGGACAACGACCACGGCGGGCAGACCCGATTCGGTGCCATCGAGCCGACTTTCGATGTGGCCCACGCCGATCTGAGCGTGAACTTCTTCACCACCGACGACGACACCGAGACCGGCTATGTCGGACGGGTGATCTATCGCACGGAGCTGTACCACCCCAGCACGGTGCAACGGCTGGTCGGCTGGCTCACCAGGGTCCTGGCCGCGTTCGCCGATGACATCGATCAGCCGATGCGCGCAGTGTCGTTGGCCGATCCGATCGAACGGCGGCGCATTGTCGAGCAGTGGAGTCGCGGCGACCGGTCACCCGACGGGCGAGCGCGCACCATCCCGGAACTGCTCACCGCGAGCCGCGAACTGGGAGCCGACCGGGTGGCGGTGCGTTGCGCGGATGCCGAGATCGACTACCCGACGCTGCATCGGCGCTCGGACAATTTCGCCCGACTGTTGCTTGAGCGCGGGGTCGGCCCGGGCTCTCTGGTCGGATTGTCCACCCGTCGGGGAATCGAGCTCGTGGTGGCGCTCGTCGGCATCATGAAGGCCGGTGCCGGGTATTTCCCGCTGGACCCGGAGTATCCGCAAGACCGCAAGCAGTTCATGCTCGACGACGTGGCACCTGCGGTCGTGGTGGTGACCGCCGAGGCCGCCGACCGCATGCCGGCGACCGCGGACGTGGAGCTGCTGTCGCTTGACGCGCCGTCGGTGCGCGCCGACCTCGACAGCGGCCGGCCGGTCCGGTTGCCGACACCGGACCCCGATGACCCGATGTATCTGGTGTTCACCTCAGGGTCGACCGGTCGGCCGAAAGGTGTGCTGGGCACCCACCGTGCGATGGCCACACGGCTGGACTGGCAGCTGCGGCACTACCCGGTGCGCGGTCGCGATATCCGCCTGGCGCAGGCGTCGATGACGTTCCTGGAGGGCAGCATGGAGACACTGGCCGGGTTGGCGGCCGGTGCGACGCTGATCCTCGCCGATGACGCCGAGCATCGCGACGCCGACGCGCTGGCCACCCTGGTGCGCACCCGCGACGTCGCGCAGGTCACCGCCGTGGCGAGCTTGGTGTCGAGCTGGGCCGAGACGGCGCCGACCATGCTGTCGGGGCTCTCCCGGCTGGTGTGCAGCGGTGAGCCGGTCAGCGCCGATCTGTTGGACCGGCTGCTGGAGGTCACCGCGGAGTCCGGACCGGAATTGTTGAACAACTTCGGAGCCACGGAAACATCCGGGGGTCTGGTGCGCGGGCCCCTGACCGCGCCGCTGCCGACGCTGGGCACCCCCACCCCCGACTCGCAGGTGTATGTGCTCGACGAGGCACTGCAACCGGTGCCGGTCGGGGTGGTCGGCGAACTGTATTACGCGGGCGAACAACTCGTGCGCGGCTACTGGAAACGGCCCGGGCTGACCGCGGCGCGTTTCGTGGCCAACCCGTACGCCACCGAAGCCGGGGCGCGGTTCTATCGCAGCGGGGATCGGGCCCGCTGGACCGAGGACGGACGGCTGGAGTTCGTCGGCCGCAGCGACCACCAGGTGAAGGTCCGCGGTTTCCGCGTCGAACTCGGTGAAGTGGAGGCGGCACTGCGTGGCGTCGACGGGGTTGCCGCTGCAGCGGCGCGCACCTGGGAGATTCAGGGAACGACGTCGTTGGCCGGCTACGTGGTCGCCGACGGTCCGGTGGAGCCGGCCGAGCACGCCGAGTTCGCGGCGACGGTGCGGGCGACGGTCGCCGCCGCGCTGCCCGGCTACATGATGCCGTCGTCGATCACGGTGCTCGACGCCCTGCCGGCCACCGAGTCGGGCAAGCTGAACCGGCCGGGACTGCCCCGGCCGGCGGTGAGCACGACGGGACGGATGGAGCCGCCGCGCACCGACACCGAACGGGCCCTGGCGACGCTGGTGGCCGACCTGCTGGAGACCGGCGATGTGGGTCGGTTCGATGACTTCTTCGCACTGGGTGGCGACAGCATCCTGGCGGTGCAGTTGGCCGCCCGGGCACGCGATACCGGCCTGGCCCTCACCCCGCGGTTGGTATTCGAGAACCCGACGGTGCACCGGTTGGCGGCTGCGCTGGCCGAGGCGGAGGCTGCGGGGCAGGACGGCGCCGACCGTGCCGACGAACAGGATGTCCGGTATGCACCGATGAGCGCGTCGGGACTGTCGGCCGAGGATCTGGCGTCCCTCACCCGCGCCTGGCCGCACGACGGTGCACCGTGACCGCGGCGCAGACGTCGGCCGCCATCGACGATGTCATGGCGCTGAGCCCGCTGCAGCAGGGCTTGTACTCGCTGGCCACCCTGGCCGGTTCCACCGCCGACGGACCGGTCCACGATCCCTACCTCATCTCGATGGCCGCCGACATCACCGGAACGCTCGACGTCGCGCTGCTGCGTGACTGTGCCGCCGCGATGTTGGCGCGCCACCCCAACCTGCGGGGCAGCTTCGTGCACGGCGACCTGCCGCATCCGGTGCAGATCGTGCCCACCCGGGTCGAGCTGCCGTGGCGTCAGGTGCGCGCCGCCGACGCCGCCGAGGTCGCCGAGTTGGAGCACGCGGAGCGGCGCCGGCCGTTCGCGCTGGAGCGCACCCCCGCCATCCGGTTTTTGTTGATCGACGTCGGCGACCACTGGCGGTTGGTGATCACCGCCCATCACATCGTGATCGACGGGTGGTCCCTGCCGGTGTTCGTGGGGGAGATGATCACCCTCTACCGCGCAGGCGGCGATGGCGCCGCACTGCCCCCGGTGCGGCCATACCGTGATTACATCGGTTGGTTGAGTGGACGTGACGTGGCCGCCAGCGAACGGATCTGGCTGCGTCACTTGGCCGACCTGTCCGAGCCCACGCGGTTGACCGCAGCCCTGACCGGTCAGGAGCCCGAGCCGGGGTTGCCCAACCGCACGGAGGTCCGCCTGGACCGGGCCGCCACCACCGAGGTCACCGAGACGGCGCGCGGCCGCGGTGTCACCCTCAACACCGTCACCCAATTGGCCTGGGCCCTGGTGCTGTCGCGACTCACCGACCGCGACGACGTCGTCTTCGGGGTCACCGTCTCCGGTCGGCCCGCCGAACTCGCCGGGGTGGAGACCATGGTGGGTCTGTTCATCAACACGGTGCCGCTGCGTGTGCGCTTGCAGCCGGCCACCGCCGTGGGCGAGCAGTGCCGGGCGGTGCAACGCGACGCTGCGCTGCTGCGCGAACACGCCTATCTGACCCACAGCCGGCTGCGGGGCCTCGGCGGAATCGGCGAGCTCTACGACACCTTGCTGGTGTACGAGAACTTTCCGCCGGGCGGGCTCGCCGGCGGAGGCGAGTTCGACGCGGGGGCGGCGACCTTTCACCCCGCAGCACTGGAAAGCCTGTCGCACTTCCCGATCACGTTGGCGGCGCACCTCGACGGCGAGGAGCTGGTTCTCCTGGTCGAGGCACTCGACGGTGCGCTCGGTGAAACCAGCGCCGCCGTACTCGGCGACCGGGTGCTCACGACCGCACGACGCCTGCTCGCCGGGTGGGACCGCCCGCTGCGCGACATCAGCGTGCTCCTCGACGGCGAGGGCGCCCAACGGGCCGCGGCGCGGCGGGAGATCGCCGACTTCGCGCCCCACGGGGTGCACCACCGCTTTGCCGCCGCGGCGGCGGCACATCCCGACCGCACCGCGGTGAGCTGGTCGGACGGTGACCTCAGCTACGCCGACCTGGATGCGGCGAGCAGTCGCCTCGCCGCGTGCCTGCTCGACCGTGGTGTGGGCGTTGAGACTCCGGTGGCGGTGAAACTGTCCCGCGGCCCGGACTATGTGGTCGCGCTTCTCGCCGTCCTGCACTGCGGCGCAGTGGTGGTGCCGCTGGAACCGGGGATGCCGGAGGCGCGGATCGAGTCGATTCTGCGTCAGACCGGCGCGACGGTGGTCATCGACGCGGCGTTCATGGCCCACCACCGAGCCCACGGACAGGGGCGTGTGGGCGGCCCCGCGATGCCGGTGCACCCCGACCAGGCCGCCTACACGGTGTTCACCTCCGGAACCACCGGCGAGCCCAAAGGGGTCATCGGAACACACGCGGCCCTGGAGGCCTACGCCGACGATCACCTCCAGCGACTCCTGCGGCCCGCTGCGGCGCGACTGGGTCGGCCGCTGCGTATCGCGCACGCATGGTCCTTCGCCTTCGACGCCGCCTGGCAGCCGCTCGTCGCCCTGTTCGACGGCCACCAGGTGCACATCGTCGACGACGACACGCAGCGCGACGCCGAGTCCCTGGTGGCGACCATCGCCGAGCGTGGCCTCGACATGATCGACATCACCCCGTCGATGTTCGCCCAGTTGCGCGCCTTCGGTCTGCTCAGCGAGGTAGCGCTGTCGGTGCTCGCGCTGGGCGGGGAAGCGGTCACCGCCACCCTGTGGACAGCGATCCGCGCCGAGTGTGCCGCAACCGGCATGGCGGCCCAGAACTGCTACGGGCCCACCGAAGCCACGGTGGAGGCGGTGGTCGCCGATATCGCCGCGCATCCTTGGCCGACGATCGGGGCTCCGACCGGGCACACCGGCGCTTTCGTGCTCGACTCGGCGCTGCGTCCGGTGCCCGACGGGGTCACCGGCGAGCTGTATCTGGCCGGCGGCCAGCTCACCCGCGGCTATCTGGGCCGAACCGCCGAGACCGCCATGCGGTTCGTCGCCAACCCGTTCGCGGTCGGGCAGCGTATGTACCGCACCGGCGATCTGGTGCGGCGCAACGCCGCCGGGGCATTGCAGTACCTCGGCCGTGCCGACGCGCAAGTCAAGATCCGCGGCTACCGAGTCGAACTCGACGAGATCGCGACCGCGCTGCAAGACCACCCCGCCGTGGACCAGGCCCACGTACTGGTACGAGACGGAACCGGCGGATCGCAGCTTTGCGCCTACATCACCGCCGTCGATCGTGGTGCGCCCCCCGCACTGGCCGATCTGCGTGCTCAGCTGAGCAGCCGGCTGCCGCGCTACATGCTGCCGCACCGCGTCGTGGCCGTCGACGAGATTCCGTTGACCGGAAACGGCAAAGTCGACGAGGCGAGGCTGGCCGACTCCGACAGCCTTTCGCCGTCAGCGTCGCCCTCGCAGGTGCGATCGCCGACCGAGGCGGCGCTCTGCGAGCTGGCGGCCGAGGTGCTCGATCGCCGGCACGTCGATCCGACCGCGGACTTCATCGAACTCGGCCTCGACAGCATCGCGGCACTGACCCTGGTGCGCGCGGCCCGACGCCGGGGCGTTGCGCTACGTGCCCGATTGATCCTGGAGTCGGCGTCGCTGCGTGACCTTGCCGCCGCGATCGACGCCGACGCTCCCGGCATGGACCCGGTCGCGGAGGATCCCGACGCGCCGATCCCGCTGTTACCCAACGCGCACTGGCTCTACCAGCACGGTGAACCCCGCCGCTTGGCGCAAACCGAGGCGATCCGCCTGCCGGAGGGACTCAGCGCCGACCAACTCGGTGCGGCGCTCGACGCGGTCGTCGCCGCCCACCCGGTGCTCCGCAGCCGGCTGGACCGAGCCGACATGGCCATGCTGCCGGGCGAACCGGTCGAGGTGATCACCGACGAGGTTGAGGTAGCCAGTCAAGCCGACCTGCCGGCGGCGGTCGCGCGGCACGCCGAAACCGTGGTGGGCCGGCTGGACCCCGAAGAGGGGCGGCTGCTGTCCGGCGTGTGGCTGCGTCCCCCGTCCGGTCGCAGCGTGTTGTTGCTCGCCGCTCACGTGCTGGCGATGGATCCGACGTCGTGGCTCGTTGTCCTGGGGGAGCTGGACACCGTGCTGAGCGACCTCGCCGAGGGTCGGTCGGTGGTGGCACCGCCACGGGAACACACGGGTTACCGGCGCTGGGCGCACGCGCTCACCGAGCGTGCCGACACGCTGGACACCGTGGGATTCTGGGCCGATCAACTCACCGGTGACGACCCGCCGCTCGGTGCGCGACGTGTCCGGCCCGACCGCGACTGCGCCGCCGCACTGACGGTCTCCACGTCGTTCATCGATGCGGACCTGACCGATCGACTGCTCGGCGCCGATCTGCCCGTCATCGACATTTTGATCGCGGCGGCAGCACGGACGGTCATCGGATGGCGCCGGCACCACGAGTCGGCCGCCGACGGGCCGCCGCCGTTGTTGGCGCTGGAAACCCACGGACGTGTCGACGCCCTGGCGGCGGACATCGAGTGTGACACCAGCGACACGGTCGGGCTGATGACCGCGATGTTCCCGCTGCGGATACCGCAGGCCGATCCCCGGCGCATCGCCGAGCAACGCGCCACGATCCCCGGTGACGCCATCGATTTCGGCTTGCTGCGCTACCTGCGTGCCGAGACGGCTCGGCGACTCGCTCCGCTTCCCGAGCCGCAGGTGCTGCTGAACTACCTCGGTCGCGGCGATCTCGATACACCCACGGCCGGAATCGAGGTCGACCGTTCCCTGCTCGCCGGCGTGGCGCCCCTGCCGGAACCGCAGCTCGCCGTCCGTCACGAGTTGACCATCCTCGCCGCGGTGCTGCCGGTCGGGACCAAGCCGCAACTGATGACCCAATGGCGCACCCTGCCCGACGTTTTCACATCGTCGGACGTTGCTGTCCTACAAGCGATCTTCGACCAAGCTCTGCGGGAGGTGTTGTGAGCACACTGGCCATCCTCGGCGCCGGAGCCAAGGCCGTGGCCGTGGCCGCCAAAGCGGCTGCGCTGCGCGCCATGGGCCTGCCGGCGCCCGATGTTGTCGCCGTGGAACGCACGGAGGTTGCCGCCAACTGGCGTGCCAGCGGGGGCTGGACCGACGGAAAACACCGATTGGGGACCTCCCCGGAGAAAGACGTCGGGTTCCCGTACCGATCGGCGCTGGTGCCGCGACGCAACGCCGAACTCGACGAGCGGATGACCCGGTATTCCTGGCAGTCCTACCTCATCGCGACCGGACAGTTCGCCGAATGGGTTGACCGGGGTCGGCCGGCACCGGCGCATCAACGCTGGAGTCAGTACCTGGCGTGGGTGGCCGATGCGGTCGAGATGACCGTGATCCCCGGGGAGGTGGGCCGACTCGCACTGGAGGACCACCGTTGGGTGCTGCACACCCGGGAGACCGAGGTGCACGCCGACGCGGTGATGCTCACCGGACCGGGCCAGGCCGAGAAGTCGATCCTGCCCGGCAATCCCCGCGTGATGTCGATCGCACAGTTCTGGCATCGCGCCGCCGGACACGATCGGATCTGTGCTGAGCGGGTGGCGGTGATCGGCGGCGGAGAGACCGCCGCCTCCATGCTCGATGAGCTGTTCCGCCATCGGGTGTCGACCGTCACGGTCATCTCGCCGCAGGTGACGCTGTTCACCCGCGGTGAAGGGTTTTTCGAGAACACGCTGTTCTCCGACCCGACCGGATGGACGTCGCTGACCTTGGAGGAGCGCAGAGATGCGCTGGCCCGCACCGACCGCGGCGTGTTCTCCGCGCGGGTGCAAGAGGCGTTGTTGGCCGACGACCGGATCCGGCACCTTCGTGGTCGGGTGGCCCACGCGGTGCCGCGCGATGACGGGATCCGGTTGACGCTGAGCACCAGCCGCGGTGGGGAGAACTTCGAGACGGTCCACGGCTTCGACCTGGTCATCGACGGCTCCGGCGCCGATGCGCTGTGGTTCACCGAGCTGTTCAGTCAGGAGGTTCTCGACCTGCTGGAGCTCGGCATGGGCGGTCCGCTGACCGGGGCCCGGCTGGCCGAGGCGATCGGACACGACCTGGCGGTCACGGGTGTCACCCCGAAGTTGTTCCTGCCCAACCTGGCCGGTCTCACCCAGGGGCCCGGCTTTCCCAACCTCAGCAGTTTGGGTCTGCTCTCCGATCGGGTGTTGGGCACCCGGTTGGGGACCGCGACCACCGCGACCACCGCGACCACCGCGACCACCGCGACAAGGAGGATCGATGAGCACCAACCCGTTCGATGACGACGACGGCACCTTTGTAGTGCTGGTCAACGACGAAGAGCAGTACAGCCTGTGGCCGACCTTCGCCGACGTCCCCGCCGGCTGGCGGCAGGTCTTCGGGGAGGCCTCGCGTGCCGACTGCCTGGAGTACGTCGAACAGACCTGGGTCGATTTGCGGCCTCGAAGTCTGCGCGAGGCGATGGCCGGGGACGCCGGGCACCCCGATTGATCAGTCGGTTGTAACGCGATCACCCCCGGCTCCGACACGACTCGTGTTAAGTGGTGAGGAAAGCCGTGCACCGGCCGCCGTCGGCGCGCACGCGACACGAAAGGGACACCAAGCCATGCCAACGAAGAAGATCTTCGCCACCGGGGTGACCGCCGTGGCCGTTCTGGGCACCGCGGGACTGGCCGCCACGACCGTCGCCGAGTCACCCGCACCGGCGGTGCACCCGGTGGTCTTCGACACCCCGCTGCCGCTGGACCCGCCGCCGACCCCGGCACCGGCACCGGCCGCGGACCTGCCGACCGCGGAGACCCTGACCGGCCTGCTGGACAACCTGGTCGACCCGCAGACCTCCGATGAGCTCAAAAGCGATCTGGTGGCCGGTGGGTTGCAGCGTCACCAGGCCAACGTTCTCGACCACAAGCTGCGTCAGGCCGGCCGCCGCGGGGAACTGCCGTTGACGTTCACCGCCGACAACATCCAGTCCACCGGGGAGAACACCGTCAGCTCCGACGTCACCGTCACCGGCCCCAAGATCCCCTCCCCGATCGAGAAGAACGTCACGTTCGTCAACGAGAACGGCTGGATGCTCTCCCAGGACACCGCCGATGAGCTGGTTGAAGCCATTGTGGGGCGGCTGCCCAACTGAGCCTCGAGCCGCCGCGCCCGGCTCACCCCGGGTTGACGTCGGGGTCGAGGATCCCGGAGTGAACGCCCAGCACGTCCATGTCGAACAGGCGGGCGTGCAGCACCGTGCGGTTGCGCAGCGCCGCGCGCACCGCACGGTGCAGCCCGTCCTCGAGGTACACCACGCCCTTCCACTTCACCGCGTGGGGGAACAGATCGCCGTAAAACGTCGAATCCTCCGACAGCAGCCGGTCCAGCGCCAGCACCGTCGTCGTGGTCACCAACTCGTCCAGGCGTAACTGGCGTGGTGGAATCTGGGCCCAGTCCCGATGGGACAGGCCGTGCTCGGGATAGGGCTTGCCGTCGCGAACGCCGCGGAAAATCATCGGAGAATCGGGGGGTTCAGCGGGGGACCGGCGAAGAACACGGACACATGATCAGCAAGGCTAGCCTCCGGTGTTGATGGTGGAGAAAAACCGCTGGCGGGGACCGTAAACTGGATGCGACCGGATCCGACCGAGGAGGTGAACACCGATGGGCAGCGCCGACGACCGCCGCTTGGAGGTGTTGCGTGCCATCGTTGCCGACTTCGTGCACACCCAAGAGCCGGTGGGGTCGAAATCGCTGGTCGATCGGCACAACCTGGGGGTCTCGTCGGCCACGGTCCGCAACGACATGGCGGTCTTGGAGGCCGAGGGCTACATCGCCCAACCGCACACCAGTTCCGGGCGGGTCCCCACCGAGAAGGGCTACCGGGAGTTCGTCGACCGCCTCGACGGGGTCAAACCCCTGTCGGGCGCCGAGCGCCGCGCCATCCTGTCGTTCCTGGAATCGGGCGTCGACCTCGACGACGTGCTGCGGCGGGCGGTGCGCACCCTGGCGCAGTTGACCCGGCAGGTCGCGATCGTGCAGTACCCGCGGCTGTCCTCCTCGACGGTGCGTCACCTGGAGGTGATCGCGCTCACCCCGGCGCGGCTGCTGATGGTCGTCATCACCGACTCGGGCCGGGTCGACCAACGCCTCGTCGAACTCGGCGACACCATCGACGACCACCAGCTCGCCCAGCTGCGGGAGCTGCTCGGCCAGGCCCTCGACGGCAAGAAGCTCTCCGCGGCCTCGGTGGCGGTGGCCGATTTGGCCAGTCATTTCGAGCGGGTGGGCGGCCCGGCGGGGGCGCTGGGCGATGCGGTGGGCCGCTCGGCGACGGTGCTGCTGGAATCGCTGGTCGAGCACACCGAGGAGCGGATGCTGCTCGGCGGCACCGCCAACCTGACCCGCAACACCGCCGACTTCGGCGGTTCGCTGCGCTCGGTGCTCGAGGCGCTGGAGGAGCAGGTGGTGGTGTTACGGTTACTGGCGGCCCAGCAGGAGGCCGGTAAGGTCACCGTGCGCATCGGCCAGGAGACCGAAGCCGAACAGATGGCGGGCACCTCGGTGGTGTCCACGGCCTACGGGTCCAGCGGTACCGTCTACGGCGGCATGGGTGTGGTGGGGCCCACGCGAATGGACTACCCGGGAACCATGGCCAGTGTCGCCGCGGTTGCTATGTATATCGGTGAGGTGCTGGGTTCCCGTTGACCGGGGATGCGCACCGGATCAGATCAGAGACGGCCAGACAGGGAAGGCAAAGCGTTGGCACGCGACTACTACGGTCTGCTCGGCGTGAGCAGCGGTGCGAGCGACTCCGAGATCAAACGTGCCTATCGGCGGCTCGCCCGGGAACTGCATCCCGACATCAACCCCGACGAAGCCGCCCAGGCCCGGTTCAAGGAGGTGAGCGTCGCCTACGAGGTGCTGTCGGACCCGGAGAAGCGCCGCATCGTCGACCTCGGCGGTGACCCGCTGGACAACACCGGTGGGGTCGGCAACGGGTTCGGCGGGTTCGGCGGCCTCGGTGACGTGTTCGAGGCGTTCTTCGGCGGTGGCGCCGGCACCCGCGGCCCGGTGGGACGTGTGCGGCCCGGCTCGGATTCGCTGCTGCGGGTGCGGTTGGACCTCGCCGACTGCGCCACCGGGGTCACCAAACAGGTCACCGTCGACACCGCGGTGCTCTGTGACCGCTGCCAGGGCCGCGGCACCAACGGCGACTCGCAGCCGATGGCCTGCGACACCTGTGGTGGGCGCGGCGAGGTGCAGAGCGTGCAACGCTCGCTGCTCGGGCAGGTCCTGACCGCACGGCCGTGCCCGACCTGCCGCGGTGTCGGGGAGGTCATCCCCGACCCGTGCACCCGCTGCGCCGGCGACGGGCGGATTCGGGCCCGCCGCGAGATCAGCGTGAAGATCCCGGCCGGCATCGGCGACGGCATGCGGGTGCGCCTGGCGTCGCAGGGCGAGGTCGGTCCCGGCGGCGGCCCGGCCGGTGACCTCTACGTCGAGGTGCACGAGCAGCCCCACGACATCTTCGTCCGCGACAACGACGACCTGCACTGCACCGTCTCGGTGCCGATGGTCGACGCCGCGCTGGGGGCCACGGTGACCGTGGAGGCGATCCTCGACGGGCCCACCGAGATCACCATCCCGGCCGGCACCCAACCGGGGGCGGTGCTGACCCTGCGCGGCCACGGCATGCCGCACCTGCGGTCCGGGGTACGCGGCAACCTGCACGCCCACGTCGAGGTGGTGGTGCCCGACCGGCTCGACGGCACCGACACCGCGCTGCTGCACCAGCTCAAGGAGCACCGCGACCGCGACGTCACCGAGGTGCGCAGCACCGAGTCGGCGAGCACCGGCGGCGGGCTGTTCAGCCGACTGCGGGAAACCTTCAGCGGGCGCTGACCCACCACCGTGCTGGGGCTGTTCTACGTCGAGGCGCTACCCGACACCGGGGCACTGGCCGAGGTCACCGGCGAGGAGGGATTCCACGCCGCCACCGTGCGACGCCTGCGCCGCGGCGAACAACTGTTGCTCGGCGACGGTGCCGGGCGACTGGCCCGCTGCGTGGTCGAACACGCCGACCGCGGCCGGCTGCACGCCCGGGTGCTGGCACGCTGGCGGGCCACCCCGCCCGAGCCGCCGGTCACCGTGGTGCAGGCGCTGCCGAAATCGGAGCGCTCGGAGTTGGCCGTCGAACTGGCCACCGAGGCCGGCGCCGACACGATCGTGCCGTGGGCGGCGGCGCGCTGCGTGGCCCGCTGGGACGGCCCGCGCGCCGACAAGGGGGTGCGGCGCTGGCGGGCGGTGGCCCGCGCGGCCGCCCGGCAGTCGCGGCGGGCCCACATCCCGGTCGTCGAGGAGCTCACCTCCACCGCCGCGCTGACCCGCCGGATCGAGGCGCAGAGCCGCGCCGGGGCGGTGGTGGTGGCGTTGCACGAGTCGGCCGAGACCGCGCTTCGCGACGTGGCCCTCGAGGCGGCCACCGCCGTGGTGCTGCTGGTCGGCCCGGAGGGCGGCCTCAGCGACGACGAGCGGGCCGCGGTCGCCGCCGCCGGGGCCACCGCGGTGCGGCTGGGCCCGACGGTGCTGCGCACCTCCACCGCGGCGGCGGTGGCACTCGGCGCTTTGGGGGTGTTGACCCCGCGCTGGGCGCGGTGAGCGCGGTCCCGCCCGGTCGGCGCGGTCCCGGCGGTAGACTGGGGCGCGCCCCATCGACCGATCCGAAAGCAGGAACAGACCACTCTTGACGCTCCGCGAGACCGACGCCGCGTCCTCTTCGCAGGTTCGCAGCGGCATTGATGTCCCCCCCGACCTCGTCATGGGCCTGCTCGGTTCGGCCGATGGCAATCTGCGTGAACTGGAGCGGCTGCTCGCCGCCGACCTGCACGTGCGTGGCAACGTCGTCACCGTCACCGGAGAGCCCGCCGACGTGGCGCTGGCCGAACGTGTCATCACCGAGTTGATCGCGGTGGTGGCCAGCGGCAAGCCGCTGAGCCCCGACGCGGTCCGCCACAGCGTGACCATGCTCGTCGGCACCGACAACGAGTCCCCGGCCGAGGTGTTCAGTCTCGACATCCTGTCGCGGCGCGGCAAGACGATCCGGCCCAAGACGCTGAACCAGAAACGCTACGTCGACGCCATCGACGCGCACACGATCGTGTTCGGCATCGGTCCCGCCGGCACCGGAAAGACCTACCTGGCGATGGCCAAGGCGGTCAACGCGCTGCAGAACAAGGAGGTCACCCGGATCATCCTCACCCGCCCGGCGGTGGAGGCCGGTGAGCGGCTGGGATTTCTGCCGGGCACGCTCAGCGAGAAGATCGACCCGTACCTGCGCCCGCTCTACGACGCGCTGCACGACATGATGGACCCCGAACTGATCGGCAAGCTCATGGCCGCCGGGGTCATCGAGGTCGCGCCGCTGGCCTACATGCGCGGTCGCACCCTCAACGACGCGTTCATCATCCTCGACGAGGCGCAGAACACCACCGCCGAACAGATGAAGATGTTTCTGACCCGGCTGGGATTCGGCTCCAAAATCGTGGTGACCGGCGATGTCACCCAGGTGGATCTGCCCGGCGGGGCCCGCTCCGGGCTGCGCGCGGCCGCCGAGGTGCTCGGCGACATCGACGACATCCACTTCACCGAGCTGAGCAGCGCCGACGTGGTGCGGCACCGGTTGGTCTCCGAGATCGTCGACGCCTATGAGAAACACGGCGCCGGCAGCGAACCGGGGCCCGTGCTCGACCGGGCGCCCCGGCGTGCGGCGGCCCACCGGTCCCGGCGGTGACCGGCCGGTGAGCATCGACGTCTCCAACGAGTCCGGCATCGACGTCTCGGAGCGCGAACTGGTCAGCGTCGCGCAGTTCGTGCTGGCCGCGATGAACGTCAACCCGGCCGCCGAGCTGTCGCTGGTGTTGCTCGACACCACCGCGATGGCCGACCTGCACATGCGGTGGATGGACCTGCCGGGGCCGACCGACGTCATGAGCTTCCCGATGGATGAGATCGAACCCGGCGGGCGGCCCGACGCCCCGGAGCCCGGACCGGCGATGCTCGGCGACATCGTGTTGTGCCCGGAGTTCGCCGCGACCCAGGCCGCCGGTGCCGGCCACGCGCTCGGCCATGAACTGGCGCTGCTGACCGTGCACGGCGTGCTGCACCTGCTCGGTTACGACCACGCCGAGCCGGCCGAGGAGAAGGAGATGTTCGCCCTGCAGACGCGACTGCTCGAGGACTGGGTCGACGAGGAGGTGGCGGGCTACCGGCGCGACCGGCAGGCCGAACGCGACCAGCGTCTGCTGGACAAGTCCCGGTACTTCGACGAATCGTGAGTGCCCTGCCGCCGCTGCTCGGGGCGATCATCCTGGTGGTCCTCGGCGGGGTGTTGGCCGCGATCGACGCCGCGATCAGCACCGTGTCCATCGCGCGGGTCGAGGAGATGGTCCGTGACGAGCGTCCCGGAGCGGTGCGCCTGGCCGCGGTGGTCACCCAGCGCCCCAGCTACATCAACCTGGTGGTGCTGTTGCGCATCGCCTGCGAGGTCACCGCCACCGTGTTGCTGGTGGCGTTCCTCTACGGCGAGCTGGGTTGGGACTGGGGCCGGCTCACCGCCGCGGTCATCATGGTGGTGACCAGCTTCGTGCTGATCGGGGTGGGTCCGCGCACCATCGGCCGGCAGAACGCCTACTCGATCGCGTTGGCCGCCGCGCTGCCGCTGCAGGTGATCTCGGTGCTGCTGACCCCGATCAGCCGTCTGCTGGTGCACGTCGGTAACGCGTTGACCCCCGGACGCGGCTTCCGCAACGGGCCGTTCGCCTCCGAGGTCGAACTGCGTGAGGTGGTCGATCTGGCGGGCCAGCGCGGCATCGTCGCCGACGACGAGCGGCGGATGATCCAGTCGGTGTTCGAACTCGGCGACACCCCGGCGCGGGAGGTCATGGTGCCGCGCACCGAGATGGTCTGGATCGAGAAGGACAAGTCGGCGGGGCAGGCCACCTCGCTGGCGGTGCGCAGCGGGCATTCCCGCATCCCGGTCATCGGCGAGAACGTCGATGACATCCTCGGTGTGGTGTACCTGAAAGACCTGGTGCGCCAGACCTACTACTCGCCCAACAGCGGCCAGGACATCACCGCCGGGCAGCTGATGCGGCCCGCGGTGTTCGTTCCCGACTCCAAACCCCTCGATGACCTGCTGCGGGAGATGCAGCGCGATCGATACCACATGGCGTTGCTGGTCGACGAGTACGGCGCGATCGCCGGGCTGGTGTCCATCGAGGATGTGCTCGAGGAGATCGTCGGCGAGATCGCCGACGAATACGACCAGGGTGAGGTCGCCCCGGTGGAGGAGCTGGGCGATCGCCGCTTCCGGGTGTCGGCGCGGTTGCCCATCGAGGATCTCGGCGAGTTGTACGGTGTCGAGTTCGAAGACGATCTCGATGTCGACACCGTCGGCGGACTGTTGGCGCTGGAACTGGGCCGGGTTCCGCTGCCGGGTGCCGAGGTGGTGTCGCACGGGCTGCGGCTGCGCGCCGAATCCGGTCCCGACCACCGGGGCCGGTTGCGGGTCGGCACCGTGTTGACCAGCCCGATCGAGCCGGACGAGGCGGAGGAGACCGATGAGTGAACCGCTGGGCGCCCTAGACGCTGAGGACACCAAACTGGTGGTGTTGGCCCGCGGGGCGATGGCGCGCGCGGAGGCCGATGCCGGTGCGGCCGTGCGCGACCTCGACGGGCGCACCTACGCGGCGGCGCCGGTGCGCCTCGACGCGCTGGGATTGACCGCCCTGCAGGCCGCGGTCGCCGCGGCGGTCGCCAGCGGCGCCCCCGGGGTGGAGGCCGCGGTCCTGGTCGGCGGGACCGTCGACGACCCCGGGGTGGCGGCGGTGCGGGAACTGACCGCTTCGGCGGCGATCGTCGTCACCGACCGCTCGGGCCGCCCGCAGTGAGCGCCCCGACCGTGTCGTCACCGCGAAAAATCGTCGGTGTTCTCGCAGGGGGTGCACGCTCGGCGCGATCTGCGGCCGCGACGGCGGTGAGGTGTCTTCGGTGAGTGAATTCCGTTCCGGTTTCGTGTGTTTGGTGGGCCGGCCCAACACGGGGAAATCCACGCTGACCAACGCCCTGGTCGGGGCGAAGGTCGCGATCACCTCCAACCGCCCCCAGACCACCCGGCACACCATCCGGGGGATCCTGCACCGCACCGACTTCCAGCTCATCCTGGTCGACACCCCCGGTCTGCACCGGCCCCGTACCCTGTTGGGGCAGCGCCTCAACGACCTGGTCCGCGACACCTACGGCCAGGTCGACGTGATCGGGTTGTGCATCCCCGCCGACGAGAAGATCGGCCCCGGCGACCGCTGGATCGTCGACCAGATCCGCGCGGTCGCACCGCGAACCCCGCTGGTGGCGGTCGTCACCAAGATCGACAAGGTCGGCAAGGACCGGCTGGCCCAGCAACTCGTCGCGGTGCAGGACCTGGTCGGCACCGACCGGACCGAGATCGTGCCGGTCTCGGCGGTCACCGGCGAGCAGATCGACGTGCTCACCGAGGTGTTGGCTGCCGGACTGCCCCCCGGCCCGGCGTTCTACCCCGACGGCGAGCTCACCGACGAGCCCGAGGAAACCCTGATGGCCGAGTTCATCCGCGAGGCCGCCCTCGAAGGGGTCCGCGACGAACTGCCGCACTCGTTGGCGGTGGTGATCGAGGACGTGGCCCCCCGTGAGGGCCGCGACGACCTGATCGACGTGCACGCGGTGCTCTTCGTCGAGCGCACCAGCCAGAAAGGCATCGTCATCGGCAAGGGCGGAGCCCGGTTGCGCGAGGTGGGCACCACCGCTCGGAGCCAGATCGAGAAACTTCTGGGCACCCAGGTGTATCTGGATCTGCGTGTCAAGATCGCCAAGAACTGGCAGCGCGACCCCAAACAGTTGGGACGGCTGGGTTTTTGATCCCGGGCTCAGCGGCGGCCGCTCCACCAGGGGTCGGGCTGCTGGGTGGCCCACCCGCTGATCGCCTCCAGTTCGGCGGCCAACGAGATCAGCATCGGTTCGCTGTTGGCCGGCCCCATCAACTGCACACCGATCGGCAGCCCGGCGGTGGTGAAGCCGGCCGGGACGTTGATCGACGGCCAGCCCACCAGGTTCCACGGCCAGGTCACCGGACACGCGGCGATCATGGCCCGGTCGGTGGCGCTGCTGGAGAGCCCGTCGAAGGCGTCCACCGCCGGGGCCGGCTGTGCGGTGGTCGGCGCCAGGATCACGTCGACGGTGCGGAAGATCGAGCCGATGCGCCGGCGGGTGGCGGCCTCGTGGGCGCGCGCGCGGCGCAGCACCCGCTCCGACAGCAGCCGGCCCAGCCGCATGTTGGTGCGGGTGCGCGGATCCAGCTCCACCCCGTCGCCGAGCCGGTAGGCGGCGTCGAGCACCCCGGCGGTCGAGCGCGCCAGAAAACTCCACGACGACCGCAGCCCGTAGTCGGGGTTGCCGGTTACGACCGTGTGGCCGAGCTGTTCGAGGCGCTGGGCGGTGACGGTGAGTGCCGCGGCGATCTCGTGGTGCAGCCGCGCGGGGAACCCCGTGAACGGGAAACGGGTGGAGACCGCCACCCGCAGCGCTCCGGTGGCCACCCCGGTGCCGGGCGGGTACACCGTGACCGGCGGCGGGGTGTGCCGGTCGCCGTCGGTGTTGCCGGCCACCGCGTCGAGCACCAGCGCGGCATCGGCGACGGTGCGCGCCAGCACGCCGTGGACGGTGATGCCGTTGAACGCCTCGGGCAGCGGCCAGGTGGAGATGCGGCCCCGCTGCGGTTTGATCCCCACCAGATGCGTCCAGGCCGCCGGGATGCGCACACTGCCGGCGCCGTCGGAACCGATCGCCGCGGTCACCAGCCCCGCGGCCACCGCGGCGGCGCTCCCGCCGGACGACCCGCCCGGGGTGTGCCCGGGCGACCACGGGTTGCGGGTGTGCCCGAAGCCGGGCCCGCTGGTGAACGGCCACTGGCCCAACTCGCAGCTGTTGGTCTTGCCGACGATCACCGCCCCGGCGCGACGCAGCCGGCGTACCACCTCGGCGTCGGCACCGGCCGGGGCCACGTAGCCTTCGCTGCCGAACGCGGTCGGCACCCCCGCGACGTCGACGTCGTCTTTGACCGCGATCGGGACGCCCAACAGCGGCGCACCCGTACCGGCGGCGCGCCGCCGGTCGGCCTCGGCGGCCTCGGCCAGCGCCGAGTCGGCCAACACCACCCGGAAGGCGTTGAGGTCGGGCTGGCTGGCCTCGATGGCCGCCAACGCCCGGGTGGTGAGCTCCACAGCGGTCACCTCACCGCTGGCCAGCTGATAGAGCTGGTCAGTCAGGGTGACAAAGCGGGGCGCCGCGGAGTTACTCATCGGTCTCGACCCTATCGGCGCGCTACCCCGGCGATGTCGCGACACGATGCGACACTGGTGTGATGCGGCTCTATCGGGACCGGGCGGTGGTGGTGCGCCAGCATAAGCTCGGCGAGGCCGACCGGATCGTCACCTTGCTCACCCGCGACCACGGGCTGGTCCGCGCGGTGGCCAAGGGGGTGCGCCGCACCCGCAGCAAATTCGGCGCCCGCCTGGAGCCGTTCGCCCACATCGACGTGCAACTGCACCCCGGGCGCAACCTCGACATCGTCACCCAGGTGGTCGCGATCGACGCCTTCGCCGCCGCCATCGTCAGCGACTACGGCCGCTACACCTGCGCGTGCGCGGTGTTGGAGACCGCCGAGCGCCTCGCCGGGGAGGAACGTGCCCCCGCCCCGGCCCTGCACCGGCTCACGGTGGCGGCGCTGCGCGCGGTCGCCGACGGGACACGGCCGCGCGAACTGGTCCTCGACGCCTACCTGCTGCGCGCCATGGGCATCTCCGGGTGGGCCCCGGCGCTGGTTGAGTGCGCCCGCTGCGCGAGCCCCGGGCCGCATCGGGCGTTCCACGTCGCCGCCGGCGGCAGCGTATGCACCTACTGTCGCCCCGCCGGGTCCAGCACACCGCCGCTGGGGGTGGTGGAGTTGATGTCGGCCCTGCACGACGGGGACTGGGAGGCCGCCCAGGCCGCCCCGGCGGCGCATCGCAGTCACGCCAGCGGGCTGGTCGCCGCGCACCTGCAGTGGCATCTGGAACGCAAGCTGCGGACGTTGCCACTGGTGGAGCGGGGCGAGCGGGCCGATCGTGCGGTTGCCGAGCAGCGGGCTCGGCTGGTCAGGCAGGATGTGGCCCATGGTGACGAACCGGATCGGCGGCTCCCGGCGATCGGCTGAGCGTAAACGCAGGGACGCGTTCCCCCAGTTGCCCCCGGCGCCCGCGGACTACCCGATGTTCCCGGACACCTCCACCTGGCCGGTCGTCTTCCCCGACCTGCCCGCGGTCCCCGGCGGCGGCCCGCGTCGCCCGCCGCAGCACACCTCGAAGGCGGCCGCCCCGGCGATCCCGGCCGAGCAGGTGCCCCGCCACGTCGCGATCGTCATGGACGGCAACGGCCGGTGGGCCACCCAGCGGGGGCTGGGCCGCACCGAGGGCCACAAGATGGGGGAGGCGGTGCTCATCGACATCACGTGCGGTGCCATCGAAATCGGCATCGAGCACCTGACCGTCTACGCGTTCTCCACCGAGAACTGGAAACGCTCCGCCGAGGAAGTCCGATTCCTGATGGGCTTCAACCGCGAGGTGGTGCGCCGGCGTCGGGAGAACCTCAACGCGATGGGGGTGCGGATGCGCTGGGTGGGCTCGCGGCCCCGGATGTGGCGCAGCGTGATCAAGGAGTTCGAGATCGCCGAGAACATGACCTTGGACAACCACGTCATCACGGTCAACTACTGCGTCAACTACGGTGGTCGCGCCGAGATCGCCGAAGCCACCAAGGCCATCGCCGCCGAGGCGGTGGCCGGCAAACTCAACCCGGACCGCATCAACGAGGCCACCGTCGCCGCGCACCTGCATCGCACCGACATCCCCGACGTCGACCTGCTGATCCGCACCTCCGGGGAGCAACGCTCCTCGAACTTCATGCTGTGGCAGGCGGCCTACGCCGAATACATCTTCCAGGAGAAACTCTGGCCCGACTACGACCGTCGCGACCTGTGGGCGGCCTGCGAGCAGTACGCCAACCGCAACCGACGATTTGGGAGCGCATGATGGCAACCCTGCAGCAGCGCCTGGCGGTGGCCTTGGCCGAGGTGCTGCCGGTCATCGAGGAATCCGACGGGGCGCTGACGGTGCGCCACGACGGCACCGTCGCCTCGCTGCGGGTGGTGCCGATCGTCGAGGACCTCGACCTGGTGTCGTTGACGCAGATCGCCGGTTTCGACCTGCCGTTGGACAAGAAACTGCGCGACCACGTCCGCGCGGAGGGCGCCGCCACCTTGCTGGGCACGGTGGCGCTGGTGGAGAAACCCGCCGCGGCGGGGGCGCGCGGCGCCAAGCGGAGCGCCAAGACCGCCGACGTGATGGTGCGGTACAACTTTCCCGGTAACGGGTTGACCGACGACGCGCTGCGCACCCTGGTGTTGCTGGTGCTCGACAAGGGCGCGGAGATCCGCCAGGTGCTGACCGGCTGAGCCCGCCGAGTCGCACGCCCCCGCCGCGTGTCCCCCGAGCCGCACGCCCCCGCGTGCCGCACGCCCCCCGCGTGCCCGCCGAGCCGCACGTTTCGCCCATGGACCCGCCGAGCCGCACGTTTGCGTGCGAAAAGCGCAGGAGAACGCACTCAAACGTGCGGCTGGGCGCATCGGGGCGGGTCAGGTGCGGCTGGGCGCATCGGGGCGAGTCAGGTGCGGCTGGGCGCACCGGGGCGGGTCAGGTGCGGCAGTCCGCGCAGCGGCCGAAGATCTCGATGCTGTGGCTGACCTCGGTGAACCCGTGTTCGGCGGCGACTTTGGCGGCCCAGGTCTCCACGTCGTGGGCGCCCACCTCGATCGTCGCCCCGCAGTGCCGGCACAGCAGATGGTGGTGGTGGTGCTCCGAGCAGAGCCGATACACCGATTCGCCGGTGTCGGTGCGCAACGTGTCGACGAGGCCGTCGGCGGCCATCGACTGCATGGTGCGGTACACGGTGGTCAGCCCGATCGTCTCGCCGCGTCGGCGCAGCTCATCGTGCAACTCCTGGGCGGAACGGAACTCGTCGATGGTTTCCAGTAGTTCGGAGATCGCGGTGCGCTGGCGAGTGGACCGCATTCGGGTCATGTCGGATCCTCGGCGGCGTGGGCGACCGCGTCGACGACGATGTGGGCGAGGTGATGGTCGGCCAGCCGGTAGAGCACCTCGCGACCGGAGCGTTCCCCGACCACCACGCCGGCGGCCTTGAGGATCCGCAGGTGCTGGCTGACCAGCGGCTGGGGCACCCCGAGAGCGTTGACCAGCTCGTGCACGCAGCGCTGCGACTCCTGCAGTTGCAACACGATCGCGATGCGCACCGGGGCGGCCAACGCCCGCAGCAGTTCCCCGGCCGCATCGAGCACCTCGCGCGGCGGCGGGGCCGGTATCGGGGTGCTGGTGTGTTGGTGCTCCGCGCCGATGGCGCTGTCGGGAGCGTCGACCGGCCGGTCGGTGGTCGTCGGCATGGTGACCTCCCGGGCTAAACGACAATCATTTCCTGTTAGCCTAGCCCATTCATGCGTAAAGACGCATTTAACGTCGACCCGGGTGTCATGGCTAGGCTGTCCGGGTCCCGTCCCCGCACCGAACAGGAGCACAACAGCCGTGGCGTCCGTCATCGACTCCATCGTCAACCTGGCTAAGCGCCGCGGCCTGGTCTTCCCGTCCGGCGAGATCTACGGCGGCACCCGCTCGGCCTGGGACTACGGGCCGCTGGGGGTGGAGTTCAAAGAGAACATCAAACGCCAGTGGTGGCGCTCGGTGGTGACCGCACGCGACGACGTCGTGGGCCTGGATTCCTCGATCATCCTGCCGCGGGAGGTGTGGGTGGCCTCCGGGCACGTCGACGTGTTCCACGACCCGTTGGTGGAGTGCCTCAACTGCCACAAGCGTCACCGCCAGGACCACATGCAGGAGGCGCACGCGGAGAAGGCGGCGAAGAAGTCCGGCGCCGCGGTCGATCCCGACTCGGTGTCGATGAGCGAGATCGTCTGCCCGGACTGCGGCACCAAGGGCCGCTGGACCGAACCGCGCGAGTTCAACATGATGCTCAAAACCCACCTCGGCCCGATCGAGACCGACGAGGGGTTGCACTACCTGCGCCCCGAGACCGCCCAGGGCATTTTCGTCAACTTCGCCAACGTGGTGACCACCGCCCGTAAGAAGCCCCCGTTCGGGATCGCCCAGACCGGCAAGAGTTTCCGCAACGAGATCACCCCGGGCAACTTCATCTTCCGCACCCGCGAGTTCGAACAGATGGAGATGGAGTTCTTCGTCGAGCCGTCCACCGCCCGGGACTGGCACCAGTACTGGATCGACACCCGGCTGGCCTGGTATGTGGATCTGGGCATCGACGCCGACAAACTGCGACTGTTCGAGCACCCGGCCGAGAAACTGTCGCACTACTCCGAACGCACCGTCGACATCGAATACGAGTTCGGGTTCGCCGGCAGCCCCTGGGGGGAACTGGAGGGCATCGCCAACCGCACCGACTTCGACCTGTCCACCCACACCGAGCATTCCGGGGTGGACCTGTCGTTCTACGACCAGGCCAGCGACACCCGCTACACCCCGTACGTGATCGAGCCGGCGGCCGGTCTGACCCGCTCGTTCATGGCGTTTCTGGTCGACGCCTACGCCGAGGACGAGGCGCCCAACGCCAAGGGCGGGGTGGACAAACGCACCGTGCTGCGCCTCGATCGGCGGCTGGCGCCGGTGAAGGCCGCGGTGTTGCCGCTGTCGCGGCACGCCGACCTCAGCCCCAAGGCCCGCGATCTCGCCGCCGAGTTGCGCGGCTACTGGAACGTCGAGTTCGACGACGCCGGGGCGATCGGGCGCCGGTACCGCCGCCAGGACGAGATCGGCACCCCGTACTGCGTGACCGTGGACTTCGACTCGCTCGACGATCACGCCGTGACCGTGCGGGAGCGTGATTCGATGAGCCAGGAGCGGGTCGCCCTCGACAGCGTGGCCGACTATCTGGCGACCCGGCTCAAGGGCTGCTGAGCGGTCGGGACGAAAACGGGTTAGAACCGGCCGCCGCCGCCGAAGAATCCGCCGCCCCCGCCCCCGGAGCCCCCGAACGAGGTGGGGCGCCAGCCCCCGGAGCGACCGCCGAACCCACCGCCGAGCACGTTGCCGATGATGATGCCGCCGAGCATCGCGCCGGTGGAGTCGTTGCGGCCGTAGCGGCCCAGGTAGGCCTGTTGGGCGGTCTGGGAGTCGGCCTGCGCCCGGGTCTGGGCCTGGGCGGCCAGCGCGGCCGCGGCGTGGGCGTCGGTGGTGGCCTGGTTCGGGTTCGACGACCGCAGGCTCTCGGCTGTCTCCAACCGTTTGCGGGCCTCGGCCAACCGGGTGCGCGCCTCCGGACCGACACTGCCCCGGCGGGTGTCGATGTAGTCCGAGGCCGCTCGCACCCGCGCCTGCGCGGAGAACAGCGCCTTCTCCAACACCCGGGCCTGCCGTTCGGCCGCGGCCTGCTCCTCGGCGACCGTCTCCAACAGGGCGTCCAGTTCGGCGTCGGCGTGGGTGACCCGGGCGAACGCCCCCAACGGGTCGTCGGTGCCGCGCGCATCGGCGACCGCCTGCACGGCGGTGGTGCGCGCCGCGGCCAGCGCGGCGGCATGGGCGCTGTGCCCGCCGAGCTGGTCGTCGGCGCGGGCGATGCCGGCCTCGATGTCGGCGATCGCCGCGGGCAGCGTGGCCTCGGCGTGGCCGATGTCACCGGCGGCGCTGTCCACCGCGTTGAGCAGCGCGTTCGCCTGACCGACGGCGGACTCGGCGGCCCGAACACAGTCGACGAGCTCACCCTGCTGACCGGTGACCGGATGGGCGAGCAGCGCCCGGGCCCGGTCGATGTTGCGGTCGGCGAACGCGACGCGCTCGGCGGCGGTGTCCGGGTTGTCGACCACCGAGGCCAGCGCGCCGGCCGCGAACTGGCCGCGCAGCTCGGTCAGCCGCTGCTGCACGCCGGGCTGACGCGCGGTCAGCTCCACCACCTGCCGGGTCAGGGCGTCCAGCTTCGACGGGGCGTTGATCAGCAGGTCGCGCAGCCGATCGAACGCGTCGTGTTGGTTCTCCAGTTCCCGATCGGCCTCGGCGGCCGCGACGATCACCCCGGTCAGCAGTTCACGCTGCTGGTCGAGGGTCTCGGGAATGGCGTCGTCGAGTTGCTGGCGCACTGCGAAGGCGTGCGCCAGGGCGGCGCGGGCGGCGTCGACGGCTGCGCGGAACGGCTGGGTGCGCGTCTCGCCGAACTCCTCGAGGGCCACCGCCAGCTCGTTGGTGCTGGTGCGCACCGCGTTGTCGACGTCGACGACCTTCGCGCGCGACAACGCGTCGAGGGCGTAGACCGGCAGCCGGGCCAGCGCCGCGGTGTCGGTGGGATCCACCCGGTGGGCGGCCGCCACCGTGGCGGCGCGGCGGCGCCGCCGGCGCCACCGCACCACGGCCAGCAGCGCGGTGACCGCGATCAGCACCACCGCCAGCATCCCCAGCACCGTGGCCCACGGTGTCGGTGGGCCGGCCGCCGCGCCGGCCAGCCCGGTGGCCGCCGCCACCGCCGCCTCCCCCCAGTCGCCGCGTCCCAGCGCCGGTTCGATCCGGTTGCGGCGCAGCTCGGCCACCTGCTCGGCGGTGATGTTGTCCAGCCCGTCGGAGACCAGGAACGCGTAGCTGCGGTCCCCGGTGGCCACCGCCAGCAACGCGTCGTGGTCGCCGAGGTCGCTGAGTCGGGCGGTGCTGCGTCCCCAGCCGTCGCCGCCCTGCCCGGAGAAGTTGTCGACGTAGACCACCCACAGCCGGATGCGGTGGTCGTTGTAGAGCCCGGCGATCGCGCTCTGCACCTCGGTGCGGCCGGAACTCGACAACGCCGCGGCATGGTCGGTCACCCGGTTGGACAGGCGCATCGGCTCGTCGGCGGACGCGCCGGGCGCGGCGAGCGCCGCGGTGAGCGCCACCGCCAGCGTGGCGGCGAGAAGGCGGAGGGTGCGCATGACAGCCAATCTAAGTGATCGCCGGGGAGGTCGACGCGGTTTGTCCGCGCGGGCGCGCACCGACCGGCTTTGGCAGACTGTGCTGCGGTGACCACAGAGCAGCAGGACCCCTACGGTGACGCCGACCGCCAGCGGCGGGTGGCCGAGCCACCGAAAACGGCGGTCCTGCCCGGCGGGGACGCCCAGCACCGCACCGACTTCGCCCGCGACCGGGCGCGGGTGCTGCACAGCGCCGCCCTGCGCCGGCTGGCCGACAAGACCCAGGTGGTCGGCCCCCGGCAGAGCGAAACACCGCGCACCCGGTTGACCCACTCCCTGGAGGTGGCCCAGATCGGCCGGGGCATGGCGATCGGGCTGGGCTGCGACGCCGACCTGGTCGACCTGGCGGGGCTGGCCCACGACATCGGTCACCCGCCGTACGGGCACAACGGGGAGCGGGCGCTGCACGACCTGGCCGCCGGCCACGGCGGTTTCGAGGGCAACGCCCAGAACATCCGGATCCTGACCCTGCTGGAGCCGAAGGTGCTCGACGCCGACGGCCGCAGCGCGGGGTTGAACCTCACCCGCGCGTCGCTGGACGCGGTCACCAAATACCCGTGGTCGCAGCCCACCGGCCGCGGCAAGTTCGGTTTCTACCGCGAGGACGCCGAGGTGGCGGCGTGGATCCGCGCCGATGCGCCCGCCGACCGGCCGTGCCTGGAGGCCCAGATCATGGACTGGGCCGACGACGTGGCCTATTCGGTGCACGACGTCGAGGATGGGGTGATCTCCGGGCGCATCGATCTGCGGGTGCTTGCCGACCCCGACGCCGCGGCGACCCTCGCGCGGCTCGGGGAGAGCCAGTTCGCCCAGGTGCGCGCCGAGGACCTGGTCGCCGCGGCGCAGCGGCTCTCCGGGCTGCCGGTCGTCGCCGACGTCGACGCCCACGGCCGGTTCGCGGCCACGCTGACGGCGTCGGTGGCGCTCAAACGGTTGACCAGCGAGCTGGTGGGCCGGTTCGCCTCCGCGGCGATCGGCGCGACCCGGGCCGCCGCCGGGGCGCTGCCGCTGGCCCGCTACCGCGCCGACCTCCGGGTCCCCGACCTGGTGCGCGCCGAGGTGGCGGTGCTGAAAACCTTGGCGGTGCAGTTCATCATGTCCGATCCGGGTCATCGCGACACCCAGGCCGAACAGCGGGCCCGAATCGGCGCGGTGGCCGCCTGGCTGCTCGCCGGGGCGCCGGGCACCCTGGACCCGATCTTCGTGCCGGCCTTCGAGGCCGCCGCCGACGACGGCGCGCGGCTGCGGGTGATCATCGACCAGATCGCCGCCTACACCGAGAGCCGGCTGGAACAGATCGCGGCCGCGCTCGGCTAGCCGCCCGGCGTCGGGGGCAGGCTGTGGATAGCCGGCACCGCGGCGCACCCGGCGCTCTAGACTGGCCGGGTGGCTGGGCGCATCTCCGATCGTGACATCGCCGCCATCCGTGACAAGGTCCGCATCGACGACGTCGTCGGTGACTACGTGCAACTGCGCCGCGCGGGGGCGGACTCGCTGAGGGGGCTCTGCCCGTTCCACGACGAGAAGACCCCGTCGTTTCACGTCCGGCCCAACCACGGGCACTTCCACTGCTTCGGCTGCGGCGAGGGCGGGGACGTCTACGCGTTCGTGCAGAAGATCGAGCACGTCAATTTCGTCGAATCGGTGGAGCTGCTCGCCGACCGGGTCGGCCACACGCTGACCTACACCGGGGCGGCCAGCCGGGTGCAGCGCGACCGGGGCAGCCGCAGTCGGTTGATCGCCGCCACCACCGCGGCACACGAATTCTACTGTGCTGCACTCGAGTCGGCTGAAGCCGCCCCGGCGCGCAAGTACCTGACCGACCGGAACTTCGACGCCGCGGTGGCCCAGAAGTTCGGCTGCGGATTCGCCCCGTCCGGCTGGGACAGCCTGACCCGGCATCTGCAGCGCAAGGGCTTCGAGTTCAAGGAGCTCGAGGCCGCCGGGCTCTCCCGCGAAGGCCGGCGCGGGCCGATGGACCGCTTCCACCGTCGGCTGCTCTGGCCGATCCGCACCACCGCCGGGGAGATCATCGGGTTCGGTGCGCGCCGGGTCTTCGACGACGACCCGATCACCGCCAAATACGTCAACACCCCCGAGACCGTGCTCTACAAGAAGTCGCACGTGCTGTTCGGCATCGACCAGGCCAAACGCAGTATCGCCCGGGGCCATCAGGCGGTGGTGGTGGAGGGCTACACCGACGTGATGGCGATGCACCTGGCCGGGGTGACCACCGCGGTCGCGTCGTGCGGCACCGCCTTCGGTGATGAGCACCTGGCGATGCTGCGCCGACTGATGATGGACGACAACTTTTTTCGCGGCGAACTGATCTACGTGTTCGACGGCGACGAGGCGGGGCGCGCCGCCGCGCTCAAGGCGTTCGGCGGGGACCAGAACCTGGCGGGACAGTCGTTCGTCGCGGTCGCCGAGGACAACATGGACCCGTGCGATCTGCGGTTGGCGCACGGGGACGCAGCGCTGCGTGACCTGGTGGCCCGGCGAACCCCCCTGTTCGAGTTCGCGATTCGCACCGCGCTGGCCGAGATGGACCTCGAGACCGCCGAAGGGCGGGTGGCCGCGCTGCGCCGCTGCGTGCCGATGGTGGTGCAGATCAAAGACCCCACGCTGCGTGACGAATACGCCCGCCAGTTGGCCGGCTGGGTCGGCTGGGACGACGTCGCGCAGGTGGTCAGGCGGGTCCGGGAACAGGCCCGCGGTGGCGCCCGACCGGCGCGCGGGCAGCGCGGCCCGGCCGAGTCTGCGGGGCAGACCGCCGCCGCCCAACGACCTCAGCGACCCGATCCGCGGGACCCGACGCTGTGGCCGCAGCGTGAGGCCCTCAAGGCGGCGTTGCAGTTCCCGGCGCTGGCCGGCCCGGTCTTCGACACGCTGACCGTGGAGAGCTTCACCCACCCGGGGTATGCGGCGGTGCGTGCGGCGATCGAGGCGGCCGGCGGCCTGGGCTCCGGCGTGGTCGGCGCAGCCTGGATCGACCTGGTCCGTCAGCGCACGACGACCGAGGCCGCCGCCGGGTTGATCAACGAACTCGGCGTCGAGGCCATCCGGGTGGACGAGGACAGGCTGCCCCGCTACATCGGCGGGGTGTTGGCCCGGCTGCAGGAAGTCTGGGTGGGCCGCCAGATCGCCGAGGTGAAATCCAAGCTGCAGCGCATGTCCCCGATCGACGACGGCGACGAATACCACGCACTGTTCGGGGACCTGGTGGCGATGGAGGCCTACCGGCGCAGCCTGCTGGCCCAGGCCAGCGGCGACGACCTGACCGCCTGAGACCTCCGGTTCAGTCGGCGCGTTGGGGCTCCGGGGCGACCACCGCGGTGGCCGGGTCGATCTGGGTCAAGGTGACCATCCCGGTGTCCGGGGAGACCCGGTTGGCGATCTTGCGCCGGCCCGCCTCGATCACCGAACGGGTCACCGGCGAACCGGTGATGCCCCGATAGGTGCCGACGATCTGCTCGTAGCGGCGGCGGCCGGCCTTGGTGCCGAAGACGTAGCCGACGGCCAGCACGGTGAGATACCGGATCACTAAGGTCCCTCCCGAAAACGACAGTTGGGTCTATCCTGCCTCACATCCGGCGATCCGTCGTGCGGGCCGGGCCTTGGCACGAAGCGCCCCCAGTAGGCTAGAGTCAACGCTCGTGCCGCGGCCAAGCCGCGGGTGGGCAGTCCCCTGTAGCTCAAGTGGCAGAGCATTCGGCTGTTAACCGAAGGGTTGCTGGTTCGAGTCCAGCCGGGGGAGCAGACAACGCTACTGGCCGGGGGGATTCTGTCCCGGCTGCGGGATCGTCATCCCGATCGTGGTGGGGGCGCTCTTGCGGCCCTGCTGCTGCTGCTTGGCCGCCTGGGTGACCGCGTTGATCAGCGGGTTGGAGGCGATCATCTCGCGGCGCTCGTCCTCGCTCATCTCATAAAACGCCCACACGCCCCACACCGCCGGGCGCACATACAGGGTGACCTGTTGGCGGCGCGGAGGCAGCACCGCGGGGACCTCCACCACCCGGTCGGCGACGACCCCGGCGCTCATGTCCCGGGCGAGTTGGTCGGTGTCGGCCGTTTCGTGCAGCTCGTAGGTGAGCGACTGGCCACCCTTGCTGGGCGCCCCCTGCAATGCCAGGAACCACGCCATCGGTTACTCCTTCGGTTGACGGTCAACCACGCCAGCCTAGATGTCGGCCTATCAGTAGACGTCGCGAACGTACCGTTTCTGCCTCGCCAGCGTGCGGATGTAGTCGGAGGCGGAGTCGTGGTCGAGTCGCCCGTGCTCGACGACGATGTCGTGCAGGGATTGCTGGACTTGTTTGGCCATCGACCGTGCGTCGCCGCAGACATACAGGTGGGCGCCGTCCTGCAACCAACTCCAGATCTCCTGCCCACGGGCGCGCATCCGGTGCTGGACGTAGACGGGTTCGGGCTGATCGCGGGAGAACGCCAGGTCAAGTTCGGTGAGAAACCCGTCGGCGTGCATCACGGCGAATTCGTCGCCGTAGTAGAAGTCGGTCGCGGCGTGACGCTCCCCGAAGAACAGCCAGTTCGGTGCGGTATGGCCGAGGGCCCGCCGTCGATGCAAAAAACTGCGGAACGGCGCCACCCCGGTTCCGGGCCCGACCATGATCATCGGGACCTCCGGGTCGGCGGGTGGGCGGAAGTGTCGGGTCCGATGCACGAAGATGCCGATCTCGGCGTCCCCGGCGTGATCGGCCAGGTAGCTCGAGCACACGCCGCCGCGCGCGACACCGTCGACGTCGTAACGCACCACGCCGACGGTGACCTGCACCTCGCGGGGGTTGTCGGTCGAGCTCGACGAAATCGAGTAGAGCCGCGGCTGGAGCGCACCGAGAACGGCCAGCCACTGCTCGACCGGGGCCCGCACCGGCGTGCGGGTCAGGACGTCGAGCGCCTGGCGTGCCCGCGACCACTCGGCGAGCGCGGCGGTGTTCGCCGGATGCGCCAGCTCGGTCAACTCGGCGTCGCCGCTGTGGCGTGCGACGAACCGCACCAGATCCGCGGTGACACCGGTGATCTCCAACCGTTCGGTCAAGGCGGTGCGCAGCGGCATGGGACCGGCATCGGCGATCTGCACGGTGGTCGAACCGCACAAACCGGTGGCCGCCAGCCATTCGTCGACCACAGCGGCGGCGTTGCGCGGCCAGACGCCCAGTGCATCGCCGGAATCGTAGGCCAGGGTGCCCTCCGGAACGTCGAAGGTGAACTGGCGTACCTCCTTGGTCGATCCCGGCCCGTTGAGCACCCTGTTGCCCACCAGGCGGGTCAGGAGCGGATTTCTCCTGCTGTAGCGCTGCGCGGCCGCCGGCGGTTCGGTGGCGGGCGCGGGCGCGCCGGTGGTCGGCAGCGCCGCACCGACCGCGCTGAGCCAGTCGGTGGCGGTCTGCTCGTAGTCGGGTTCGCAATCGACCCGGTCGAGCAGGCGGGTGGCGCCGAGTTCGCCCAGGCGGGCGTCGAGGTTGCGGCCATGACCGCAGAACTCCCCGTAGCTGGAGTCGCCGAACGCCAGGACCGCGTAGCGGGTGTGATCCAACCGGGGAGCGTCTCGATGTTGCAGCGCCGCCCACAGCGCCGCGCCGTTGTCCGGTGGTTCACCGTCTCCGGTGGTGCTGGTGATCATCAGCACGTCGCCGGCGCCCGCCAGGTCGGCCGGCGTGAACTCCTCCATCGCGTGCAGAGCCACCGCCAGCCCCGCCGCCGCGAGGTGGGCGGCACACGAGGCGGCGAACGTTTCGGCGTTACCGGTCTGCGACGCCCACAGCACCACGGTGGCGGGCCGCTCGGCAACGATGCCGGTGTGGTCGGGGCTGTTCGACGACGGCGCCGTCCCGGCGGTGACCTTCGTCACGGTGACGGCGCAGACCTTGTACTCCGGCTGCTGGGATATCGGGTCGACGGCGTCGTTGGTGACGGCGTTGATCGCCAGGTGCTCCCCGAAGGCGTCGTTCCAGTGGATCGGGGCGAAGCAGTTGCCGCGTTGCACCCGGTCGGTGAGCACCGCGGGCAGCACCGCGCGTCCTCGCCGGGAGGCGATCTCGACACGGTCGCCGGCGGTGATCTGCACGTTCTCGGCGTCGTCGGGATGGATCTCGACGAACGGACCCGGGTTGAGCCTGTTGAGCCGGGCGATCTTGCCGGTCTTGGTCATGGTGTGCCACTGGTGGGGCAGCCGGCCGGTGTTGAGCAGCAACGGGTAGTCGCGGTCGGGCATCTCGTCGGCCAGCACGTGCGGGCGGCGATAAAACACGGCCCGCCCGGTGGCGGTCGGAAAGGCCAACCGCGGCACGCTGCCGTCGGCGCGGACCAGCCGGGTCTGGCTCACCCCGTCGTTGAGGTAGCGGATCGGGTGGCGGTCGGCGCTGTCACCGGGCGGGCACGGCCACTGGACCGCGGCCGTGCGCAGCCGTGTGTAGTCGATGCCACGCAGGTCGTAACCGGTGCGTGGATTGTGGAAGCGGGTGATCTCGGCGAACACCTCCTCGGCGCTGCCGTAGGTGAACGCCTCGGCGTACCCCATGGCCGCGGCGACCCGGGCGATGAGCTGCCAATCCGGCAGCGCCGCCCCGGGGGGATCGAGCGTCTTCTGGGCCAGGGTCAGGGTGCGCTCGGAGTTGACCAGCACCCCCTCGCCCTCCGCGGTCAGGGCCGCCGGCAACAGCACGTCGGCGTAGGTGTTGGTCTCGGTCTCGATGAACGCGTCCTGGGCGATCACCAACTCGGCGGCCTGCAGGCCGGCGAGCACCGTCGTGCGGTTGGCGACCGAGGCCACCGGATTGGTGCAGATGATCCAGCAGGCCTTGATTTGGCCCCGGCCCATCCGGCGGAACATCTCGACGGTGCCGCCGCCCGCCGCGGTGGGCAGGGAACCGGGGGGGATCCCCCACACGTCTTCGACGAAGGCGCGGTCGTCGGGGTCGGTGGTGCTGCGCTGCCCCGGCAGGCCCGCGCCCAAATAGCCGATTTCGCGGCCCCCCATGGCGTTGGGTTGCCCGGTCAGCGAGAACGGGCCGCTGCCGGGCCGACAGATCGCACCGGTGGCCAGATGCAGGTTGCAGACCGCGTTGACGTTCCAGGTGGCGTGGGTGCTCTGGTTCAACCCCATCGTCCAGCAGCTCATCCAGTCGCCGGCCTCACCGATCCAGGTGGCCGCGGTGCGCAGGTCGTCCTCGCCGATCCCGGTGAGCGCGGCGACCCGCGCGGGCGGGTACTGCGTGACGAAGCCGGGCATCACCTCCCAGCCGTCGGTGAACTCGGCGATGAACTCGTCGTCGGTGTGCCCGTTTTCCACGATCAGCGCCAGCAGCCCGTTGAGCAGCGCCAGGTCGGTGCCCGGGGCGATCTGCAGGAAGAGATCGGCCTTCTGTGCGGTGGCGGTGCGGCGCGGGTCGACGATCAGTTTGGCGCCGGCCTTGACCCGGTCCATCATCCGCAGGAACAGGATGGGGTGGCAGTCGGCCATGTTGGCGCCGATGACGAAGAACACGTCGGCGTGGTCGAAGTCCGCATAGGAGCCCGGTGGGCCGTCGGCGCCCAGCGACTGTTGGTAGCCGCTGCTCACGCTGGCCATGCACAGCCGCGAGTTGGACTCGATCTCGCGGGTGCCGATGAACCCCTTGGCGAGCTTGTTCGCCAGATACTGTGCCTCGAGGGACATCTGACCGGACACGTAGAGGGCGACCGCATCGGGGCCGTGCTCCTCGATGATCGCACCCAGGCGCTGCGCGCAGTGGTTGATCGCGGTGTCGAGGTCGACCGGTTCGGGCGGCTCACCGCGGGGCCGGTCGCAGCTGCGCCGCCGTCATCCGGCCGCCGGTGGCCAGCAGGTCCGCGGTGGTCGCCCCCTTGGTGCACAGGCGCCCGAAGTTGGCGGGGTGGGCCTTGTCGCCGCGGCAGCGGTGCACCCGGTCGCCGCCGGTGACCGGATCGGCGTCGACGGTCAGCACCATGCCGCAGCCGACGGCGCAGTAGGTGCACACCGTAGACACGGTGCGCGGGCCGGGCGCCACCGACACGCCTTGCTGCCCGCAGGGTTTCGGTCCGGTCACCACGGACCCAGGGTCTCCGGTGAACATGTCGGGACCGTTTCCGACGATGTCGCGTCCGTTTCCGATCGCTAAGTATCCGGTGTGTCCACCGCGACCGGCCGAGTGCGGCCGGGGGCCGTACACTCGGGCCGGTGCGGTGGGTGATGGCGGCGGTCGCGGCGGCCACCGCCGCGTGCGGTTGGCAGCCCGGCGGGACGGTCGCCCAGGCACCGGACACCTGCGCCGCGGAGGCCGGACCGACCGCACAGACCGTCGCCGATGCGGTGGCCGCCGCCCCGGCGGCGGGCGCGCCGTGGACCGAGACCGGTCGCGACCACACCGGGGACTGTCGGCTGTACTGGGTGCAGTTCGCCCCGACCGGGGCGACCGCCTCCAGCCCCGAGTTGCTGCTGTTCTTCGACCGCAACACCGCCCTGGGGTCGCCGACCGACACCCCGCGGCCCTACACCTCGGTGCTCGCCAGCGGCGAGCACATCGTCACCGTGCAATACCAGTGGCTGGCCGGCGCGGAGCCCAACTGCTGCCCGACCGGCATCGCCAGCGTGCGCTACCGGATCGGTGCCGACGGGGCGCTGGAGGCCCTCGACCCGATCCCGCAGCCGTAGGCGCCGCGGCGGGACGCTCCTATGGTTGTCAAGCAGTCTGAGGGTGCTCGAGTAGGCGATAGAAGTCGCGGGCGATGTAGCGCTTGAGGCAGCGTCTGATCTCGCGTGGGGTCTTTCCTTCGGCGGTGCGTCGGGCGGTGTAGGTCTTGGTCGGGTCGTCGTAGCGCTGCCGGGAGAGTACGACGGTGTGCAGGGCGCGGTTGAGCTGTCGATCGCCGTGCCGGTTGAGCCGATAGCGGGTGGTGACCTGCCCGCTGTTGGCAGGGATCGGCGCAACACCGGCGAGCATCGCGAACGCCGCCTCGGAGCGGACCCTGCCGGGGTGCGACCATGCGCACAGCATTGTCGCCGCGACGATCGGACCGACGCCGAGCTGGGCGAGCAGGTCCGGTCGCCAGGCCTTGACGATGTGCAGGATCTGCTTTTCGTGCTCGGCGGCTTCGAGTTGCAGGGCCTTCACGCGACGTGCGAGTGTCTTGAGCACGGTTGCGGTGGTGGCGGTTTCGGTGTTCCAACTGGCGCGGGTGCGGAGCTTCGCGGCGATGTTCACTACCTCCGGTAGGGGCCGTGCGCGTAGTACGTTGCGGAGCTGTTCAGGGGCAGCGATAACCAGGCTGAACAGTTGCCGCATCGCCACGGTGTAGCCGTCGACGGCGGAGCGGCGGGCTGCGAGCAGGACCGACAGTGCTTGCCGGTCTCCTGCCGCGCGGGGTGTTCCCAGTTCCTGGCGGGAGATCGCTTCGCGGGCGGCGCGAATCGCATCGAGTGGATCCGACTTTGCGCCGTATCTGCGCTGCGCTCGCTCGGGCCGGTCGAGTTCGATCACCACCTCCTCACGCACCGCGAGTGCTCGGGTCAGGCCAGCGCCGTGACCGCCGGTGCCTTCAATCGCCCAGGCCCGCAGCTGCGCGTGCTGATCAGCGAACTCCAGTAGCTGCTGGTAGCCGTCGACGGTGGTCTCGACGGTGATCTGATCGACTACTGCGCCGGTTCTCGCGTGCACTGCGGCGGCGGTGTGTGTTTCGACGTGCGTGTCGACTCCGATGACGACATCCACGATTTCCGTCAGACTGGTCATTGTGTTCCTCCATATCCGGTGGGACCAAACAGGTGGTTCCGGCCCGGGAGGAGTCACGGCGGGACTGTGATGGGACACGATCGCGGCGCTGCAACACCGCGGTCGGTCAAGCTCCTGATCAGGCCAGTCGCTCCGACCGGGCCGGTGCCGACGACCCCCGAATGGACAAGTCCGGCGGAAGGCACCACGGCCAGTCAGACGAAGGGTCACACCCGAGGATCGTCAGCTACAGCCCACCACTGAAGCGCCGGCTCTGCTGGCACTGCGGGTTTGGCTAGATCCATCCTCACAGTCAGCCGTCGAGCATGGTGGCCGAGCGCAGCTGCTCGGGCACCCCGAACGCGTCGACGAGGGTCTCGGCGTGCGGGCGCAGCTTGCGGCAGCGGTCGTTGATCCCGCGGGTGACCGCCTTGGCCCGCTCGGTGGACAGATACCGGTGCTCGATGTACCAGGCCTTGTCGTCCTCGATGACGCTGAGAGCGTAGAGGTCACAGACCCACTCGAGGATCTCGCGGGCCGACTCGTCGGCGCACGCGTCGATGCCGGCGATGAACGCCTCGAGCACGATCCGGTCGATGTGGGCCGACGCCGCGTGCAGCACGTGATCCTGCACGGTGTTGAACGCGTCGAACTCCGACATCTCCTTGGCCTTGGCCTGCAGTCGGCGCGCCACCGACGACAGCAGATACTCCTCGCGGTCTTCGAACATGTGCATCTGGGTGCCCCGGTTGAACAGGCTGCCCTCCTCGTCGCTGTCCTGGCGCGAATCCAGGATCGTCTGCATGACCGCCTCGGCCGCAGTACGTTTGAGCACCCGCTCGCCGACGGTCTCGGCGGCGAAGCGCACCCAGTCCACCGGGCTCATGCTGCCGATGTCGTCGGCGTAGGCGGTGAGAAGCTGCTTGGCCACCAGCTGGGTGAGCACATGGTTGTCACCCTCGAAGGTGGTGAACACGTCGGTGTCCGCCCGCAGCGCGATCAACCGGTTCTCGGCCATGTACCCGGCGCCGCCGCAGGCCTCCCGCGACTCCTGGATGGCGCGGCTGGCATGCCAGGTGTTGGCCGCCTTCAACCCGGCCGCGCGGGCCTCCAGCTCGCGCTGCTCCTCGGGGTCGGGGTCGTCGCTGCTCTGCAGGTCGTGGCAGTGCGACACCAGCTCGTTCTGGGCGAACTGCAGCGCGTAGGAGCGGGCGATCAGCGGGAACAGCCGGCGTTGGTGCACCAGGTAGTCCATGATCAGCACCTCGCGGTCGTCGGCGGGATCACTGAACTGGCGGCGTTGCAGCCCGTAACGGGTGGCGATGTCGAGGGCGACCCGCGCGGCGGCCGCGGCGCTGCCGCCGACGGTGACCCGGCCGCGGATCAAGGTGCCCAGCATGGTGAAGAAGCGTCGGCTGCGGCTCTCGATCGGGGAGTGATAGGTGCCGTCGACGTCGACGTCGCCGTATCGGTTGAGCAGGTTCTCCCGCGGCACCCGCACCTTGTCGAAGAGGATCCGGCCGTTGTCGACCCCGGGCAGGCCCCCCTTGTACTCGCAGTCGGAGGTGGTGACCCCGGGCAGGTCGTTGCCGTCGCCGTCGCGGATCGGCACCAGCAGGCAGTGCACGCCGTGGTCGACCGGCGTGCCGTCCTCGTGGGTGATCAGCTGGGCGAAGACCGCGGCGACGGTCGCGGTTTCGGCGGCCCCGCCGATGTAGTCCTTGCGGGCGCCGGGGGTGGGGGAGTCGATGACGAACTCCTGGGTCGCCGCGTCGTAGGTGGCGGTGGTCTCCAGAGACTGCACATCGCTGCCGTGGCCGGTCTCGGTCATCGCGAAACAGCCGAGCAACTCCAGATCGATCGTCGGTTTCACGTAGAGATCGTGGTGGCGGGCGGTCCCCAGGTTCTCGATGGCCCCGCCGAACAGCCCCCACTGCACCCCGGCCTTGACCATCAGCGACAGATCCGACATCGCCAGCATCTCGATCATCGTGATCGCCGCGCCGACGTTGCCGGTGCCGCCGTGCTCGGTGCGGAACCCGTCGCTGGCCGCGCCCTCCTCGGCCATGAGGTGCATCTGCTCGGCCACCTTCGCCCGCGCGATGGCCGTGGTCGGGGTGTAGTGCGGACGGAACACGTCGTCTTGGAGTCGCCGGCGGATGGCGTTTTTCGTCTCCCGCCAACGCCCGTCGAGGACGTCGCGCAGCGCATCGGTGGTGGTTGCCATGCCCGACGGTAACGTGCCGGATGCCCCGCGTGCAGCGGACTGGCCGGCTGGGGTTTGAATGATGCCGGTGAGGGCCTTGGCTCGGGTTGCGGTGCTGCTGATCGCCGCCGGTCTCGCCGGCGGGCCGGTGCTGCTCGGCTGCGCGCCGGTGGCCGGCCCCGCCGGCCCCGCCGTGCTGCAGTACCTGGGCCAGCGGCGGGTGTGGCCGGCGGCCACCGTCGCCGGCACCGTCGTCGGGGGACTCTCGGCGATCAGCTACGACGCCGGCCGCGACCACTACTACGTGCTCAGCGACGACCGGTCGCAGCGCAACCCGGCCCGCTTCTACACCGTCGGGCTCGCTCTGTCCGACACCGGCATCGACGAGGTGCGTTTCACCGGAACGCAACCGCTGCTCGATGAGCACGGCCGGCCGTTCCCGCCGCCCGACCTTGACGCCGACCCGCCGGTGGTGCCCCCGGATCCGGAGGGCCTGGCGTTCGACCCGGACCGCCAGCGGCTGTACTGGAGCTCCGAGGGGGAGCGGCGCCCGCCGGCGCTCGCCGACCCGTGGGTGCGCATCGCCGGGCTCGACGGGGCCTACCGGGGGACGCTGCGGCTGCCGCCGGTGTTGACGATGAGTGCCGATCGGCGCGGCCCGCGGCGCAACGCCGCCCTGGAGGGGTTGACGTTGAGCCCCGGCGGCCGGTGGCTCTACGCCGGGATGGAACGGCCCGGCTACGACGACGGCGATCCGCCCGATCGCACCCGGGGCGCCCTGACCCGCATCACCCGCTTCGACGTCGACAGCGGACAACCGGTCGCCCAGTTCGCCTACCCGCTGGAGGCCGCGTCGCCGCCGGCGAAGACCAACGGGTTGACCAACCTGGTGGCGCTCTCCGACGACACGTTCCTGGTGCTCGAACGGGCGGGTTCGCGTCGCCCGGTCGTGCGGATCTTTCGCGCCGAGATCGCCGAGGCCACCGACACGCTGGCGGTGGCGTCGCTGAGCGACCCGGCGGTCGTCCCGATGCGCAAAACGCTGGCCCTGGACCTCAGCACGGTGCCCGGGCTGACCCCGCTGGACAACGTCGAGGGCATCACGCTGGGCCCGCCGCTGCCCGACGGGCGCCGCAGCGTCGTGCTGGTCAGCGACGACAACTTCTCCCCGCTGCAGACCACCCAGTTTCTGCTGTTGGCGATGGGCCCGGTGCGCCCCTAAAGCGTGTCGGGGGTCAGTCGCGCGGCGCCGGCGCGGCGTGGTCGAGCACCCGATGCAGCACCGCGATCGCCTCGCCGAGCACCCGACGCTCCGCGGGGTCGAGGTGCGCCAGGTGCGGGTCGATGGCCGCGGCCCGGTCGGAGCGCACCCGCTGCAGCGTGCGCAGCCCCGCGTCGGTGATCTGGATGCGGACCGCGCGGCCGTCGTCGGGGTCGGTCGAGCGGGTGACCAGTCCGGCATCCTCCAGCCGGCGCACATGGGTGGTCATCGTCGGCTGCGAGCAGTGGTCGGCGGCGGCCAGATCGCCGATGCGGGCATCACCGAGGGTCTCGATCGCCGCCAGCAGGCGGGCCTGCGCTCCGGAGAGCGGCATCGTGACCAACTGGGTGGCCAGCCGGTTGAGTCGGAAGATCACCGCGAGCAGGTCGGCGCCGAGGCCGGTGTCGGGGTCGGTGGATACGGAACCCATCGCTCCATGTTGCATAGCTTTTCTAAATAAATCAATGGGGGGCTGCCCGTAACCGGCCGGTCGGCCGGGGCTGGCAGAATCGGGCAATGCACGAAACCGGCCGGGCGGCTGGGCCAGCACGGGCCGGATCGCTGCGCCCGGGCGAACTCGCCCAGGCTGCGGTGATGGCTGCGCTGTGCGCGGCGACCGCGGTGATCGCGGTGGTCGTCCCGTTCGCGGCGGGGTTGTCGCTGTTGGGCACCGTGCCGACGGGGTTGCTGGCCTACCGGTACCGGCTGCGGGCGCTGGTGGCCGCCACCGTCGGTGCCGGGCTGATCGCGTTTCTCATCGCCGGGCTCGGCGGGCTGATGACGGTGATCACCACCTCCTACATCGGCGGGCTCACCGGCACCATCAAGCGGCGCCGGCGCGGCACCCCCACGGTGGTCGCGGTCGCGCTGGTGGCCGGGGTGGTGTTCGGAGCGGCGGCGGTGGCGGCCTTGGCGGTGCTCTCCCGGCTGCGGCACCTGGTGTTCGCCGCGATCATGGCCAACGTCGACGGGCTCGCCTCGGCGATGCGCTGGTCGGCCGAGCGGGCGCACGCGGTGGCGGAGGTCTCCTGGCTGCACTGGCTCAGGCCGCTGTGGGCGCTGGGCATGTGGCTGGAGCCGGCCGCCGGCGGCCTGCAGCGGTTCTTCACCGTCGCGCTGGACTACTGGCCGGTGCTGCTGCTGGTGCACGGGATGATCAGCATCGTCGGGGTCTCGCTGGTCGGATGGTGGGGGCTGTCGCGGGTTTTGGAGCGGCTGCGCGGGGTGCCCGACGTGCACAAGCTGGACGCGCCGGCCGAGAGCGGTCCGATCGGCCCGGTGCCGGTGCGGTTCAGCGCCGTGCGCTACCGCTATCCGCACACCGACCGCGACGCGTTGCGGGAGGTCAGCCTGACCCTCAACCCGGGCGATCACCTGGCGGTCACCGGGCCCAACGGGGCGGGCAAGACCACGTTGATGCTGATCTTGGCGGGCCGTCACCCCACCGCCGGTGTGGTCGACCGGCCGGGCGCGGTCGGCCTAGGCCAGCCCGGCGGCACCGCGGTGGTGCTGCAGCACCCGGAGAGCCAGGTGTTGGGCACCCGGGTCGGCGACGACGTGGTGTGGGGGCTGCCCGCCGGCACCCGCACCGACGTCGACCGGCTCCTGGCCGAGGTGGGGCTGGCGGGGCTGGCCGAACGCGACACCGCCAGCCTCTCCGGCGGGGAACTGCAGCGCCTGGCGGTGGCCGCCGCGCTGGCGCGCGAACCCGCGCTGCTCATCGCCGACGAGGTGACCAGCATGGTCGACCAGCAGGGCCGCGACGGCCTGCTGGGGGTGCTCGCCGGGTTGACCGAACGCCACGACACGGCGCTGGTGCACATCACCCACTTCGACGCCGAAGCGGCCTCCGCCGACCGGATCCTGGCGCTGAGCCCGTCGCGCGACAGCACCGGCACGCCGGTCGGCGACCCCGTCGAGGCCGCACCGGTGCGCCCGCGTGGACGACCGGTGCTGGAGTTGCGCGGGGTCGGCCACGAGTACGGAAGCGGCACCCCGTGGGCCAACGTCGCCCTGCGCGACGTCGACCTGACCATCCACGACGGCGACGGGGTGTTGATCCACGGCGGCAACGGGTCCGGCAAATCCACCCTGGCCTGGATCCTGGCCGGGCTGACCACGCCCACCACCGGCAGCTGTCTGCTGGACGGCGAGCCGGTCAGCGACCAGGTCGGGGCGGTGGCGCTGTCGTTTCAGGCGGCGCGACTGCAGCTGATGCGCGGCCGGGTGGGCGGGGAGGTGGCCGCGGCCGCCGGGTTCGCCGCCGACGACCGGGAGCGGGTGGCCGCGGCGCTGGCCACGGTCGGTCTGGACGCGTCGCTGGCCGACCGGCGGATCAACCAGCTCAGCGGCGGCCAGATGCGCCGGGTGGTGCTGGCGGGACTGTTGGCCCGCTCACCGCGGGCGCTGATCCTCGACGAGCCGCTGGCCGGGCTGGACACCGAGAGCCAGCGCGGGCTGCAGAACCTGCTGGCGGGGCTGCGCCGGGACACCGGGCTGACCGTGGTGGTGATCTCCCACGACGCCGCCGGGATGGAGGGGTTGTGCCCGCGCACGGTCCACCTGGTCGCGGGCACCGTGCAGCCGGCGAGCGCACGCCAGGGAGGCGCGGCATGAGCGCCGGGTCCTCGCGCCCGCCGCGCCCGGTGGTGCTGCTGCGCCCGGTGCCGGGCACCTCGGTCGTCCACGAGCTGTGGGCCGGCACCAAACTGCTGGCGGTCTCGGCGATCTCGGTGCTGTTGACGTTCTATCCGGGCTGGGTGCCGATCGCGGCGGTGGCGGCGCTGGTGCTGCTCGGGGCGCGGCTGGCGCACATCCCGGCCGGGGCGTTGCCGACGGTGCCGCGGCTGCTGTGGATTCTGCTGCTGATCGGCGGCGGGATGGCCGCCCTGGCCGGCGGCAGCCCGCAGCTGGGGCCACTCGAGCTGGGCGGACTGCTGCACTTCCTGCGGATCACCGCATTGTCGCTGGTGCTGCTCGGGCTCGGCGGCATGGTGTCGTGGACGACGAATGTGGCCGAGATCGCGCCCGCCGTCGCCACCCTGGGGCGGCCGCTGCGGCTGCTGCGCGTCCCGATCGACGACTGGTCGGTGACCCTGGCGTTGGCGTTGCGGGCGTTTCCGATGCTCATCGACGAATTCCGGGTGCTCTACGCCGCCCGGCGGCTGCGACCCACCCAGACGCCGAGAACGCGCCGGGAACGTCGCCGTCGGCGCGCCACCGAGGTGGTCGACCTGCTGGCCGCGGCGATGACGGTGACGCTGCGCCGCGCCGACGAGATGGGCGATGCGATCACCGCACGCGGCGGCACCGGTCAGATCTCGGCGCACCCGTCGGGGCCGAAGAAGGCCGACTGGTGGGCGTTGGCGATCGTGGCGACGGTCTGCGGCGCGGCGCTGGTGGCCGAGCTCACCGTCCTTTCGACCAGCAGGATGTAGCCGTCAGCGCGACCCGGCGGCGTTGGCGGCCCGCTGGGCGCGCGCCAGCGCGGTCGCCACGTCGGTGTGCCCGAGGAACATCTCGTCGAAGTACGGGCTGAGCGCGGCGAAACCCGCGGCGAACCCCGCCCCGCCGGGGGCGGGGATGCGCGGGCCGTCGAGGACGGCGAAGAACGGGCCGACATCCACGCCGCGGGCCTCCCAGTGCGCGAAGTACTCCCGCTGTGCGGCGATCACCGCCGGGATCGCGGTGCCGTCGAGCCCCAGGTAGCGGTTGCCCTCGCGGCTGCCCAGCCACGCCAGCACCGAACGCACCGCCTGCGGGTGGGCGGTGGCGGCGTTGGCGGCCGCGGCGATGCCGTTGGTGACGCTGACCCGGCCCGCCGGCCCGGCCGGCAGCAGCGCCACCCCCCAGTCGAAGTCGGCCTGCTCGGCGACGGCGGCCAGGTTGTAGGTGCCGGATTGGAACAGCGCCATCCGGCCGGCCAGAAACCGGTTGCGGGAGAAGTCGCCGTTGGTGTTGGTCGCCGAGGCCGGCGGGGCGACGTGTGCGTCGTTGATCAACCCCACCAGGTAGTCGAACGCGGTGACCGCCGCGGGGTTGTCGAACACGAAGGTGTCGTCGGCGCGGAACCGGCCGCCGGCCGAGCCGATGTAGTTGAGGTAGATCGCCTGCATGTCGTTGGCGGCGTTGTAGCCCCACTGCCGCACGCGGGCCGGGTCGAAGCCGGGGCTGTCGGCGCGGCGCCCGGCGGCGTCGACGGTGAGGCGCGCCAGCAGTCGGCGCAGCGTATCGGTGTCGTCGGGGGCCCAGCGCAGCGTCGCCAGCTCGGCCGGGGCGACGCCGGCGGCGGCGAGCAGCTCGGCGTTGTAGAACACCGCGATCCCGCCGTCGGTGAGCTGCGGCACCGCCCACAGCACGCCGTGGCGGGTGAACTGCTGCACCACCGCGGGCTCCCAGTCGGGGTGCGGGTCGCCGATCGCCAGCAGCTTGCCGTTGTCGGCGTAGTCGGCGAGGTAGGCCGCCGACACCCAGAAGATGTCGTCGGCCCCGCCACCGGCGACGTCGGTGCGCAACGCGTCGAAATAGTTCGCGTAGGCGACCAGGTTGATCTGCACCTCGATGTCGGGGTGGGCGGCGGAGAACTCCCGCAGGGACCGCCGGTAGGCCTCGGCGGCGCCGGGATCCCACAACCGCAGGGTCACCACCGTGGTGCCCCGGTGCCCGCCCGGGCCCACGTCGAGCAGCACCGCGGCACCCACCAGCAGCGCCGCCAGCGCGACCACCGCACCGGCGACCACCGTGGAGAACCGCGGCCGCGCCGCCCCGCGGGCACTCATTTGAGCCCCGTGACCACGATCGAGCGCACCACCTGGCGCTGGAACAGCACGAACAGCAGCACCAGCGGTGCGATCGCCACGGTGGTGGCGGCCATCACCAGCGTCCACTGGGCGTTGTACTGCGACTGCAGCCCGGCGGTGGCCACCGTGAGCACCCGCCACTTCGCCCCGCTGGTGATCACCAGCGGCCACATGAAGTTGTTCCACTGCGACACCACGGTGATCAGCGTCAACGTCACCAGGATGCCCCGGCTGGCCGGCACCACCACATGGATGAGCACATCGACGGTGTTCGCCCCGTCCAGGCGCGCGGCGTTGATCAGCGCGTCGGGAATGGTCCGGAAATGCTCGCGCAGCAGAAAGATCGCATAGGGCGAGCCGAACACGAACGGCAACACCAACGCCCAGAACGTGTTGCGCAGCCCGGCCTGCGCCATCATCAGATACAGCGGCACCACGGTGACGGTGGCCGGCACCATCAGCGTGGCCAGATACGCCCAGAACAGCGTGTCACGGCCGGGAAACCGCAGCCGGGCGAACGCGTAGGCGGCCAGCACCGAGAACACCAACTGACCCAGTGTGATCAGCGCGGTCATCACCGCGGTGACCGCCAGCGCGCGTCCGAAACCGGCACCGGCCAGATCGGTGTAGTTGGTCAGCACCGGCGGGCGCGGCCAACTCAACGGCGTGCCGGTGGCGAACTGACGCGCCGAGGTCACCGACGTCAGCAGCCCCAAGCCGAACGGCACCAGCGTGATCAACGCCCCCACGCTCAGCGCCGCGTACACGCCGACGCGTCCGACCGCCGCCCGCGCGGCGCCGGTGCCCCTAGGTGAGGTCATAGGAGATCCGACGCCGGAAATACAGGTGCTGGACGACGGTGACCGCGACCAGGATGACGAACAGCACCACCGACATCACCGCGGCACGGCCGATGGCGGCGGCCCCGAACGCCTCGGCGTAGATGCGGTGGGCCACCAGGTCGGTGCGCCCGGCCGGCCCTCCGCCGGTGAGCGCATAGACGGTGTCGAAGACCTGCGCGGCGCTGACCACGCCGGTCACCAGCACGAAGAACGTGGTGGGCCGCAGCATCGGCAGCGTGACCCGGACGAACCGCTGCCAACCGCTGGCCCCGTCGGTGATCGCCGCGGCGTGCACGTCGGCGGGGATGGTCAGGATTCCGGCCAGGAAGAACAACGCCACATAGCCGACGTTGGTCCACACGATCACCGTCGAGACCACCGGCAGGGCCAGACCGGGATCGGTGAGCCATTCCACGCGGTGGCCGGCCACGGTGGCCACCGCCCCGTCGGTGGGCGCCAGCAGCCAGCGCCACAGCACCGCGATCGCCAGCGGCGCACAGATCCACGGCAGCACATAGACGGTGCGAAACACCCCGCTGCCGGGCAACTGGCGGGCCAGCAGCCCCGCGGCCGCCAGCCCCAGCGCCGTCTGGGTGGGCACCACGATCGCCACGAACACCGCCGTCACCGCCAGCGAATTTCCGAAGGTGGTGTCGGTGAGCACCGCGACCCAATTGTCCAGCCCGACAAACCGGATCGGTCCCAGCAGATCCCAGCGGTGCAGGCTCAGCCAGACCACCACCAGGATCGGCAGCAGCAGAAACACCGTCACCCCGAACAGGCTCGGCGCCAGCAGCGCATAGGCCAGCCCGGTGGAGCGGGCAGCCGTTGCCGAAGCGGAGCGCGACATAGCTGTATTAAAACCGGTGGCTACGGTGAGGGGGTGACTCCGCAACGCGGGATCGACGCCGAATTCTTGGCGCTGCCCCGAACCCAGCTGGCCGACGCGGCGCTCGCCGCGGCCACCGCCGCCGGAGCCAGCCACGCCGACCTGCGTGTTCACCGCATCACCACCGAGACCATCGCGCTGCGCGACGCCGCGCTGGAGACCGCGGTGCGCACCCGGGAGTTGGGGCTGGCGGTGCGGGTGATCGTCGACGGAACCTGGGGTTTCGCCTCGCACGCCGAGCTCACCGCGGAGGTGGCGGCCGCGACGGCGCGGCGCGCGGTGGCGGTGGCGCGCACCCTGGCCGAGCTCAACCGTGACCCCGTCGAGTGGGCCGACGAACCGGTCTATCGCGACGTGCAGTGGGTGTCGCGCTACGACATCGACCCGTTCGACGTGCCCACCGCCGAGAAGATCGCCGTGCTCGACGACTACTCGGGTCGGCTGCTGGGCGCCGGTGTCGACCACGTCAGTGCGGCGCTGATGGCGGTCAAGGAGCAGAGCTTCTACGCCGACACCGCCGGCTCCTCGATCACCCAGCAGCGGGTGCGGCTGATGCCGGTCTGCGAGGCCACCGCCGTCGGCGACGACGGCTTCGACTCGATGCGCACGCTGGCGCCGCCGAGCGGGCGCGGCTGGGAGGCGGTGGCCGGCGACCGGATCTGGAACTGGACCGAGGAGCTCGCGCAGCTACCCGGATGGCTGGCGGAGAAGCGGGCGGCGCCGTCGGTCACCGCCGGTGCCACCGACCTGGTGATCGACCCGTCGAATCTGTGGCTGACCATCCACGAATCCATCGGGCACGCCACCGAGTACGACCGGGCCATCGGCTACGAAGCCGCCTACGCCGGCACCTCGTTCGCCACGCCGGAGCAGCTGGGGGTGCTGCGCTACGGATCGCCGGTGATGACGGTCACCGCCGACCGCACCGAGGAGTTCGGGTTGGCCACCATCGGCTACGACGACGACGGGGTCGCCGCACAGCGATGGGACCTGGTGCGCGACGGCGTCTTCGTCGGCTACCAGCTCGACCGGGTGTTCGCCCATCGCCTCCACGGTGCGGCGGCGGCCCGCTCCAACGGCTGCTCCTACGCCGATTCCCCGCACCATGTGCCGATCCAGCGGATGGCCAACGTGTCGCTGCAGCCGGGCCCGGAGGGGCTGTCGACGGCGGAGCTGATCGGCCGGGTCGATGACGGCATCTACATCGTGGGCGATCGCTCATGGTCGATCGACATGCAGCGCTACAACTTTCAATTCACCGGCCAGCGGTTCTACCGCATCCGGGGCGGCGAACTCGCCGGCCAGCTGCGCGACGTCGCCTACCAGGCCACCACCACCGATTTCTGGAACTCGATGGAGGCCGTCGGCGGTCAGGACACGTGGGTGCTCGGCGGGGCGTTCAACTGCGGCAAAGCCCAACCCGGCCAGGTGGCCGCGGTCAGCCACGGCTGCCCGTCGGCGCTGTTTCGCGGCGTCAACGTGCTCAACACCCGGGCGGAGGGCGGCCGATGATCCCCGCGGAGCAGGTGACCGAGACGGTGCTCGCCGAGGCGCGGCGTCTCGGCCGTGCCGACGAGACCATCGTGATCGTCACCGACCGGTCCGAGGCGTCGCTGCGGTGGGCCAACGACTCGATGACCACCAACGGCGCCTCGATCGGCCGCGACACCACCGTGATCGCGATCGTGCGCGACGCCGCCGGGGCCCGGGTGGGGTCGCTGACGACCGCCGAGGTCGACCCGGCCGCGCTGACCGGGCTGGTCGCCGCGGCGGCCGAGGCCGCCCACGGCGCCTCCCCGGCCCGCGACGCCGCACCGCTGCTCGTCGATGCCGGCACCCCGCCGGACTGGGACGCGCCGGTGCCGCAGACCGGCGCGGAGGTCTTCGGTGAGCTGGCCGCAACCCTCGGGCGCGCGTTCACCGGCGCCGCGGCGTCGCCCGCCACCCTCTACGGGTTCGCCCGCCACGAGCTGGCGACCACCTTCCTGGCCTCCTCGACCGGCCTGCGCCGGCGGTTCACCCAGCCGACCGGCACGGTCGAGATCAACGCCAAACGTGACGGCGCGTCGGCGTGGGTGGGACATTCCACCGCGGATTTCGTTGCGGTGCCCATGGATTCGCTGCTCGACGAGCTGTCCACCCGGCTTGGCTGGGCACGGCGTGTCGTGGAGCTTCCAGCCGGACGCTACGAGACGCTGATGCCGCCCACCACCGTCGCCGACATGATGATCTACCTCGGCTGGTCGATGAGCGGGCGCGCCGCCCAGGAGGGCCGCACCGCGCTGTCGGCGCCCGGCGGGGGCACGAGGGTGGGCGAGCGGCTCACCGACCTGCCGCTGACCCTGTACTCCGATCCGGTCGCGCCCGGGCTGGGCAGCACGCCGTTCGTGGCCGCGCCCAGCTCCTCACAGACCCTGTCGGTGTTCGACAACGGGTTGGACATCACCCGCACCGACTGGATCCGTGACGGCGTGATCAGCGCGTTGGGCTACCCGCGTGCCTACGCCGCCGAATACGACGCACCGGTCGCGGTGGCCGCGGACAACCTGCTGATGACCGGCGGCGACGCCGGCCTGCAGCAGATGATCGCCGAGACCGAACGCGGACTGCTGTTGACCACCCTGTGGTACATCCGCGAGGTCGACCCGACCACCCTGCTGCTGACCGGCCTGACCCGCGACGGTGTGTATCTGGTCGAAGACGGCCGGGTGAGTGCGGCGGTCAACAACTTCCGCTTCAACGAGAGCCCCCTGGATCTGTTGCGCCGCGCCACCCAGGCCGGGGCACCCGCGGCGACGCTGCCCCGGGAGTGGGGCGATTGGGCCACCCGCGCGGCGATGCCGCCGCTGCGCATCCCCGATTTCCACATGTCGTCGGTGAGCCAGGCGCAGTAGCCGCGCGGCTAACTGTGCAGCGCGACGAAGTTGCGCAGGGAGCGTTCCAGGTCGCCTTTGACCGCGCGGGCCGCCGCGGCGCCGACCGGGCCGAACAGCGGCGCACCGCCGAGGTCGAGGCGCAGCCCCAGCGTCGCCCCCGCCGCGGCGGGGGCAACGGTGAACGTCAGGCTGTAGCGGGTCCCGCCCTTGCCGGCCCCGGAGAGCGCCAGTCGGGCGGGCGGATCGTATTCGGTGATCGTCCAGCGCACCCGGTTGCGCATGCCCTTGACCCCGGCGACCCCCTCGATCTGGGTTCCGGCCGTCAGCTCGGTGGGGACCTGCCCGCGCCAGGCCTCGTGCAGCACCAGCCAGTCGCCGAGCGCGGAGAGGTCCGCGATGCGCTCCCAGGCCATCGGTGCGGACATCGGCACCTCGGAGCTCAATTGCACCTTCGCCATCGGTCGAGGGTAGCCGTCGCGGTGCGTCGGATGGTCGCGATCGGCTCAGTGCCCTGCAGGTGGTTCGGCGCGGTCGACGTGTCCGAGCACCACCTGGGGGCGGGCCGGGGTCAGGTAGTCGACCGCCCAGGACGCCGCGGCCCCCAGCCGCTGCCACACCCCGGAGAGCAGCGCCGCGTGCACCCCGAGCCAGGACAGGAACGCCAGCGGTCCCTGCACCTGCAGACGGCGCGGGCCGATCTCGGCGACCGCGGCACCGCGCCCGATCATCGCCATGATCCCCTTGTCCAGATAGCGGAACGGGGAGCGCGGCCGGCCGGCGAGGTCGGCGAGGATGTTGCGGGCGGCCCACCGCCCGGATTGCAGAGCGACCGAGCCGAGTTGGGGAAGCGGGCGGCCTGTGCGGTCGGAGATGTTGGCGCAGTCGCCGAGCACGTAGACGCCCTCGAAGCCGGGGACCGTCAGGTCGGGGTCGACGTCGACGCGGCCGCCTCGGCCCTGCGGCAGACCCGAGTCGCTGATCAGCTGGGGGGCTTTGAGCCCACCGGCCCACACCACCACGTTGCCGGGCACCTCGGTGCCGTCTCCCAAGGTCACCCCGTCGGACCGCACCTGGGTCACCTGGACGCCCAGGCGCAGTTCGACGCCCATCTGCTGCAGCTGCTGATGCGCGTAGGCCTGCGACTTCTCCGAGAACGGGCGCAGCACACTGGTGCCCATGTCGAGCAGGCGCACGCCGATGTTGCGGGCGAACTCCGCCGAGTAGGCCGCGGCGATCGCGGTGTGGACGTTCTCGGCGACCGCGCCGGCCAGTTCGACGCCGGTGGGTCCACCGCCGATGACGATGAGATCCAGGCTGCGTTTCATCCCGGCCGGTGAGTCGGCGTCGTCGAGATCGGCGACCATCCGGGCGCCCAGGCGCACCGCGTCGCGCAGGCTGTAGAGCGGAAAACTGTGCTCGCGGGCTCCGTCGATGCCGAAGAAGTTGGCCTCCGAGCCCAGCGCCAACACCAGCACGGTGGCCCGGCAGACCGTGCCGTCGGAGAGCGTCACCTTTTTGGCGACGGGGTCGACGGCGGTGACCGTGTCGATGACGACCCGCACGTGGCGGTGCCGGCGGAAGATCGCGCGCAGCGGTCGGGCCACCTCCGAGGTCCCGATCTGGGCGGTCGCGACCTGGTAGAGCAGCGGCTGGAACTGGTGATAGTTGTTCTTGTCGATCAAAAGCACCCGCACGCCCTTGCGGGCCAGCCGCTGGGCGGTCGCCACCCCGGCGAAACCACCGCCGACCACGATGACGTCCTGGGTGACTGGGGCAGCATCGACTGGGTCCATGCCTGCGAGGTTAGCGTGAGCGGCGCTTCGGTAGATTCGGTTGCCGGATCGAGAGGGGAGTGCCATGACCGCACGCGTCGAACAACGGGAGTTCCAGGCCGAGGCCCGCCAGCTGCTGGATCTGATGATCCACTCGGTGTACTCCAACAAGGATTCGTTTTTGCGGGAGCTGATCTCCAACGCCTCCGACGCGTTGGACAAGCTGCGGTTGGCGGCCTTCCGCGACAAGGACCTGCAGGTCGACACCTCGGATCTGCATATCGCGTTGGACATCGACGCCGAGGCGCGCACGCTGAGGGTGAGCGACAACGGCATCGGCATGACCCGCGACGAGGTGGTCGACCTGATCGGCACGCTGGCCAAATCCGGCACCGCCGAGTTGCGCGCACAACTGCGCGAAGCCCAGACCGAGGCGGCCTCCGAGGAGCTGATCGGACAGTTCGGCATCGGCTTCTACTCGGCGTTCATGGTCGCCGACAAGGTGCAGTTGGTGACCCGCAAGGCCGGCCAGAGTGAGGGGACCCGGTGGGAGTCCACCGGGGAGGGCGCCTACACCATCGAGACCCTGCCCGCCGAGGAGCAGACACCCCAGGGCACCGCGGTCACCCTGCATCTCAAACCGGTGGACGCCGAGGACGGGCTGCACGACTACACCGCGGAGTGGACCATCCGCAACCTGATCAAAAAATACTCCGATTTCATCGCCTGGCCGATCCGCATGGAGGTCGAACACCGCACCCCGCCGGCCGAGGAGGGCGGCGAGGAGACGGTGACCACCGAGGTCGAGACCATCAACTCGATGCAGGCGCTGTGGGCGCGTCCCAAAGACGAGGTCTCCGCCGAGGAGTACACGGAGTTCTACAAGCACATCGCCCACGCCTGGGACGAGCCCCTCGACGTCATCGCGATGCGCGGCGAGGGCACCTTCGAATATCAAGCGCTGCTGTTCATCCCGTCGGTTGCGCCGTTCGACCTGTTCAACGCCGACGCCCGCATCGGGGTGCAGCTCTACGTCAAACGGGTCTTCATCATGGCCGACTGCGAAGACCTGATGCCCACCTATCTGCGGTTCGTCAAAGGTGTGGTCGATGCGCAGGACATGTCGCTCAACGTGTCCCGCGAGATCCTGCAGCAGGACCGCCAGATCGCCGCGATCCGCCGCCGGCTGACCAAGAAGGTGCTCGGCGCGATCAAGGACCTGCAGGCCAACCGCGCCGACGACTACCGCACCTTCTGGACCCAGTTCGGCCGGGTTCTCAAGGAGGGACTGCTCTCCGACGTGGAGAACCAGGATCTGCTGCTGAGGGTGTCCTCGTTCGCCTCGACGCACAGCGACGAGGAGTCCACCACGCTCACCGACTACGTCGAGCGGATGCAGGACGGTCAGGAGCAGATCTTCTACGCCACCGGGGAGACCCGCGAGCAACTCCTCAAATCCCCGCACCTGGAGGCGTTCAAGGCCAAGGGCTATGAGGTGCTGCTGCTGACCGACCCGGTCGACGAGGTGTGGGTCGGCATGGTCCCCGAGTTCGACGGCAAGCCGCTGCAGTCGGTGGCCAAGGGTGAGGTGGACCTGGACACCGAGGAGGAGAAGACCGCGCACGAGGCCGAGCGCAAGGAGCAGGAGAAGGAGTTCGCCGACCTGCTGACCTGGCTGCACGACACCCTCGGTGAGCACGTCAAGGAGGTGCGGCTGTCCCACCGGCTCACCGACTCCCCGGCGTGTTTGATCACCGATGCCTTCGAGATCACCCCGGCGCTGGCGCGCATCTACCGCGCGTCGGGCCAGGAGGTGCCGGCCGGCAAGCGGATCTTGGAGCTCAACGCGACCCACCCGCTGGTGACCGGGCTGCGGGCCGCCCACGCCGAGCGCGCCGAGGACCCGTCGGTCACCGAGACCGCCGAGCTGCTGTACGGCACCGCGCTGTTGGCCGAGGGCGGGGCGCTGGAGGATCCGGCACGCTTCGCCGAACTGCTCGCCGACCGGTTGGCCCGCACCCTGTAGCCACCCGGTCACCGCGTCAACGGGCGTGGCGGGTGAGAAAGTCGGTGACCGCCTCGGCGAACGCATCGTTGCGGTCACCGGCCACCATGTGCCCGGCGCCGCGGACGTCGACGAAATCCACCTGGGGGAACCGGGCGCGGAACTCCTCGGCGCGCGGCTGGCTGACCAGATCGCTCATCTGACCGCGCACCAGCAGCATCGGCACCCGATCAGCGAGGATCGCGGCCACCGCGGCGTTCAGACGCGCCACGTCGGTCACCTCGATCGGGGGCCGGGACGCGGTGCCGCTGATGAACTGCGGATCCCAGTGCCAATACCAGCGGTCCCCGCGCCGGCGCAGGTTGGTCTGCAGGCTCTGCAGATCGGTGGGGCGCGGCCGGTGCGGGTTGTACTGCGCGATCGCGTCGGCGGCCTCCTCCAGGGAGGCGAACCCGGACTCCATCTTCTCGACCATGAAGGTGTGCACCCGTGCCGCGCCGGCCGGGTCCATGTTCGGCACGATGTCGACGAGAACCACCGCACCGGCGATGCCGCGGGCGAGCTCCCCGGCCAGCAACATGGCGGTGCTCCCGCCCAACGAGGCGCCCACCAGCACCGGCTGGGCCGGCAGCCGAGCCAGCACCGCGGCGACGTCACCGGCGAAACTGACCACCCGGTAGTCGCCGTCGTCGGCCCAGTCCGACTCGCCGTGTCCGCGCAGGTCGACGGTGACCGCCTGCCACCCGCGCGCGGCCACCGCCGCGGCCGCCCCACCCCAGGAGCGGCGGGTCTGCCCGCCGCCGTGCAAGAACACCACCGCAGGGGCCTGCGGGTCACCGAGCCGGTCGGCGACGATGCGCAGACCGCCGGGGCCCCGGCTGCTGAAGACGTCCGGGATCGCGGTGTCGGCGGTCATGGTGGCCGATGGTAGCGCCCGGCGGGGGCGCGCCACGGCGCGCCGGCAGCGTTGTGCGACGGCACCTCAGTGCGCGGTGACCGGCTTGGTGGCGGTGACCACGTAGGTGCGAAGCAGCGGCAACCCCCACCAGCCACGCCAGTCGACACTGCGCCGGGTGACCTCGCCGGCGCCCCGCTGGCGCAGCCGGGCAGCGTACCGGCGGGTGAACCCGATGTCGGCGACCACCAGCCGGCCACCGGGGCGCAACACCCGCAGCGCCTCATCGATGGCCGAGTCCCGCGCGGTGTTGCCGGGCAGGTTGTGGATCGCGAGGCTGCTGACGACGACGTCGAACGACGCCTCGGGAAAACGCAGGGCGGTCATGTCCATGGTGTGCAGCTCGACCCGCTCGGCGACGCCTTCGGCCTCGGCGTTGTCCCAGGTGGCCCGGGCGCAGTTGCCGGTCTGGTCCGGCCGCCAGATGTCCACGCCCACCGCCGATCCGCGCGGCACCAGCTTGGCCGCCGCCAACAGCACCGCGCCGCGGCCGCAGCCGAGATCGAGGACCCGCTCGTCGCCGCGCAGGCCCAGCGCGGTCAGCAGCCGGGCCCACACCTCGAACTTCCCGCGCCGGCTGTACCGCAGGACGCTCGTGCCCGCCCCGATGAGCGTGAGCGCGACGACGCCGCCCACCACCGCAGCGAGGACCCGTCCGGCGAAGAGCAACACGACCGCCGACACCGCGGCGGCCAGGCACACCAGCAGGTAGCCGCCGAAGACCACCGGAGCCGGGATCAGACGGTAATCGCCGTCGACCCCGTAGCGTCCGTGCGGGCGCGCGAGTTCAGGCGGTGGTGTGCTCACTGTGGTCACCTCCGTAGGTCGCGGCCCGGTAATCGTCGGCGAGCCGTTGGAATATCGGAATCGCCGCCTCGGCGGCACGGCCCAGCCGGTCGCGGTCCGGCGCGGCGGGCGGTTCGAAGGTTCGGCGAACGGTCTCGGCCAGCTGATCGGCCTTCTGCTGCAGGCTCAATCCCGACTCGGGGGGCAAAAAGGGTTCCACCGCGAAGAAGCCGAACACCAGGGTGGGCAAGGTGTAGTCCAGGTCGCTGGGGCGCAGATCGTCACGCAGCATTGCTTCGGCGGCCAGTACCGAAAGGTAGTCGCGGTTGACCGTGAGCTTCGTCTGCTCGAGGCGCCGATGGCTCGTCGTGGTCAACAACGCGTCGAGGGTCTCGGTGTCGCGGGTGTAGAGCGCGCGCAGGACCGGCCGGTTCATCGCCTCGACGAACAGTGCGCGCAGGTATCGATGCAACGCCACCCGCGCCGGGTCGCGGGCGATCCCGCCGATGATGGCCTCGGTCATCGCGGCGGCCTCGCGGGTGCTCACCGCCTGGAAGAGCTCCTCGCGGGAACCCCAGTGCAGATAGAGCGTGCCCTTGCCGACGCCGGCGCGGCGCGTCAGCTCGTCGATCGTGACGCGGCGATAGCCCCACCGCAGCAGCAACTCGCGTGCGGTGTCCAGGATCCGGTCGGCGCGCGCCTGCCGGTCCGCCCGCCCCTGCTCGCCCATCACCGACCTCCCGATCCGTCCCCCTCACCCTATGACCAAAAGACGAATTCAGTCAACAGTTCTCCAGTGGTGGCTCGGGTGCCGGAAGCGGGTCGTCGCCCGCTCAGGTCAGCGCCCCAGCGCGGAGACGACCGCGGTAGCGGTCGCCGTCGCCGACCCCGGGTTCTGGCCGGTCACCAGGCGCCCATCGACGACGACGTGCGAGGCGAACGGGATCAGGCCCTTGCGGTAGCGGGCGCCGCGCCGCTTCATCTCGGCTTCGGCGTTGTAGGGCACCAGCTTGGTGACGCGGGCCAGCACCTCCTCGATCCAGGCGAACCCGGTGAGCTCACGCCCGGCGACCAACAGGGTGCCGTCGGTGAGCCGGGTGTTGAGCAGACCGCAGTAGCCGTGGCAGACCGAGGAGACGACGCCGTTGCGCTCGAAGATCTCGCGGGTGATGCGCTGCAGGCCGTCGCTGTCGGGGAAGTCATACATCACCGCGTGACCGCCGGTGAAGTAGATCGCATCGAAGTCGGCCCCGTCGATCTCGTCGGGGGAGGCCGTCTCGGCGAGCAGGGCCATCTTCGCCTCGTCGGCCTTCCACGCCTTGGCGCTGGCGTCGAACGTGGGGAACTTCAGCGAGCGCGGCTCCAGCGGCGCGGGTCCGCCCGCGGGGCTGACGATCTGCTGCTCATAGCCGGCGTCGGTGAACACGTCGTGGGCGTGGGTCAACTCCGAGAGCCACAGACCGGTCGGCTCGGCCGGGTCGTCGTAGTGGGCGACGTTGGTGACGACGTACAGGATGCGGTTAGCCATGGCCCCAGCATTGCGCCGCCGGCCGATCGACACCACCCCGTGGCCACCTCGCACAACGACCGGCGTCCGCCGATGTTAGCCTGATTCTAGATAGATCAGCTAAGTAATGGATGGGTGTGATGATCAGGATCGTGCGCGCCGCGGGCGCAGTGATGTCGGTGATCGCCGTCGGTGCCGCGGGATGCGCGGGACCGGCCGACACGGGTCCGGGAGGTGGCATGGACGTGCAGGGGCTGAAGCGGATCGGCACGCTGGATGAGCGTTTCCAGTCCTACAACATCGAAATGGCCTCGGTGACCGGCGCGGATTTCTGGAAGCCCTACGGCGCTCCGGCGGCGGAGCCCTCCGCGGTCCCGGCCCCGTCGAACGCGCCGACGGGTATGGACCCGAACATGTATGAGTACCGGCCACCGCGCGACTTGGCCGATCCGCGTCTGCGCACCCTGGCCGCCGCGCTGGGGCCGGCCTATCTGCGGGTCTCCGGAACCTGGGCCAACTCCACCTACTTCGCCGACACCGACCAGCCGCCGGCGACCGCGCCGGAGGGTTTCAACGGCGTTTTGACGCGCGAACAGTGGCGCGGGGTGATCGATTTCGCCAACGCCACCGACGCCAAGATCGTGTCATCGTTCCCGATCAGTGCCGGAACCCGCGACGCCTCCGGTGCGTGGACGCCCGAGCAGGCGCAACGCTGGCTGGATTTCACCCGCTCGGCCGGTGGCGAGATCGCGGCCGCGGAATTCATGAACGAGCCCAACGTCGCCGCGATGGGTGGCGCCCCGCAAGGGTACGACGCCGCCGACTACGGACGAGATTTCAAGGCGTTCAAGGCCTTCATCGACAAGGCCGACCCCGACATGACCATCCTGGGGCCGGGTTCGGTCGGCGAGGGCCCCGCGGGGTTCGGCGCGGATGCGGAGAATCTCGGTGAACTGATGGATGCGGCGGGAGTGATCCACAGTGAAGACATGCTGGCCGCCGCCGGGCCCGGCGTCGACGGATTCTCCTACCACCACTAGAACGCCGGATCGCAGCGCTGCGCACCCATGGGTCTTCCGCAGACCACCGAAGACGAAGCGCTGTCCGCGGAATTCCTCAACCGCACCAACGCCAGCCGGGCGTTCTATGCCGGGCTGCGGGATCGCTTCGATCCCGGAAAACCGCTGTGGCTGACCGAGGTGGCCGACGCCGCATGCGGGGGCAACCCCTGGGCCGGAACGTTTTTGGACAGCTTCCGATACGTGGATCAGCTCGGCCTGCTGGCCCGCGAAGGTGTCCAGGTGGTCATGCACAACACCCTGGAATCCAGCGACTACTCCCTGCTCGACGAGAACGATCTCACCCCGAAACCCACCTACTGGGCCGCGCTGCTCTGGCGACAACTGATGGGCACCGTCGTGCTTGATCCCGCCGTCCCCGCCGACGACGGGCTGCGGGTCTACGCCCACTGCCACGCCGACACCGCCGACGCGGTCACGGTGGTGGCGATCAACACCGACCGCGACAACGCCCACACCCTGACCCTGCCGCAGCCCGCCCAGCGCTACACCCTGGCTGCCTCCCCGCTGGATTCCACGACCGTCGAACTCAACGGCACGGTGCTGCAACTCGGCCCCGGCGATGCGCTGCCGGCATTGACCGGAGCGCCGATCGACGCCGGCGACGTCGTGCTGGACCCGGCCACGATCACCTTCCTCGCCGTCGCGGGGGCGGACAACAGCGCGTGCGGCTGACCGCGGCGAGACCGGCGCCCGCGCCGGTGCGCCGGCGCACCACGGCGTCACCGGCCGCCGGCATGCGCGCTAGTGTCGAGGTCGTGCAGCGGACCAGAGTGCCAACACGAGATCGAGGAGCGCATATCCGCAGCTAGCCAACCCCCGGGGGCGGTAGCTCAGTCGGTTAGAGCCGCGGACTCATAATCCGTTGGTCCCGGGTTCAAGTCCCGGTCGCCCCACTCTGAACACCCCACTCTGAACAGCCCCACTCTGAACAGCCCCACCTTGGACAGCCCCACCTTGGACTCGGTCACCCGGAGATCGATCCCCGTGGGCTGGCTGTCTCGTCATGACGGCTCGTCGGACGCCGTGCCGGCGTTCGTTCCCGGTGTCGCAGGTCCTCGATATGGTCACGGTCAGCGGATCAAGGAGGACGGCGGCGGTGGCGAGACTGGATGTTCACGACGGTGATTTTCCCAAGAACACCCGATTGAGCTTCTTCGGTAAGTCCGGCACCTTGGTTGTGCCCTGGCAGCCGGGCGACGGCTTCAAGGGCGACCACGAACGGATCGCCCTCGACGACTCGACGGTCAGCTGGCTCGACATCGCCGCCGAACAGATCTCGAAGAAGGGCCGCCACACCGCCAAATCGGCGCTCATCGGCGCATTGGTCGGTGACGTTGTCGGCCTGATGGCCGGCGCGGTCATCGGGTGGCGCCAAAAAACGGTCACGTTCGTCCTCGAGTTCACCGACGGCCGCTGGCTGCACGCCACGACCAGCGTCAAGGGTTTCGGCAAATTGGTGCGCGCGGTCGGCGCCGGGGAGCTGTGAGCCATCCACAGCCGGTGCGACAGCTGGGTTTTCCCTGTGCGGTTGGTGGGAGTGCCCTGGTGGCGTGCATCGGCGTTTAGCCGTCCGCGTCGCCGACGCGCAGCGCGGTCACCGCGAAGCGTTCCACGTCGGTGACGTGCCCGCCGGTCGAGGCGACCACGGTGAGCACCCCGGGCTCGGCTCCGTGCACCGGCACCGTCGCCGACCAGCGGGAATCCTGGCCGCCGGCCGGCTGGCAGGAGAACTCGCCGAGTGGCTGCGGTTGGGTGCTCTGGCGCACCTGCAGGCGGATGCACTCGTCGACGCCGGTGATGACGCCGCCGGCCTCGATCACCGGCCCGGCGAGGCTGTTGTAGGCGGGGGCGTCGAGGGTGAGGACCTCGTCGTCGGTGCCGACCACCTCCCACGGCGCTCCGACCGCGGTACCGAAGCGGGCCAGGTGGATCGTCGCCGCCGGCGCCGGCGTGTGCCCGGGCACCGCGTAGCCCAGCGTCACCCAGGCCTCCATGCCGGGGCGCGTCGGGCTGTCGCGGGTGCGCAGGATCTCATCGATCGCGGAAAACCCCAGGTACTGCGTGGTGAACCGCAGCGCGGTCTCGGCCGCGTCGGCGTGCCAGGCGCTCTGTTCGGTGGGGCGCCAGCGGTCGGCCTCGGCCTGGGAGCTGAACGGCCACAACGGCGGATAGGAGAACTCCGCCGGGACGTCGGCGGACGCCGGCGGCATCATCGGAGCGGACTCGTGGCCGTACCGTGGGGCCCAGGCCAGCCCCGCAACCACCGCGACGGCCGTCGCCGCTCCGGCGGCGAGGCGCCGTGCCCACAGCGACCGCAGAATCGTGGCCATGTGCGGCATGCTAGTCACCGGCGCGGCCGAGCGCGGCTCATGGCGCACCTGAGCCCAAAAACCGGCCCGTTAGCTGCGGATTCGACAACGGGGCAGCCAAACCCGCAAAATTAGTGGAGTGAACTTCGAGTTATTCCTTCTGATTATCGTGGTAATCACCGCACTCGGGTTCGATTTCACCAATGGTTTCCACGACACCGGCAACGCCACCGCCACCGCGATCGCCAGCGGCGCGCTCAAACCCAAGGCGGCTGTGGCACTCTGCGCGTCGCTCAATCTGATCGGCGCGTTTTTGTCCACGCAGGTGGCGGCCACCATCGCCAAGGACCTGGTGGTCACCCACCTGGTGACGTTGGAGGTGATGTTCGCCGGGCTCATCGGCGGCATCGTCTGGAATCTGATGACCTGGCTGTTCGGTATCCCCTCGAGTTCGTCGCACGCCCTGATCGGCGGGGTCGTCGGCGCGATGATCGTCGCGGTCGGCATCCACGGCGTGCTCTGGGGCGGGGTGGTGTCGAAGGTGCTGGTGCCGGCGGTGGTGGCGGTGCTGGCCGCCGTGATCATCGGCACCGTGGCCACCGCCCTGGTCTACCGGCTCACCACCGGATTGTCGCGGAAACGCACGCTGCGGGAGTTTCGCCGCGGCCAGGTGTGCTCCACCGCCCTGATCTCGTTGGCGCACGGCACCAATGACGCCCAGAAAACCATGGGCGTCATTTTTTTGGCCCTGATCTCCTACGGTGCCGCCAGCAAAACCCAGACCCTGCCGCCGATGTGGGTGATCGTGTCGTGCGCGCTGGCCATGGCCGCGGGCACCTACCTCGGCGGATGGCGGGTCATCCGCACCCTCGGCAAGGGCCTGGTCGACATCGAGTCCCCGCAGGGGATGGCGGCGGAGACCTCGTCGGCATCGGTCATCTTGCTGTCCAGCCACTTCGGCTACACCCTGTCGACCACCCAGGTGGTCACCGGATCGGTGCTCGGCGCCGGGGTCGGTAAGCCCGGTGCGGCCGTCCGGTGGGGTGTGCTGCGCGGCATGGCGGTGGCCTGGCTGATCACCCTGCCGTTGGCCGGGGCGGTCGGCGCCGCCGGCTACGCGCTCATCCACGTCGTCGGCGGTTACGGCGGTGTGGCGGTCGGTCTCGCCGCGCTGGTGACGATCGCCGGGCTCATCTGGCTGAAGTCCCGCAAGGTGCGCATCGACCACACCAACGTCACCGCCGATTGGGGCACCAGCCTCACCGACGGCCTCGGGGTCGACCGGGGCCCCATCCCGGCCCCCGACACCCAGGTCGACGAGTCGCCGTCCACCGATTCGATCCGTGCCTAGGAGCGGCGCACATGACCACCTGGTTCGACTACGTCGCCACCGCCAAAATCCTGTTCTTCGGGTTGGTGGCCGGCGCGACCCTGCCGGCGCTGTTCGCACTCGGGGTGCGCCTTGGCCCTGCCGGTGACGGCGAGTCCGCGCCGCCGCCGAGCCGCCACTCCACCCAGACGGTGCTGCGCTGGGCGATCTTCGCGCTGCTGGCGGCGATCGTCGTCGCCGGGGTGCTGTTCATCGCCCGCGACTTCATCGAGCACCGCATCGGCTGGCAGTGGGACGATTGGAACGACTGGGACGACGTCTTCGAGTTCGACGACTGACCGCAGGCGCCGATGATGCGGCACCGCTACCGATTCCGTGCCGCGCTGCTGATCGCGGCGGATCACCCCGCCGCCGTCGAGGCGGCGTGCTCGTCGATGAGGCCGGCGAGCTCGGCGGGGGCCTCCTCCGGGACCCAGTGACTGACCCCCGGCAACGTGACCAGCCGCCACGGGGCGGCGACGAACCGCTCGCTGAGTTCGTGGCCCTTGACTCCCACCGCGGTGTCCCTGTCGCTCCACACCTGCAGGGTGGGTACGGTGATCGGTCGGCGCAGCGCCGGCATCGACGGCAGTGACCACGGCAGCGCCCGGTAGTAGTTCAGCGCCCCGGTCGCGGTGTGGCCCTGCTGCAGCATCCGGATGTCGCGGCGCGCCGCCGCCGGTGTCTGCCCGGTGCGGGTCAGCATCGTCTGGACGAAGCCGTCCTTGGTGCGCATCAACCACTCCGGCAGCCACGGCAGCTGAAACATCGCCATGTACCACGACATCGCCAGCTGGTTGCTGCGCAGCATCGACGACGCGAACGCACTTGGGTGCGGCACCGAGACCGCGGTCAGCGAACGCAGCCGCCGCGGATGCAGTGCCGCGACCCCCCACGCCACCGCCGCACCCCAATCGTGCCCGACCAGGTGCACCGGGCCCGCGCCGGCCCGCTCGACGAGGGCGACGACGTCGTCGACCAGTTCACCGAGCCGATAGTGGCGCCGGCCCCGTGGGGTGGCCTGCGGCGAATAGCCGCGCTGGTCGGGTGCCAGGGTGCGGTAGCCGGCATGATTGAGCCGCTCGGCCACCGCGGCCCACGACGAGGAGTTCTGCGGAAACCCGTGCAGCAGCACCACCGGCGTACCGTCGGCCGGTCCGGTGTCGCGGACCGTGAACGACAACGCTCCACGCTCAAAACCGGTGATCCGGGTGGCATCGGTCATGAACGCTCCTTTCGAGGGCATCGACGTCGGCGATCAGGCGGCGGCGGCTCAGTGAACCGCCGCCGCAGTGGGCGCCGGTTTCTGACCGGCCTTCAGGTAGTGCCCGGTCTGCAGGGTGCGCCCGTAGCCGTCGATGAACGTTCCGTCGCGGAACACCACCTGTCCGCCGATCCCGGTGGCCACCACCGCCGTGTCGTTGCGGTTGACCATCCGTGACAGCCCGCCGAAGAACTCGGCGGGCTCTTCGTGATAGGCGGCGAGGGCCTCATCGAGGCCCTCGGGGTCGACGACGACGAAATCGGCACGGTCGCCGCGGCGCAGGAAACCGGCGTCCAACCCGAACCAGGTGCCCAGCTCGCCGGTGAGGCGATGCACCGCGGTCCCCAACGGCAGCACCGGCTCGCCGGCCGCCTCGGCGTCGCGCATCCGCTTGAGGAACCGCAGACCGAAGTTGTAGAACGCCATGTTGCGCAGATGCGCCCCCGCATCGGAGAAACCCATCTGCACGTTGCGGTCCCGGGCGATCCTGTCCAGTACGCCGGGGCGGTGATTGCCGACCGTCGTGGTCCAGCGCACGTTCTTCTCGCCGTTCTCCACCAGCACGTCCAAGAACACGTCGAGGGGCTGGTCGCCGCGCTCGTCGGCGATCTGCCCGAAGCTCTTGCCCACCAACGCCGAATCGGGGCACTCCACGATCCGGGCGTCGTGGAAGTCCTTGTGCCACATGCCCGGCATGTGGCGTTTGAGCATGAATTCGCGACGGAACTTGCGCCGATAGTCCTTGTCGGCCATCAACGCGTTGCGCTGGATCTGGTCGCGCAGGTGCAGCGCCGCGGTGCCGGCACCGAATTCCTCGAAGACCGGCAGGTCGATCCCATCGGAGTACAGCGTGAACGGCACCGGAAGATGCTGGAACTTGACTCGTGAGCCGAAGACCGCGTTGCCGACCGCCGCGGCGCCGCGCAGCACCAGATGCGCCCCCGGCGCGGATTTACCGTCGGCCACCACCAGCAAGCTGATCGGAACCTGCTTGCGGCGGGTCCGATAGGAGCCGGACGCTGCGAAGAACAGCACCGCGGTCAATGGATTTTTGATGTTCGGGGCGCTCTGCAGGACCCGGCCGTGCCGGCGCAGCACGTCGATGAGAAGCCACCGCTCATGCCACCACGCGTAGGTGGAGGGCAGCGCCCGGGAGCGGTAGCGATCACCGTCGAGTTTGTCGATCGGGGAGTCCATGCCCGACAGACCGAGCATCCCGGCATCGAGCGCCTCATCGAGGCGGGCGCTCATCGTCTTGAGTTCCGCCGGCGTCGGCAGCGACCAGGTGTTGGTGGCGCGGCCCAGGCCCATCACCGAAGTGCGCAGATCCGAATGCCCCAGAAACGACGTCACGTTGGGCCCCAGGGGCAGCGCGTCGAGGGCCTTGACGTAGCCGTCGGGGCCGTCCCAGCTGCGGAACTGCTCCAGCGCTCCGAGCACATGGGCGCGCGGCACCGCCTCCACCCGGCTGAACAGGTCGGCGACATCCTCGGAGTCGGCGTACACCGACGACATCGAGCAGCAACCCAACGCGATCGTCGTCACCCCGTGGCGCACCGATTCATCGAGGCCCGGGTTGAGCAGAACCTCGGCGTCATAGTGGGTGTGGATGTCGATGAACCCCGGCAGCACCCACTTGCCGGCGGCGTCGATCACCTCGGGGCAGTCGGTCTCGTCGAGCGCGCCGAACGTCACCTCGGCGACCCGGCCGTCGCGGATGCCCAGCGTGGCGCGCCGCGGCGCGCAATCCGTCCCGTCGAACCACAGACCGTTCCGCACAATGAGGTCGAACACAGTAACGCACCTCTTCACCTCGGGTCGCGCGAGCAACCCACCCCCGTGTCTAGCACGGACCGCCGAGGGAAAAAAGTGGGCCAGCTCACAGTCCCCGCGTCGGGTGGGGTCCACCGCGCTGACGACCGCCCCCGAGCGGGTTTCCTATCATCCCGGCATGGTGATCGGCGGGGGTGACGCGGCGGCGTCACCGGCGTTCACCGACGCCGAGATCGCCGGCTATCACCGTGCGGGCTGGTGGTCGACGACGACGCTGTCGGCGGCGGTCCGGCGCAACGCCGGGCGGGTGGGCGAGCGGGTCGCCTATCGCGACCACGGCGCGGCGGCGCTGACCTGGTCGCAGTTCGACGCCGCCGCCGACGTGCTGGCCCGTCAACTGGTCGCTGCCGGGGTGCGCCCGGGGGACCGGGTGGCGGTCTGGCACGGCGACGCGGTCGGCATCCACGTGCTGTTCGTGGCGATCGAGCGCGCCGCGGCGGTGGTGGTGGGCCTCGGCGTGCGGGCCGGCCGGCGGGAGCTCACCGCGATCCTGGCCGACACCCGCCCGGCCTTTGTGGTCAGCGACCCGGTCCGCGCGCGGCCCGCGGCGCCGGTCGCCGCGACCGTCGGGGCGCGCCCGCTGGTGCTGCGCGATCTGCGGATCGCCGCGCCCGCGGCGGCGTCGGCGGAGCTGCCCGTGCCGTTGGGCGCCGACGACGTGTTTCTGATCAACTCCACCTCCGGCACCACCGGGCTACCGAAGTGTGTGGTGCACACCCAAAACCGGTGGTACTACTTTCATCAGAAGGCGCTGGCCAACGCCGAACTCCGCGCCGACGACGTGTTCCTGCCGGTGATCCCCACCCCGTTCGGTTTCGGGTTGTGGACCAGTCACACCACCCCGATTCACCTCGGAGCCGCGACGGTGCTGCTCGACCGGTTCAGCGCCGCGGCGACCTGGGCGGCCATCGCCGAACACCGCGTGAGCGTCTTATGTTGCGTCAGCACGCAATTGACCATGCTGATGGCTGAGCCCGCCCGCGCTGAGCACGACCTCAGCTCGCTGCGGGTGGTGTTCACCGGCGGGGAGGCGCTGCCGTTTCGCCGGGCGGTGGAGTTCGAAGAACTCACCGGGGCAACCATTCTGCAGTTCTACGGATCCAACGAGACCGGACTGCTGTCGGGCACCAGCCTGGCCGATCCGCGACAGCGCCGGCTCACCACCGGGGGTCGGGTCGTTGCGGAGATGGCGGTGCGGCTCTTCGACGGCGACGACGACGTCACCGACACCGGCACCGGTCAGCCGGCCTGCCGCGGCCCGGCAACCAGCCTCGGCTACCTCGGCGAGGTCGACCACGACGCCCTGTTCACCGCCGACGGATGGATGCGGATGGGCGACGTCTGCCACCTCGACGCCGAGGGCTACCTCACCGTCACCGGCCGCACCTCGGATTTCATCGTGCGCGGGGGCAAGAACATCAGCGCCGCCGAAGTCGAAGACGCGGCCAGCGCCCATCCGGCGGTCGCGGTCGCCGCCGCGGTCGCGATGCCCGATCCGGTATTCGGCGAGAAGGTCTGTCTCTACGTCGAACCCACCGGCGCCGCCGATCGGCTCGATCTGGCCCAGCTCAACGAGTTCCTGCTGTCCACCGGGGTGTCCAAGGAGTTGCTGCCCGAACGGCTCGTCGTCATGGCGCAGTTGCCCCGCTCCTCGGGCGCCAAGATCGCCAAGGGCGTCCTGCGCGACGACGTCCGGACCCGGCTCGGGCCGGGTTAACCGGCGATCCGGTCGGCGACGAACTCGGCGGCCTCCTGCGGCATTGGCGAGTCGGCGTAGCCGAGGTGGGCGAGCATGTTGCCGCCCTCGGCGCACACGATGTCGTCGGGCAGGCAGAAGTCGATGCTGTCGGCCCGGTAGGCCTCGGCCAGCACCGGCACCGGTCCACCCCAGTTGTCGACGGCGTAGCTGCTGGTGGGGGTGCCGAACAGGGTCACCGCCGCGATGTGGGCGGCGGCGTCGGCGGGCAACCGCTCGCTGGTCAACTCGGTGACCATCGCGCCCTGTGAGTAGCCGCCGAGCACGATCTTGGTCTGCGGGCACGCCGCGATCGTCGACTGCACGTGGGCGGTGGCGTCGCCGGCGCCGGCCTCGGCGCTGGTGCGGTAGTCGTGGGTCGCCGGGTAGTTCACCGGATACAGCTCGATCGACTGGTCGGGGACCCGTGCTCGCAGCGCGTCGATGAGCGCCTGCCCGACCCCGCCCGCACCGACCGGTTCCCCGGATCCGCGGGCAAAGACCACCTCGGTCTGCGGGCACGGCTCGGCCGCGGCCCGCGGAAGGCCCGTGGGGGCGCCGAGCAGCCCCCCGATCAACACGGCGGCCCCCAGGACGCCGATCGCGCCGTTTCGTCTCATGTCATAGATACTGGCATGGACCCGCCGGGCCCGATCACCGAACCCGGCGGTGGCGGTGGCGAGCGCCGCCGCACTGAGGACCTGCGAGGGGAGGATCAACACCGATGGCCAACGGGGCCCAGGCGCTGCTCACCACACTGGTCGACTGCGGGGTGCAGGTGTGTTTCGCCAACCCCGGCACCTCGGAGATGCACTTCGTGGCCGCCCTCGACGCGGTCCCGCAGATGCACGGCGTGCTCTGCCTGTTCGAAGGGGTGGCCACCGGCGCCGCCGACGGGTACGCGCGCATCGCCGGCAAACCCGCCGCGACCCTGCTGCACCTCGGCCCCGGGTTGAGCAACGGGCTGGCCAACCTGCACAACGCCCGCCGCGCCCACAGCCCGGTGGTCAACATCATCGGCGACCACGCCGGCTACCACAAGAAATACGACGCGCCGCTGGAGTCGGAGGTCGAGTCGCTGACCGCCTGGACCCACGGCTGGACGCGGCGCACCACCGGCGGCGACGAGGTGGGCCGCGACGCCGCCGAGGCGGTCGCCGCGTCGCTGACCGGACCCGGAGGGGTCGCCAACCTGATCCTGCCCGCCGACATCTCCTGGGGCGATGGCGCCACGGCCGCCGCACCGCACACCCCGGGCTCCCCGAGCCGGCCCGATCCGGCCGTCGTCGCCGAGATCGCCACGGTGCTCGGCAGCGGCGACCCGGTCTGCCTGCTGCTCGGTGGGCCCGCCACCGGGGCGCCGGGACTGGCGGCCGCCGACCGGATCGCCGCGGCGACCGGCGCGCGCACCCTGGTGGAGACCTTCCCGGCCCGGCTGACCCGCGGCGCCGGGGTGCCGGCGATCGAGCGGCTCGGCTACCTGGCCGAGCAGGCCGGCGCCCAACTCGACGGGATCAAGCACCTCATCGTGGCCGGCACCCGGCCGCCGGTGACGTTCTTCGCCTACCCGGACCGGCCCAGCGATCTGGTCCCCGACGGTGCCGTGGTGCACCACCTGGCCGGCCTGGACACCGACGTGGTCGCAGCCCTGCAGCAGCTGGCCGACGCCGTGGCCCCGGACACCGCCGCGCGCGGGGCCCCGCCGGCGGTACCGGACCTGCCTGACGGGGCGCTGGACGCCCACAACTGGGGGCAGGTGATCGGTGCGCTGCTGCCGGCGCACGCGATCATCTCCGACGAATCCAACACCTCCGGGCTGCTGCTTGCGGGCGCCACCGCCGGGTCACCGCAGCACGACGTGCTGGCGCTGACCGGCGGGGCGATCGGTCAGGGTCTGCCGGTGGCGGTGGGCGCGGCGATCGCCGCCCCAAAGCGCCCGGTCATCGCGCTGCAGGCCGACGGCAGTGCCGCCTACACGATCTCGGCGCTGTGGACGATGGCGCGCGAAGGGCTCAACATCACCGTGGTGCTGCTCAACAACAATGCCTATGCGATCCTGCGGATGGAACTCGCCCGCGTCGGGGCGGGCGCCGGGGGACCCAAAGCCGCGCAACTGCTGGACTTGGCGCGCCCCGAGATGGACTTCGCCAGCATCGCGCAGGGCTTCGGAGTGCCGGCGACCGTGGCGGTCACCTGTGAGGAGCTCGCCGAGCAGTTCGCCGCGGCCGTCGCCGCCCCGGGGCCGCACCTGATCGACGCGCGGATCCCGACGGCGTTTTGACCGGCGGCCGAGCCATGCTTTCCGGCCAGCACCCCGGTGTCCGGTCAGCGACGCGCCTCGGGCGCCCCCTCGGCGACCTTGCGGGCCGGCGACGGGGTCTTTCCGGAGTTGGCCTTCATCGCCATCGCCGTGGTCAGCCCCGCGATGGCGAAGCACAGCACCACATAGAAGATGTTGCCGACCGGGTTGCCCTCGTCGGTGCGACCGCTGACCGCACCGAAGTAATCGGGTAGCGCCGCCAGCCACAGCAGTGCCATGACACCCAGATACACCGCGGCGTAGCCGATCATCAGTCGGTCGGTGTAGGCGGTGGTGGTCAACCCGCCGCCGAGGTGGGTGGCACCGTGGATCCGCAGCCGCTCCCACTGCCGGTAGAAGACCACCGCGGCGATCACCGCCACGGCCACCAGTTCCAGAAGGTAGGCGAAACCCTGCAGACGGCCGCCGGAGGCCCACTGGGTGATCGTGGCCGGCAACGGCAGGATCGCGGTGCCCAGCGAGGCGAGCACACCGACCACGATGGTGCGCCAGACCAAACCCGGTGGGCTCAAACGCTTTCCGCGGTCGGCGTGCCGGCCGACGAACCACTGCACACAGAACGCCAGCGACAGCGGCCACAGTGCGGCGAACACCACGACGCTGCCCATCGGCACCGAGGCGAAGAAGGGCTGGTTCATCGGGTTGTCCAGCGACCACTCCCACCAGCGCAGCTGGGGGCCGAGGTGGTCGAAGATCTCGTAGAACGCGTGGTGCACCAGGCCGACGCAGACCGCTCCGACCAGCGTGCCGTAGCGGCGGAAGATACCGAGCACCCGGACGATCTCGAACGCCATGGTCGCCATGAACGGATAGATCGCCACGATGTACAGCGGCAGCCGACCCCACAGGAATTCGACGGTGAACAGATTGTGCGCGAACATCGTGTCGACGTGATCGGCGATCCCGAATGCGCCGGGGAAATACAGGGGTGGTTCGATGATCAGCAGGTAGGCGATCGCGCCGAACCACAGCACCAGGTTCGTCGCGTCATGCTGGCGGCGGTAGCGGCCGATCGCATACACCAGCGCCAACACCGCGCCGAGGATGATCGTCACCTCCAGCACCGGCATGGTCCAGTTCTCCAACGCCAGCGGGTTGCGGACCTCGATGAGGCCTCCGGTGTCGGCGCAGGTGAAACCCATTGCCGTGGCCAGTTCGTGGAAGGTGTCCGTGCACAGGTCGGGCATTCTGGTCCTCAACTCGCGTTGTTAAATCGGTGCGGTGGCGGTGTACCACTGGGTGACGTCGTAGCCGTCGTTGTAGCGATCAAACCACTCGTCTGCCAACACCGGCAGCTTTTCGTTCGCCGGGTTGTGATACGGCATCTGGCTGCGGAAGACCCCGGTGAGCGCGGTGAGTTGTTCGCGCACCGGCAGGTGACCGAACGCGTTGTCGACCGGGCCGTGATCGGCCGGTTTGCGCACCGGCAGCCGATCGAGCACCATCTTTTTATAGCGGTAGGGGACGAACGTCGACATCGCATCGACCTTGCGATCGGCGAACGGCACATGGGTGTTGAACCCCTGGGCGGCGATCCGCAGGGTGGCCATGACGTGTTTGAACACCGACGGTGCCACCCGCATCCGGTAGAACGGGTTGCCCACGACATGGTCGTAGATGATCAACGCCGAGCTGCGGTGTTCGACCTCCTCGACGAAGTGCCACAAAAACAGCGAGGCCACCCGGTCGTCGCCCGGGGCGAACAGCGTGTCGTCGTGGTCGAGCATCAGCTTGAACACCGGGGTGAACGTGGCCTCCAGGTCGGCGGTGTAGGCCAACCGGTATCGCATCGGGGTGTTGTCGGTGAGGTCGTCGAACGCGGCGAGTACCTGTTTGAAGGTCTCTTTGAGGCTCGGGTAGGCCTTGATCAATCCCTTGACGTGTTGGCGGTGCGCCCAGGAGTGCTGGCCCTCCTGGCGCACGAACGCGTCGGCCTCCTCGGCGATCGCGGGGTCGGTGATCGCCTTCTGCGCCTCGGGGATCATCGCGCTGATCATGTTCTCGAAGGCGACCGCCAGAAACGACACCGAGTTGGCCATCGCGGAGAACGCGGGGTTCGCCTCGTTCCACAGGAACGGCACCGGATAGTTGGCGAACCCGAAACGCATCTTGCGCACTTGGAGATCGGTCATGGGGTCGGCGTCCTCGAATCACAACATACAATCACACACGAATACGGATGTCTGTATGATTACAAGCGGTCGGTCGTCCGTCAAGCCGGCGGCCGGGGAGGGGCGGAGCCGATGGCACGCAGACGCGGATGGGGTGGACATCCGCCGCAGACCGACGGTGAAGCGACCCAGCGCGTCGTCGAGGCCGCCGTCGAGCTCATCGACACGACCGGCGCCGCGGTGACGATCGCCGACGTGGCGAGTTCGCTGGGGGTGACCCGACAGACCGTCTACCGGTACTTCCCGACCGCCGACGCGTTGATGCGTGCGGCCGCGATCGCCTCGGTGGACGGGTTTTTCGACAGGCTCACCGCGCATGTGCGTGGCCTCACCGACCCGGCCGAGGCGCTCACCGAGGGCACGGCGTACACCCTGGAGGCGGTCCGCACCACCCCGCACTTGGGGGTTCTGTTGTCGGGCACTCCCGGCCACGATCACACCGGCGACCTGGCCTCCGCGGAAGCCCGCGACTTCGGCATGCGGATGATCGACCGGTTCGACGTCGACTGGGACGCCCACGGGTTCACCGACGTCGACCTACGCGAGCTGGTCGAGTTCGCCCTGCGGATCATGCTGTCGTTCTTCGTCGCCCCGGATGCACCCGCGCGCACCCGCGAGCAGCTGCGGGGTTTCCTGCGGCGTTGGCTGGGCGGGGCGATCGAGGCCCGGCAGCGGGCGTCTGCCCCATACTGACCCGCGCTCCCCGAGGTGATCGCGACACGGTCACAAGCCGATCTCGGTTCAGACGTCAGAAAGCTCGTGCATCACTTCCGTCGCTATGGTCGCAGAAGTAACTCCGGGTATGCGCCGGTGCGGATGGGTGCGCGTGTAAGGACGACATGACAAGGTATCGGCGGCTGGCCTGCGCGGTGCTGGTGGCCACGATGGTGCCGGTGATCCCGATCGTGTTCGCGGCGCCGGCGCAGGCCGATCCGTGTTCGCCGGGGGTGATGCCCGCTCCGCAATCGCGGATGCTGCCCCAGCAGGCGCCCCAGCAGCGCCGGCCCGCGGCGCGACTGCCGGTCGCGCATCTGCCGATCGGGCGCAAACCGGCCGCCCCGGGCACGGTGCCCCCCGACCCCTACGAGGGGGTGATGCGCCCCAGCGCGGCGGTCCTGCCCGACGGCAGCACCTATCCGATCCCCGCCGACCCGGCCACCGCCGAACCACCGCCGGGGATCACCCCGGCCGCGGCGGCCCCGCGGGCCGCCGCCGCGCCCGCCGCGGTGGCTGCCGGCGAGGCGCAGGTGGTCGGCTGGCTCACCGGCCCGCAGACCGACTCCTACCACCGTTTCACGATCTCCGGTGCCGACCTGGGGATCCCGTGGGACAACGGTGGTGCCGGCGGCCGACGCCAGATCCTGATGGCGTTCGGCGACACCTTCGGCGACTGCGGGATCCCCGGTCAGGAATGGCGTAAGAACACCCTGTTCCGCAGCGCCGACGCCGACCTGAGCGACGGGATCACGGTGCCCGACCCGCAGTACGGCAATCCGCTGGCCGGGTCGCCGGTGAGCGCGCAACGGCCCAACTTCTCCCGGCAGATCATCGCCAGCCTCAACCTGGTGCAGAACGAGGTGACGATCATCCCGACCGCCGCGATCGCGGTCGACGCCACCCAGTACATCAACTTCATGTCGATCAGCGCCTGGGGCCAACCCGGGTCGTGGTCGACGAACTTCTCCGCGGTCGCGGTCTCCAACGACAACGGCGAGACCTGGACGGTGCCGCAGTCGAGCATCCGGCCGTCGATGTTCTTCGCGGTGCCCAGCGTGTTCTTCGTCTGGGGCGAGCAGAACTTCCAGCAGAACGCCTATCTGCGCCGAGACGGCTACGTCTACCAGTACGGCACCACGCCGGGACGGGGTGGCTCGGTGTTTCTCGCCCGGGTCAACGAGAACGAGATCACCAACCGGTGGGCCTATGAGTTCTACACCCCGTTCGGGTGGCTGAAGTGGTTCTCGTTCCTGGCGATCCAGGTGGTCGCCGACCGGACCAGCGAGCTCTCGGTGGCCTACAGTGAGCACCTCGGCAAGTTCGTCATGCTCTACACCAACACCTTCAACAACGTGGTGATGCGCACCGCCGACGCCCCCGAGGGGCCCTGGAGCAGCACCACCACGCTGGTGCAGTCCGCGAAGATGAACACCGGCATCTACGCCCCCTACATTCACCCCTGGTCGCCGGCGATCACCGGGACCGGCGATGCGCTGTACTTCACCCTCTCGCAGTGGTCGGACTACAGCGTGGCTCTGATGCGCGTCGACCTGCCGTAAGTCAGTCGGTGGGTTGCCGTTTGACCATCACCACGGCGGCCAGCGGGATCCGCACCTGCTGCGGCGCGTCGGCCAGACTGGCGGCGACCGACTGCTCGAGTCGGTCGGCGAGTTCGGTGACCCGCGGGTCGCCGCGACCGCCGTCGAGTCCGGCGAACAGGGCGGGGAACAGCGAGGCACGCGCGAACGCCGCCCACTGCCTGCCGAACGCCGCTGCGTCGTGTTCGCGTTGGTACTGCGCCCAGAACCGGTCGCCGGCGTCGAACACCTCCAGGTGCTCGACCGCGAGACCCTCGAACCGGTCGTGCGGGGCGAACGGGGCACGCAGGTCCTTCTCGCTGCGCACCACGATCGGGATCGTCATGCGCCGTACCTCCTCGGCGCTGATCAAGGTGGTGCCGATCAGATCGTGCAGCGCCGCCAGGATCGCCCCCACCAGCGGCTGATAGCCGTATTCGCCGTCGTCGTCGACGGCGGCGGTCAACACCACAAGCCGGCCGCCCGGGCGCAGTTCGCGGCCCCGAAACGCCAGAAAGTTCTGCCAGTCCGAGGCCGCCTGCCGTGCGTAGGCCGCCCGGGCCGTGTCGTCGGTGCTGTAGGCGACGAAGACGTGATCGCGGACCTCGGTGGGGATGGTGCGCAGCCACATCACCGCCCAGGAGGTCCAGCCCAAGGTCACCGCATTCGACGGCAGGATCTGGTCGTAGAACGACCGGCCGACCGCCGCGGAGAAGGTCGCGGTGTCCTTCTGTAGGTAGCTATCGGTGTCCTCGGCCAGGGTGTGAAACAGCGCACTGAAATCGTTGTCCGGCAAGTCGGTGTGCGCCACCATGATCGCGTGCTCGACGCGGGTGCGCTCCCGGATCGCGTCGATCGCCGCGCCGATCGGCAGCATCGAGTTGTACCCGGTGGCCGCACCGTAGTCGGCGATGACGATCGGCTGCGGCGGGGTGTAGAGCGGGACGGCCCGGGCGGCCTGTTCGAACAGCGCGACCGCGCGTGGCAACCCGGCGGTGTCCAACCGTGCCGACGGCAGATACGACGCGCTGCCCGGCTGGTCGGGTTGGACGACAATGCTGGACTCCGGCACGTTTCACTCCGATCGGGTCACCGCCACACACCGTCGACGGTAGTCCCCGCCGCCGCCCGGGGGAACACCGTCAGTGCCCGCGGGCCACCCAGTCGTCGTAGTTCACGATCTCGTCGCCGATCGTGGTCGAGTCCCCGTGGCCGGTGTAGACGACGGTCTCGGCGGGCAGCGCGCCGAGCCGCTCGGAGATCGACGCCAGGATCGTGGGGAAGTCCGAGAAGGATCGGCCGGTCGCTCCCGGCCCGCCCTGAAACAGGGTGTCGCCGCTGAACACCGCGTTCAACTCGGGCGCATGCCAGCACACCGACCCGGGGGAGTGCCCGGGGGTGTGCAGTGCCCGGACCTCGATGCCGCCGACGCGCAGCACCGCGTCGTCCTCGACGGTGCGAAATGCGGCGTCCGGATGGGTCATCCGCCACAGCATCTCGTCGGCCGGATGCAGCAAAACCGGGGCGTCGAACGCCTCGCCGAGTTGCGGGGCGACCGTGATGTGGTCGTTGTGGCCGTGGGTGCACACCACCGCCACCACGTTGCGTCCACCGACCGCCGCGGTGATCGGGCCCGCCTCGTGGGCGGCGTCGAACACCAGGACATCGGAGTCGTCGCCGACGACCCAGATATTGTTGTCGACTTCCCAACTGCCGCCGTCGAGTTCGAAGACCCCGCTGGTGACGATGCGTTCGATCTTGCCGGTGCTCACAGGATCACCACCGAGCGCAGCACCTCACCGGAGTGCATCTTGGTGAACGCGGCCTCCACGTCGCCGAGCTCGATGCGTTCGGTGACGAACTTCTCCAGCGGCAGTCGCCCCTGTCTGTAGAGGTCGACCAGGGTGGGGAAGTCGCGTTCGGGCAGACAGTCGCCGTACCACGACGACTTCAGCGATCCGCCGTGGGAGAAGAAGTCGACCAGCGGCATGTCGAGGCGCATCTCCGGGGTCGGCACCCCGACCAGCACCACGGTCCCGGCCAGGTCCCGGGCGTAGAACGCCTGCTCCCAGGTCTCGGGGCGCCCGACGGCGTCGATCACCACGTCGGCGCCGAACCCGCCGGTGAGGTCCTGAATGGTCTCCACGACGTCGAGTTCTTGGGCGTTGATCGTGTGGGTGGCCCCGAAATCACGCGCCCAGTCCAGCTTGGTGTTGTCGGTGTCGACGGCGATGATCTTTTTGGCACCAACCAGTTTCGCGCCGGCGATGGCGGCGTCGCCGACGCCGCCGCAGCCGATCACCGCGACGGTGTCGTCGCGGGTCACCGCACCGGTGTTGATCGCCGCGCCGACACCGGCCATCACCCCGCAGCCCAGCAGGCCGACCACGGCCGGATCGGCGTTCTCGTCGACCTTGGTGCACTGCCCGGCGTGCACCAGGGTCTTGTCGGCGAACGCGCCGATCCCCAGCGCCGGCGAGAGCGCCGTGCCGTCGGTCAGCGTCATCGGCTGCTCGGCGTTGAACGTGTCGAAACACAGGTGGGGCCGGCCCCGCTTGCAGGCCCGGCACTGCCCGCAGACCGCACGCCAGTTCAAGATCACGAAATCCCCCGGCGCCACCGCGGTGACCCCGGAGCCGACCGCCTCCACGGTGCCGGCCGCCTCGTGGCCGAGCAGGAACGGGTAGTCGTCGTTGATGCCGCCGTCGCGGTAAGTCAGGTCGGTGTGGCACACCCCGCAGGCGGTGATGTCGACCACCACCTCCCCGGGGCCGGGGTCGGGGATGACGATGTCGACCAGTTCCACCGGCTGGTTCTTGGCTCGTGAAATCACACCGCGCACTGTTTGGCTCATGTCAGCCAACCTACTAAAGGCGTCCGAGCCGGGGCAGGGGGCCGTGGCGCTGGGCTACCGTGGACCGCGATGGCACAGATGTCGGAAACCACCGAGGATTTCGGCGTAACTCGACGACGTCGCCGGGAAGCGACGTGAGTACGCTCGACGCGATCGATGACTGGCCGGTCGACCACGCCGCGGCGGCGGTCATCGGTCCGGACGGCCCGGTGGCCGGCCACGGTGACCTGCGGCGCCCGTTCGCGTTGGCCTCGGTGACCAAACCGTTGGCGGCGCGCGCCGCCCAGATCGCCGTCGAGGAGGGCGCGGTCGACCTCGACACCGAGGCCGGCCCGCCCGGGGCCACGGTGCGCCACCTGCTGGCCCACACCTCCGGGCTGACCATGCACTCCGATCAGGTGCTGGCCGCCCCGGGTACCCGACGCATCTACTCCAACTACGGCTTCGCCGTGCTCGCCGAGGCGGTGCAGCGGGCGGCCGATATCGACTTCCCGCACTACCTGCACGAGGCGGTCTGCGTGCCGCTGGGCATGAGCGCCACGCGACTGGACGGCGGGGCGGGTGCCGCCGGCTACGGCGCGACGTCGACGGTCGACGATTTGGCGGCGTTCGCCGTCGACCTGCTGCGCCCGGTCACGGTGTCGGCGCCGATGCACGCCGAGGCCATCACCGTGCAGTACCCCGGACTCGACGGTGTGTTGCCCGGGTTCGGGGTGCAACGCCCCAACGACTGGGGGCTGGGGTTCGAGATCAAGGCCACCAAGGCGCCGCACTGGACCGGCGCCACCAACTCGGAACGCACGTTCGGCCACTTCGGCCAGTCCGGCACCTTCCTCTGGGTCGACCCGGATCTCGAGTTGGCGCTGGTGGTGCTCACCGACCGTGCCTTCGGGGACTGGTCGCGCCGGGTGTGGCCGCCGTTCTCCGACGCGGTGATCAGCGCCTACCGCGAAAAATAAGAATCATCGCCAAGACTAGCGCAACACGGGTCTCACAAGGCACAATAGACACGATTGACACTTGAATAACAGCACCGTCTGGGTGCGCCGCGGTTCCACCAGGTCGTTGGGGAAGACGTCCCTCGTGGAACCGAAGGAGCAGCAAGATGCGTGCGTTGAACCAATTCGCCGAGGTGACCGGCGGTGTGGTCTACGTCCATGCCTCGCCCGCGGCGGTGTGCCCTCACGTCGAATGGGCGTTGACCTCGACGTTGGGGGCGCCGGTGTCCCCGGCGAAGTTGAACTGGTCGCCGCAGCCGGCCATGCCCGGGCAGCTGCGCGCCGTGACCAACTGGGTCGGCCCGGTCGGCACCGGCGCCCGGCTGGCCCATGCGCTGCGCTCCTGGTCGGTCCTGCGCTTCGAGGTCACCGAGGATCCCAGCGACGGTGTCGACGGTCAGCGATTCAGCCACACCCCTCACTTGGGCCTGTGGAGCGGGTCGATGAGCGCCAACGGCGACGTCATGGTCGGGGAGATGCGGTTGCGTTCGCTGATGCAGGCCGGTGCCGACGTGCTCGTCGCCGAGTTGGATACGGTGCTCGGCACCGCCTGGGACGAGGCGCTGGAGCCCTACCGCAACGGCAGCGACAGCGCCGAGAGCGGCCTGCTGACCCGCGGCGTCGGCTGACCGGTCTCACCGCGGCCGCAGGATCTGCAGCGCGCCGGGCACCGCGGTGACCGTCACCGGCAGGGGGGCGACATAGTCGCCGTCGGCGTAGGCGTTGATGCCCGGGCAGTCCACCCGCACGGTGCGGGCCCGCGCGGTACTGACCTCCTCGAGGTCGACGTGGGCGCCGGTGAACACGGTGGGGAACAACCGCAGCAGCCGCAATCGGGACCCGGCGCGCACCATCGTGATGTCCAGCAGGCCGTCGCCATGGTCGGCGTGCGGACAGATCCGCATGCCGCCGCCGTAGCTGCGGGTGATCCCGAGCGCGGCGAGCGTCAACTCGGTGTGCACCGGTTGGCCACCGTCGAACGCGAGGGTGAACGGCAGCGGACGCAGCCGGGACAGCTCGGCCAGGATCGCCAGGTTGTAGCGCATCCGGCCGCGCGGCCAGCGCATCCGGTTGGTGCGGTCGCTGACCAGCGAGTCGAACCCGGCCGCCATCACCGTGCCGAACCACGACGTCACCTCGGCGCCCTCGATACGGCCCAGATCGACGGTGTGGGCGTGCCCGTCGGCGATGACGTCGGCGGCGGCCCGCGGATCGTCGGTGGGGATGCCGTACTCGCGGGCATGGTCGTTGCCGGTGCCCGCGGGAACGATGCCCAGCGGCACCCCGCTCCGGGCCAGCGACTGCAGCGCCAACGAGATGACCCCGTCCCCTCCGACGACCACCAGCGCGTCGGTGCCGGCGGCCACGGCCTGCTCGACCAGGTCGCGGGCGTGGGCGGGATCGCGACCGACGACCGCGGTGACATCGACACCGCGCTGCTGCAGACGGGCGACGGCCCGTTCGGCGGCGTGCGGGGCGTTGCCGTGCCCGGCGGCCGGGTTGGTGAGCATCGTGACCCGGGCGACGCCCGGGGCGGCGGCGCTCACGGGATGAGCTTGCCGGGGTTGAGGATCCCTGCCGGATCCAGGGTCGACTTGACCGCCCGCAGGGCGCGCACCCCCAACTCGCCGATCTCGGCGGTCAGCCACCCTCGGTGATCGGCACCGACGGCGTGATGGTGGGTCACCGTGGCGCCGCAGGCGAGGATCGCGTCGGTGGCCGCGGTCTTGGCTGCGCGCCACTGCGCCGCCGCGTCGTCGCGCTGGGCGGCGACGACGGTGAAATACAGCGACGCCCCGGTCGGGTAGACGTGGGAGATGTGGCAGAGCACCAACGCCGGACCGTCCGCGGACCCCAGCGCCTCGGTGAGCGCCTCGGTGACCGCGGATTTCAGCGTCGCCAGATTCGCCCAGCTGGTCGCGGTCTCCAGCGTCTCGGCCAGCGCCCCGGCGTCGAGCAGCGCGTCGCGCAGGTAGGGGGCGCCGAACCGGCCGTGCTCCCACGCGCGCGCCGGTTGCTCACCCAGCGAGGTGCCGCCGTGGGCGGCCAGCAGCGCCGCGGTCTCGGCGTGCCGGCTGGCGGTGTGCGCCGCACTGCCCTCGAAGAGCGTGACCGCCAGGCAGCCGCCGGTGATCGACTGTTGCCCGATCGCGTCGGTGGTCGCGAGGTTGACCCCGGTCTCGGCCTCGTCGGAGAGCCGGATGACCGTCGGCCCGGCACCGACCTGGGTGACCGCGCGCAGCGCCGCGGCGCCGGTGGCGAAGTCCGGGAACGACCAGGCCTCGTAGCGGGTGCTCTCCGGCACCGGGTGGATCCGCACCCGCACCCGGGTGATCACCCCCAAGGTGCCCTCGGATCCCAGCAGCAGCTGCCGCAGGTCGGGGCCGGCCGCCGACGCGGGGGCCCGCCCCGCGCTCATCGGCCCGACCGGGGTGAGCATGTGCAGCGCGACCACCATGTCGTCGAACCGGCCGTAGCCGGCCGAGTTCTGTCCCGACGAGCGGGTCGCGGCGAAGCCGCCGAGGGTGGCGAACTGGAAGCTCTGCGGGAAATGGCCCAGCGAGAAGCCGTGTTCGGCGAGCAGGCGTTCGGCGGCCGGCCCGGTCACCCCGGCCTGCAACTCGGCCTCGCCGGAGACCGCGTCGAGGTGCAGCAGCCGATCGAAGCGGCACAGATCCAAAGCGACCACCGCGCGGAACTGCGCGCGGATCGGATCCAGCCCGCCCACCACGCTGGTGCCTCCCCCGAACGGCACGACCGCAATGCCGCGGTCGCTGCAGTAGCGCAGGATCGCACCGATCTGCGCCTCACCCTGCTCGGCCCCGTCACCGCCGGGTTCGAGCACCGCGTCGGGGGCGTCTTGCTCCCCGGTGCTGCGCCGTGCCAACAGATCCAGCGTTGATTTTCCGCCGGCGTGACGCAACCGGGCCTCGTGATCGGTGTGGCAGAACGCCGCGCCGACGATGCGTTCCAGCGCCGCGCGGTCGTCGTCGGGCAGCGCCGTGGGGCGCAGCCGCACCTGGCTCATCGCGGGGCGGGCGGCCGCGGGCGCGCTGACCCCCAACGCCTCACCGAGCAGGTCGCGCAGAGCGGGAGACAGCGGAGCGGCCGCGGCCGGATCCCCCCAGGCGTCCCACGCCATCGGCGTCCTCGGCGTTTCGGCGGAGTCTCCCGGTGCGGTCATGGCGATACAGTATGGCAACGCCGAGCCGTTGGCGACCGACCCGGAACGGAGCCCGCTGGATGTCTGAGGCCGCCGCTCTCAACGCCGCCCGGCGCGGCACCGAACTCGACGCCGCGGCCGACGGGGGGCCGCTCGATGTGCTGGTGATCGGCGGCGGCATCACCGGGACGGGTATCGCGCTGGACGCCGCGGCCCGCGGATTGAGCGTGACGCTGGTGGAGAAGCACGACCTGGCGTTCGGCACCAGCCGGTGGAGCTCGAAACTGGTGCACGGCGGACTGCGCTATCTGGCCACCGGCAACATCGGCATCGCGCGGCGCAGCGCCATCGAACGCGGAACCCTGATGACCCACACCGCCCCTCACCTGGTGCGCCCGCTACGGCAACTGGTGGCGTTGCTGCCCGAGGTGCGTCGCCGTGAGCGGGTCTTGGTGCGCGCCGGGTTCCTCGCCGGCGACGTGCTGCGCCGGCTGGCCGGGACCCCGGCGACGGTGCTGCCGGGGTCGCGGAGGGTCAGCGCCGGCGAGGCGAGCGATCTGGTGCCCGCGGTGCGCCGTGACGGCCTCGACGGCGGACTGCTGGCCCACGACGGGCAGTTGATCGATGACGCCCGGCTGGTGGTGGCGGTGGCGCGCACCGCCGCGCAGCGGGGGGCGAGGATCCTCAGCTACGTCGAGGCGAGCCGGGTCAGCGGCGACGCGGCGCGGCTCACCGACACCCGCACCGGCGAATCCTGCGACGTCCGCGCGCGCTGTGTCATCAACGCCACCGGGGTGTGGGCCGGCGAGATCGACCCGGCGTTGCGGCTGCGGCCCAGCCGCGGCACCCATCTGGTGTTCGACGCCGCGGCGTTCGGCAATCCGACAGCGGCGCTGACGGTGCCGGTTCCCGGCGCACTCAACCGGTTCGTGTTCGCGATGCCCCAGCAGCTCGGTCGGGTGTACCTGGGGCTGACCGACGAGGACGCCCCGGGGCCGATTCCCGATGTGCCGCAGCCGTCCCCGGCTGAAGTCGAGTTTCTGCTCGAGGTGGTCAACACGGCGTTGGGGACCGCGGTCGGCCCCTCCGACGTGCTCGGCAGCTATGCGGGGCTGCGACCGCTGGTGGATGCCGGCGACGGGCGCAGCGCCGACATCTCGCGGGAGCACGCGGTGACCGCCTCCGAGTCGGGGGTGATCAGCGTCATCGGCGGCAAACTGACCGAGTACCGCTACATGGCCGAGGATGTCCTCGACTACGCGGTTGCGGTGCGCAAGCTCGCCGCCCGCCCGTGCCGCACCGCGCGGCTCGCGCTGATCGGCGCCCCTGCCAACCCGGGCGCGGTGGTGCCGCCGACGGCGGCCCTGCCGGCGGCGCTGCTGGCCCGATTCGGCAACGAGGCGCCGAACGTGTTGGCGGCGGCCCGTTGCCCCGACCCGACGGCACCGGTGGCCGAGGGGATCGACGTGCAACGCGCCGAATTCGCCTATGCGGTCAGTCACGAGGGGGCGCTGACCGTCGATGACATCGTCGACCGGCGCACCCGCATCGGACTGGTCTCCGCCGACCGGGAGCGGGTGCTCGACGCGGCCGCGGAGTTCCTCAGCTGACCCCCTCGGCGTGCAGGATCGCCTCGCGTACCGCCGAGACGGTGTGCGGCTGCCACAGCGCCTGCATCGGCACCAGGGTCGGGGGGTCGAGGTCGATGACGCGCACCGCACCGTCGAGAGCCGGGCCCGCGGCGGCGGTGACGAAGGCGACCGCGTCGTCGGTGAGTGCGGCCGCCTCCGGCGGACAGCCCTGCACGCGGGTGACCCGGTAGCGGGGTTCGAACCCGGCGCGGCGACACACATTGATGAGGAAATCGCTGTAGTGGGAGGCGCCCGGCGGGGCCCACAGCACGATCGGATGGGTCGCCAGGTCGATGACACCGACGCGCCGGCGGCGGGCCAGCGGGTGCGTGGCCGCCACGGCGATGCGCACCGTGTCGTAGCGCGCCACCGTGGCCGCCAGCTGGTCTTGGGGCACCACGCCGCGGCGCAACCCCAGGTGCACGGTGCCGTCGTGGACCCCGGCGACCAGGTCGGCGGGGAACACCTGGCGCACCGTGAACGACGTGGTGGAAAAGTGCGCGATGGTCGCCTCCAGCAGCCGGTAGACGTCGCGGTTGCCGATCGCCGGGGTGTGGGCCACCACGAACTCGTCGGGTCGGGTCTGTGCGGCGGCGCGGGTGTGCTGGGCGATGGTGCCCGCTGCGGCCAGCAGCGTGCGGCCCTCGTCGAGCAGGGTGCGTCCCGCCGGTGTGAGGCTGATCTGCCGGCCGGCGCGCACCAGCAAGTCCGCACCGATCTCCTTCTCCAATTGGCGTACCGCGCTGGAGAGTGCCTGCTGGCTCAGGTGCCATAGTGCGGCCGCCCGGGTGAACCCGCCCGCGTCGACCACGGCGACGAACTGTGCCAACCGCCGTAGATCCAGGTCGGGCCTGCCCGGCACGGAGGTCTCTGCGGTCACGGCACCCACCCTATTCACAACCATTAATTGTCCAAATATCGGTATTTACTGTTTTTCAATTGTGGAGTGGCGGGTTTACCGTCGGGGTGGGACAGCGACGAAAGGAACCCGATATGGCCGACCTTGCCGGCAAATCCGCGATCGTGGCGGCCGGAGCGAAGAACCTCGGCGGGCTGATCAGCACCACTCTCGCCGGCAACGGCGTGAACGTCGCGGTGCACTATCACAGCCCGGCCAGCGAGGCCGCGGCCGACGCCACTGTGCAGAGCGCCCGGGCGGCCGGGGTCAACGCGATCAAGGTCGCGGGCGATCTGACCCAGCCGACCGCGGTGACCGCGCTCTTCGACGCGGCCGTCGAGGCGTTCGGCGGGGTGGATTTCGCGGTCAACACCGTCGGCAAGGTGCTGCGCAAACCGATCGTGGAGACCACCGAGGCCGAGTACGACTCGATGTTCGACATCAACGCCAAGGCGGCCTACTTCTTCCTGCAGGAGGCCGGCAGGAGACTCAACGACCACGGCTCGGCGGTGACGATCGTGACCGCACTGCTCGGTGCGTTCACCGACGGCTACTCCACCTACGCGGGATCGAAGAGCCCGGTGGAGCATTTCACCCGCGCGGCGGCCAAGGAGTTCGCGGTGCGCGGCATCAACGTCAACGCCGTGGCACCCGGGCCGATGGACACGCCGTTCTTCTACCCGCAGGAGACCCCCGAACGCGTCGAGTTCCACAAGTCGCAGGCGATGGGAGGCCGACTCACCGAGATCACCGACATCGCCCCGCTGGTGGTGTTCCTGCTGGCCGACGGTCACTGGATCACCGGGCAGACCGTCTTCGCCAACGGTGGTTACACCACCCGCTGACGTCCGCGAGCGGCCCGGCCGGGCCCCGGGTGACCCGAGTGGCCGCAGTCAGGACTGAGATCGACGCGTGAGCGGCACAACACCGGGTTTTTTCGGGGTCAATGTCCGCTACGGCGTCGATTTCAGCAGCAAGGGTGCTGCGCGGGCGCTTCGGGCCGGGCGGTGAGCCGGAATGAGGGCGACCGGCGCCAACCGACCTGTTCCCCGCCGACCCGCTACAGCGGGATGTTCTTGTGCCGGCCGCGCCGGGCCGGCGCCTCGGCGAGCGCCTCGGTGATCTTGCTGCGGGTGTGGGCCGGGGCGATCTTCTCGTCGACCACCCCGATCTCGATGGCGGCGTCCACCCCGCCGGCGATCCGCTCGTGCTCGGCGGCGAGCTCGTCGTGCAACGCCTCGCGCTCGTGCTCGGGGGCGGCGGCCAGCTTGCGCTTGTGCAGGATGCCGACGGCGGCCTTGGCGCCCATCACCGCGACCTCGGCGTCGGGCCAGGCGAACACCTTGGTCGCCCCCAGCGAGCGGGAGTTCATCGCGATGTAGGCCCCGCCGTAGATCTTGCGGGTCACCAGTGTCACCCGCGGCACGGTGGCCTCACCGAACGCGTGTAGCAGTTTGGCGCCGCGGCGCACCACCCCGCCCCACTCCTGGTCCACCCCGGGCAGGTAGCCGGGCACGTCGACGACGACCACCAGCGGGATCCCGAACGCGTCGCAGAGCCGCACGAAACGGGCGGCCTTCTCCGCACTCTCGGAGTTCAGGCAGCCGCCGAGGCGCAGCGGATTGTTGGCCAGCACCCCGACCGTGCGTCCCGACAGCCGGCCCAACCCGACCACCATGGACGGGGCCCATTTGGCCTGGAATTCCTCGAAGGGGGTGTCCTCGTCGAGTAGCGCGCCGATGATCGGGCGCACCTCGTAGGCCCGCCGCGGCGACTCCGGCATCAACGCCTGCAGGTCGACCTCCTCGGCCTCGGCCTTGGTCCGGTCGAAGTGGCCCTGCTGGCTGAAGAGCCCGACCAGCCGCCGGCCCCGCTCATAGGCGTCGACCTCATCGTCGGCGACGATGTGGCAGACCCCGGATTTCTTGTGGTGGGTGTCCGGACCGCCCAGCGACACCATGTCGACGTCCTCGCCGGTGACGCTGCGCACCACGTCGGGGCCGGTGACGAAGACCCGGGAGTCGGGGGCCATGACGATCACGTCGGTCAGCGCCGGCCCGTAGGCGGCCCCGCCGGCGGCGAAGCCGACCACCACCGAGATCTGGGGGATGTAGCCGGAGGCGCGGATCATCGCCTCGAACACCAGCCCCACCGCGTGCAGCGCCTTGACACCTTCGGCCAGCCGCGCGCCACCGGAGTGCCAGATCCCCACGATCGGGCTCTGCTCCTCGATCGCGGTGTCGTAGGCGCTGACGATGTGATGGCACCCCTCGATGCCCATCGCCCCGCCCATGACCGTGCCGTCGGTGCAGAACGCGACCGTGCGCACCCCGTTGACGGTGCCGGCCGCGGCCAGCACGCCGGAGCGGTCCCGCTCGTGCAGGGGTTCGATGCTGCCGTCATCGAAGAAGGCGGAGAGCCGCAGCAGCGGATCGCGCGGGTCGAGCGCCTCGTTGACTGTCTCCGGTGCGGTGATCGTCATCTCCGTCTCCTGTGTGCTAGCTCGTGCGGACCCGGCCGGGCGGTGTCCGCTCAGTACCTGCCGAACACGGTTGCGACGTTGTGCCCGCCGAACCCGAACGAGTTGTTGACCGCGTAGCGGTAGTCGCCGCGGCGCGGTTTGTCGGCCACCACGTCCAGATCGATCTCCGGGTCGAGGTTGACCAGGTTCAGCGTCGGGGGGACGACCCCGTCGCGCAACGCCAGGACCGTCAGGATCGACTCCGCCGCGCCGACCGCGCCCACCGAGTGGCCCAACGCGGACTTGGGGGCGTACACCGCGGGTCGGTGCCCCCCCATCGCGTTGTTGATGGCCTTGCCCTCGGCGACGTCGCCGACCTGGGTGCCGGTGGCGTGGGCGTTGACGTGGTCGACGTCATCGGGGGTGAGGCCCGCCAGCTGGATCGCCCGGGTCATCGCGTAACCGGCCCGTTCCCCGTTGGGGTCCGGGGCGACGATGTGGTAACCGTCGGAGGTGATTGAGGCACCCATGATGCGGGCCAGCGGTGTGGCGCCGCGGGCCTTGGCGTGCTCCTCGGTCTCGATGATCATGATCGCCCCGGCCTCGCCGAAGACGAACCCGTCGCGGTCCTTGTCGAACGGGCGACAGGCACCGGCGGGGTCATCGTTGTTCGTCGACAACACGATGCGCATCTGGGCGAAGCCGGCGATCGGCACCGCCTCGATCTTGGTCTCCACCCCGCCGCAGATCGCGATGTCGGCCTCGCCGAGCACGATCTGCTGCCAGGCGTGGGCGATACCCTCCGATCCCGACGCGCACGCCGAGACCGGAGTGATCACCCCACCTTTGGCCTGCCGGTCCAGCCCGACGGCCGCGGCCGCCCCGTTGGGCATGTACTTCTGCACCGTCAACGGGGAGACCGCGCGCAGGCCACGGGCCCGCATGCCGTCATAGGCGAAGACCAACTCCTCGGTCGAGCCCATCCCGGTTCCGATCGACACCATCAGTCGCCGGGTGTCGACCTCCGGGGCCCCGGCGTCGTCCCAGGCCCGCCGTCCCAGCACCGTCGACATCTTCTGCAGATACGACAGCCGACGCAGCTCGGTGCGGCTCAAGCCCTCATCGAAGGAGGCCTCCGACTCGACCAGGTGTCCGCCGATGCGGACCGGAAGGTCGAACTCGTCGACGAAGTCATCGTCGAGTTTGCGGATTCCGCTTCGACCGTCGAGCAACGCCTGCCAGGTCGATTCGGCGTCCGCCGCCAAAGCCGTGGTCATGGCGATGCCGGTCACAACGACGTCGGGGAAACCATTCCCGGTGGTCAACGATGTCATGACTGTCCTTCGAGGTCCTTCCGGTGATCAGTACCGTCCGAAGGCGAGCGCCACGTTGTGCCCACCGAAGCCGAACGAGTTGTTGATCGCGTACTGGTAATCACCATGGCGAGGCTCGCCGGCGACGACATCGAGGTCGACCTCCGGGTCCGGTGTCTCGTAGTTGAGGGTCGGCGGGATGACGCCGTCGCGCAGCGTCAGCACCGTCAGCACCGATTCCAGCGCCCCCACGGCCCCGATGGAGTGACCCAGCGCCGACTTCGGCGCGTACACCGCGGCGTTCTCACATCCGGCGACCCGGATGGCGTTGGCCTCGGCGGTGTCCCCGATCGGGGTGGCGGTGCCGTGGGCGTTGACGTGGTCGATGTCCTTGGCGGACAGCCCCGCCAGCTCCATCGACCGGGTCATCGCCCGTCCGGCGCGCACACCGTCCGGCGCCGGCGCCACCATGTGGTAGGCGTCGGAGGTGATGCCGGCGCCCATCAGGCGGGCCAGCGGTGTGGCGCCGCGGGCCTTGGCGTGCTCCTCGGTCTCGATGATCATCATCGCGCCCGCCTCGCCGAACACGAAGCCGTCCCGGTCCTTGTCGAACGGACGCGAGGCGCGCTCGGGCTCGTCGTTGCGGGTCGACATGGCGCGCATCATCGAGAACGCCGCGATCGGCAGGGCCTCGATGCCGCCTTCCACGCCACCGCAGACCGCGAAGTCCGCGTCACCCATGACGATCTGGCGCCAGGCGTGCGCGATCGCCTCCGAACCCGACGAACACGCCGAGACCGGGGTGATGACCCCGGCGCGGGCGCCGAGCTGCAGCCCCGCCACCGCGGCGGCACCGTTGGGCATGATCATCTGCACGGCCAGGGGCGAGACCTTGCGCGGGCCGCCCTCGTTCATCAGGTCGTAGGTCTCGACGATCTTCTCGCCGCCACCCAGACCGGTGCCGATGACCACCGTGAACCGGTCGGGGTCGACCTCGGGGTTACCCGCGCCTTCCCACAACCGGCCCGACAGCAGTTTCGACATCCGCTGCACGTAGGACATGCGACGCATGTCCAGCCGCGTCATGTGGTCATCGACGGTGTCGACGAGATGCCCACCGATGCGTACCGGAAGGTCCCATTTGGTCACGAAGTCATCGGTGAGCTCGCGGATACCGCTCTCGCCGGCCAACAGGCCCTTCCACGTGCCATCGATGTCCGCGGCCACCGACGTGGTCGCTTCAACGGCGGTCACCACAACGTTGGGGAAACCACCGTTAGCAGTGGAAGGCCTGGTCACTGGCTGTCCGCTCCGAACTTCTCCCGCAGCGCGGCGGCGGCCTCGGGGTTCTCGGCCTCGAGCTTCTGGATGTAGCCGACGACGTCACCGACGGTGCGCAGCCCGGCCAGGTCCTCGTCGGGGATCTTCACGCCGTACTTGTCCTCGGTCTGCACCGCGATCTCCACCATCGACAGCGAGTCGATGTCCAGGTCGTCGACGAAGGACTTCTCGACGGTCACCTCGGACGGCTCGATACCGGTCACCTCTTCGATGATCTCGGCGAGACCGGCGATGATTTCTTCTTGGCTGGCGGCCACGGTGTGGCTCCCTTCGTTTGCGTGTTTTCTTGCTGGTGTTGCTTCGAACAGGTCGTGCGTATGTGGTTGTAACTGGTGAGTGAGTCTCGGCCTCCGGCACGGCGTTGGGCCTAGAGCTGAGCCACCTCGTCCAGGTCTGTGGGCACCTTGACGGCGCGGGCGGGAACTCCCCGAAGCTCCCGTTTGGCGATGCCGACCAGGGTTCCGGCCGGCGGGAACTCCACCAGCGCGCTGACGTCGCGCTGGCGCAGGGTCTGGGTGCACAGGTCCCAGCGCACCGGGCGGGTCAGCTGGGCGACCAGCCTCTCCATCGCCTCGGTTGCGGTGGTGACCGGCTGGCCGTCCGCGTTGGACAGCAGCACAAGGGTCGGGTCGGCGGTCGACACCGTGGCGGCCGCGGCCGCGTAGGCCTGCTGGGCCGACGCCATGTAGCGGGTGTGGAAGGCACCGGCGACGTCGAGGGCGCGCACCCGGGCCCTCGACGGCGGGTCCTCGGCCAGCTTCTCCAGGGCCGACCGGGCGCCGGCGGCCACGATCTGGCCGGTGGCGTTGCGGTTGGCCGCCACCAGGTCGAGTTGTTCGAGGCGGGTCAGCACCTCGGCCTCATCGCCGCCGAGCACCGCCGACATGCCGGTCGGTTCGGCCGCGCAGGCCTTGGCCATCTCCGCACCGCGCACGGCGGCCAACGTCACCGCGTCGTCGGCGGAGAACACCCCGGCGATCGCGTAGGCGGCGATCTCGCCGACGGAGTGGCCGGCCGCCACCAGGTCGGTGTCGGTGAGCAGCCCGCGCCGGGTGAGCTCGGAGTGGGCCAGCAGCGTGGCGGCCACCACCAGGGGTTGGGTGACCGCGGTGTCGGTGAGTTCCTCGGCCGGCGCGGTGGTGCCCAACCGCGCCAGATCCAGGCCGCTGGCCGCGGACCAGGAGGCGAGCTGGTCGGCGGCACCGGGCAACTCCAGCCACGGTGACAACATCCCGGGGGTCTGGGAACCCTGCCCGGGGGCGAGCAACGCAATCACGTGTTTAAGAGAACACTGTGAAGTCGGGTTTGCGCGGTGTAACAGAACATAAACCTTATCTTATAGTTTTGTGGAGAACATACAAAACCGCACGTGATGCGATGTCGTCGAGACCTGCCCGCAACTTTTGTCGGTTTACGCTGTCGGCGATGGCGGCGGCATGGCGGAGCGGCCCGCCGGGTGGGCGCAGCATCACCGCCGTCGATGCCGGTCAGCGCAAGTGTGGTGGCACCGCAGGCCCGAGGACCTCCGGTGTCACGTGGCGGACGGCGCCCAGCGTCGCGCCGACACCGGGGGGATGCGCGGCCAGACGGCCCACGGTGGTCGCCACCCGCAGGACATAGGCGTCGCGCGGCTGGGTGGGGTCATGTCCGGTGAAGTCGGTGATCCGCTTGAGACGGTAGCGGACCGTGTTTGGATGAACGAACAACTTCCGCGCGCACGCCTCGATGGCGCCACCGCAGTCCAGATAGACGTCGAGCGTCTCACTCAACGCCGGCCCGGCGTCGGCCAGCGGGCGCATCACCTCGGTGTGCAGGGCGGTGATCGCGTCCGGGTCGCCCATCAGGGCCCGCTCGGGCAGCAGGTCGCGGGCCAACACCGGGCGCGGCGCCCCCGACCAGCCGGCGACGGCGTTCATCCCGGCGATCGCCTCGCTGGCGCTGTGGTGGGCGGCGGTGAGCATCGGGGTGGTCGGCCCGATCACCACCGGACCCGCGGAGAACGCCCCGAGCAGCGTGGTCAGAAATTTCTCGGTCGGCGACAGCGAGCCGGAGACGATCGCCACCAACCAGGTGCCGTGGATGTCGGAGAGCGCGGCCCGGTTGTGGCGGGTGGCCGCGTCGCGGACGACCTGGCTGGCCTCCGGATGCGGCTGGCCGTCGGGGCCGGGAGCGGGGGTGCCGACCACCACCGTCGCCGGCCCGGTGGTGTCCCAGTTCAGTGCGGCGGCCCGCGACAACAACTCCGGGCCGGTATCGCCGCGCACCACCGCGTCGACCACGGTGGCCTCCATCCGGGAGTCCCAGGTGCCGCGCGCCTCGGCCGCGTCGGCGTAGGCCGAGGCCGCGGCGAATGCCAGATCGCGGCTGTATTTGAGGATGCCGACGGTCAGCGCGGTCAGCTGCTCCTCGGAGCGGGCCAACATCGGCACGACCTCTTCGAAGTACTCCATGGTCACCCGCACCATGTCGACGGTGTCGCGCAGGGCGATCCGGCGGGTCAGCTCCTGGGGTACCAGCTCGAAGGCCTGCGCGGTGTAGCCGACCCCGCTGGTCGGATCGTGCATCCACTCGACGAACTGCACCACCGCGGTCTGCACGACCAGCGCCACGCTGGCACGCTGGGACGCCTCCAGGTCGGCGAAGAACGGCAACCGGTCCTGCATGGTCGCCACCGCCTCGGTGGCCAGCCGCCCGGAGTACTGTTTGATGCGGCGCAGCAGCGACTCGGGCGCCGAGTCCAGCAGGACCAGCGGTGAGCGCGGAGCCCCCAGTGGATTGTCGTTCACGCCTAAAACGTACGCCGGATTTCTGGTTGAACCCACCAACCGGCGGCCGGTGGGCGTCCTCAGGCCACTCCGGGGTCGGAGGTCTGCTCCGGGGCGGCCAGCACGTCGTCGATCCGGTATCTGCGCGCCGCCTCGATCGGCACCGCCGCGTCGACGGCGCCGTCGCGGGCGAGCGCCTCGAGCACCGCCACCACCTGTGATTCGGCGTCGATGTTGAAAAACCGCCGGGCGGCCGGGCGGGTGTCGGAGAAACCGAACCCGTCGGCGCCGAGGGTGACGTAGCGCCCCGGCACCCAGGGTCGGATCTGTTCGGGCACCGCGCGCATGAAGTCCGAGACCGCCACCACCGGTCCGTCCACGTCGGCCAGCGCCGCGGCGACGTAGGGCACCCGGGCGGGTTGGTCGGGGTGGCGCAGCCGATCGCGCTCGGCGGCGATGCCGTCACGGTTGAGCTCACCCCAGCTGGTCACCGACCACACGTCGGCGGCCACGTCCCACTCGGCGGCCAGCAGCTCGGCGGCCCGCAGCGCCCACGGCATCGCCACCCCCGAGGCCAGCAACTGGGCCCGGTGCGTGCGCGGCTCCGGGGCGCGACGGTAGCGGTAGATGCCGCGCAGCAGGCCCTCGACGTCGAGGTCCTCCGGCTCGGCGGGCTGCACGTAGGGCTCGTTGTAGATGGTGATGTAGTAGTAGATGTTCTCCGGGTTCTGCCCGTACATGCGGTCGAGGCCGTTCTCGATGATGTGGGCGAGCTCGTAGGCGAACGCCGGATCGTAGGAGACCACCGCGGGATTGGTCGACGCCAGCAACGGCGAGTGGCCGTCGGCGTGCTGCAGGCCTTCGCCGGTCAGCGTGGTGCGTCCGGCGGTCGCGCCGAGCAGGAAACCGCGGGCCATCTGATCACCGGCGCCCCACAGCGCATCGCCGGTGCGCTGGAACCCGAACATCGAATAGAAGATGTAGACCGGGATCATCGGCACGTCGTGGGTGGCGTAGGAGGTGCCCACGGCGATGAAGCTTCCCGCCGCCCCGGCCTCGTTGATCCCCTCGTGCAGGATCTGGCCGACTTCGCTCTCCTTGTAGGCGAGCATCAGTTCGGCGTCGACCGACGTGTAGGTCTGGCCGTTGGGGTTGTAGATCTTCAGGCTGGGGAACCAGGAGTCCATCCCGAAGGTGCGGGCCTCGTCGGGGATGATCGGCACGATCCGGGCGCCGATCTCCTTGTCGCGGAGCAACTCCTTGAACACCCGCACGGTCGCCATCGTGGTGGCGACCTCCTGGGTGCCCGACCCGTCCTTGACCGGCTGGTAGACGGAGCTGTCGGGCAGCCGCAGCGCGGTGGACGTGGTCCGGCGCTCGGGCACGAAACCGCCCAACGCCGTACGGCGGTCCCGCAGGTAGCGGATCTCCGGGGCGTCGTCACCGGGGTGGTAGTAGGGCGGTAGGTAGGGGTTCTCGTCGAGCTGGGCGTCGGAGATCGGGATGCGCATGCTGTCGCGGAAGGCCTTGAGATCGGCCAGCCGGAACTTCTTCATCTGGTGGGTGGCGTTGCGGGCGGCGAAGTAGGAGCCTAGCGAGTAGCCCTTGATGGTCTTGGCCAAGATGACCGTGGGCTGGCCCTTGTGATCCATCGCGGCCTGGTAGGCGGCGTAGATCTTGCGGTAGTCGTGCCCACCGCGCTTGAGGCTCCAGATCTGGTCGTCGGTGAGGTGCTCGACGAGCGCCTTGGTGCGCGGATCGCGGCCGAAGAAGTGCTGGCGCACGTAGCCGCCGTCGTTGGCCTTGTAGGTCTGGTAATCCCCGTCGGGGGTGGCGTTCATCAGGTTGACCAACGCGCCGTCCTTGTCGGCGTGCAGCAGCGCATCCCATTCACGCCCCCACACCACCTTGATGACGTTCCAGCCGGCGCCGCGGAAGAACGACTCCAGTTCCTGGATGATCTTGCCGTTGCCGCGCACCGGCCCGTCCAAGCGCTGCAGGTTGCAGTTGATGACGAAGGTCAGGTTGTCCAGGCCCTCCAACGCACCGACGTGCAGCAGCCCGCGGCTCTCCGGCTCGTCCATCTCGCCGTCGCCGAGAAAACACCAGACATGCTGGTCGGAGGTGTCCTTGATGCCGCGGTCGTGCAGGTAGTGGTTGAACCGGGCCTGGTAGATGGCGTTCATCGGGCCCAGCCCCATCGACACGGTGGGGAATTCCCAGAACGACGGCATCAGGTGCGGGTGCGGGTAGGAGGGGATACCGCCGCCGGGGTGGCTGTGTTCCTGGCGGAACCCGTCGAGATCGTGTTCGCTCAGCCGGCCCTCCAGGAATGCGCGGGCGTAGATGCCGGGGGAGGCGTGTCCCTGGATGAAGATCTGGTCGCCGCCGCCGGGGTGCGATTTGCCGCGGAAGAAGTGGTTGAACCCGATCTCGTACAGCGACGCCGAGGACGCGTACGTCGAGATGTGGCCGCCGACGCCCACGCCCGGGCGCTGCGCCCGGTGCACCATCACCGCGGCGTTCCAGCGGATCCAGGCGCGGTAACGGCGCTCGACCTCCTCATCACCGGGGAACCACGGCTCCAACTCGGTGGGGATGGTGTTGACGTAATCGGTGGAGGTCAGCGCGGGGATCGACACGCGCTTCTCCCCGGCGCGTTCCAGTAACCGCAGCATCAGATAGCGAGCGCGGGCCGGCCCGGCGTGGGCCAGCATGTCGTCGAAGGACTCCAGCCATTCCCCGGTCTCTTCGGGATCGATGTCGGGAAGGTAGGACGCGACCCCTTCGCGGATGACTCGGACGCGGTCGGACTCGCTTGTGCTGCTTGAGTTTTTAGCCAGATCGTGGCGGGTGAACTCGGTGGTCAACTCAGTGCTCCTCGCTGGGCGGTTCGCCTCGTGGTCGCCGGCGGCCATGTTGCGGCTACCGGGCTACCTGCCATCTTCCTCCATCCTGGTGCGGCGGCGATGTGCCAGGTGACGCAATCGGGTTCGTGGTGTTGTGCGACGATGGTGGCTGACGCACCGCGCGGTGTTGATCGCACAACATTCCGGACAGTAGGAGGTCCCAGGTGGTCGCGGCGGATGACGCCCCGAACTACGCCCGAAAGCTGGGCATCCAACACAACCAGGTTGTCCAGGAATGGGGCTGGGACGAGGACGCCGACGAGGCCATCAGCACCGCCGTGGAGGAGGCCTGCGGTGCCGAGCTGCTCGGCGAGGACACCGACGAGGTGGTCGACGTCGTCCTGCTGTGGTGGCGCGACGGCGACGGTGACCTGGTGGACATGCTGATGGACGCGATCACCGCGCTCGCCGACGACGGCGTCATCTGGGTGGTCACCCCCAAGACCGGCCGTCCCGGCCACGTGCAGCCCGCCGACATCGCCGAGGCCGCGCCCACCGCGGGGCTGATGCCGACCTCCTCGGTGAACCTCGGCGACTGGAGCGGCAGCCGGCTGGTGCAGCCCAAGACACGCGCCGGGAAACGCTGATGCTGACCGTGGGGGCCGCCGCGCCGGATTTCACCTTGCGCGATCAAAACCAGCAACCGGTGACCCTCGGCGACCACCGCGGCCGCAAGAACGTGCTGCTGGTGTTCTTCCCGCTGGCGTTCACCGGTGTCTGCCAGGGTGAACTCGATGAGGTGCGCGACCGGCTGCCCGACTACGAGAACGACGACTCCGCGGTGCTGGCGATCTCGGTCGGGCCGCCGCCCACCCACAAGGTCTGGGCGACCGAGAGCGGCTTCACCTTCCCGGTGCTCTCCGATTTCTGGCCGCACGGCGCCGTCGCACAGGACTACGGGGTGTTCAACGCCGACACCGGGTTCGCCAACCGCGGCACATTCGTCATCGACAAGGCCGGAGTGATCCGGTTCGCCGAGATGAACGAGCCCGGCCAGGCCCGCGATCAACGCCAGTGGGCCGAGGCGCTGGCGGCGCTGCGCGGCTGACTCCCGCGGCGGCCTCCCGCGCGGCATCGTTTTAGGCGCCTTGGGCGGCGCTCGGCGTGCCCGGTACTCTGCCCGATCAGGGGCGCGTAGCTCAGTGGTAGAGCTCTGGTTTTACACACCAGCGGTCGGCGGTTCGATACCGTCCGCGCCCACCGCCGACGGCGAGCCGGGGTGAGCGTGCGTGGTGCAGCGGCGCACGCCGGGGCCACGCCGCGTTAGGGTGCAGGCGATGAAGCTCAACGGGAAGATCAACAAGCGGTTGATCATCTGGCCGCTGATCGTGCTGGTTGCCGCCGCGATCCTGCTGGTCTGGGAGAACGTGTTCAACAAGACCTCCGAGGAATGCCGCCCGGTGCGCGATTTCCTGGAGTTCAACCAGGCCCAAACCCAGGAGATCGAGGACCACGAACAGCAGTCCGGGACCGACGCCGACATCGCCGAGTACCAGCAGTGGGCCGACGGCCTGGCCGAACGCGCCGGCAAGGTCACCGACCCCGCGCTGGCCTCGCGTGCGGTGCACACCGCCGACCTGGCGTCGCGTTTCGTGCGCAATCTTCCCCAGCTGCGTGCGGCGTCGGCCTCCGACCCGGAGCCCGGGCAAGACCCCCCGCCGATCGTCTACGAGATGTATGCGGTGAACGCGCAGATCACCGACGAGATCAACGACCTGTCGAAGGCGTGTCCGCACTGACCTCGTCGGCTACACCACCGCCAGCCCGCATTTCGCCCGGAACCGCATGTCCCACAGGAACGCCCGATACCCCCATGTCCACACCGGCTGCGGGACCAGGCCGTCGGCCAGCCGCAGCGCGGCCAGCAGCCACTCGAAGCGGCGCTGCTGGGCGGGCGACCAGTCGAACCGCATCAGCTCCCGGAACCGCGGGGAGAGGAACCCGGTGGTGGCGAAGAGGTTCAGCGGTCCGGCCAGCCGCAGCGGCCAGGGGAGGAACACCATCGCCGCCACGCCGCGCAGATGCTCGCGCACCGGCGGGTCGATCCGCAGCTCGGTGAGCGCGTCGGCCCAGTACCGTTCGAACGCGGCCCGGTCGGGCGGCCACATCTCCGGACGCACCTGCAAGGTGGTGCCCAGCCGCTGGGCATCGGCGTAGACGGCGTCGGCGGTCGCCCCCTCCAGCGGGCCGTGCAGAAACTCGTACTGGTCGACGAAGTAGCGGTACAGGCAGGCGGCCACCCACAGCTGCAGGGCCGGGTCGAAGGCGTTGTACCGCACCGGGCTCTGCGCGGTGGACCGCACCAACCGGTGGACCCGGTCGACCTCCTTGCGGTACAGGCGGCGGTCGGACTCGTCGCCGATCGTCGCCACCGCCAGGTAGGTGCCGGTGGTGCGGGCCCGTTTGAACGGGTGTTTGTAGACGTTGCCGCTGTCGACCCGGCTCTCCTGCACGCCGTAACCGACGCCGGGGCGGGCGAGCTGCATGATCACGTTGGCGGCCGGCAGCAGTGCGGCCGCGGGACTCAACAGGTCGACGACCCGGGTGACACGGCGTCTCATCGCTGTCTCATCGGTCTGACTCCTCCCTGCTCAGTACATCAGGTGTGAGACGCTTCCGGGGTGTTTGCGCCCAGACCGGGCCCGCGGGCCACCGGTGTCCTCCTCGGCTATCTGGTCGATTTGGCGGTCGGCGACCCGCGGCGGCGCCATCCGGTGGGCGGGTTCGGGCGGATCGCCGGGAGGCTCGAGCAGCGCGGCTACCGGGACGGCCGGGCCGCCGGGGTCGTGCATGTCGGGGTGTTGATCGGGGCACTGGTGGGGGCGGCGGCCGTGACCGAGCGCAGCGCCGGGCGGCTCGGCCCGGGCGGCACCGTGGCCGCGACCGCCGCGGCCACCTGGGCGGCGCTCGGCGGTGCCACCCTGGGCAACGTCGGGCTGGTGATGGCCGCGCTGCTCGACGCCGGGGACCTGCGCGCCGCCCGGGTGTTGCTGCCGTCGCTGTGCGGGCGTGACCCCGACCCGCTCGACGCTGACGGCCTGACCCGCGCCACGGTGGAGTCGATCGCGGAGAACACCAGCGACGCGCAGGTGGCGCCGCTGCTGTGGGCCGCGGTCGGCGGCGTTCCCGGGGTGCTCGGTTACCGCGCGATCAACACGTTGGATGCGATGATCGGGCACCGCTCGCCGCGGTACACCCGGTTCGGCTGGGCCGCCGCCCGCCTCGACGACCTGGTCAACTACCTGCCGGCGCGGGCCAGTGCGCTGCTGGCCGCGGTCTGCGCGCCGCTGGTCGGCGGCTCGGCGGCGGCCACGGTCGCGGCGTGGCGCCGGGACGCCGGGCGCCACCCCAGCCCCAACGCGGGGGTGGTGGAGGCCGCGTTCGCCGGGGCGCTCGGGGTGCGCCTGGGCGGGCCGACCGCCTACCGGCACGAGCTGGAGATCCGCCCGTCGCTGGGGGCCGGCCCCGACCCCACGATCGCCGACCTGCGCCGCGCGGTGCGGTTGTCGCGGGCGGTGCAGGCCGGTGCCGCGCTGCTGGCGGTGCCGACGGCGGCCGCGGTGGCGTCCGGTCAGCGTCGCCGTCCGTAACGGTCGGCCAGTTTCTCCTCCACCGTCTGCGGCGGGGTGGCGCCCTGCTGGCGCGCGGTGCGACGCGCGCGCAACTCCGCATAGGCGAAATAGCCCAACCCGATCGGCGCGATGATCCCGAACGCGATCCACTGGATGCCGTAGGACAAAAACGGCCCGGCGTCCAGGCGCGGCAGGCTCAACGGCGCCAACCCGCCCGGCTGGTCGTCGACCAACTGCAGATAGGACCCGGCCAGCGGCACTCCGGTCAGTGCCGACACCTGCCCGGTGTCGATCGAGTACACCTGCGGGAACCCGTCGGCGGTCATCGGATCCTTGCCGGGCACCACCCCCTCGGAGTCGCGCAGCCGTGCGGTGATGTCCACCGATCCGGTCGGCGGTGGGGGGATCGGCGGGACCCGCGCTCCCTGCGCGGGGCGCACATAGCCGCGGTTGACCAGGACGGTCGGGCCGCCGTCGACGACGAACGGTGCCAGCACCTCGAACGCGGGCTGACCGTCGATGACCCGCAGCCGCACCAGCACCTGCTTGTCGGCCAGATACCGCCCGGTGGCGGTCACCCGCCGCCACCGGGCGTCCGGTGCGGCGGAGTCCTGGTGGGGCAGCAGGGTGGTCACCGCAACCGGGTCCGCGGTGAGCGAGTGTTCGATCTGGCTGTTCTCCCGGTGGGTTTCGGTGTTCTTGCCCAACTGCCACGGTGCCAGCACCGTGAACGCCAGATAGGTGAACGCCGCCACGACCACCGCCAACGCCAGCCAGCCCGGCCGCAGCAGAAACGCCAACCGGTGCATCAACCCGCCCGGCCGTCGGTGTCGTCGAGCAGTCGCTCGTCCACCCAGCGGTGCAGACCCGGCAGTGCGGCGGCGATGACGGCGAACGCCTCCTCGAAATCGGTGTGGTCGCCGTAGTAGGGGTCGTCCACGTCGGGGGCGACCGCGCCGAAGCGCGGATCGAACGAGCGCAGCATCCGGACCCGGTCGGCGGGGGCGCCGAGTTGGTGCAGCAGCCGGGCGTGGTTGCGGCCCAACGCCACCACCAGGTCGGCGCCCAGATGGTCGGCGCCGACGTGGGCGGCCCGATGCTCGGTGGGGTAGCCGCGGGCGTGTAATACCTGGTTGGTGCGCTCGTCGGCGCCCTTGCCGACATGCCAGTCGGCGGTGCCGGCGCTGGTCACCCGCACCACCCCGTAAAGGCCGCGGTCGGCGAGTTGTTGGGCGAACATCTTCTCCGCCATCGGTGACCGGCAGATGTTGCCGGTGCACACGAACGTGACGTGCAGCCGTGCCTGCGGTGACGCAGCCAGGTCAGACACCCAGTACCTCCCGTAACTCGGTGACGGTCGCGACGCGGGCGGCAACGCCGGTGTCGTCGTCGATCACGTCGTGTCGTCCGTATCCCCACCCGACCAGCACCGTGTCGATGCCGTGGGCCGCGGCGCCCACCACGTCGTGGCTGCGGTCACCGACCATCAGTATCCGCGCCGGCAGCGGATCCAGCTGGTCCAGCGCATGGGCCAGGACCTCTTTTTTCGTCGCCCGGGCGCCATCGGTGCCGGCCCCGGCGATCACCTCGAAAAACCCGGCGAGCTCGAAATGGGCGAGGATCCGGCGCGCGGTCGGCTGCGCCTTCGACGTCGCCACCGCCATGCGGACCCCGGCGGCGCGCAGATCGGCCAGCAGCTCCGGGACTCCGTCGAACACCGCGTTCATCAGCCAGCCGCGGGTGGTGTAGTCCGCCCGGTAGGCCGCCATCGCCGCGTCGACGCGCGCGCCCAACCCCAGTGCCGCCATCGTCTGGTGCATCGGCGGACCGACCAGCGTGCCGGTGAGGTCACCGTCGGGGGCCGCGGCGCCGACCGCCGCCAGGGCATGCCGGAAGCTGGCCACCACCCCGGCCGCCGAATCGGTGAGGGTGCCGTCCAGATCGAAGAGAACCAGCTGCACGTCTGCCACGCCCCCATTCTCCCCGATGGGGATTCCGCCCGGTGGGGTCGGCCGGTCCGCGCCGCGGAGCACTACTGTTTGGCCTGTGGCGAGTCCGGACCCGACCGCGCTGCGGTACCACGGTGATCAGGCGGTGGCGCCCGGCATGCTGGACTTCGCGGTCAACGTCCGACACCGCCGGCCGCCGCCGTGGCTGGTGCAACGGCTCACCGCGCGCCTTCCCGACCTGGCCGGCTATCCCGGCGGCGACGATCACCGTGCCGCGGTGCAGGCGATCGCCGCTCGTCACGGCCGTGGTGTCGACGAGGTGCTGCCGCTGGCCGGTGCCGCCGAAGGGTTCGCGCTGCTGCCCAACCTCGCTCCGCGCCACGCCGCCCTGCTGGCCCCGTCGTTCACCGAACCGGTGGTGGCGCTGGCTGGTGCCGGGATCGCGTTGACCCAGGTGGTGACCGGCGCGCCGTTCACCCTGAGCGCCGCCCCGGCGGTGCCCGAGCACGCCGATCTGGTGGTGGTGGGCAACCCGACCAACCCGACCGCGGTCGCCCATCGCCGCGATGAACTGCTGGCGCTGCGCCGCCCGGGCCGGATCCTGGTGGTCGACGAGGCGTTCGCCGACGCGATCCCCGGCGAGCCCGGTTCGCTGGCCGGGGAGTCACTGCCCGACGTCGTGGTGCTGCGCAGCCTGACCAAGACGTGGGCGCTGGCCGGGCTGCGGGTCGGTTACGCGCTCGGCGCGCCGGCGGTGCTGGCCCGGCTGGCGGCACGGCGGGCACACTGGCCGGTGGGCACCTTGCAGTTGGTCGCGCTGGCCGCGTGCAGCACCCCGGCTGCGGTGGCCGAGGCCGAGGCCGGCGCCGCCGAGTTGATGCGCCTGCGGGCGTCGATGGTCGCCGGTCTGGAGTCGGTGGGTGCGGAGGTGGTCGACGGGCGAGCCCCGTTCGTGCTGTTCCGGGTGCCCGACGCGACGCTGATGCGTACCCGGCTGGCCGCGGCCGGGATCGCGGTGCGGCGCTGCGACACGTTCGTCGGACTCGACGACACCTACCTGCGGGCCGCGGTGCGCCCGCAGTGGCCGGCACTGGTCGCGGAGATCGGGCGGGTGCTGCGGTGAGAGATTCGAGAAGAAGGAGTGACGCCCCATGACGGTGCGGTTAGCCGACGTGATCGACGTGCTGGAGGCCGCCTACCCGCCGCGGTTGGCCCAGCAGTGGGATTCGGTCGGTCTGGTCTGCGGGGACCCTGACGAGCCGGTGGAGTCGGTGACGATCGCGGTGGACGCCACCGCGGCGGTCGTCGACTCGGTGCCGGAGCGCGGGTTGTTGCTGGCGCATCATCCGCTGCTGCTGCGCGGGGTGGACACCGTCGCCGCCGACACGCCCAAGGGGGCGCTGGTGCACCGGCTGATCCGCACCGGCCGCGCCCTGTTCACCGCGCACACCAACGCCGACTCGGCCGCCCCGGGGGTCTCCGACGCGCTGGCACAGGCCCTCGGATTGACCGTGGAGGCGGTGTTGCAGCCGCACCCGGCCGCCGTGGACACCGACAAGTGGGTGATCTACGTGCCCCGCGACGACGCCGACGCGGTGCGGGCGGGGATCTTCGCCGCCGGGGCGGGCCAGATCGGTGACTACACCCACTGCAGCTGGAGTGTCACCGGCACGGGGCAGTTCCTTCCGATGGACGGGGCGGCGCCCACGATCGGCGCGGTGGGCACCGTCGAACACGTCGCCGAGGACCGGGTGGAGGTGGTCGCCCCGGTCCGCGACCGGGCGCGGGTGCTCGCGGCGCTACGCGCCGCCCACCCCTTCGAGGAACCGGCCTTCGACATCTACGCGATGCAGCCTGCGCCCGCCGACGTCGGGCTCGGACGCATCGCGGTGCTCGACCGGCCGGAGCCGTTGCGGGCGTTCGCCGCGCGGGTGCGCGATGCGCTGCCGGCCACCTCCTGGGGGGTGCGTGCCGCCGGTGACCCGGACGCCACCGTGGCGCGGGTCGCGGTCTGCGGCGGGGCGGGGGATTCGCTGCTCGCCACGGTGGCCGCCTCCGACGTGCAGGCCTACGTCACCGCCGACTTGCGTCACCATCCCGCCGATGAGCATGGCCGGGCCTCGTCGGTGGCGCTGGTCGATGTTGCACACTGGGCCAGTGAGTACCCGTGGTGCCATCAGGCTGCTTCTCTGTTGCGTGCCGCGTTCGACGCGGACCTGACGGTGCGCGTCAGCGACGTGCGCACCGATCCGTGGAACATAGACCCAGTAGACCGAAGGTCGTCGGAAGGGCGAGGATGAAAGCCGCAGTGGCCCAACAGCAAAACCTGCTGGAGCTTGCCGAGTTGGATGCCGAGTTGGGTCGGCTCGACCACCGGGCGGCGCACCTGCCCGAGCGAGCCGAGTCCGATCGGCTCAACGACGACCACGTCGCCGCCGAGGACCGGCTGGGCGCGATGCGTCTGGCGATCGGGGACCTCGACAGCGAGGTCGCGCGTTTTGAAGCCGACATCGACGGGGTGCGCCAGCGCGAGGACCGGGATCGCCGACTGCTCGACTCCGGGGCCACCGACGCCAAACAGCTCACCGACCTGCAACACGAACTCGACACGCTGCACCGCCGCCGGGAGAGCCTGGAGGATTCCCTGCTGGAGGTGATGGAACGGCGTGAGGAGCTGCAGTCTCAGGAGGCGAGCGAGGCCACCACGGTCGCCGGGCTGCGCGCCGAGCTCGACACCGCGCGCCGGGCCCTCGACGACGCACAGACCCAGCTCGCCGCCACCCGGGAGCAGCGCGCCGCCCGTCGGACCGAGCTGGCCGCGACGATCGACACCGCGCTCATGGAGTTGTACGAACGCCAGCGCGCCCGCAACGGCGTCGGTGCCGGTCTGCTGCAGGGGGGGCGCTGCGGGGCCTGCCGGATCGAGATCGATCGCGGTGAGCTCGCCCGGATTTCGGCCGCCGCCGACGACGACGTGCTGCGCTGCCCGGAGTGCAGCGCGATCCTGTTGCGGGTCAAGGGCGCGACCGCATGAAGGTGATCGTCGAAGCCGACGGGGGCTCGCGCGGCAACCCCGGGCCGGCCGGCTACGGCTCGGTGGTGTGGTCGGACGACCGCGACCGGGTGCTCGCCGAGAGCAAACAGGCCATCGGGCGGGCCACCAACAACGTCGCCGAATATCGGGGTCTGATCGCCGGTCTCACCGAGGCGGCCGCCGTCGGTGCCACCGAAGTGGCGGTGTTGATGGACTCCAAGCTGGTGGTCGAGCAGATGTGCGGACGCTGGCGGGTCAAACACCCCGACCTGGTGCCGCTGCACACCCGGGCCCGGGAGCTGGCGGCCCGGTTCGCCCGGGTCGAGTACCGCTGGATTCCGCGGGAGAAGAACTCCCATGCAGACCGGCTGGCCAACGAGGCGATGGACGCCGCTGACGCCCCGGACCCGGCGAACGGGGCGGAGGGGGCGGCCGCCGCGTCCACCGCGGACAAACCCGCCGCGCCGGCCTGGACCGGAGCGCGCGGTACCCCCACGCGGCTGTTGCTGCTGCGGCACGGGCAGACCGCGCTGTCGGTGGCGCGGCGCTACTCCGGGCGCGGCAACCCCGAGCTCACCGAGGAGGGCCGGGCCCAGGCCGACGCGGCCGCCCGCTATCTGGCCGGCCGAGGCGGGATCGGCGCGGTGGTCAGCTCCCCGCTGCAACGCTGCACCGCCACCGCGTCGGCGGCCGCCGACGCGCTCGGTCTCGACGTCACCGTCGACGAGGACCTCATCGAAACCGACTTCGGCGCCTGGGAGGGACTGACGTTCGCCGAAGCCGCCGAACGTGACCCGCAGCTGCACCGACAGTGGTTGGCCGACACCGCCACCGCCCCGCCCGACGGGGAGAGCTTCGACGCGGTCGCCCAGCGGGTCCGGCGAGCCCGCACCCGGCTCATCGCGGAGCACGGTGGCTCCACGGTGCTGGTGGTCTCCCATGTCACGCCGATCAAAACCCTGCTGCGCCAAGCCCTCGACGCCGGGCCGACGGTGCTCTACCGGATGCATCTGGACCTGGCGTCGCTGTCGATCGCCGAGTTCTACCCGGACGGGGGAGCGGCGGTGCGGCTGGTCAACCAGACCGCCTACCTGTGACGGCGGTGCGTCAGGCGGCGTCGTGGAAGATCAGCCCCAGCGAGTAGCGTTCACCGGAGCGCAGCGTCGACACACCGTGGCGCACCGCGGCCGCCGACCAGCCGCGCTGCGACCGGAGGGGACGCTCGCTGGTGGTGAACAGGTAGCCGTGGCCGTGGGGGATCTGGGTGACCGTGCCCCGTGACTGGGCGCGGAACCGTTGCTCCACCAGGAGGAACTCCCCACCGGTGTAATCGGTGTCGGGCTTGCTCAGATTGATCACGACCTGTAGGGGGAAAACCAGGTCGCCGTAGAGATCTCGGTGCAGTGCGTTCCAGTCGCCGCGGTGATAGCGCAACATCAACGCCGTCGGTTTGTGTTGGCCGGCGTCGTGGCAGCGCCGCAGCCACTCCGCAAGGGTGTCCGGCCAGGGGGCGTCGCGGCCCAACTTGGCCCACCAGTCGCGGGCGATCGGCAGTAGCCGTGGATACAGCGCGTGTTTGAGCGCACCGATCGGGTCGGGGTTGGGGGCGGCGAAGTAGCGGTACCGTCCGGATCCGTAGCGGTGCCGGGTCATGTCGACAGTGGCGCGGAACCGGGTGTCGTCGTCGAAGAGGCGGCGCAGCCGTGCCGATTCGGCGGCGGTTAACAACCGGGGCAGCAGCGCGCCGCCGGTGGCGTTGACCTCGTCGGTGATCGCGGGCCAGTCGCCGCGCTCGACGCGGCGTTGCCACACCGTCGGTGTGCTCTTCGATGGTGGCTGTGTTGGGTCGGTAACGGCCAATCGGGTCCCTCCGGTCATGCGTCGGTCACGGCCTCGACGATACGGCCGGTCGCGACGGCACCATCACGATGTCAGACCCCCGCTCTAACGTGAAGGCATGATCAACGCCAGCGCCCTGAACGCCGCCGTGGCCGAGGTGGCCACGGTGGCGCAGGGCCTGTCGGAGTCGGAGCTGATCGACCGGATCGCGACGCTGGAACGGCTCAAATCCGCGGCGGCGGCCGGGCAGGCGCGGGCCGCGGCGGCGCTGGACGCGAGCCGCCGCGCCGCCGAGGCCGAGGCGGGGGTGCCGTCGGCGAAACGCGGCCGGGGTGTGGCCGGTGAGGTGGCCCTGGCGCGGCGGGATTCACCGGTGCGCGGCGGGCGCCACCTGGGCTTCGCCAAGGCGCTAGTGCACGAGATGCCCCACACCCTGGCGGCACTGGCCTGCGGGGCGCTCTCGGAGTGGCGGGCCACGATCCTGGTGCGCGAGTCGGCCTGCCTGCAGGTGGGCCACCGTCGTCGGCTCGACGCCGAACTCTGCGCCGAGCGGAGCAGTCTCGACGGTCTCGGTGATGCGGGGCTGGCCGCCGCCGCCAAGGCGGTGGCCTACCGGCTCGATCCGCAGGCCGTGGTCGACCGTGCCGCCAAGGCCGCAACCGACCGGTGCGTGTCGATCCGGCCGGCACCGGACACGATGACCTACCTGACCGCGCTGCTGCCGGTCGCTCAGGGTGTGTCGGTGTACGCGGCGCTCAAGCGCAAGGCCGACGCCACCGCCGACGGCCGCGGCCGCGGCCAGGTGATGGCTGACAGTTTGGTCGAGGCGGTGACCGGGCGTGCCGCCGATGTGCCGACGCCGGTGACGGTCAACCTGGTGCTCTCCGACGATGTCCTGCTGGGCAAGGCCGCCGGGTCGGCCCTGCTGCCCGGCTACGGCCCGATCCCGGCGGCGATCGCCGCGCAGTGGATCTGCTCGGCCGCCGGGGATCGGCGTTCACGGGCCGCGCTGCGCCGGCTCTATGCGCGTCCCTCCTCGCGGACTCTGGTGGCGATGGAGTCACGGTCGCGGCTGTTCCCGCGTGGACTGGCCGATTTCATCGCGATCCGGGACCAGCGTTGCCGCACACCGTACTGCGACGCCCCGATCCGCCACCGCGACCACGCCGTACCCCACCGCCGGGGCGGGCCGACCGCTGCGGTCAACGGGCTCGGACTGTGCGAACGCTGCAACTACACCAAGGAATCTCCCGGCTGGCGGGTGCGCTGCGGGCACGATGCGGCGTCCGGGCGACATCGCGTCGAGTTCCGCACACCGACCGGCGCGCGTTACGTGGGTACCGCCCCGGCGATGCCGACCGGTCCGCCCCGGCTCGACGTCCTCAAGCCCGCCCTGACGGTGCGGGTGGATCTCCCTGACCTGCATGCCGCCTAGCGGCCGGTGGCCGCGCCGGAGGTGGCCGAGCTTGGTGCCAGCGAGTATGGTGTGAGCGCGGACGAGTTGGCCGGGCGGCCGCGGCCCGTGCGGCGGCCTTCGGGTCGGCGCGGCGGGTCGAGGAAAGTCCGGACTTCACAGAGCAGGGTGATTGCTAACGGCAATCCGAGGCGACTCGCGGGAAAGTGCCACAGAAAACAGACCGCTGCCCGACCACCCGGTGGTCGGGCAGTAAGGGTGAAACGGTGCGGTAAGAGCGCACCAGCATCCCGGGTGACCGGGGTGGCTCGGCAAACCCCACCCGAAGCAAGGCCAAGAAGGCCACGGCGTACGCCGTGGTCGCGCAGACGCCGGAGGGCTGCTCGCCCGAGTCTGCGGGTAGGCCGCTTGAGGCACCCGGCGACGGTGTGCCCAGATGGATGGTCGCCGCCGTGCCGTCAGCGACGGTGGTACGGAACAGAATCCGGCTTACAGGCCAACTCGTCCCACCTCAACGCCGTCGCATCGCCTTGGCCAACTTGGCCAGTGCACGATCCAACTGTGCGCGCCGTTCTCGTGCGCGCTCGTCCTCCTGCTGGTGGAGCAGACCGTAGGTGAACGTGTCCTCGCCGGCGGTGTGCGCAGCGTCGGCCTGCTGTCGCAGATGTTTGCGGCTGACCACGCTGTCCTGATGTTCGCCGAGCAGCGTCTGGATGGCGGCGGCCCGCCGGGCCACCTTGGCCGCGCCACGCGTGTCGGTGGCCGACGCGATGTAGCGCAGCCGTTTGGCGGCCTTGCGAATCCGGTGTAGCGCCTCATCGCGGTCGGTTCCGGCAGCCCCGGCGGTGTTCTTCGCGGCTCGGCGGACCCGCTTATAGGCGACGGCCATGCTCCCCGACGACGACACCGGCGGGGGTGAGGTGGCGGCGATCAGGTCGTCGAGCGCGTCGAGCAGGCGGAAATAGCGCGGGCTGTGCAGCGCAGCGACCACCCGGCGCCACCCGGCGTGGTAGGCGCGCTCGGCCCCGCCGACCAGACGCGCGCGCACCGGCCCGCGCACCAACTCCGGGGCCATCGCGTCCAACGCCGCACGGTAACGCCCGGCGAGCACCTCGGCGTCGCGGGCCACCCCCAGCAGCGCCGCCAACTCGCGGAGCTCGTCGAGAACAGCGGTGTCGGCGCCGATGCCCGCGGCCTGCAGCAGGCTGCGGATCTTGCGGGTGGTCACCCGCATCTGATGAACCGCGTCCTCGGCGTCGTGGCGCACCGCCCGGTCCCACCGCAGCAGCGTCTCGACGTGGTCGCCCAGCGCCCGGTGCAGCGGGTCGGTGGGGCCGGTCGCGGCCGGGGCGGGCGCCACCCGGGCGAGCTTCGACGGGTGGGCGGCCGGGCGCGCGCCGGCGTGCCGCAGCTGGGCGGTCAGCGCGATCAGCAACCCGCGGTCGTCGGGGTCGGTCAGTTCGAGTTCCCACTCCCGCCACCGGTGACCGGGGGCGTCGTGGTCGCCGGTCCAGGCCGCGACCCGGTCATCGCAGAACTCGGCCCGTACCGCGCCGGTATCGTCGTGCAGCGTCCACATCACCCGGGTCGTGGCGATCCGGGCGACCGGGCTCAGCGGGCGATCCCGCACCAGGGCCCCCACCCGATCGACCAGCTCGGCCGGCGGTGCGCCGTCGCCGTCCTGCTCCGGCGCCCGGAACTCGGTGCGGGCGTCGGGCCCGGCGGGCAGTTTCAGATGCCAGCCCGCATCGGTGCCGCCGGTGCGGCGTCGCAAGGTGACACCCCGTGCCGCCAGGTCGCGGCGCGGGGTATCGAAATACTCGGCGTCCAGCGACCGCGGGTCGTGGCGGTGCACGGTGGCGACGAGCGTGGTGAAAATCGGCGGCGGCGTCGACTCATCGACGTCGAATTTGCACTCGACCTCGGTGTAGGCGGTGCCGGCGACCATGACTGCCAGCGTGCCACAGCAACGGCGTCAGAAGCAGTGTTCGTCGGCGGGGAACGCCCCGCTGGCCACCTCGCGGGCGTATTCGCTTGCCGCCCGACGCAACTCGGCACCAACCTCGCCGAACCGCTTGACGAACCGGGCGGTCTTGCCGGTGGTGAGCCCGGCCATGTCCTGCCAGACCAGCACCTGGGCGTCGCAGTTGGGGCCGGCGCCGATGCCGACGGTGGGGATGGTGAGCTTGCCGGTGATCTGGGTGGCCAACTCCGCGGGCACCATCTCCATCACCACCGAGAACGCACCGGCCTCGGCGACCGCGATCGCATCGACGACGGTCTGCTCACCGGCCTCGCCGCGGCCCTGCACCCGGAATCCGCCCAACGTGTTGACGCTCTGCGGGGTGAACCCGATGTGGCCCATCACCGGGATCCCGGCGGCGCTCAGCGTGGCGATCTGCTCGGCGACGCGTTCGCCGCCCTCGAGTTTCACCGCGTGGGCGCCGGCCTCCTTCATGAACCGGGTCGCGGCCGCCAACGCGGCCTGGGGCCCCGATTCGTAGCTGCCGAACGGCAGGTCGGCGACGACCAGCGCGTGCGGGGCCCCGCGTACCACGCCCCGGACCAGCGGGATCAGCTCATCGATGGAGATCGGCACGGTGGTGTCGTAGCCGTAGACGACGTTGGCGGCCGAGTCGCCGACCAACAGCACCGGGATGCCGGCATCATCGAAGGCCCGGGCGGTGGAGTAGTCGTAGGCGGTGAGCATCGCCCACTTCTGGCCCTCGGCCTTCATCTTCTGCAGGTGGTGAATGCGGGTCTGGGCGCGCGGCGCCGATTCTCCATAAACACTGTGCTCAGACATCAATGTCCCTTGAGTGGTCGGGTCGAATCCTCGAGGCCCTACCGGGTCCCCGGGTTCGTCTGACACCCGTCAGTGTGCCATTTATCGCACTGGGGCTAAACACGAAACTCCAGTGGAATTTCTCACATACGATCATCGGCATGCAGCGGCTCAGCGGACTCGACGCCAGTTTCCTCTACCTGGAGACCTCCACCCAGCCACTCCACGTGTGTTCGCTGCTGGATCTGGACACCTCAACGATGCCGGGCGGCTACAGCTTCGAGGCGTTCCGTGACGCGCTAGCCCGGCGAATGAGGGCGATGCCGCAGTTCCGCGAGAAGCTCTCCGACACGGCGCTGAACATCGATCACCCGGTGTGGGTGGAAGACACCGACTTCGACGTGTCGCGGCACCTGCACCGCATCGGGCTGCCGCCGCCGGGTGGCCGGGTGGAGCTCGCCGAGATCGTGGGCCACATCGCCGGGCTGCCGCTGGACCGCAGCCGGCCGTTGTGGGAGACCTGGGTGATCGAGGGAATCGACGGCAGCGAGGCGGGCCGGGGCGGCCGGGTCGCGGTGCTGACCAAGGTGCACCACGCCGCGGTCGACGGGGTCAGCGGCGCCAACCTCATGTCGACGCTGTGCAGCACCGAACCGGACTCGCCGGATCCCGAGCCGGTCGCGGGGGAGGGCGACGCCGGTGCGCTGCGCATCGCCGCCGGCGGGTTGGCCCGCTTCGTCTCCCGGCCGCTGAACCTGGCCAACGCCCTGCCCGGCGCGGTGTCCTCGGTGGTCAACACGCTCGACCGCGTGCGCACCGGACTGACCATGGCCCGCCCGTTCGCCGCGCCACGGACCCCGTTCAACGCCCGGATCACCGCCCACCGCAATGTGGCGTTCACCCAGCTGGACCTCGAGGACATCAAGACGGTCAAGAACCACTTCGACGTCAAGGTCAACGATGTGGTGATGGCGTTGGTCTCCGGCGTGCTGCGCCAATACCTGCTGGACCGCTGCGAGCTCCCGGAGACCTCACTGGTGGCGATGGTCCCGGTGTCGGTGCACGGCAGATCGGACCGGCCCGGCCGCAACCAGGTGTCGGGGATGTTCTCGCAGCTGGAAACCCAGATCGCCGAGCCGGCGGATCGGTTGGAGGCCATCGCCGAACAGAACGCCGTCGCCAAGGAGCACAGCTCGGCGATCAGCGCCACCTTGCTTCAGGACTTTTCGCAGTTCGCCGCGCCGGCGGTGTTCGGTGTCGCGATGCGCCTGTACGCCCGCACCGGGCTGACCAGCAGCCGACCGGTGCACAACCTGGTGATCTCCAATGTGCCCGGCCCCCAGGAACCGCTGTATTTCCTGGGCTCGCAGATCAAGGCGATGTACCCGATCGGGCCGATCTTCCACGGGTCCGGGTTGAACATCACGGTGATGTCGCTCGACGGCAGACTCAACGTGGGAATCATCGGCTGTCCGGAGCTGATGCCGGACCTGTGGGCGCTGGCCGACGGTTTCGGACCGGGCATGGAGGAGTTGCTGGCGGCGACCCGGTGAGCCGGGCCGCAGGGCCGCGCATGGCAGCATGGGGTGCCATGAGGAGCCACCGCGCAGCGTTTGCGCGCACCCTGCTGGTCTGCACCGTGTTCGCCGCCGTCGGGTTGATGCTCGCCGGTTGTGTGCGGATTGTCGACGGCCAGGCGGTGCTGAGCTCGCCGAAGATCGGCGAGAAGGTCAAATGGGATCGTTGCCGGGTCTCACCGGGGGCGGCGGCGAAGCTGCCCGCCGGCGCCCAGTGCGGCAAGGTCGCCGTCCCGATCGACTACGACGATCCTGACAGCGACGACGTCTCCGACGTGGCGACGCTGGCGCTGATCCGGTTCCCGGCCACCGGCGACAAGATCGGGTCGCTGCTGATCAACCCCGGCGGGCCCGGTGAGTCGGGGATCGAGGCGGCGATCAACCTGGTCGGATCCATTCCCGACCAGATCCGCCAGCGCTTCGACCTGGTCGGCTTCGACCCGCGCGGGGTGGCGTCGTCGCGCCCGGCGGTGTGGTGCAACTCCGACGCCGACAACGATCGACTCCGCGCCGAGCCCCAGGTCGACTACAGCCCCGAAGGGGTGGAGGAGATCGAACAGGAGACCAAGGACTTCGTGCAGCGCTGCGTCGACAAAGTCGGCGATAAGTTCCTGGCCAACGTCGGCACCGTCAACGTCGCCCGCGACCTCGACGCCATCCGGGAGGCCCTCGGTGACGACAAGCTCACCTATCTGGGCTACTCCTATGGCACCCGGATCGGCTCGGCGTACGCCGAGGCGTACCCGGAGAACGTGCGCGCGATGATCCTCGACGGTGCGGTCGATCCCAACGCCGACCCGCTGGAAGAGGATCTGCGCCAGATGGCCGCGTTCCAGGACGCGTTCGACGACTACGCCGCGGACTGCGCCGCGGGCCCGGAGTGCCCGCTGGGCAGTGACCCCGACAAGGCGGTCGACGTCTACCTGTCGCTGGTGGAACCGCTGGTCGACAAGCCGGCGAAGACCCGCGACCCGCGTGGGCTGAGCTACAACGACGCGATCGTCGGCACCATCCTGTCGCTGTATTCGCCGGCGTTCTGGACGCATCTGACCGACGGGCTCAATGAACTGGTCGCCGGCCGGGGCGACACGCTGCTGCTGTTGTCGGACCTGTACATGAACCGTGACAAAAACGGCCACTACACCAACGCCACCGATGCGCGGGTGGCGGTCAACTGCGTGGACAAACCGCCGATCACCGACCGGGAGAAGGTCATCGAGCAGGATCGTCAAGCCCGTGAGGTGGCACCGTTCATGAGCTACGGCGAGTTCACCGGCGACGCGCCGCTGGGCACCTGCGCATTCTGGCCGGTGCCGCCGACCAGCGAACCCCACACGGTCTCGGCGCCGGGGCTGCCGCCGGTGCTGGTGGTGTCGACCACCGGCGACCCGGCCACGCCGTATCGGGCCGGGGTGGATCTGGCCGAGCAACTCGGCGGCGGATTGATCACCTACGAGGGCACCCAGCACACCGTGGTGTTCCAGGGCGAGGACTGCGTCGACGAGCTGGCCAGCGCCTATCTCATCGACGGCACCCTGCCGCCGCCGGAGACCCGCTGCGCCGGCGGTTAGGCCGACCGGTCGGACCAAAGCCAACTGAGACCGGGGCGTAACCGTTTCGCAGCGTTGGGCTGCCACGATGACATGACATGGGGCGCCTGAGAATGTTGAGCTCGGTGCTGCTCACGTTCGGGATGGTGCTCGCCGCACCGGCCGGCGCGGCGCCGGAGTCGCCGGACGCCCGCACCGCCACACCGAACTGGACCGCCTGCGGTCAGCTCGTCGACACCGGTGCGATCCCCACCGCGCAGTGCACGATGCTGGCGGTCCCGGTGGACTACGCCGACCCCAGCGGGGCCCAGGCCAAGCTGGCGGTGATCCGCGTGCCGGCCACCGGCCGGCGGGTCGGTGCGCTGCTCGTCAACCCCGGTGGGCCGGGAGCGTCCGCCGTCGACGCCGCCGCGGGGATGGCCGCCGCGCTGCGTGACACCCCCGTCGGGCAGCACTTCGACCTGGTCGGCTTCGACCCGCGCGGGGTGGGCCACTCCACCCCGCAGCTGCGGTGCCGCACCGACGCCGAATTCGACGCGTTCCGCCGCGAACCGATGGTCGACTACAGCCCGGCCGGCGTGGCCCACATCGAGGAGCTGCTGAGCCGGCGAGCGCAGCGCTGTGTGGACCGGATGGGGGCCGACTTCCTGGCCAACGTGGGCACGGCGTCGGCGGCCCGCGACATGGACCAGGTGCGTCGGCTGCTCGGCGAAGAGCAGATCAACTACCTCGGCTACAGCTACGGCACCCAGCTGGGGGCGGCCTACCTGGAACGCTTCGGCGACCGGGTGCGCACCATGGTGCTCGACGGTGCGGTGGACCCCGCCGTCGGCCCGATCGAGGCGAACGTCGCGCAGATGGCCGGTTTCCAGGTCGCGTTCAACGACTACGCCGCCGACTGCGCCCAGTCGGCGGGCTGCCCGCTGGGCACCGACCCGACCAAGGCGGTCGCCCACTACCGCGCGCTGGTCGACCCGCTGGTCGACCGGCCGGCACCGACCCGCGACCCGCGTGGACTCAGCTACGCCGATGCGATCACCGGCACCCTCAACGCGCTGTACACCCCGCAGTACTGGACGCATCTGACCAATGGGCTGCGTGGGCTGCAGACCGGTACCGGCGCCGACGCGTTGCTGGCGTTGGCCGACGACTACCAGCAGCGCGACGCCCGCGGCCACTACGGCAACATCCAGGACAGCTTCGATGCGGTGCGCTGCGTGGACGCGGCCACCCCGACCGACCCGGCCGCCTGGGCGGACGCCGACCGCCGGATCCGCCGGCAGGCGCCCTTCCTCAGCTACGGCGACTTCACCGGCTACGCGCCCCGCGACGTGTGTGCGCTGTGGCCGGTGCCGGCCGCCGGGCCCGCCCGGCCGGTCGCGCCGGCCGCCCCGGGCAAGGCCGTCGTCGTCTCCACCACCCACGACCCGGCCACCCCCTATCAGGCCGGGGTCAGCCTGGCCCGCCAACTCGGCGCCCCGCTGATCAGCTACGAGGGCACCCAGCACACGGTGGTGTTCAGCGGCAGCCGCTGTGTCGACACCGCGATCCTGCGCTACCTCGCCAACCAGGTCAGCCCGCCTGCCCAGCTGCGCTGCTGACCGAACCTGCACGTTGTAACCTCGATTTAACAACCGGTGGCCTACGCTTCCCCTCATGGACCGGCAGAAGGAGTTCGTGCTCCGCACCCTGGAGGAACGCGACATCCGGTTCGTGCGGCTCTGGTTCACCGACGTGTTGGGCTATCTCAAATCGGTGGCGATCGCGCCCACCGAACTCGAAGGTGCGTTTGAGGAAGGGGTCGGCTTCGACGGCTCCTCGATCGAGGGGTTCGCGCGGGTCTTCGAATCCGACACGGTGGCGCGTCCGGACCCGTCGACGTTTCAGGTGCTGCCCTGGACCGACGGCTCCGGCCAGCCCCACTCGGCGCGGATGTTCTGCGACATCACCATGCCCGACGGGTCGCCGGCCTGGGCCGATCCGCGACACGTGCTGCGCCGGCAACTGGGGAAGGCCAGCGACCTGGGCTTCACCTGCTACGTGCATCCGGAGATCGAATTCTTCCTGCTCAAACCCGGACCGACGGACGGTTCGGAGCCGGTGCCCTCGGACAACGCCGGTTACTTCGACCAGGCCGTGCACGATTCGGCGTCGGGCTTTCGCCGCCACGCGATCGGGGCGCTGGAATCGATGGGCATCTCGGTGGAGTTCAGCCACCACGAAAACGCCCCCGGGCAGCAGGAGATCGACCTGCGTTACGCCGACGCGCTGTCGATGGCCGACAATGTGATGACGTTCCGCTACCTGATCAAAGAGGTCGCCATCGATGAGGGTGTGCGTGCGACGTTCATGCCCAAACCGTTCGGCCAGTACCCCGGCTCGGCGATGCACACTCACATGAGCCTGTTCGAGGGCGAGGTCAACGCCTTCCACAGCCCCGACGACCCGCTGCAGCTCTCCGACGTCGGAAAGTCGTTCATCGCCGGGATTTTGGAACACGCCCACGAGATCAGCGCGGTCACCAACCAGTGGGTGAACTCCTACAAACGACTGATCCACGGGGGGGAGGCCCCGACCGCCTCGTCGTGGGGGGCGTCGAACCGCTCGGCGCTGGTGCGGGTGCCGATGTACAGCCCGCACAAGACGTCGTCGCGCCGCATCGAGGTGCGCAGCCCCGACTCGGCGTGCAACCCGTATCTGACGTTCGCCGTGATGTTCGCCGCCGGACTGCGCGGGGTGGAGAACGAGTACGTGCTCGGACCGCAGGCCGAGGACAACGTCTGGGACCTGACCTCCGAGGAGCGCCGCGCCATGGGGTACCGGGAGCTGCCGGGCAGCCTGGACAGTGCGCTGCGGGCGATGGAGGGTTCCGAACTGGTTGCAGAAGCATTGGGGGAGCAGGTTTTTGACTTCTTTCTGCGTAACAAGCGGGCGGAGTGGTCGAACTACCGCAGCCACGTGACCCCCTACGAGCTCAAAACCTACCTGTCGCTGTAACACCCGCCGCTCGTCGGGGTTTCGCCGGCTTTCATCGACCGTCGCCGGCGCGGCGGTGCGCTACCGTCGTGAGGGTGACCGGAGCATCGACCCAACGCCGCGCCCTGCCCAGTGTGGGGCGGCTGGGTCTGGTGCATCCGAACGCCGCCGCGGATCTTGCCCGACTGGGCTGGAGCGCCCACGGCGACCGGGCCCACCTGGAGCTGCTCTGGTCGCTGTCGCGGGCCCCCGACGGTGATGCCGCGCTGCTGGCCCTGGTCCGGTTGGCCGAGGCGCTCGGCGACGACTGGCCCGACCTCGATGCGCAGCTGCTGACCGACCGCACTCTGCGCGGGCGGCTGTTCGCGGTGTTGGGCTCCTCGCTGGCGCTCGGCGATCATCTGGTCGCCCATCCGCAGTCCTGGCGGCTGTTGTGCGGCGGGGCCCAGAGCGCGACGCTGCCGCCCCCGCAGCGACTGCGCGAGGAGTTCGCCGCGGCCCACGGCGACGTCGACGACCCGGTGGAGACGGTGATGGCGCGGCTGCGGCTGTGCTACCTCGACCGGCTTTTGGTGTTGGCTGCCCTGGATCTGGCGTCGATCGTCGAAGACGAACCGGTGCTGGCGTTCCCGGTGGTCGGCGCGCATCTGGCCGATCTGGCCGATGCGGCGCTCGCCGCGGCGCTGCGGGTCGCCGAACGTTTGGTGTGCGGCACCGACCCGTCACCGCGACTTGCGGTGATCGCGATGGGCAAATGCGGAGCGCGGGAACTCAATTACGTCAGCGATGTCGACGTCATTTTCGTCGGCGAACACGCCGACGCGAGCACCACCCGCGTCGCGGGGGAGATGATGCGACTGGCGTCGGAGACGTTCTTCGCCGTCGACGCCGGGCTGCGTCCGGAGGGCAACCAGGGCGAGTTGGTGCGCACCCTGGACTCCCACATCGCCTACTACCAGCGGTGGGCGAAAACCTGGGAATTCCAGGCGCTGTTGAAGGCACGCCCGGCGGCCGGAGACCCCGAGCTGGGCGAGCAGTACATCGCGGCGCTGCAGCCGATGGTGTGGACGGCCTCCGAGCGGGACCACTTCGTGACCGAGGTCCAGGCCATGCGCCGGCGGGTGGAGCGGTTGGTCCCGGCCGAGGTGCGCGAACGCGAGATCAAACTCGGCACCGGCGGGCTGCGGGACGTGGAGTTCGCGGTGCAGCTTTTGCAGCTGGTGCACGGACGCAGCGACGACTCGCTGCACGTCGCGTCCACCGTCGACGCGCTGGCCGCGCTCGGAGCGGGCGGCTACATCGGTCGTGACGACAGCGCCAACCTCACCGCCTCCTACGAGTTCCTGCGGTTGCTGGAGCACCGCCTGCAGCTGCAGCGGCTCAAACGCACCCACCTGCTGCCGGCGCCCGACGACGACGAGGCACTGCGCTGGCTGGCCCGCGCGGCCCACATCCGCCCGCAGGGCCGTCGCGATGCGCTGGGGGTGCTGCGCAACGAGATCAAGCGGCAGAACCTGCGGGTGTCGCGGCTGCACGCCAAGCTGTTCTATCAACCGTTGCTGGAGCTGGTCGGGCGCGCCGAACTGCAGTTCGCCGACGGCCTGACCGCCGAGGCCGCCGAACGTCAATTGGCGGCGCTGGGCTATGAGAGCCCGCAGAGCGCCCTGGCCCACCTCGATGCGCTGATCAACCAGAGTGGGCGGCGCGGCACCGTGCAGGCGGTGCTGCTGCCCGGATTGTTGGACTGGCTCTCCGACACCCCCGACCCCGACGCCGGGCTGCTCGCCTACCGCCGGCTCAGCGAGGCCCTCACCGACTACCACTGGTATCTGGCGACGCTGCGCGACGAGAGTGCGGTCGCCAAACGGCTGATGCACGTGCTGGGCACCTCGGCGTACATCCCGGAGATGCTGATGCGCGCCCCCGACGTGCTGCAGTCCTACGGTGACGGCCCGCGCGGTCCGAAACTGCTCGACACCGAACCCGGAGCGGTGGCCGGCGCCTTGACCAGATCGGCGGCCCGCTACGTCGACCCGGTGCGCGCGATCGCCGCCTCCCGGGCGTTGCGCCGCCAGGAACTGGTCCGGGTCGCGTCGGCGGATCTGTTGGGGCTGCTCGACGTGCCCGCGGTCTGTGCGGCGCTGACCTCGGTGTGGGCGGCGGTGCTGCAGGCGGCGCTCAACGTGGTGATCCGGGCCAACCTGCCCGATGAGGCGCTGGCGCCGGCGACGATCGCGGTGATCGGGATGGGCCGGTTGGGCGGGCGCGAACTGGGCTACGGTTCGGATGCCGACGTGATGTTCGTCTGTGAGCCGGCCGGTGGTGTCGACGACGCGGTCGCGGTGCGTTGGGCGATCTCGATGGCCGAGCAGGTGCGCGCGCTGTTGGCCACCCCCAGCGTCGACCCGCCGCTGGACGTCGACATCAACCTGCGCCCGGAGGGACGCAGCGGGCCGCTGGTGCGCACCCTGGGTTCCTACGCCGCCTACTACCGGCGATGGGCCGAACCCTGGGAGGTGCAGGCGTTGCTGCGCGCCCACCCCGTCGCCGGCGACCCCGACCTGGGGCATCGGTTCCTGTTGATGATCGATGACACCCGCTACCCGGCCGAGGGGGTCTCGGAGACCGCGGTGCGCGAGATCCGGCGGATCAAGGCCCGCGTCGACGCCGAGCGGCTGCCCCGCGGCGCCGACCCCACCACCCACACCAAGCTGGGGCGCGGCGGGCTCGCCGACGTGGAATGGACGGTGCAGCTACTGCAGCTGCGCCACGCCCACGAGATCCCGGCGCTGCACAACACCTCGACGTTGGAGACGTTGACCGCGATCGCCGACGCGGGTCTGCTGGCCGCCGACGAGGTGGAGTTGCTGCGTCAGTCCTGGCTGACGGCCACCCGGGCGCGCAACGCGCTGGTGTTGGTGCGCGGTAAACCCACCGACCAGTTGCCCGGGCCGGGCCGGCAGCTCAATGCGGTGGCGGTGGCCGCCGGTTGGCACAACGACGACGGCAGCGAGTTCCTGGACAACTACCTGCGGGTAACCCGGCGGGCCAAAGCGGTGGTGCGCAAGGTGTTCGAGGAGTGACCCCGCCCGGAGTCGGGGGTGCGCGGCGGTGATGCTAGTAAGGATGCGTGGACTTCACCTTTGACGCCATCAGCGCCGATGAGCGCGCGCACGCCGAAGCGGTCTACACCCCGTTCACCCAAGCGATCCGTGAGCTGATCGACGCGGCCGTGCGCACCGGCGTCGACGGGCAGACCATCGCGCAGGCCCAGCACGCCGTCGAGGCGGTCACCGCCACGCTGACGGTCACCGAGCAGGCCGGCACCCGGACGCTGCGCGATGCCGTCACCGGACGGCCGATCGCCTGGGGCAACCCGGTGGTGGGGTCCCGCAACGCGATCGCGCCGCCGCTGGACATCCAGTTCACCGACGGCGAGTGCTGGGCCGAATTCGACCTCGGCTCGGCCTACGAGGGGCCGCCGGGCTGGGTGCACGGAGGGATGTGCGCGCTCGTGTTGGACCACATTCTCGGCGAGGCGGCCAGCGACCAGCTGAGCAAACCGTTCTTCACCGGAACCCTGACCTGCAAATATCTGCGTGGCACCCCATTGGGTCGCCTCCGAGCGGTAGCCCGCCTGGAGCGTGTGGACGGCGTCAAGGCCTACGCGCACGGTCACATCAGCGATGCCGACGGCGTCACCGTCCAAGCCGACGGGGTGTTCATCATGCCGGCGTGGGCCCGGGGGCAGCCGTGAAGTACTACATCAGCACCGCGTTCCTCGACACCCGTGAGGTCGTCGACGTCGCCCGGGCCGCCGATGAACTCGGCTACGACGGCGTCGGCATCCCGGACCACGTGGTCAACCTGGAGACGCTGACCACGCCCTACCCGTACACCCGCGACGGGCAACGCCGCTGGGCGGCATTCACCGACTGGCCCGATCCCTGGGTGCTTGCCGGGGCGCTGGCCGCGGTCACCCGCCGATTGCGGTTTGTCACCACCGTCTACATCCCGGCGATGCGCGACCCGTACTCGGCGGCCAAGGCGATCGGAACCGCGGCGCTGTTGGCCGGAGGGCGCGTCGAGTTGGGCATCGGGGTCGGCTGGTGTGCCGAGGAGTTCGCGTTGATGGGCCAGCGGTTCGACCGGCGCGGCCGGCGGACCGACGAGATGCTGACGCTGATGCGCCAACTCTGGCAGCCCGGCTGGACCGAGTTCGACGGCGAGTTCTACACCACGCCGAAACTGGAGATGACGCCGGCGCCGCCGCCGATCCCGATCTACGTGGGCGGACTCAGCGATGTCGCGTTGCGTCGTGCCGCCCGCAACGACGGGTGGATCGGGGACCTGATCAGAACCGACCGGGCCATCGAGGTGGCCGGTCGACTGCGTGCGCTGCGGGCCGAAAACGGTTTGTCAAACGAGGAATTCACGATTCTGACACCGCTCACCGATGCGCTGTCGATCGCGGACCACCAGCGCGCCGAGGACGCCGGCATCACCGGGATCCTCACCATGCCGTGGATGTTCTACAGCGGACCGCAGGCCACCCTGGCCGAGAAGATCGACGGTATGAAGCGATTCCGCGACGACTACCGGCTGGACTGACCCCGGCCCGCGTCTGCTCGCCCCAATACACCCGCGCGGTGCGACTACAGCGACTACAGGGAGCGGGAGATGATCTGTTTCATCACCTCGTTTGCCCCGGCGTAGATGCGCTGCACCCGGGCATCCTCATACATCCGGGCGATGAGATATTCGCGCATGTAGCCGTAGCCGCCGTGCAGCTGCACGCACCGGTCGACGACCTCGCACTGTTTGTCGGTGAGCCAGTATTTGGCCATGGCCGCGTCGGTGGCGTCGAGCTCGTCGCGCAGGTGCGCCTCGATGCAGTGGTCGAGGAAGGTGCGGGAGGTGCGCGCCAGGGTGGCGCACTCGGCGAGTTCGAAGGCGGTGTTCTGGAAGTCGAAGAGCGGCTGGCCGAAGGCGTCGCGCTCCTTGGTGTAGCGGACGGTCTCGTCGACCGCGCGTTCGGTGCCGCCGACAGCCTGGGCCGCCACGATCAGTCGCTCCTGGGCGAGCTGGTTGATCATCTGACCGAACCCTTCGCCCTCCGTCGGGCCCAACAGGTTGGCAGCCGGCACCACCACGTCGGTGAAGGATTGCTCGGCGGTGTCGGCGCCGTGCATACCCACCTTGTCGAGCACCCGGGTCACCTGGTAGCCGGGGGTGTCACGCAGGTCGACGATGAGCAGCGAGATTCCGCGGGCGCCGGCTTTGGGGTCGGTTTTCACCGCCAACACCACTATGTCGGCCGAGCCGCCGTTGGTGATGAACGTCTTGGACCCGTTGACCACGTACTCGTCGCCGCGGCGCACCGCGGTGGTGCGGATCGCCTTGAGGTCGGAGCCGGCGCCGGGTTCGCTCATCCCGATCGCGCCGATCACCTCCCCGGTGGCCATCGGAGGCAGCCACTGCTTCTTCTGCTCCTCGGTGCCGTAGGTCAGGATGTAGTGCGGCACGATGCCGCTGTGCACCGCGATCCCCAACGACAGATCCCCGGAGTAGCCCTGCGCGTCGAACACGGCCAGATCGTGGGCGAAAGTGCCGCCACCGCCGCCGTATTCGGGGGGAACCGAGCACAGCAGCAGCCCCAGCTCGCCGGCGGTGCGCCACACCTGCCGGTCGATATGGCGTTGGGCGTCCCACTTGTCGACGTGGGCGACGACTTCGCGCTCAAAGAATCCGAGCGCCAACTCGAACAGCGCCCGGACCTCGTCGTCGTACCAGGACGGCTCCCGCCTAATGCTCATGGTGGTGACCTTACTGACCGCGTAGCCGGTCGAGTCCGTAGCGTCCCCCACCGGTGAACACCAGCAGCAGAAACGCGAAGCAGTACAACACCGACGGCTCGCCGCCTCCGTGGCCGCCTTGGGCCGGATCGATCGGCCACAGTGCCAACGGCTGATGCTCCCAGAAGTAGGCGACCGCCATCTGTCCGGCGGCGACGAACGCCGCGGCCCGAGTGAACAGCCCCGTCATGATCAGAACGCCGGCCACGAACTCGATCAGACCGGCCCACCAGTACGGCCAGTGCCCCGTCGGGAGGTCCGTGCTCACCGGCCAACCGAACAGCTTCGAGGTGCCGTGCACGCAGTACAGCAGCCCGAACACCACCCGGAAGACGCTGAGCACGGTGGGCGCGTGGTCGGTGAGTCGGGCATCGAGGTCCGCCGGCATGAGCCGAGCGTACCGACGCCGCGGTGCCGCCGGGTCAGCTCTCCAACAGGACCGTCACGGGACCGTCGTTGACCGACTCCACCTGCATGTGGGTGCCGAATCGGCCGGTGGCCACGCTCGCCCCGAGCCGACGCAGCGCCTCGGCGAACTCGGTGACAAGCGGTTCGGCGGTCTCGCGCGGGGCCGCGGCGTGCCACGACGGCCGGCGGCCCTTGGCGGTGTCGGCGTAGAGGGTGAACTGGCTGACCACCAGGATCGGGGCGTCGAGGTCGGCGGCCGAGCGCTGGTCGGCCAGGATCCGCAGCCGCCACAGCTTGTCGGCCAGTCGCGCCGCGGTCGGGGCGTCATCGCCGTGGGTTATCCCGATGAGCGCCAGCAGACCCTGACGGTCCGGGGCGATCGCGCCGACCACCACATCGTCGACCACCACCCGAGCGCCGTGGACCCGCTGCACCAGTACCCGCATGCCCCCCGATGCTAGAGGTCGCGAGGCCTCGACCTGCGAGGCCGGCCGGGATACCGCATACTGCTGACATGGCCTTCACGGTTATCCGCGTCTCCGACGGTATTGAAGAGAAAATCCACCACGTCAACGCCGATACGTTCGAGGTGCTCAAGGGCGGCGTGCTCAAGACCACCGACCACGAGAAGCGGAAGACGACCTACCATTCGCCGTTCGGGTGGGCACGGCTGGAGACCCGTGACGACCACCCGCACGGGATTCCCCGCAAGCCGCGCTGAGCGCCGCGGGCTGCCGCCCCGTTGTCGGCTGCCGCCCCCGCCGCCGGCTGCCGCCCCCGCCGCCGGCGAGTTGTCCCCAACCTGTCGGCGGCTGACTACGGTGCGGGCCGCCGGTCGGCCACCATCGACGGGTGTCCGATCGGGCCTGGGTGGCGGGAAGTGACGGTGTCGTCAGCCGCGCCGCTCTGGCGGCGGTGGGCATCGGAGATGCGGCGATTCGGCAGCTGGTGCGCGGGCAGACGCTGCGACGGTTGCGTCCCGGGTGGTACGCGGCGCCGCATGCCGATCCCGCCGTCTGCCGGGCGGTGGCGCTGGGTGGTGCACTGACCTGCATCTCGGCGTTGGACCGGCACGGGGTCTGGGTTCCCGACCATGCCGGTCAGACCCTGCATCTGCGCCTGAACGCGTATCGGCGGCGGTGGGTGCGTGGCCTGGCCGGTATCCGGCCGTGTGCCTGCGGCCCTACCCCGCAGGCGGTGGACGACCTGGAGTCGGCGGTTATCGCCGTCGCGGGGTGCCTGGACGGACCCGAACTGGTCGCGGTGCTGGATTCGGTGCTGCATCAGCGGAAGCTCTCACCGCAGCGGCTGCGGGAGCTGCTGGCTGGACATCCTCGGCGGGTGTGGCGTTGGCTGGCCGCCGTCGACGGATCGGCGGAGTCGGGCACCGAAACCCTGCTCCGGTTGTATTTCCGCTCCCGCCATATCGCGTTTCGCACCCAGGTGTTCATCCCGGGGGTGGGAACCGTCGATTTCCTGGTCGGGACACGGTTGGTCGTCGAGGCCGACAGCCGGCGTCACCACGCCGGGGACGGTATCGAGGCCGACCGGGAACGGGACCTGGAGCTGCATCGGCTCGGATTCCGGCCGTTCCGGGTCTCCTACCAGCAGGTTTTCCACCGTTTCGATCGGGTCGCGGCCGCGTTGGACGCGGTGCTCGCTCGTGGCGAACACCGGGGTGCTGCTGAGATCGACGTCTGAGCGGACACACACCCGCGTGTGTGGCCCCGTATGTCCGCTCAGACGTCGATCTCAGTCGCCACCGCGCATATCCGGCCCGGCGGCCCGCGATCTGGCAGTCGTCGTACAGGCGAACACGCCCGTGGGGTCTGCTGGGGTCAGCTGGCGCGGTAGTGCTGTGAATTCGCATGTCGGCCAGTGGGTTCGGTTGGCGGGGAGACGTTGGTGGCGCGAGCCGAGCCAGCAGAACAGCGCCTCACCGAACGCGACCGAGTTGTCGTAGTCCAAGACGGCGAATTCGACATGACTGACCCCGCGTCACCGCACCGCCCGTGCTTCACCGCTGGTTACTGCATTCTGTAGTAGCAGGCCCGGACCGCAGTGCCGGTATGGCGTGAGGAAGGGCTCGGTGTTGCGGAACGACTGCGGGATGAGCAGTCCGGTTCGCAGCGGCCCCGCAGGTCAACCGGGTTAAACCGGTCAGCAGTCGTAGTACAGCGCGAACTCGTAGGGGTGCGGGCGCAGGCTGATCGGTTCGATCTCCTGGGTGCGTTTGTAGCGGATCCACGTCTCGATCAGGTCTTCGGTGAAAACTCCACCCTCGGTGAGATATTCGTGATCGGACTCCAGCCGGTCGACCACCGTCGAAAGCTGGGTCGGGGCCTGCGGAATGTCGGCGGCCTCGTCCGGGGGAAGCTCGTAGAGATCCTTGTCGATCGGGGCCAGCGGCTCGATCTTGTTCTTGATCCCGTCGATGCCGGCCATCATCATCGCCGCGAACGCCAGGTACGGGTTGCCCGAGGAGTCCGGACAGCGGAACTCCATCCGCTTGGCCTTGGGGTTGTTGCCGGTGATCGGGATGCGTACACACGCCGACCGGTTGCGCTGGCTGTAGACCAGGTTGATCGGCGCCTCGTAGCCGGGCACCAGGCGCTTGTAGGAGTTGATGGTCGGGTTGGTGAACGCCAGCAGGCTCGGCGCGTGGTGCAAGATCCCGCCGATGTAATGCCGGGCCAGATCCGACAGCCCCGCATAGCCGGCCTCGTCGTAGAAGAGCGGATCGCCGTTCTTCCACAGCGACTGGTGGGCGTGCATCCCCGAGCCGTTATCGCCGACGAGCGGCTTGGGCATGAACGTGACCGTTTTGCCGGCCTGCCACGCGGTGTTTTTGATGATGTATTTGAACAGCATCAGGTCGTCGGCGGCGTGCAGCAAGGTGTTGAACTTGTAGTTGATCTCCGCCTGACCGCCGCTGCCGACCTCGTGGTGGCCGCGCTCCAAGGTGAAGCCGGCGTTGATCAGCGCGGTGGTCATCTCATCGCGCAGATCGACATACTGGTCGTTGGGTGCGACCGGGAAGTAGCCGCCCTTCGGCCGGGTCTTGTAGCCCAGGTTGGGGCCCCCGTCGGCCTCGGTGCGTGCCCCGGTGTTCCACCAGCCCGAGCGCGAGTCGACCTCGTAGAACGAGCCGTTGGTCTGCGAGTCGAACGCCACCGAGTCGAAGATGTAGAACTCGGCTTCCGCGCCGAAGAACGCCGTGTCGGCGATCCCGGTGCTGGCCAGGTACTTCTCCGCCTTGCGGGCCACGTTGCGCGGGTCACGGGAGTAGGGCTCACGGGTGAACGGGTCGTGGACGAAGAAATTCAGGTTCAGCGTGGTGGCAGCCCGAAACGGGTCGATCAACGCGGTGTTGAGGTCGGGCAGCAGGATCATGTCCGACTCGTGGATTGACTGGAAGCCGCGGATCGAGGACCCGTCGAACGCCAATCCGTCGGTGAACACGGTGTCAGTGAGCGCCGACGCCGGGATCGAGAAGTGCTGCATGGTGCCGGGGAGATCGCAGAACCGGATGTCGACGTATTCGACGTCGGCGTCGGCGATGAGTTTGGCGATGTCGTCCGCCGTTTTTTCGGTCACGGAATTCGGTCTCCTTACCTGATACCCGCGCTGACGCTAGGAAGAGCATATTTCTCGACGTTTACCCCGGTGTTTCACCGACGTTACGGGCGGGGCTGCCGGGCAGTGATTGGGGGGCGAGCACCCAAGCAGCCTACTGTGGGGCCATGACGCACATGGGCTCATCGTGGCTGTCCGGTCCCGGTGCGGCCGGGCCGGAGGACCCCGACGGCTATCCCGGCCGGTCGCTGGGGCTGCCCGAGCGGGGACCGGGGTCGCTGGCCGGGATGGGCCGGCGGATGGCGGCGCTGCTCGTCGACTGGCTGATCGCCTACGGGTTGGCCGCCTTGGCGATGACCCTAGGGTGGCTCGACGCGCCGCACCTGTCGGCGGCGGTGCTGGTGATCTGGCTGGTGCTCGGCGCGGTGTCGGTGCGGCTCTACGGGTTCTCGCCGGGACAGTTCACCCTGCGCCTGCGGGTGGCGTCGGTCGACGCGCGCCAGCACGTCGGCCTGGGCCGCGCGGTGGGCCGCGGCCTGCTGATCGCGTCGGTGGTGCCGGCGTTGTTCACCGACGGCGACGGCCGCGGGTTCCAGGACAGGCTCACCGGCACCGCGGTGGTGCGTCGCTGACCGGCGTGGTCAGCGACGCCGCACGGTGCGCTGCACACCGCGCATCTTCGCCCCGGGCGGCAGCGGGCCTTTGGGCATCGCCGCCGGCCCCATCCGCGAGCCCAGGGCGGCCATCCGCGCCTCCAGGGCGTCCATCTGTTTCGCCGCGATGTTGGCCGGCAGTTTGTTGAGGTGGCGTTCCAGTTTCGCCAGCGGGACCTCACCGTCGCCGTTGCCGACCACGATGTCGTAGATGGGGGTGTCGCCGACCAGGCGGGCGGTGCGCTTCTTCTCCTGGGCCAGCAGCGGCTTGACCCGGCTCGCTGAGCCCTCGCCGACCAGGATCACCCCCGGGCGCCCGATCACCCGGTGCACCGCGTCGAAGTGGCCGGTGCCGGCGACGCTCTGGGTGACCCGCCACTTGCCGCGCAGGTTGTCCAGCGCCCAGGCCGCCGCCCCGGCCTGCCCGTCGGCCTTCTGGTAGACCGACTTCTGGGCACGCCGACCGAAGATGATGAACGCCACCAGCGCGCCGAGCACCACCCCGAGCGGGATCATCGTCACCTTGGTGAACATCCCGCCGGAGAGCCCCATCGCCACCGAGGCCGCCACGATCAGCACGAACGCGCCGATCATGTAGGGCAGCAGTCGCTTGTCCTCCTTGCGCTGCATGTTGAAGGCCTGCCACAGTTGGCTGCGGCGCTGCCGGGAGGCGGCCTTGCGCGCGGCTTTGGCCTCGGCGCGGGCGGCCTTCGTCTGGGCGGCGGTGCGACGTTTTGCCATAGTCACCAAGGATAGCCACCCTCGGCGGGGGCCTCTCAGCGCGTCCGCGCGGTGGCCCGCCGCTCCATCGCCTGCGCGTAGAGCCGGCCCGCCCGGTACGACGAGCGCACCAACGGTCCCGACATCACCCCGGCGAAGCCGAGTTCCTCGGCGTAGCGGGCGTGCTCGACGAACTCGTCGGGTTTGACCCACCGGTCGATGGGATGGTGGCGCTCCGAGGGCCGCAGGTACTGGGTGATGGTCACCAGTTCCGCGCCCGCCTCGTAGAGGTCACGCAGCGCCGCGCGGATCTCGTCGGGGGTTTCGCCCATTCCCAGGATCAGGTTGCTCTTGGTGACCAGGCCGAAGTCGCGGGCCTGGGTCAGCACGTCGAGGCTGCGCTGGTAGTTGAACGCCGGGCGGATGACCTTGAAGATGCGCGGCACCGTCTCGACATTGTGGGCCAGCACCTCCGGGTGCGACTCGAACACCTCGGTGAGCAACTCGGGCTTGCCGCTGAAATCGGGGATCAGCAACTCCACCCCGGTCGCGGGGTTGAGGCGCTTGATCGCGCGCACGGTCTCGGCGTAGAGCCAGGCGCCCTCGTCGGGCAGGTCGTCGCGGGTCACCCCGGTGACCGTGGAGTAGCGCAAGCCCATCGCCTGCACGCTCTCGGCGACCCGGCGCGGCTCGTCGCGGTCCAACTGCTGCGGCCGACCGGAGTCGATGAGGCAGAACGCGCAGCGCCGGGTGCACACCTCGCCGCCGATGAGGAACGTGGCCTCCCGGTCCTCCCAGCACTCATAGATGTTGGGGCAGCCGGCCTCCTCGCAGACCGTGTGCAGACCCTCCCGTCGCACCAGCCCCTTGAGTTCGGTGTAGTTGGGGCCCATCTTGGCGCGGGTTTTGATCCACTCGGGTTTGCGTTCGATGGGGGTCTCGGCGTTGCGTGCTTCCAGGCGAAGTAGCTTGCGGCCTTCCGGAGCGACACTCACGACTGCGATGCTACGCCAGCGCTGCCGACGGGCGTCGATCCCGGCGGCTGCCAACTCAACGCCAGTTCGCCGTCGAGCGCCTCGAGCACCGCGGCGGCGACCTGTTCGCGCACGTCGGCGACCCCGACGCGCCGGCCCAACTCCGCCGACAGCGAGGTCACCCCGGCGTCGGTGATCCCGCACGGCACGATCGAGGTGTAGGCGCGCAGATCGCAGTCGCAGTTGAGCGCGAAGCCGTGCAGGGTGGTCGCCCGCGCCACCCGCACCCCCACCGCGGCGATCTTGCGGGCCGGCTGGCCGGGCCCGGGCGGGCACCACACCCCCGAGCGGCCGTCGACGCGCACGGTGTGCAGGCCCAGGTCGTGGCAGACCGCGATCAACGACTCCTCCAGGCGCCGCACGTAATTCACCACGTCGAGGGGTTCGGCCAGTCCGATGATCGGGTAGCCGACCAGCTGGCCGGGGCCGTGCCAGGTGATCTTGCCGCCCCGGTCGGTGTCGATCACCGGAACACCGTCGACCGGCCGCTCGCTGTCGAGGGTGCGCCGTCCCGCGGTGTAGACCGGCGGATGTTCGAGCAGCATCAGGGTGTCGGGGCCTCCGACGGCCCGGGCGTCGGCCACCGCGCGCTGCAGCGCCCACGCCTCGGTGTACTCGACGCTGCCGAGCTGGCGCACCACGACGGCGGTGTCGGCGGAACGGATCGAAGAACCCATGGTCGCGACGGTACCGCCGATCAGTGGGAGGCGGCAGCGGCGGTGGCGTAGCCGAGCGCCTCACCGATGGTTTGGTGATGGAATCGGAATCCGGCCCGCTCCAGCGCGGCCGGGATGACGCGCTGTCCGACCAGCAGCCCCTCGTCGGCGAACTCCCCGATGGCGGCGCGCACCGCGAAACCGGGCAGCATCAGCCGTGGCGTGCGGCGTACCGCGCGCCCCAGCGCGGCGGTGAACTCCGCGTTGGTCACCGGGGCGGGCCCGGTGAGGTTGACCGGGCCGGACAAGTCCGCCTGCGACAGCGCGAACACCAGGGCCCGGACCTGATCCTCGAGACTGATCCAGGACATGTACTGGTGGCCGCCGCCCAACCGGGCGCCGGCGCCGAGGGCGAACAGCGGGCGCAGCCGACCCAGCGCGCCCCCCGAGGGGGCAAGCACCAGACCGGTGCGGGCGAGCACCACCCGCGCACCCGCCGCGCTCGCCGGGGCGGTGGCCGCCTCCCAGTCCTGGCAGAGCTGGGCGAGGAAACCCGTTCCGGCCGGGGCGGTTTCGTCGACAGACCGGTTCTTGGTGTCGCCGTAGAATCCGACTGCGCTGGCGTTGATCATCAATCCGACGTCGGATTCGGCGACTGCGGTGGACAGCACCTCGGTCGGGGTGATGCGGCTGTCGCGCAGCTGCTGTTTGAACGCGCCCGACCATCGGCGTTTGGCGATATTGATCCCGCAGAGGTTGACCACGGCGTCGATGCCGTCGAGGGCCCGGGCGTCGAAGTCGCCGCCGTCGGGGTTCCAGTACAGTTCGTCGGCGCTGACCGGGGTGCGGCGCACGATGCGCACCACCTGATGCTCGGCGGCGCGCAGCGCCGCCACCAGCGCCGAGCCGATCAGCCCGGACGATCCGGCCACTGCGATCACGGCTTCGGTCACCGCTTGCGTGCCTTCCTACAGCCCCAGATCGGCCTCGAACGCGCCCTCTTCGAGCCGATGCTTGACGGTGGTCAGGAAACGTCCGGCGTCGGCGCCGTCGATCAGCCGGTGGTCGTAGGTCAGCGGCAGATAACAGACCGAGCGCACCCCGATCGATTCGTTACCGGAGTCGTCGACGATCACCCGGGGGCGTTTGACGATGGCCCCGGTGCCGAGCATGGCGGCCTGCGGCGGCACCAGGATCGGGGTGTCCATCAGCGCACCCTGACTGCCGATGTTGGTGATCGTGAACGTGCCGCCGGACAGCTCGTCGGGGCGCAGATCGCTGGAGCGGGCCCGCGCCGCGATATCGGCGATCGCCCGGGCCAACCCGGCCAGCGACAGATCGCCGGCGTTGTGGATCACCGGGGAGAGCAAGCCCTGCTCGGTGTCGACGGCGATTCCCAGGTGCTCGGCGTCGTAGTAGGTGATCTCGCCGGCATCCTCGTTGTAGCTGGCATTGATGTTGGGGTGGGCTTTGAGGCCGTCGATCACCGCCCGGGCGATGAACGGCAGGAACGTCAGGTTCACGCCCTCGCGTTCGGCGAACTCCGCCTTGGCCCGGGCCCGCAGCGCCACCACCCGGGTCATGTCGACCTCATGGGTCTGGGTGAGCTGCGCGGTGGCCTGCAGCGATTCCCGGGTCTTCTTGGCGGTGATCTGCCGAATCCGATTGGCCTTCTTGGTGGTGCCGCGCAGGTGGGCCAGTGCCGGCGCCGGTGCCGACGCCGCCGGGGCGGGCCGCGACGACGGCGCACTGGCCGGTGCCGACGGCTGCTCGGCCGCCGCCGTACGCTTCTGTGCAGCGTCGAGGACGTCCTGTTTGCGGATACGACCGCCCACGCCGGTTCCGGTGACCTGGGACAGATCCACGTCGTGCTCGTTGGCCAGCTTGCGCACCAGTGGCGTGACGTAGGGCACCGCGCCGGACTCGCGGCCGCTCGGCTCGGCCGGGGCCTTCGGCTCGGGTTTCGGTTCGGCTGGTTCGGCCTTGGGCTCCGCCGGCGCCTCCGGTGCGGGCTCCGGTCGGGATTGGGCCTTCGGTTCCGGTTCGGGCTGCGGTTCGGGTTTCGGTTCGGGCTGGGGTTCGGCCGGGGCGGAGGAGGCGCTGTCGGCCGAGCCGATCCGGGCCAGCTCGCCGCCGACCTCGACGGTGTCGTCCTCCTCCGCGGTGATCGAGACCAACACCCCGGCGATCGGGGAGGGGATCTCGGTGTCGACCTTGTCGGTGGAGACCTCCACCAGTGCCTCATCGACCTGCACCGAGTCGCCGACCTTCTTGAGCCACCGGGTCACGGTGCCCTCGGTCACCGACTCACCCAACTCCGGCATCCGCACCGGTTGACTGTCACCGCCGCCGGCCGGCGGCGGTGACTGCTGCGCGGAGGCATCCGGTTGGGTGTCGGCGGCCGCCGGGGCCTCAGGCTCCTCGGCTGCCGGCGCCGCGGGCTGTTCGGCCGCGGACTCGGAGCGGTCGGCGGTCTCGCCGGTGCCGCCGGAATCCTCGGCGGAGTCGCTGATCTCGGCCAACGTCCCGCCGACCTCGACGGTGTCGTCCTCTTGGGCGATGATGCGGCTGAGCACCCCCGCGGCCGGGGAGGGGATCTCGGTGTCGACCTTGTCGGTGGAGACCTCAAGCAGTGGCTCGTCGACGTCGACCGTGTCGCCCTCCTGCTTGAGCCAGCGGGTGACGGTCCCCTCGGTAACGCTCTCGCCGAGTGCCGGCATCTGGACGGAGAAGGGCATCGGTGTCGACTCCTCGATCGGTCGCGGAACACGGGTCGATCTCTGGCTTACCACAGCGCCCTGGAGGCGAGGCGGCATCTGAGGTCGATTGTGCTGACCATCCTGTCACTGTGGCCGAGTCGCCGCTCAACGGGGGACGGCCGATCGGCCGCCGGGGCCACCCCGCGAACCATTGTTGAAAACGGTTTTCATCGGGGTTATCGCCTACCTGACGTTGTTGACAATGGTTGTCATTCGCAGGTGGGTAGCTGGGGCGCAGGGGGTGCGCGCGATGACCGCACCGGTCTGGATGGCGTTGCCGCCGGAAGCCCATTCCAGCGCGCTGAGCGCCGGGCCCGGGCCGGGGCCGCTGCTGGCCGCCGCCGGAGCCTGGTCGTCGTTGAGCGCCGAATACGCCGCGGTCGCCGCCGAACTCACCGCCACCCTGGGGGCTGTGCAGTCCGGGGCCTGGCAGGGGCCCACCGCGACCGTCTACCAGGCCGCGCATCTGCCCTACCTGACGTGGCTGGGTCGGGTCAGCGCCGACAGTGCGGTGACCGCCACCCAGTTGGAGACCGCCGCCGGGGCCTACACCGGCGCCGTGGCCGCGATGCCGACCCTGCCGGAGTTGGCCGCCAATCACACCGTGCACGGTGTGCTGGTCGCCACCAACTTCTTCGGCATCAATACGATCCCGATCGCGCTCAATGAAGCCGACTACGTGCGGATGTGGATCCAGGCCGCCACCACGATGGCGACCTACTCCGGGGTGGCCGGCGGTGCGCTGGCGGCCACCCCGACCAGCACGACCGCACCACCCATCGTCACCCATGAGCACGACGGCGCCGACCACGACGACGGCCACGGCCACGACGATCCCGCCGACAACCTCAGTCCGCTCGACCCCCGCTGGTGGCTCGACGTCGGCGGCGAACAGGTCGACAACGTTCAGCTGCTGGTCACCGACCTGTTCACCAACCCGTCGGCGCTGCTGACCGACCTGCCGATGGTGCTGGCCGACGTGACCTTCCACGCCAGCCAGCTGCTCTCCACCGCCCTGCAGTTCGCCCCGGCGCTGATCCAGCCGGCGTTGACCCTGGCGATCGCCGGTCTCGGTGGACTGGTGGGGCTCACCGGGATGGCCGGAAGCACCGCGGCCACGCCGGTGGCCCCCGCGCCGGCCCCGGCGCCGGCCGGTGGGCAGACCCAGCTGGTGCCGCCGGCGGCGGCACCGGCGGCACCCGGGGCGCCTGCGGCCCCGGCCGCCCCGGCGGCCCCCGGCGCCCCGGCGACTCCGGCCCCGACCGCACCCGCCGCACCGACACCGCCGCCGCTCAGCGGCGCCGAGACCGTGGGCCTGGCGGTCGGCGGTGGCGACGGCGGGCCCACCCTGGGTCCGGCCGCGCGCGTGGCGGCCGCCGCCCGCGCACCCGCCTCCAGCAGCTACGCATCACCGGCCGCGGCGGCGGCCGCCTCCGCGGCGCGTCGACGCGCCCGCGGTCACCGGCGCACCGCCGGGCGCGCACCCGGGCGCGGGCGTGAGTACCTGACCGTCTCGGCGCCGGCCGACGCCGAGACGTCCGAGTCGGCGGAAACGAGCGCCGTGTCGGGCTCCGGGCGGGGCGCCGGCGGGGTCGGATTCGCCGGGGTCACCGAGAAACCCGCCGTCGCGTCCGCCGCGGGGCTGGCCACCTTGTCCCAGTCCGACCCGGGCGTTGAGGGGGTGCGGTTGCCGCTGCTGCCGGGCAGCTGGGAACCCGATGACGCGCAGCGGCCCCCCGACGACCACGGGTGAACGCCGTCTGCCGCTGATCGCCACGACGCGGCAGGTGTTTCGCCCCGCTCAGCCGTGCGCGGCGATGTCCTCCAGCACCGCGACCATCGTGCGCGTCGGGACCCCGCTGCCACCCTTGGGGGTGTAGCCCCAGGGGCTGCCGGTGTTGTAGGCCGGACCCGCCACGTCGATGTGCGCCCAGTCGACGCCGTCGGCGACGAACTCGCGCAGATACACCCCGGCCACCGCCATTCCGGCGAAGCGCTGGCCGCTGACGTTGGCGAGGTCGGCGACCGTCGATTTCAGCTCCTCGCGCAGTTCGTCGGGCAACGGCATCGGCCAGCCGTTCTCCCCGACCGCCTGCGAGATCGCCGCCACGCGGTCGCGGAACTCCTCGCTGCCCATCACCCCGGGCGTGCGGGTGCCCAGCGCCACGGTCTGCGCGCCGGTCAACGTCGCGGTCTCGATCAGGTAGTCCGGCTGATCCTCGCAGGCGCGCACGATCGCGTCGGCGAGGATCAGCCGCCCCTCGGCGTCGGTGTTGAGCACCTCCACGGTGGTGCCGCCGTACTGGGTGAGCACGTCGCCGGGGCGTTGCGCGGTCGACGACGGCATGTTCTCGGCCATCGGCACGGTGGCGATCACATCGATGGGCAACTCCAGGCGGGCCGCCAGCACCACGGTCGCCACGACCGCGGCGGCCCCGCCCATGTCGGAGGTCATGTAGTGCATCCCGGTGGCCGGCTTGATCGAGATGCCGCCGGTGTCGAACGTGACGCCCTTGCCGACCAGCGCCACCGTCTTGGCCTTCTTGGGGTGTTTGGCCAGTCGGGAGCCGCGGTGGATCAACCGCACCAGCCGGGGCGGGCGCGACGACCCTTGGCCGACCCCGAGGATGCCGCCGTAACCGTGCTTGGCCAGCTCGTTCTCCGCGAGGACCTCCACGTCCAGTCCGTTCGCGTCGGCCAATACCGTTGCCCGCCGGGCGAACTCGTCCGGAAACAAATGGCTCGGCGGGGTGTTGACGAAGTCCCGCGCGGTGGCCACCGCGGCGGCCACCGCGGCACCGTGCGCGGCCGCCTTCTTCGCCGAGCGGCCGGTGGCCAGCACGGTGACCTTGGCCAGCCCGGGCTCGGTGGGAGCGCTTTTGGCGCTGCGGAATTCGGTAAACCGGTAGCCGCCCAGGATCAGCCCCTCCACGGTCGCCGACACCAGGTCGTCGCCGGGCAGGCCGGTCAGGGTGGTGAGCACCGCCCGGGTGCCGTTGAGGGCGCGCATCGCGGTGCCGGCCGCCCGCCGGATCAGCTCCGGTGACCATCCGTCGCGCGGCTCGCCGAGCCCGACGGTGAGCACACTGTCGACCGGCAGTGCGGGGACCACCAGCCGATGGGTCTGCTCGCTGGCCCCGGTGGCCCCGAGGGCGGCCAGGGCGTTCTCGATGTCGGTGACCGCCGCGTCCGGCAGCGCCGGATCGGTGGTCGCGACCGTGGCGCCATCGGGTCCGGTGACGACCGGGACGATCAACACCGCCTTGGTGGTGCGGGTCGGCACAGCGGCGGCGACGGTGACGGTGGGGGACTGGTAGCCGGGTTCGGTGCTCACGCCCACCCACCCTAGTGGGGCGGCCCAGTAGGGTGGGTGGGCGTGACCGACCTGCAGCACGGACCCCTCGAAGAACGTCACCGCGAACTCGGCGCCACTTTCGCCGAGTTCGGCGGCTGGCTGATGCCGGTCTCCTACGCCGGCACCGTCGCCGAACACCACGCCACCCGCGAGACGGTGGGGCTGTTCGATGTGAGCCACCTGGGCAAGGCCACCGTGCGCGGGCCCGGTGCCGCCGACTTCGTCAACACGGTGTTCACCAACGACCTGGGCCGCATCGGCCCGGGGCGGGCGCAGTACACGATGTGCTGCACCGAGTCCGGCGGCGTCATCGACGATCTGCTCGTCTACTACGTCGGCGACGACGAGATCTTCTTGGTGCCCAACGCCGCCAACACCGCTGCGGTGGTCGCCGCGCTGCGCGAGGCCGCCCCGGACGGCATCGCGGTCAGCGACGAGCACCGGTCCCGCGCGGTGCTCGCCGTGCAGGGGCCGGCGTCGACCGACATCGTCGACGGTCTGGGGCTGCCGACCGCGATGGACTACATGGGTTTCACCGACGCCACCTACCGTGACGTCGCGGTGCGGGTCTGCCGCAGCGGCTACACCGGGGAATCCGGCTACGAACTGCTCGCCGACTGGGACACCGCCGCGGTGGTCTTCGACGCGCTGGTCGAGGCGGTCACGGCCGCGGGCGGACAGCTCGCGGGTCTGGGGGCGCGCGACACCCTGCGCACCGAGATGGGCTACCCGCTGCACGGCCACGAACTCTCCGCCGACATCTCCCCGCTGCAGGCCCGGTGCGGCTGGGCGGTGGGGTGGAAGAAACCCGCGTTCTGGGGCCGGGCGGCCCTGCTGGCCGAGAAGGAGGCCGGACCGCGCCGGCGCCTGCGCGGGCTGCGCGCCCTCGACCGCGGGGTGCTGCGCGCCGGTCAGGCCGTGCTCGACGGCGCCACCCCGGTCGGGGTGACCACCTCGGGCACCTTCTCGCCGACGCTGAAAGCGGGAATCGCCTTGGCGCTGTTGGACACCGACGCCGACATCGCCGACGGGGCCCGGCTCAGCGTCGACGTACGCGGCCGGGCACTGGCCTGCGAGGTGGTCCGACCGCCGTTCATCACGGCGAAAACCCGCTAGCGCACGGATATACAATCGGCGCATGAGCAGCGGCAACCTGGAGTTCACGGTCACCCCCAACCCGAACCCGGCCACCGCTGCGGTACGCGAGTCGATACTGGCCGACCCCGGATTCGGCAAATACCACACCGATCACATGGTCTCGGTCAGCTACTCCGCCGAACACGGCTGGCATGACGCCCGGGTGCTGCCGTACGGGCCGATCGAACTCGACCCGTCGGCGATCGTGTTGCACTACGCTCAAGAGATTTTCGAGGGGCTCAAGGCCTACCGGTGGGCCGACGGGTCGGTGGTGTCGTTTCGCCCGGAGGCCAATGCCGCCCGGCTGCGCGCCTCGTCGCGGCGGCTGGCGATCCCGGAACTGCCTGACGCGCTGTTCATCGAGTCGCTGCGCCAACTGATCGCCGTCGACAACGCCTGGGTGCCCGACGCCGGCGGGGAGGAGTCGCTGTATCTGCGGCCGTTCGTGATCGCCACCGAGCCGGGCCTGGGCGTCCGCCCGGCCACCGAGTACCGCTATCTGGTGTTGGCCTCGCCGGCCGGGGCCTACTTCAAGGGCGGGGTCAGACCGGTCAGTGTCTGGCTATCCACCGAGTATGTGCGCGCCTGCCCGGGAGGCACCGGCGCCGCCAAGTTCGGCGGCAACTACGCCGCGTCGCTGGTGGCGCAGGCGCAGGCCGCCGAACAGGGCTGTGACCAGGTGGTCTGGCTCGACGCGCTGGAACGGCGCTACGTCGAAGAGATGGGCGGGATGAACCTGTTCTTCGTGTTCGGCAGCGGGGGATCGGCACGGCTGGTCACCCCCGAGCTGTCCGGGTCGTTGCTGCCGGGCATCACCCGGGATTCGTTGCTGCAGTTGGCCACCGACGGCGGCTACACCGTCGAGGAACGCAAGATCGACGTCGATGAATGGCAGAAGAAGGCTGCTGCCGGCGAGATCACCGAGGTGTTCGCCTGCGGTACCGCGGCGGTGATCACCCCGGTCAGCCACGTCAAGTCCGGTGACGCGGAGTTCACCGTCGCCGACGGTCAACCCGGCGAGGTGACGATGGCGTTGCGCGACACCTTGACCGGCATCCAGCGCGGTACCTTCGCCGACACCCACGGCTGGATGGCGCGGCTGAGCTAGCGCCGCTGAGCTCGACAGTCCCGCCGCGGCGGGCCGGGGTCAGGGCAGGCTGACCGCCAGCAGCACCGCGGTCACCGTGGTGGCCACCTCGACCGCCGCGCCGATCACATCACCGGTGATGCCGCCGAACCGGCGCACACAGTGGCCGACGAGCCCCACCGTCAGCGCCATCGCGATCAGCACCGCGAGCGGGCCCTGCCACATCGGGGAGCCGGTGCACAGCGCCGCCGCCCCCACCAGCACCAGCCATCCGGCCACCACCGCCGGCGGCTGGGTGCCCGCCACCCGCGCACCCAGCGTGCTGCCGGCCGCGGCGGCAACCGTGCGTCGGCACGCGGCGACCGCCGCCACCCGGCCGGCGGTGAGGGCCACCACCACCCCCGCCGGGGTGAGCAGCGGCAGCGCCAGAGCCTGCGCGCCGATCGCCACCACCACCGCGGCCACTCCGAACGGCCCGGCCGCACCCTGACGCATCACCTGCAACGCCCGCGCCGGCGGGCCGTAGCACCCCAACCCGTCGGCGGTGTCGGCCAGACCGTCGAGGTGCAGGCCGCGCGTGACGATCAGCAGCACGGTCACCGCGGCCAGCCCCGCCAGCGGACTGCCCGGCCCGAAGGCGGCCACCCCTGCGCTGGTCACACCGGCGGCCAGCGCCCCCAGCCCGGCGCCGACGACCGGAAGCGCGGTCACCGTCGCGCGCCCCACCGCACGGGTCGCCGCGCCGGGCACCGGCAGCACGGTGCTCAACGTCACCGCCGAGAGCAGCGCCGCGATCACGGGCGGCGCACCGGTCCGCAAACCCCGGCCTCGGTGAAGGTGGCCATGGAACTCAACGCGGCCACCGCCGCCCGCAGCACCGGCACTGCCAGGGCGGCACCGGTGCCCTCGCCGAGCCGCAGACCCAGATCCAGCACCGGCTCGAGTCCCAGGTCGGCCACCGCCAGCCGGTGCGCGGGCTCGGGGGAGCGGTGCCCCGCCTGCCACCAGCGGCGGGCGCCGGGGGCCAGGCGCTCGGCGACCAGGGCCGCGGCGGTGCTGGCCACCCCGTCGAGCAGCAGCGGGGTGCGGCGCAGCGCGCCCTGGGCGCAGAACCCGGCCATCGCGGCCAGGTCCGCGCCGCCGGCGGTGCGCAGCAACCCCACGGGATCGGTGCGCACCCGCTCCGCGCGGAACAAGGCGTCGCGGATCGCGGCGGTTTTGCGAATCCACCCGGCGTCGTCGATGCCGGTGCCGCGACCGACTGCCGCGACCGGCTCGGCGTCGACCACCGCGGCGATCAACACCGTTGCCGCGGTGGTGTTTCCGATGCCCATGTCGCCGATGACGAGCAGATCGGCCCCGCGATCGACCTCCTCGTCGGCGATGTCGCGGCCGGCCTGCAGTGCGGCGAGGGTCTGCTCCTCGGTGAGCGCGTCGCCGGTGGTGATGTCACCGCTGCCGCGGCGGACCCGGTGCGCGGCGAGCGCGCCCGCGACCGGCTCGGCGTCGACCGCGAGGTCGGCGACCCGCACGGTCGCCCCGGCGACCTGCGCCAGCGCGTTGATGGCCGCGCCGCCGGCCTCGATCCCGGCGACCATCTGCGCGGTCACCGCCGGCGGGTAGGCCGACACACCGGCGGCGGCGACCCCGTGATCCCCGGCGAACACCACCACCCGGGTGCGCTCGAACGGCTGCGGCGGGCAGCGGCCCTGGCAGGAGGCCACCCAGGCCGCCAACTCCTCCAGCCGGCCCAGGGAGCCGGGCGGTTTGATCAACGTGTCTTGGCGGGCGCGCGCGGCGCGCGCGGCCTCGGCGTCGGGGGCGGTGACGGCGGGAAACTGCATCAGCGGGTGCCCGCCTGCGGCGCCGGTTTGATCGGCACCGGCTGACCGGCCACCACCAGCACCACCCGGTCGCAGCGGTCGGCGATCGCCTGGTTGAGGCTGCCCAGCCGGTCGGCGAACAGCCGCCCGGACGCGGTGTCGGCGACGATGCTCAATCCGACCTCGGGGCTGACCACGGTGAGTTCGGCGGGAAACGCCGTCAACGCCGCCAGCAGCGTGTCGGTGGCGTCGTCGAGACGGCGGTCGCGGGCGTCGGCGGTGTCGACGTCCCAGCCCTGCCGGTCCAGCGCCGCGGTCAACCAGCCGCCCAGGTCGTCGACGAGGGTCGGCAGGTGCGGCCGCTGCCGCAGCACCGCCGCCACGTCGGCGCTCTCCACCGTCGACCAGCGGGCACTGCGGCGCGCCCGATGCGCCGCCACCCGCCGCGCCCAGGACGGATCCCCGGACTCGGGGCGCGGATCGGCCCCGGTGGCCAGGTAGCGCAGGGCCACCCCGGCGCCGGCGGCCCTCGCCAGGGCGTTCTCGGCCCACCGGGATTTTCCCGATCGGATCCCGCCGAGCACCAGGGTGCGCATCGTCACCGCACCGACGCCGGCCGGCGACCGCGCCGCCGCGGCTCACTCAACCGAGTCACCGCGGTTCACCTGGGGCTTGGGTGCGCGCATCCGGCGCAGCTGGGAGGCCCGACCGGCGGCATACAGCGACAGTCGCCAGCGGGGGTCGGTGTTCTGCGGGAACTTCACGTCGACCGCGCGGTTGACCTTGCGGCCCAGCAGCACCGCGTCGACGGCCATCGCCAGCAGCAACACCAGCAATCCCAGCGACACGTAGCGCTGCACCTGCAGCGGCATCGCCAGGGTGAGGAACAGCAGCACGAACGCCGAGGGCATGAACAAGCCCAGCAGGTTGCGTCGCGCATCGACCACGTCGCGCACGTAGCGGCGCACCGGCCCCTTGTCGCGGTCCAGCAGATACTTCTCCTCACCGGCCATCATGCGTTGGCGGCTCTCGGCGCGGCGTTCCTGAAGGAGTTCGCGGCGCTGCTTGCGCTCCTCGCGGCTGAGCTTGGGGCGTAGTTGCTTGCGGCGTTTGCGCGCCTCGGCGGCGGTCATCGGGGCGGGCGCGACCGGGCCGCGACGCCGGGCGGCGTCCCGCTTCGGTGTGGGACGCCCCTTGGGGGCCGTGCCGCGAGCAGCCCCGGTGGACTCGGCGGCGGATCCCGCGGGCGGGGTCTGGTCGGCGCCGTCCCCCGCGGCGGCCTTCTTACGTCCCAGCAAGCTCACAGCGGCCAGGTTACTGTGCTGACCCGCGATGTCGGCCAGGGCCCGCAGCCGGGCGCCTACCCTGCAGACATGATGATCGCTCCCGCCGGCACCGCCGACGCGCCGGCGACCCCGTTGCGGGTGCTGATCGCTCCGGACAGTTTCGGCGACAGCCTCACCGCCGAACAGGCCGCGGCCGCGATCGCCACCGGGTGGTATCGATCCCGCCCGCGCGACCGGTTCACGATCGCCCCGCAGTCCGATGGGGGGCCCGGGTTCGTGGCGGTGCTGGCCCGCACGATCGGCGCGCCCCGCCGCATCCGGGTGCAGGGGCCGCTGGACACCGAGGTCGAGGCGGAGTGGTTGCTCGACGACGCCACCGCGACCGCGTACCTGGAGTCCGCGCAGGTGTGCGGGCTGGCGGCGCTGGGCCGCACGCCCAGCCCGGAGACGGCGCTGGGCGCCGGCAGCGGCGGTGTCGGCCAACTCATCGAGGCGGCGCTGGCCGCCGGGGCGCGCCGCATCGTGGTCGGGTTGGGCGGCAGCGCCAGCACCGACGGCGGTCGGGGGCTGCTCGAGGCCCTCGGCGGGCCGGCCACCGGGCGCGCCCGGCTGGCCGGGGTGGAGGTGATCGCCGCCACCGACGTCGACCATCCGCTGCTGGGCCCCTGGGGCGCGGCCCGGGTGTTCGGCCCGCAGAAGGGGGCCGACCCGGCGACCGTGACGCTGCTCGAGCACCGGCTCGGGGCGATCGCCGCCGAACTGGATGCGCTCGCCGGGCGGATGGTCAGCGCCGAGGCCGGCGCCGGGGCGGCCGGCGGGATCGGTGCGGCGCTGCTCGCCCTGGGCGCACGGCGCGAATCCGGGGCGGCGGTGATCGCCGAACGCACCGGGTTGGCCGCCGCGTTGGCCGCCGCGGATCTGGTGGTCACCGGCGAGGGACGCCTCGATGCGCAGTCGCTGCGGGGCAAGGTGGTCGGGGCGCTGGCCGGGGCGGCCCGCGCCCGCTCGCTGCCGCTGCTGGTCTTCGCCGGTCAGGTCGACGTCGGGGCGGCGGCGCTGCAGGCCTCCGGCATCCGGGCGGTCGCGGCGATCGCCGACTACGCCGGGTCGGTGCAGCTGGCGATCGCCGATGCGGTCAATCAGCTGATGGGCCTGGCGACCACCGCGGCGGCACAACTCGGGAATAACCCCGTCAACAGGTACCGTTGAGGTGGTGGGTTCTGCCGGTCGCGCGGCCCACCAAATGATCTGACACGTCGCACCGTGTAGGGAGAAAAGAAGTAATGACAGTCCAGACCGATTCCAGCACCGCTGCCCACGGCGTGATCCTGACCGACGCCGCCGCCGCGAAGGCGAAATCCCTGCTCGACCAGGAAGGCCGCGACGACTTGGCGTTGCGCATCGCGGTGCAGCCCGGTGGCTGCTCGGGGCTGCGCTACAACCTGTTCTTCGACGACCGTTCCCTCGACGGCGACGCGACCGCGGAGTTCGCCGGGGTGAAGCTGACCGTCGACCGGATGAGCCTGCCTTACCTCGACGGTGCCTCGATCGACTTCGTCGACAGCATCGAGAAGCAGGGATTCACCATCGAAAACCCCAACGCCGGCGGGTCCTGCTCCTGCGGCGACTCGTTCAACTAGACGTTCACACCAGACGCCCTCCGAACACGGTCAGCCCCGGCGGATCGGCGGCTCAGTGGCGGTCGGTGGTCGACAGGTAGGCGTCAGGAGGCGTCACCTCAGGAGGCGTCAGTAGGTGCCGCCGGTCCGCAGCACATAGGAGCAGACCAGCACGCTGTCGTCCTGCAGCAGCAACTGCGCGGTGCCCTGCACGCCGTCACGGGCCGCGCCGCCGCCGGCCGGGACGATCCGCATGCTGAACAACACCTGGGCCTGATAGTGCGACAGCAGCACGATCTTGTCGACGGCGGTGACCTCGGCGTCGTCGAACTGCTTGTGGAACGCGTCGCTGCTCAGTTTCGCCAGCGCCTCATCGGAACGGCGGTCCCCGACCGCGTCGTAGGTGCCGCACATGGTGTTGCGGGCGATGATGTCGATATCCCGGTCGGCCAGGGCGTCGAGGTAGCGCTGGATCGCGACCTGCGCGGTCCGCTCGGTGAGGGGGGCGGCGGTGTCGCGGGTGGCGTAGACCAGGGCGCCGACCGCACCGGCGGTCAGCAGCACCGCCAGCAGCACCGCGACAACGAGCGGCCACCGGGCCCGCCGCGGCGCACGATAGCCCGGTGCCGGCGGGTACCCGGGCGGGGGCATCGCCAACGGTCCGGTCGGGGGATCGAAGTAGTCGTGGACCATCGGATGGGGGCCGCTGGGATGGGCGGCGTGCCGGGGAGCGCCGCCGGGCGGGGGGCCGGATCCGAAGCCGCCGACCCCGGGCGGCAGGGGATGCGGACCGGTCATGTAGGCAGGCTAGCGCACCACCACTGGACGTCGCCGGGGTGCGGGCGGCTACGCTGAGCACCGTTCAATAGCTGGGCTTAGCAAGCGAAAGGTGGAGACTACGTGGCGATTGCGGTGACCGGTTCGATTGCGACCGACCATTTGATGCGGTTCCCCGGTCGGTTCTCCGAGCAACTGCTCGCCGATCACCTGGCGAAGGTGTCGTTGAGTTTTCTCGTCGACGACCTGGTGGTGCACCGCGGCGGGGTGGCCGGGAACATGGCCTACGCGATCGGGATCCTCGGTGGCGATGTCGCGCTGGTCGGGGCCGCGGGCACCGACTTCGCCGACTACCGTCGGTGGCTGGAATCGCACGGTGTCGACTGCGCGCACGTGCTGGTGTCGACCAGCGCGCACACCGCGCGGTTCGTGTGCACCACCGACGTGGACATGGCGCAGATCGCCTCGTTCTACCCCGGCGCGATGTCGCAGGCCCGCGAGATCTCGCTGGCGGCTCTGGACTCCCCGGAACTGGTGATCATCGGCGCCAACGACCCGGAGGCGATGTTCTCGCACACCGAGGAGTGCCGCAAGCTGGGGTTGGCGTTCGCCGCCGACCCGTCGCAGCAGTTGGCGCGGTTGACCGGCGAGGAGATCCGCCGGCTCATCGACGGCGCGACCTACCTGTTCACCAACGATTACGAGTGGGACCTGCTGCTGTCGAAGACCGGGTGGACCGAGGCCGACGTGATGGGCCAGGTGGGGCTGCGGGTCACCACGCTGGGGGAGAACGGCGTCGACATCATCGACCCGGACGGCACCTGCATCCACGTCGACGTGGTGCCCGAGACCAGCCGTGTCGACCCCACCGGGGTGGGGGACGCGTTCCGGGCGGGCTTCCTCACCGGGCGCAGCGCGGGGCTGAACCTGGAACGGTCCGCGCAACTGGGCTGCCTGGTGGCGGTGCTGGTGCTGGAATCGACCGGCACCCAGGAATGGGACTGGGACCGCGAGGTCGCGGTGACCCGTCTGGCCGGCGCCTACGGCGACCAGGCGGCCACCGAGATCGCCGCCGCGCTGGCCTGACCGGCGCCGGACCCTACAGCTGCACCGGGTAGTGCGGTTCGCTGATCTGCGGGGTCACGCTGCGGTCGACGAAGATCGCGTGCCACAGCAGAAAGATCAGCACCGTCCACAACCGTCGCGAATGATCGCTCACCCCGCAGCGGTGTTCGTCGAGCAAGCGCCGGGTCGCCGCCAGGTCGATGTGCTCGCCGGCGTGGGAGGTCGCGACCATCTGGTAGGCCCAATCCAGCAACTCGCCGGCGCGCAGCCAGTGTCGGATCGGTACCGGGAAACCCAGCTTCGGCCGGTGCAGCACGTGGGCGGGGACGATCGGCTCCAACGCCCGGCGCAACGCGTATTTGGTGGTCGTGCGGGTGATCTTGGCCGACACCGGCAGCCGCGAGGCCACCGCGAACACCTCGGGGTCCAAAAACGGCACCCGCAGCTCCAGTGAATTGGCCATCGTCATCTTGTCGGCCTTGACCAGGATGTCGCCGCGCAGCCAGGTGAACAGGTCGACGTGTTGCATCCGGGCCACCGGATCCCAGCCCGCGGAGGCGGCGTAGATCGGCGCGGTCACGTCGGTGTGCGTCCAATCGGGGGAGAACCCGGGCAGCACCGCGCGCAGCTGCTCGTCGGAGAAGCTGCGCGCGTTGCCGTAATAGCGCTGCTCCAGGGTGAGCGAACCGCGGTGCAACAGGCTTTTGCCGCGCATCCCCTCCGGCAGGGGTTTGGACATCTTGCCGACCGAGCGCCGTAGCGGGCCGGGCAGATAGTTGAACGGCTTCAACGACAGCGGCTCGCGGTAGATGGTGTAGCCGCCGAACAGTTCGTCGGCGCCCTCCCCGGAGAGCACCACCTTGACGTGTTTGCGGGCCTCGCGGGCGACGAAGAACAGCGGCACCAACGCCGGGTCGGCGACCGGCTCGTCGAGATACCACACGATCTCGGGCAGCGCGGCGACGAACTCGTGCTCGCTGACCACCTTGGTGATGTGGCGCGCCCCGATCGCCTCGGCGGTGGCCACCGCGACGTCGACCTCGGAGAAGCCCTCGCGCTCGAATCCGGTCGTGAACGTGATCAGATCCGGGTTGTGCCGGATCGCCAGCGCCGCGATCGCCGTCGAATCGATCCCGCCGGACAGAAACGCCCCGACGGTGACGTCGGCGCGCATGTGCTTGGCCACCGAGTCCTCCAGCACCGCGGTGATCTCGTCGTAGCGCTCCTGCGCGGCGTGCGGGCCGGTGCCGAACGGTTCGGCGGCGAACCGCGGGGTGAAATAGCGGGTGGTCTGCGGCGGCTGCCCGGGGCGCACGCGCGCATAGCAGCCCGACTCCAGCCGGCGCACCGCGGTGTGCAGCGTCTCGGGTTCCGGCACGTACTGCAACAGCGTGTAGTGCTGCACCGCCCGGCGGTCCACGGTGGTGTCCAGTCCGGCCGCATCGGCGAGCTCCAGCAGCGACTTCTTCTCGCTGCCCACCACGGTGCCGCCCGGTCCGGTCGCCATGAACAGGGGTTTGATCCCGAACGGGTCGCGCGCGCAGAACAGCTCCCCGGTGGCGGTGTCCCACAGCGCGAAGGCGAACATGCCGCGCAGCCGGGGCAGCGCCTCGACCCCCCAGTAGTGGTAGGCGGCCACGATCGCCTCGGTGTCGCCGTCGGTGGCGAACACCGCCCCGTGGGCGGCGGCCAGTTCGGCGCGCAGCTCCAGGTAGTTGTAGATCTCGCCGTTGAACACCAGCACGTAGCGCTCCGGCGTCTCCGGCGGTCCCCAGTGCAGCGGCTGGTGGGAGTGTTCGATGTCGATGATCGCGAGCCGGGTGAACCCCAGCGCGACGGTGTGGGCCGGTCCGCGGTCGGTCCAGGTGCCCAGCTCGTCGGGGCCGCGGTGGCGCATCACCTGCGCCGCCGCCGCCACCCGCTCGGCGACCACGTCGGCCCCGGAGCCGGCCCCGGAGTCGGCATCGTCACCGAGGGCCGTCACCCACGCCAGCAGTCCGCACATGGCGCTCCAGTATGCCGCACCCGGGGCCCGCCGGATTTGGGACACGGATCGCGAGGTGCACCGGGCCGCTGTTCCGGTTGTGGTCTACGCTGCGTAGTATTCGATGCACCCGGCACCGGTCGGGTATCTCGACCATCCGGGATCATCGGTCAGCGTGTGACACAGGAGGCGCCCACCGTGACACTTCGCGGGACAGGCTTGCCGGCGGCCGCTGCGCAGCGCCGCACCATCGGCCCGTGGCTGAAGCGATCGGCGCTCGTCGGCGCGTTGGGCCTGGTGGCGGTCAGCCTCAGCGGCTGCAGCTGGTCCCAGGCGCTGGGCCTGGGGTGGCCCGAGGGCATCACCCCCGAGGCGCACCACAACCGGCACTTCTGGGTCGGCGTGGTCATCGCCTCGCTGATCGTCGGGGTCATCGTGTGGGGGCTGATCTTCTGGTGCATGATCGCCTACCGCAAGCGCGCCACCGACACCGAGTTGCCGCGCCAGTTCGGCTACAACATGCCGCTGGAGCTGGTGCTCACCGTGATCCCGTTCCTGATCATCTCGGTGCTGTTCTACTTCACCGTGGTGGTGCAGGAGGACATGCTCGAGATCACCGACGACCCGGAGGTGGTCGTCGACGTCACCGCGTTCCAGTGGAACTGGAAGTTCGGCTACAACAAGGTCGACTTCGCCGACGGCGACTACACTTACGACGGCGCCCAGCCGGAGCGCGCCGAGGCGCTCGCGTCGGTGCCCGAGGGCGTCGACGAGCACGGCCAACCGCTGGTCGGAACGGTCGCGGGCCGCAACACCGAGGACCGCAGCTGGCTGTTCTTCGACGAGGTGGAGACGCTGGGCACCACCGAGGAGGTGCCGGTGCTGGTGGTTCCCACCGGCAAGCGCATCGAGTTCCGCCTGGTCGCCACCGACGTCATCCACGCGTTCTTCGTGCCGGAGTTCCTGTTCAAGCGCGACATGATGCCGTACCCGGAGGCCAACAACACCGTCAACGTCTTCCAGGTCAGTGAGATCACCAAGGAGGGTGCGTTCGTCGGGCACTGTGCCGAGATGTGCGGCACCTACCACTCGATGATGAACTTCGAGCTCCGGGCGGTAACCCCCAACGAGTTCAAGCTCTACATGGACAAGCGGCGGGACGGGCTGACCAACGCCCAGGCGCTGTCGGAGATCGGCCAGGAGCCCTTGGCCCAGTCCACGCGCCCGTTCGACAGTCGCCGCGGTCAGCGGGTTTCGCAAGCGAGTAGTTAAGGACCTCCCATGCACATCGAAGGCAGGCTGTTCGAGTTCATCGCGGGCTTTTTCATCGTCACCGCGATCGTCTACGGGGTCTTGACCGACCGGTTCGCCACCGGCGGGATCGAATGGGCCGGCACCACCGCGCTGGCGCTCACCGGCGGGATGGCGCTGATCGTCGCCACCTTCCTGGGCTTCGTCGCCCGCCGCCTCGACACGCGTCCGGAGGACTACGAGGAGGCCGAGATCAGCGACGGCGCCGGCGAGCTGGGCTTCTTCAGCCCGCACAGCTGGTGGCCGATCCTGATCGCGCTGGCCTTCTCCGTCGTCGCGGTCGGTATCGCGCTGTGGCTGCCGTGGCTGTTCGGCGCCGGCATCGTCTTGGTGATCGCCTCGGCCGGCGGATTGGTGTTCGAGTACTACATCGGACCGGAGAAGCACTAGCGAGCCCGGCGCTGCGACACCCGATGCCGCTGCAGGTCGGCGCTGCCGCAATTCGGCGAGCCGCTTGGGTAGGGTTGCCCAGGGCATTGATGAACGAGCTCGGTTGGGCGGCGCGGTATCCCCGAGGCGGCGGCGCCGTGGCGGGCTCGGGCTGCCCCGGTGTACCGGCAGTCGAACAGGATGAGCGGAGATGAGCGGGCCACACTCCCCGGATTCCGATGATCGGAATTCCGACGACCTGACCGCCCGGGGTGACGCCGACGAGCCCGCCGGCGAGCTGGAACCGGCGCCCGAGCCCCCCTCCGAACCGTTCTCCCAGGCGTATTCGGCGCCGGAATCCGAGCAGCTGGTGGCCGGGCCGTACCTGCCGGCCACCGACTCCCATCTCTACGATTACGACAGCTTCGTGCGCCCGGCCGCCGGGGGCGACGACGAGCTGCCACCGCCGCGGTGGCCGTGGGTGGTGGGGGTGACCGCGATCGTCGCCGCGATCGCCCTGGTCGTGTCGGTGTCGCTGCTGGTCAACAGCGCCGATACCGAGACCGACGACCTGGCCACCGAGGGCCCCACCAGCTCGGCGCCGCCGGTCCACGACGAATACCCCAAGACCACGCCGCCGCCACCCCCGCCGCCGCCACCCCCACCGACGAGCGAGGAGCCGCCGCCCCCGCCGCCGCCCGAGACCGAGGAGCCCGAGCCGCCGCCGCCCCCGCCGCCGCCCCCGCCGCCGGAACCGGAGGAGCCGCCGGAGGAGACCGCCACCCCCTCGGAGACCACGACCCCCCCGGAGACCACCACGGAGACCACGACGACGACGAAACCGCCGGGGCCCCGGCAGGTCACCTACTCGGTCACCGGCACCAAGTCGCCCGGCGACATCATCACGGTGACCTACATCGACGCCTCCGGGCGCCGGCGCACCCAGCGCAACGTCTACATTCCGTGGTCGATCACGGTCACGCCGATCTCGGCCTCGGAGGTCGGGTCGGTGGAGGCGTCCAGCCTGTTCCGGGTCAGTAGGCTCAACTGCTCGATCACCGCCAACGATGGGACCGTGTTGTCGTCCAATACCAACAACGCACCGCAAACGAGTTGCTGATGAATACATGGAATTCCGTGCGAGCCCGGGTCCTCGGGTCGCCCGCCGACACCGACCGCATCCTGATCGGGGTCTGCGCGGTCATCTGGCTGGTGTTGCTGGGCACCGCGGTGGCCGCCGTCGTCGCCCTGGTCAATCTGGGCACCGGCGGACACGGTGAGGTGACCCGCAGCAGCCACACCCCATGGGCGCTCTACGTCGTGGCGGTGGTCTCCGCGCTGGTGATCCTCGCCGCCATTCCGGTGCTGCTGCGGGCCCGTCAGGCCGCGGCGGCGCCGCCACCGGTGCGCCGCCGGGTGGCCGGGGCGGCCCCGGCCGGGGACACCGCCGGATCGGCGATCACCGAGAAGTTGCGGGTGTTCGACCCGGCGGCCTCCAGCCCCGCCGAACGGGTCTGGCTGCGTGGTTCGGTGCTGTTGGCCATCGCGGTCGGGGTGGCGCTGACCGCGGTCGCGATCGCCACCAACCTGATGGCGGTGGGTCGCGACGGGCTGTCCTGGGGCAGTTACGGGGTGGCTGGGCTGATCACCGTGGCGATGCCGGTGATTCCCTGGCTGCATCTACGGCAGTTGCACGGGCTGCTGGCCCGGGAGAGGACCTGACGACCATGACCTTGCCTGCGGGAGCCTTGTCGACGACACCGCCGAGCTGGCGGGCGCGGGCGTGCTATGCGGCCATCCGCCGGGTGGTCGCACCGTTGCTCTACCGCTATCTGCGCGACGGCGAGAACGCGGCGATGGGGGAGCGCATGGTCACCGCCGGGCGGTGGGTGCGCACGGCGTCGCGCGCCCAGCGCCGCCGGCCCTACGCGCGGCGGCTCGACATCACCCGCGACATCGTCGACGGGGTGGTGGTGGAGATGGTGCGCGCCCCCGGCTGCACCGCCGGGCTGCGCGACGGCGCCATCCTGTACTTCCACGGCGGCGGCTTCTTCGTCGGCGGGCTGGATTCGCATCTGCACGTGATGGCGATCCTCTCCCAGCGCACCGGGCTGCCGGTCGTTCACGTCGAGTACCGCCAGTATCCCGACGTGCGGGTGGACGGCTCGGTCGCGGACTGCCTGGCCGCCTACCGGTGGCTGCTGGGGCAGGGCACCGACCCGCAGACCGTGGTGCTCGCCGGGGACTCCGCCGGCGGATTCTTGGCGTTCGCCACCGTGCTCGCCGCCCAGCAGCAGTCGGTCCCCACCCCGGCCGGGGTGGTGGGCATCTCGCCGCTGCTCGACATCGACTGCGCGGCGCGTGACGGCCACCCGAACTCGGCATCGGATCCGCTGATCCGGGCGGCCGCGCTGCCGCTGATCATGGAGCGGGCTCGGGTACTCGACGGGGTGGCCGACCCGTCGCCGGTCAACGGTGATCTGACCACGTTTCCGCCGTCGTTGATCATCGCCGCCGACAGCGAGACGCTGCGCTGCGATGCCGAACGCATGCACGCGGCGCTCACCGCCGCCGGCCGCGTCGCCGTTCTGAAGGTCTGGACGCGGCAGGTGCACGGTTTTCCGGCGCTCTTCCCGTTCCTGCCGGAGAGCAAGGTGGCCTTCGACCACGTCGCCCAGTTCGTCGCCGAGCGGCTCGCCGCCGGCCGTGCGGCCGCGGCCTAGCGGCGCACCGGTCTCTACCAGACCCGGCCCGAGGGTCTCGTCGAGCAGGTCCAGCACGATGGAACCTCCGGCGCCGTAGCCGATGGCCCGCATCCGGGCGGGGGATCACGCGGCTCACGCTAGCGCCGCATCCGGGCCCCGGTGGCGGGTCCACTCGTGGCTGAGCGGTGCCGGCCACCGCCGTCGCGTCGTGGTGGGTCGGTGTCACACGACGCCGTCGTCTGTCGTCAGGGGGGGTGTCAGGACACAAAGCGAAGGAGGAGACGATGACCAGTGCGTTATGGGCCGCCCAGCTCACCTTGGCCGCGGTGTTCGCGGCGTCCGGCGCCGCGAAGCTCACGATGGCGCGAGAGCGCCTGCTGGCCACCGGACAGACCGGGATCGCCGTGTTCCCCATGCCCGTGGTGCGGTTCACCGCGGCGATGGAACTGCTCGCCGCGGTCGCCCTGGTGGCGCCCCCACTGATCGGCACCGGGCGGTTTTTCACCCCGCTGGCCGCGGCCGGGCTCGGTGCGGTGATGATCGGCGCGGCCTGGGCCCACACCCGCTTGCGCGAACCCGCCAGCGTCGCGGTGAACGCGGTGTTGTTCGGCCTGGCCGGCTTCGTCGTGCTCGGCCACCTCCTCGGCTGACTGTGAGGATGGATCTAGCCAAACCCGCAGTGCCAGCAGAGCCGGCGCTTCAGTGGTGGGCTGTAGCTGACGATCCTCGGGTGTGACCCTTCGTCTGACTGGCCGTGGTGCCTTCCGCCGGACTTGTCCATTCGGGGGTCGTCGGCACCGGCCCGGTCGGAGCGACTGGCCTGATCAGGAGCTTGACCGACCGCGGTGTTGCAGCGCCGCGATCGTGTCCCATCACAGTCCCGCCGTGACTCCTCCCGGGCCGGAACCACCTGTTTGGTCCCACCGGATATGGAGGAACACAATGACCAGTCTGACGGAAATCGTGGATGTCGTCATCGGAGTCGACACGCACGTCGAAACACACACCGCCGCCGCAGTGCACGCGAGAACCGGCGCAGTAGTCGATCAGATCACCGTCGAGACCACCGTCGACGGCTACCAGCAGCTACTGGAGTTCGCTGATCAGCACGCGCAGCTGCGGGCCTGGGCGATTGAAGGCACCGGCGGTCACGGCGCTGGCCTGACCCGAGCACTCGCGGTGCGTGAGGAGGTGGTGATCGAACTCGACCGGCCCGAGCGAGCGCAGCGCAGATACGGCGCAAAGTCGGATCCACTCGATGCGATTCGCGCCGCCCGCGAAGCGATCTCCCGCCAGGAACTGGGAACACCCCGCGCGGCAGGAGACCGGCAAGCACTGTCGGTCCTGCTCGCAGCCCGCCGCTCCGCCGTCGACGGCTACACCGTGGCGATGCGGCAACTGTTCAGCCTGGTTATCGCTGCCCCTGAACAGCTCCGCAACGTACTACGCGCACGGCCCCTACCGGAGGTAGTGAACATCGCCGCGAAGCTCCGCACCCGCGCCAGTTGGAACACCGAAACCGCCACCACCGCAACCGTGCTCAAGACACTCGCACGTCGCGTGAAGGCCCTGCAACTCGAAGCCGCCGAGCACGAAAAGCAGATCCTGCACATCGTCAAGGCCTGGCGACCGGACCTGCTCGCCCAGCTCGGCGTCGGTCCGATCGTCGCGGCGACAATGCTGTGCGCATGGTCGCACCCCGGCAGGGTCCGCTCCGAGGCGGCGTTCGCGATGCTCGCCGGTGTTGCGCCGATCCCTGCCAACAGCGGGCAGGTCACCACCCGCTATCGGCTCAACCGGCACGGCGATCGACAGCTCAACCGCGCCCTGCACACCGTCGTACTCTCCCGGCAGCGCTACGACGACCCGACCAAGACCTACACCGCCCGACGCACCGCCGAAGGAAAGACCCCACGCGAGATCAGACGCTGCCTCAAGCGCTACATCGCCCGCGACTTCTATCGCCTACTCGAGCACCCTCAGACTGCTTGACAACCATAGGAGCGTCCGGCCCCGGGCGCGGGATCGCGGCGTCGCGGTGACGAGACGCCGCGCGCCGGTTACTCCTCCTCGCCGTCCTGGTGCTCGCGCAGCGCGGTGAGCGCCCGATGCTCCGCGGCGTGCTCGGCCTCGCGTAGCGCGGTGTCCTCGCTGACCGGGTCGGCGAACAGGAAGCTGCCGGAACCGGGCGAGCCGGCCGAACCGAGCTTGTTCATCTTCTTCGGCACCGGCGCGCCCTGGTACTCCAGCGGGATCGGGTGGCCGTGCTCGTCGACCGGTCCGAGCGGCTGGTGCATCTCGACGTAGGCGCCGTGCGGGAGACGTTTGATGATGCCGGTCTCCACGCCGTGGTCGAGCACCGCCCGGTCGCTGCGCTGCAGCCCGACACACCAGCGGTAGGCGGCGAAGAACATGATCGGCGGCAACGCCACCATGCCGATCCGCCCGATCCAGGTGGTGGCGTTCAGCGAGATGTGGAACTTCCACGCGATGATGTCGTTCATCGCCGCCAGCGTCAGGATCATGTAGAAGGTGATCGCCATGACGCCCAGCCCGGTGCGCACCGGCACGTCCCGCGGCCGCTGCAGCAGGTTGTGGTGCGCGGCGTCGCCGCTGAAGCGCCGCTCCAGGAACGGGTAGATCGCCAGCAGCACGAAGATCACCCCCATCACCAACGCCACCCAGACCGAGCCGGGGATGGTGTAGGGCCCGATGTAGATCTCCCACGCCGGCACCAGGCGGGCCATGCCCTCGGTCCACATCATGTAGAAGTCCGGCTGGCTGCCCGCCGAGATCTGTGACGGCTTGTAGGGCCCCAGGTTCCAGATCGCGTTGATCTGCATCAACCCGCCCATCAACCCGAGCACGCCGGTGGTCATCGCGAAGAACGCGCCGGACTTGATCGCGAACACCGGCATCACCCGCACGCCGACCACGTTGCCTTCGGTGCGGCCCGGCCCGGGGAACTGGGTGTGTTTCTGGAACCACACCAGGGCCAGGTGCACCCCGATCAGCGCCAGGATGATGCCCGGGATCAACAGGATGTGCAGCGCGTAGAGCCGCGGAATGATGATGTCGCCGGGGAAGTCGCCGCCGAACAGCGCCCAGTGCAGCCAAGTGCCGATCACCGGCATCCCCAGGGTGATCGACGACAGCGCCGCCCGCAGCCCGATGCCCGAGAGCAGGTCGTCGGGGAGCGAGTAGCCGAAGTAGCCCTCGAACATCGCCAGGATCAGCAGCAGCGACCCGATGACCCAGTTGGCCTCCCTCGGCCGGCGGAACGCGCCGGTGAAGAACACCCGGGCGAGGTGGACCATGATCGCCGCGGCGAACATCAACGCCGCCCAGTGGTGAACCTGGCGCACGAACAGCCCGCCGCGCACCTCGAAGGAGATGTTGAGCGCGGTCTCGTAGGCCCGCGACATCTGCACCCCGCGCAGCGGCTGGTAGGAGCCGTTGTAGACCACCTCGGCCATCGACGGGTCGAAGAACAGGGTCAGATACACCCCGGTGATCAGCAGGATGATGAAGCTGTACAGTGCGATCTCGCCGAGCAGGAACGACCAGTGCGTCGGGAAGACCTTGTTGAGCTGACGGCGCAGCGCCGCCGACGGGTGGTAGCGGACGTCGGCGGCGTTCCCCTGGGCCGCCAGTTGGGCGCCGATCTTGGAGGTGCTGGTGGAATTCATGAGGTGCGCTCCCAGAATGCCGGACCGACGGGCTCGATGAAGTCACCGTTGGCGACCAGAAACCCGTTTTTGTCGATGGTGATCGGCAGCTGCGCCAGCGCGCGGGCCGCCGGGCCGAACACCGGTTTCGCGAAGTGCAACGCGTCGAACTGCGACTGGTGGCACGGGCAGAGAATCCGGTAGGTCTGCTGCTCATACAGCGAGGACGGGCAGCCCAGGTGCGAGCAGATCTTGGTGAAGGCGAACAGGGTGCCGAAGTTGAAGCTCTCCTGGCCCTGGCGGTAGGTGACCCGGTCCATGTCGTTGGGCTTGATCCGGATCAACATCACCGGGTTGCGCACCCCCATGGTGATCGCGTGCAGCTTCTCGCGCGACTCCTCGGTGGTGGCGTCGCCGTCGCTCTCGCGCCACGGGAAGACGGTCTCCATCCCGCCGGCGTCGATGTCTTCGGGGCGCATCTTGACGAACGCCCCGGAGCCGTGGGTGCCGGTCGAGCGGGTCAAATAGATGGTCTCGCCGGGGTAGCGCGGGGTCCAGCCGGAGGTCAGCAGCACCGGCTTGAGCCCGTCGGCGGTCTTGACCACCGGCTTCCACGGGTTCTTGATCAGCCCGCCCAGGCCGGCCACCACGGTGCCCAGCCCGAACGCGCCGGCGCCGATCCCCATCGACAGCCCGAGCAGCTTGCGCCGGCGGAGCGTCGAGCCCTCCAGGGCGTCGGTGAGGTTGGCGGCCGCCGTTCGGCGGTCGATCGGCGCCGATCCCTCACCGCCGCCGTCGTGGCGGTCCTGGATCGAGATCTCCTCGGGGATGAACTTCTTCTGCAGCAGCACCGCGCCGATACCCAGTGCCAGCACCGAGAGCCCGAAGGTCAGCCCGTACAGCGGGGTGGTGATGGTGTAGAGGAAGCTGCCGTCCTCACCCTGGGCCTTGTACTCCCAGGGCCAGAACAAGAAGATCACCAGCAGTGCCAGCCCGGAGACCCCGGCCAGCAGGAACCACCCCGCCACCTGGCGCTCGGCCCGCTTCTCCGCCCGGGTGCCCTCGACCTGCCAGCGCGGCTCCTTGTAGACGGTCTCCACGCCGTCGAGGCGCCCGCCGAGTTCGACGAGTTCCTCACGCGACATCGCCGCCAACTCGGCGTCGGTGGGGTGCTCGATGTTGTCGTTGCGCTCGGTCATGCTCGTGCCCCGATCCACATTGCGACGCCGATGACGGCGACCATCCCGACGATCCACATCACCATGCCCTCCGGCGCCGGGCCGAAGCCGCCGAGGCCGACACCGCCGGGGTTGGACTCCTCGGTGACCGACTTGATGTAGGCGATGATGTCCTGCTTCTCGTCGAAGGGGATCTGCCGGTCGGAGAACTTCGGCATGTTCTGCGGCCCGGAGAGCATCGCGGCGAGGATCTGCTGCTCGTTGGAGTCGCCCAGGTCCGGGGCGTACTTGCCGGACGACAGCGCCCCGCCCTTGCCGGTGAAGTTGTGGCAGGAGGCGCAGTTCAACCGGAACAGGTCCCCACCGCGACCGATGTCGTCGCCGCGCAGCGACGCCTGGGCGATGCTGCCGTCGGCGTTGCGCACCAGCGCCGGGCCACCGCCGTTGGCGGCGATGTAGGCGCCGAGTGCGTCGGTCTGGTGGGCGTCGAAGAACGGGTCCTTGCGGGGCGCCTGGGCCTCACCGCGCACCGCCGGCATCCGGCCGGTGGAGACCTGGAAGTAGGTGGCCGCCTCGCCGACCCCGATCAGGCTGGGGCCGCGGTCCTCCACCCCCTGCAGGTTGGCGCCGTGGCAGGACACGCAGGAGGTCTCGAACAGCTCCTTGCCGGTGCGCAGCAGCGCCGAGGACTCCTCGTCGGCGACCGCGACCTGCGGGTTGGGGGTCAACAACGCCGCCAGTCCGCCGGCGAGGGTCAACGCCATCGCCAGCAGCACCGCCGCCGACAGGCGTCGGCGCAGGCGACGTCGGGAACGATCGGAGAACCCCGATCGGGGGATACGCGGTGTCTTCAACCGAACACTCCTGTTCGTCGGGGGGCTGCTGCTCATCGGATGAAGTAGATAGTGGCGAACAGCGCGATCCACACGATGTCCACGAAGTGCCAGTAGTAGGAGACCACGATGCCCGCGGTGGCCTGTGCCGGGGTGAACTTGCTCATCCGGGTCCGGGCCAGCAGGAACAGGAAGGCCACCAGACCACCGATGACGTGCAGGCCGTGGAAGCCGGTGGTGATGTAGAAGACGCTGCCGTAGGCGCTGGAGGAGATCGTGGTGCCGTGGGCGACCAGGTGGTAGTACTCGTAGCCCTGGCCGGCGACGAAGAACGCACCCATCAGGAACGTGATCGTGTACCAGCGGCGCAGCCCGAACACGTCGCCGCGTTCGGCGGCGAACACCCCCATCTGACAGGTGAACGACGAGGCGATCAGAACCAGGGTGACCGGCACGGCCTGCACCAGGTTCAACTCGGTGGGCGGCGGCGGCCACTGGTCACCGCCCTGGGCGCGCGCGGTGAAGTACATCGCGAACAGCCCAGCAAAGAACATCAACTCGCTGGACAGCCAGACAATCGTGCCCACACTGACCATGTTCGGCCGGTTCAGCGAGTGCACGCGCGATGTGATGGCAGTACCTGAAGTCCCAACAGCGCTCGTCACATCCGCAAGTATGACGCTATGTAGTTGTCAAACTCCACCCGGGTCGCCGAATTGGTCACAAACGTGTCGCGTTCGGAAGGTTTTCAGACGATGTTCAGCGGGGCGCTCGGGTGACCGCGGCGCCGCGGACGCTTTGGGGCCGGCGTGCGGCCGTGCGACGATCGGGGCCGTGACCGCGTCCTCCCACCCCCGCCCGGCCCGCGAAACCGGTCCCGACCAGCAGTGGTCGTGGGCGCAGATCCTGGGGCGCACCACCACCGGCGGCGACCTGCTGCGCGGCCAGGCCGGCTGGGTGATGGAGCAGATCATGACCGGTGTGGCCACCCCGGCCCAGATCGCGGCCTTCGGGGTGTCGCTGAAGATGAAGGGGCCGACGTCGGGGGAGGTCGCCGAGCTCGCCGACGTGATGCTGGCCCACGCCCGGCGGATGCCCGCGGAGGCGGTCGACACCGACACCGTCGACGTGGTCGGCACCGGTGGCGACGGGGTCAGCACGGTCAATCTGTCGACGATGGCGGCGATCGTCGTCGCGGCGGCCGGCATCCCGGTGGTCAAGCACGGCAACCGGGCCGCCTCCTCGCTCTCCGGCGGGGCCGACACCCTCGAGGCGCTCGGGGTGCGCATCGACCTGCAGCCCGAACAGGTGGCGCGCAGCGTCGCCGAGGTGGGGATCGGCTTCTGCTTCGCCCCCCAGTTCCAACCGTCCTACCGGCACGCCTCCGCGCCGCGTCGCGAGGTGGGGGTGCCCACGGTGTTCAACCTGCTGGGTCCGCTGACCAACCCGGCGCGGCCCCGGGCCGGGTTGATCGGCTGCGCCTTCGCCGAGCTGGCCCCGGTGATGGCCGGGGTGTTCGCCGCCCGCCGCTGCAGTGTGCTGGTGGTGCACGGCGACGACGGGCTCGACGAGCTGACCACCACCACGACCAGCACGATCTGGCGGGTGCAGGCCGGGACGGTGGAGAAGGTGACGTTCGACCCGGCCGGGTTCGGGTTCCCCCGCGCCGAGCTCGCGCAGCTGCTCGGTGGTGACGCCGAGACCAACGCCGCCGAGGTGCGCGCGGTGCTAGCCGGTGTCGCGGGCCCGGTGCGCGACGCGGTCATCCTCAACGCCGCCGGCGCGATGGTCGCCCACGCCGGGCTCGCCAGCGCCGCCGAATGGCTGCCGGCGTGGGAAGACGGGCTGGACCGGGCCGCCGCGGCGATCGACACCGGCGCGGCCGAACAGCTGCTCGCGCGTTGGGTGCGGTTCGGTCAGCAGCTCTGAGGAGCCGTCTCGGGGTGTCGGCGCCTGCTCGGCGGCGAGCCGGGCCGACCGTGCGGTGGCCGCCCACGCCGACCACCGGCCCGCCGCCGACCGCGGCGCGAGCCATCCGTGGTCGCCGTCGACACGCACCAGCCGCACCCCCGGGGCGCCGAGCCAGCCGACGATCAGCGCGGTCTCCTCGACCAGCGCCCCGCCGAGCGGGGCCGGCTCGACGAGCACCGTCTGTGCCGCCGCGGCGAGGGCCCGCACCACCGGCAGGGGCGGCACCCCCCGTGGCGCGCTCCCGGCGGCGGCGAGGCGACCGTGCCGGATGACCGCGAGGTGCCAGCCGCCGGCACCGTCGGGGGCGGCGGCGACCATTTCGGGCAGCGCGGCCAGGGCCCGCAGCCGCTGGCCGCGGTCGAGCATCTCCACCGCGGTGGCCAGCCGGTCGCGCAGCCGGGCGGCCCGCTCGTAGCGATGTGCGGCGGCCAGCGCCTCGACCTGGGCCACCCCGGCCGCCAGCGCGGCGTCGTCGTCGCCGTCGATGAGGGCCGCAGCGCGCTGCACCGCTGCGGCGTATCCGGCGCGGTCGGCGCCGTCGGCGGCGGGACACGGGGCCAACTCGTGCGGCGGGCAGTGGTGCACCGCGGCACGGGCCAGCCGGCGGGTGCAGGTGCGCAGCCCGGTGAGCCGGGCCAGCAGCTCCGCGGTGGCCAGCGCCTCGGCCCGGGACCGAAACGGCCCCACCGCGCGGTCGTGGCGCGGAGCGCGCACCGCCGAGAGGCGGGGGAACGGCTCGGCGGACAGCGTCAGCCACCACCAGCGACGCGGGAACTTGGAGCGTCGGTTGTACGGCGGCGCGTGCGCGGCCAGCAGCCGCAGCTCGGCCACCCCGGCCTCCAGCCGGTGGGCGCACGCGACGTGGTCGACCCGGTCGGCCAGCGCCACCATCTCGCGCATCCGGACGCGGGGGTCGGCCCCGGTGAAGTACTGGCCGACCCGGTGGCGCAGGTTGGTCGCGGTGCCCACGTAGAGGACCTCCCCGGAGGCGGCCCGAAACAGATACACCCCCGGGCCCCGCGGCAGCCCGGCGGCGAGGACCCGCTTGCGGCGCTGCGCCGCTGCGCGCGCCGACCGGTAGCCGCGCAGCTCGCCGTAGGTTTGCACGCCCTGGTTGCCGACCCGTTCGATCAAGGCGTGCAGCACCTCGACGGTGGCCCGGGCGTCGTCGAGCGCGCGGTGGGTGGGTTCGCTGGCCACCCCGAAGAGCCGTGCCAGCGCGCCCAACCGCACGCTGGGGGCCTCGTCGCGGGTCAGGATCCGCCGGGCCAGCCGCACGGTGCACAACACCGGCGGGTTCGGCCAGGGCAACCCGCAGCGTTCGGCGGCGGCCCGCAGAAACCCCACGTCGAACCCGGCGTTGTGGGCCACCAGCACTGCGTCGCTGCCGAACCCGCCGAACTCGCACAGCATCGGCCACACCACCTCGATCGTCGGGGCGTCGCGCACCATCGCGGCGGTGATGCCGGTCAGCTCGGTGATCCGCGGCGGGATGCCGCGTCGCGGATCGACGAGGGTGGCGAACTCGCCGAGGACCTCCCCGCCACGGACCTTGACCGCGCCCACCTCGGTGATCGCATCGGACCCGGCGCCGCCGGTGGTCTCCAGGTCGACCACGACGAAGGTGGTCTCGGCCAGCCGCTGCTGATCGAGTGCCTCCACGGCCGCGCCGGTACCCGGCGCCCCCAGCCCGGGCAGGTGGAGCTGATCGGCGTCGGCGGCACCCATGACCGTTGACGGTAGGCGACCACCCCGACAGCCCCCGACAGGCCGGGCACCCGGTGTGCCGCGGCGACAGAACACCATCGATGTCGGGGGAGCGCGTTACCGTCCGCGACGAGATGCCCACCTGGCAGAAAGGACACGATCGTGGCCGAGGACCGGATCACCGAGCACAGCACCGTCGACACGCCCGCGGCACCGCCCGCGCCGGGCGGGGACCCGGTGGTGATCGACTGCGACGACTGCGCGGTACGCGGGCTCGCCTGCCGGGACTGCGTGGTCAGTGTGTTGCTGGGGGAGCCGCAGACCCTGCTCGATGACGAACGGGCCGCCCTGGCGGTGCTCGCCGAGGCGGGAATGGCGCCGCGCCTGCGGCTGGTGCCTCTTCGGGATCAGCGCGCCTCTGGGGTAGCCTGAACCGGCGTGTCACCCCGTTCAGCGCGGGCTCCGGGCAAAGTTGCCGCCCCGCTGGACAGGGCCGATACCGTTTCGTAACCTATTCGTGACCTGAGTACGATCATACGGCGCATGCAGGAGTCGGCTGGGTGGGTCCAGCGTCGGCCGCATGGGTTCATGGCAGTGTGAGGATGCACATCTTGAGGCTCGACTGGATGCACCGGACCTTGCGCGGAATCAGGCGACCCGTCGTCGCGACCGTGACCGGTCTGACGATGGCATCCGCGGTGGCGGCCGCCGGCGTGGCCGCCGACCCGGCCGACGACGCCCTCGCCAAGCTCAACGAGCTGTCGCGGCAGGCCGAGCAGACCACCGAGGCGATGCACAGCGCCCAAATCGACCTCGATGAGAAGCTCGCCGACCAACGTGCCGCCGAGGAGCAGCACGACAAGGATCTGGCCGCCGCCGAGCAGGCACGCAACCAGCTGGCCGGCTATCAACGCTCCGTCGACGGATTCGCCGCCACCATGTACATGGGCGGGCGCACCGACGGCTTCGACGCGATCATGACCGCCAGCTCCCCGCAGGCGGTGATCGACAAGCTCTCCGTGCAGCAGGTGATGGGCACCGAGATGAACACCCAGATGACGCAGTTCCGGCAGGCCGGGGTGCGGGCCAGCGAGGCCGAACAGGCCTCGGCTGCCTCCGCCGCGGAGGCCAAGGCCGCCGCCGACGAGGCCGCCGAGGTGCGCAGCGGGCTGCAGGCCAAGGCGCGCGAACTGCAGACCCAGATCGCCATCGTCAAGGCCCAGTATCTGGCGCTGACCCCGGTGCAGCGCACCGCGCTGGCCGACGTCGGGCCGCCCCCCGAGGCCCTGCCCGCCGACCCCCCGCCACCCGAGGCGGTGCCCGGCGGACCGCCGGATGCGTTGCTGCCCGGCGCCGGTTCCGGTGCCGGCTCGGTGGCGGTGCAGGCCGCACTGACCCGGGTGGGCTCGCCGTACTCGTGGGGCGGATCGGGCCCCGGCGCCTTCGACTGCTCCGGGCTGGTGATGTGGGCCTTCCAGCAGGCCGGCATCTCGCTGCCGCACTCCAGCTACGCGCTGGCCGCCGGCGGCCAGCCGGTCTCGCTCTCCGAGTTGCAGCCCGGTGACGTGCTCAGCTTCTACTCCGACGCCTCGCATGTGGGCCTCTACATCGGTGACGGGATGATCGTGCACGCCTCCACCTACGGCGTGCCGGTCGCGGTGGTGCCGATGACCGCGTCGGGTCCGATCTACAACGCCCGCCGTTACTGAGCGGCCCCTGACCGCGGCGCTGCTGGCCGCGGTGCTGCTGCTCGAGCTGACCGCGGCGGTGACGGTGATCGGTCGCCCCGGCCCGCCGGCCCCGCCGGCGGCGGCGCTCGCCGCGCCGCGCACCGTCACCATCGTCGGAGCTGCCGACGCCGACCCCGCCCTGGCCGATCGGGTGCGGGCCGGCCTGGTTACCGCGGTCGCGGCGGTGGAACGGTTCTGGGGAACCGAGTGGCCCGCGCGGATCCGGGTGCAGCTCACCACGACCGCCGCCGAGTTCGCCGCCGGCGCCGGTGTGCCGGTCAGCGCCGACACCGCCGCGGTCACCGTCGCCGCCGCGGTCGACCCCGGTCGCCGCCACGCCGCCGGGCAACGCATCGTGCTCGCGCCGGGGGCGGCGCGGCTCGGCGCGGCGGCCCTGCAGATCGTGCTGACCCACGAGCTGTTCCACTACGCCACCCGGCCGGTCACCGCGCTCGACGCGCCCCGCTGGCTCACCGAGGGGGTGGCCGACTACGTGGCCCGCCCGGCGGCGCCGGTGCCCGCCGGCGCCGTGCTGGGGCTGCCCACCGACGCCGACCTCGACGGCGCCGACCGGGCGGGCGCCTACGACCGGGCCTGGTGGTTCGCCCGCTTCGTCGCCGAGCGCTACGGGCCGGCACGGTTGCGTGCGCTGTACCGGCAGGCCTGCGGGATCGGGCACCCCGATGTGGACACCGCGGTGCGCCGCACGCTCGGCGCCGGGCTGCCCGTGGTGCTCGCCGCATGGCACCACTGGGCCACCCGAGCAGCGGGGGGCGCGCCACCGGCCGGCCCGCCACGTTAGCCTGACCGCTGTGACCCGGGTGCTGCTGGTAACCAACGACTTTCCGCCCCGCCCCGGCGGCATCCAGTCCTATCTGCAGGAATTCGTGGTCCGGCTGGTGCGCGCCGGCACCGACGAGGTGAGCGTGTACGCGCCGCGCTGGGCGGGTGCTGAGGGGTTCGACCGCGCCGCCGCGGACGCCGGTTACCGGGTGGTGCGCCATCCGGGGACCCTGATGCTGCCCACCCCGGCGGTGGCGACCCGGATGACCCGGTTGATCGCCGAGCGGGAGATCGACACCGTGTGGTTCGGGGCCGCGGCCCCGCTGGGCCTGCTCGCCCCCGCCGCGCGCCGTGCCGGGGCCACCCGGGTGCTGGCCAGCACCCACGGCCACGAGGTCGGATGGTCGATGCTGCCCGCGGCCCGCTCGGTGCTGCGCCGCATCGGCGAACACGCCGACGTCGTCACCTTCGTCAGCCACTACACCCGCGGCCGCTTCGCCAGCGCGTTCGGACCGGACGCCGCTCTGGAGCATCTGCCGCCCGGCGTCGACACCGAGCGGTTCGCCCCCGACCCGGCCGGCCGTGCCGAGCTGCGCGCCCGCTACCGGCTGGGGCAGCGCCCGGTGGTGGTCTGCCTGTCGCGGCTGGTACCGCGCAAGGGCCAGGACATGCTGATCCGGGCGTGGCCGCAGATCCGCGCGCGGGTCGAGGGCGCGGCGCTGGTGATCGTCGGCGGCGGGCCCTATCGGGCTGCCCTTCAGCGGCTGGCCGCCCGGGTCGGGGTGAGCGACGATGTGGTGTTCACCGGCGGGGTGCCGTGGGCCGAACTGCCCACCCACCACGCGATGGCCGACGTGTTCGCGATGCCGTGCCGCACCCGGGGTGCCGGCCTGGATGTCGAAGGGCTTGGCATCGTGTTCCTGGAGGCGTCGGCCAGCGCGGTCGCGGCGGTTGCCGGGGATTCCGGTGGCGCCCCGGAAACGGTGCGGCACAAAACAACCGGGCTGATCGTCGACGGGGGTTCGGTGGACCAGATCGGCGCCGCGGTCGGCGATCTGCTGGCCAATCCCCGCCGGGCCGCCGCGATGGGGGCCGCCGGGCGGCAGTGGGTGAGCGACGCCTGGCGCTGGGATACCCTCACCGCCCGGCTCTCCGCGCTGCTGGCCGGTTGATCGGTGCGGCTCAGCGCTTGCCGCGCCGACCCGGCTGCCCAGGGGTGACGGTCTCGCCGTAGATCGCCGCGATGTCGTCGGCGAACTTCTCGAGCACCACGTTGCGCTTCAGCTTCATCGTCGGGGTGAGTTCACCGGTCTCCTCGGTGAAGTCGACCGGCAGGATCCGGAATTTGCGGATCGATTCCGCATGGGAGACCGCCAGATTGGCCTGCTTGATCGCGGTGTCGACCTCACCGGTGAGATCCGGGTCCTCCACGAGGTCGTCGACCGAGGCGTCGGTGTCCTTGCCGTTGCGCTGTTTCCAGCCGGTGAACGCCTCCGGGTCGATGGTGATCAGCGCCCCGACGAACGGTTTGGCGTCCCCGACCGCCATCGCCTGGCTGATCAACGGGTGCGAGCGAAGCTGGTCCTCGAGTATCGCCGGCGCCACGTTCTTGCCGCCGGCGGTGACGATGATCTCCTTTTTGCGCCCGGTGATCGTCAGGAACCCGTCGTCATCGACCGCGCCCAGATCGCCGGTTTTGAACCAACCGTCGACCACGGCGTCGGCGGTGGCCTCGTCGTTGTTCCAGTAGCCGTCGAAGACCACCCCGCCGCGGACCAGCAGCTCGCCGTCTTCGGAGATGCGCATACTGTTGCCCGGCAACAGCTTTCCAACGGTTCCGATCTTGAACGCGTCGATCTGGTTGACGGTGATCGCCGCGCTGGTCTCGGTCAGCCCGTAGCCCTCGTAGATGGTCAACCCCACACCCCGGTAGAAGTGGCCCAGCCACACCCCCAGCGGTCCGCCGCCGGAGATCGAGGCGCGGCAGTCACCCCCCAGAGCGGTGCGCAGCTTGTGGTAGACGAGCTTGTCGAACACGGCGTGCTTGGCGCGCAACCACAGACCGGGACCGCCCTGGTCGTGGGCCTTGCTCCAGGCGACCGCGGTCTCGGCGGCCAGCGTGAAGATGCGGCCCTTGCCGTCGTCGGCGGCGTTCTGTGCGGCGGTGTTGTACACCTTCTCGAACACCCGGGGAACCGAGACCACCACGGTCGGTTTGAACGCGGCGAACATCGGCACCAGGTTTTTGATGTCGCTGGTGAAGCCGACGGTCACCTTGCTGGCGACACACGCCAACGTGATGGCACGGGCCAGCACGTGGGCCAGCGGCAAGAAGGTGAGCAGCCGTTCGCCGGGACGCAGCAGCGTCGGCAACACCTCCTGGGCGCCGCGGGCCTCGTAGAGCAGGTTGGCGTGGGTGAGCTGACATCCCTTGGGGCGGCCGGTGGTCCCGGAGGTGTAGATCAAGGTGGCCGGGGCGTCGGAGCGCACCGCGGCGTTGCGGTCGGCCACCGCGGTGGCCTCGATCTGCTCACCGGAGGTGGCGAGGTGGTCGAGAGCGCCGCGGGATCCGTCGATCACCAGCACCTGCCGCAGCTCGGGCAGGGTGTCGGCCAGTTCGGCGACGGTGTCGGCGTGGGCGTCGGTCTCCACGATCGCCAGCACCGCCCCGGAGTCCTGCAGCACCCAGCGCACCTGCTCCGCCGAGGAGGTCTCGTAGATGGGCACCGTCACCGCGCCGATCGCCAGGATCGCCAGATCCAGCACCGCCCACTCGTAGCGGGTGGCCGACAACACCGCCACCCGGTCGCCGGGCTGCACCTCGCAACCGATCAGGCCGCGGGCCACCGCCCGGATCTGGGCGGTCGCATCGGCGCACGTCACGTCGGTCCAGGTACCGTCGACCAGCCGTTGGAAGAACACGTAGTCGGGGTCAGTGCGTTCGTGTTCGAAGACAGCGGCGGCAATGTTGTCGTGCTCATCGACGCGGAACGGCGCCGGGACGGTGAATTCAGGCACGTTGCGGACCTCTCCAACATCATGGCGGGCGACTTGCCGTCAGCCTAGTCGGCATGGATGTGACGGTGTTCACCTCGGTCGGTGTCCCGGTCGGCCCACGGTATGTGAAGCTGGACCGGTGAACAGCATCCAGGTTGCCGACGAGACGTTCGTCGCCGCCGCGCCGGCGGCGGTCGGCGCCGCGGTCGGCGACCGGACCAGCTGGCGGCGGTGGTGGCCGGACCTGCGGCTGACCGTGGTCGAGGACCGTGGCGAAAAGGGAATCCGGTGGACCGTGCACGGGCCGCTGGTCGGCACCATGGAGATCTGGCTGGAGCCCTGCCTCGACGGCGTGCTGCTGCACTATTTCCTGCACGCCGAGCCGGCGGGGGTCTCTGCGGCACGGCTGGCCAAACTGAACCTCGCGGCGATGAACCATCGCCGCCGGGTGGCCGGTAAGACGATGTCGTTCGAGGTCAAACAGAAGCTGGAGCGGTCCCGGCCGATCGGGGTGGCACCGCTGGCCTGATCGAGTCGGCGGCGACGCGCACAGGGTAGCGTTTGCGACGAAACCAGCGCGCAGGCAGGGAGCAGGAAGCAGCGACGTGACGGACAAGACGGCACAGATCATCTACATCGAGGCCGGGCCGGAAGCGGTGATGGAGGTCATCGCCGACATCGGCTCCTACCCGCAGTGGGTGTCGGAGTACAAGCAGGCCGAGGTGTTGGAGTCCGACCCCGACGGGTACCCGAAGACCGCGCGGCTGCAGCTCGATGCCGCGGTCATCAAAGACACCATGGTGTTGTCCTACCAGTGGGCGCCCGACCGGCGTTCGGTGCGCTGGACTCTGGTCTCCAGCTCGCTGCTGAAGGCTCTCGACGGCGCATACTTGTTGACGCCGAAGGGATCCGGCACCGAGGTGACCTACGAGCTCTCGGTGGATCTGATGGTGCCGATGATCGGCTTGCTCAAGCGCAAGGCCGAGCGTCGGCTCACCGATACGGCGTTGAAGGACCTGAAGAAACGAGTCGAGGCTGAGTCAGACCAGTGAGGCGGTGACCGCCCCGCCCCGCGGGTCCGCCCGGATCAGCTTGTTCGTCGGCAAGGGCGGTGTCGGCAAATCCACCCTGGCGGCGGCGACCGCCGTGCGCGACGCGGCCGCCGGGGATCGGGTGCTGCTGGTCTCCACCGACCAGGCCCACTCGCTCGGGGATGTGCTCGGCGTGCCGGTCGCGGCCACCGGCGGCGCCGACCCGGTCTCGGTGGTCGTCGACGACACCGCCGCGGAGGTCGGCGCGCTCGACGCGCTGGCCCTCGACACCCTGGGTCTGTTGGAGGCGCAGTGGCGCCGGGCGGTCGAGGTGATCGGCGCGCGGTTTCCCGACTCGGAGCTGGGCCGGATCGCCCCGGAGGAACTCGCGGCGCTGCCCGGGGTGCAGGAGGTGCTCGGGCTGCACCAGGTGGGCGTCCTGGCCGACAGTGGCCGCTGGGACCGGGTCGTGGTGGACTGCGCGTCGACCGCCGACGCGCTGCGGATGCTGACCCTGCCGGGGACCTTCGGGTTGTACGTGGAGCGGGCGTGGCCGCGGCATCGCCGACTGGCCTCCGGTGACGGGGCGTCGGCGGCGCTCGCCGACCTCTTCGAGCGGCTCACCGACGGGGTGGACCGGCTCACCGCGGTGCTCACCGACGGCAGTCGCGTCGCCGCCCACCTGGTGCTCACGGCCGAACGGGTGGTGGCCGCCGAGGCGGTGCGGACCCTGGGGTCCCTGGCGCTGATGGGGGTTCGGGTCGAGGAGATGATCGTCAACCAGGTTCTGGTGCAAGACGATTCCTACGAATACCGCAATCTGCCGGCCCACCCCGCCTTCGACTGGTACGCCGAGCGGATCGCCGAACAACGGATGGTGCTCGCCGACCTCGACGCCGCCATCGGTGCGGCGCGCCTGGTGCTGACACCGCATCTGGCCGGGGAGCCGATCGGGCCGAAGGCGTTGGCGGATCTTCTCGCCGCCGCACGTCAGCGCGACGGGTCGGCGCTGCCGGGCCCGTTGCGGCCGGTCGTCGACCGGGAATCGGGATCGGGGTTGGAGGCGGTGTATCGGCTGCGACTAGAGTTGCCTCAGGTCGATCCCGGTTCGCTGACGTTGGGCAGGGTCGAGGACGACCTGATCATCGGCGCCGGCGGGGTGCGGCGACGGATCCGGCTGGCCTCCGTGCTGCGTCGCTGCACGGTGATCGACGCCGCCCTGCGCGGCACCGAGCTGACGGTGCGTTTCCGACCGAATCCGGAGGTGTGGCCCGCGTGACCGGCACGCACCCCGACGTGGGGCCCGAACTGCGCCGCCTGGCGCGGTCCATCCTCGACGGTATCGATCCGGCGCTGCGTGCGGTGGCGACGATGGCCGCCGCCGGCGACCCCGGCAAATGCCAGCAGGTGTGGTGCCCGGTGTGCGCGTTGGCCGCCGTGATCAACGGCGAGCACCATCCGCTGCTGGAGGTGATCGGCGAGCACAGCGTGGCGCTGCTGACGGTGATCCGCGCCCTGATCGACAATGCCGACGCCGGCACCGACACCCCGCCGCCCGACGGCCCGCCCGGCGGCGGCTCCGATGCGCCCCGACGCGGCTATGAACACATCCCGGTTTCGGTCGAAGAGTAAACCGGAGGCTGGCCGTCATCGGCTCTGCGAGTAAAGTTGGCCGCAAGGAACAGGCATCGGTCGACGGGCGATCAGGAGGGTCCATGTGGTATTGGCTGTTCAAGTACATCTTCATGGGCCCTTTGCTCAGTCTGCTGGGCCGGCCGAAAATTGAAGGACTCGAACACGTCCCGCCCTCCGGGGCGGCGATTTTGGCCAGCAACCATTTGGCGGTGGCGGACAGTTTTTTTCTGCCGCTGGTGGTGCGTCGGCGGATCACGTTCCTGGCGAAATCCGAGTACTTCACCGGTACCGGTCTCAAGGGCTGGTTCACCCGGTGGTTCTACAGCGTCTCCGGGCAGGTGCCGATCGACCGCACCGACGCCGACGCCGCGCAGGCCGCGCTGCAGACCGCACAGCGGTTGCTCGACGAGGGCAAACTGCTCGGCATGTACCCCGAGGGCACCCGGTCGCCGGACGGCCGGCTCTACAAGGGCAAGACCGGACTCGCGCGACTGGCGCTGGAGACCGGAATCCCGGTGATCCCGGTGGCGATGATCGGCACCGACGTCGTCAACCCGCCGGGCAGCAAGATGTGGCGCTTCGGCCGCGTCACGGTGCGCTTCGGCAAGCCGATGGACTTCTCCCGATTCGAGGGGCTCGGCGGCAACCGCTTCATCGAACGGGCGGTCATCGACGAGGTCATGTACGAGCTGATGGGCCTCTCCGGCCAAGAGTACGTCGACATCTACGCCGCCAGCGTCAAGGACGGCTCCCAGGCGTCGCCGGCGGAGGATCCCGCCGACCGCATCTCGGAGACGATGGCCGGCTAAGGGCCGGTTGCCGTCGTATGCCCCCTCCGATCCGGTGCTGATCTGGTGCCGATCCGGTGCCGATCCGGTGAGGCCGTCACCGAACCGCACGTTTGCGTGCGCGAACCGCGCGGATTCGCGCAGAAACGTGAGTCTGGCGAGTGTGGCGGGAGGGCGGCCGACGGCCCGTTAACGAACGCGTCGCGCGTCGGCGTTCAGGCGCCGGCCGGGACCGACTCGGTGGCCGGTGCGGCGACCGCGGGGTGGCGCGGCCGCACCGTGGTGACCACCAGCAGCGCCAACGCCCACCACACGTACGACAACCCGGCCAGTTGGCGCCACCAGGCGGCGTCGGCCTCGTGGTTCTCCGGCAGCAGCACCAGCATCGGCGGGCACACCATGATCGCGGCCCCCGACACCACCAGGGCGCCCAGCAGGGCGCTGCGCCGCCGGTAACCGAGCACCGCGGTCACCACCACCGCCGGCAGCGCCCACACCCAGTGATGCGACCAGGACACCGGGGAGACCACCAGCCCGAACAGCGCGATGCAGACCAGCGCTAGGGCGGGCTGGCCGGCACGCAACGCGCGCCGGGCGGCGACCAGCGTCAGCACCAGCACCAGCACCGACCCGATCAGCCACACGGTCGTGCGGTCCGGGGCCGACAGCCCCATCCGGGCCAGGGCCCCGGCGATGTTCTGGTTGGTGTTCAACGTGGCCCCACCGATGCGGTCGGTGTTGCGCACGGTGTGCGTCCAGTACTCCAGCGAATCCTGCCGCGCGAGCACCGCCGCCAGCAGGGTGGCCCCCACCAGCGACACCGCGGTCATCGCCATGGCGCGGCCGTCCCGGCGCAGCAGAAAGAACAGCACAAACACCGCGGGGGTCAGCTTCAGCGCGATCGCGAACCCCAGCAGCAGCCCGCGCGGCCACGGGGTGCGCCGGGGCAGGCAGTCGGCGATCACCAGCGCCATCAACACCACGTTGATCTGGCCGAACGAGAAATTCGACCGGATCGGCTCGAAGGCGATCACGGTCGGGGCGGCCACCGCCGCGGCCAGCCAGGCCCGCCGCCACCAGGCCGGTCCCGGCGCCACCGCCGTGGTCGGCCAGACGTCGAGGGACGTCAGCACCAACGTCACCGAAACGATCAGCAGCACCAGCGTCACCAGGGTGATCACCGCGGTGGCCACCGGCAGCGGCATCACGGCGAACGGGCTGAACACGATCGCGGCCAGCGGGGGATAGGTGAACGGCAGATTCAGCCCGCTGCGGGTGGGGAACAGCACCCCGTCGGTGTACAGCGGCAGGCCGTCCAGCCACGCCCGCCCGCCCATGCGGTAGACGTCGATGTCGATGCGGTACGGCCAGTGGGTCAGCACCCACCAGCTCGCCCCGGCCAGCGCCACCGCGGTCAGCGCCTGAAAGATCCGCCACGCCACCCGTTTGCGTCGCATGCCCCCGTCGGGCGACCGCCATCTGCTCATGTTGACCCACACACTATCGGGGTGGGCCGCAGCGGCCGGGGCGGCGACGCGCCGGGGCCCGCGCGCCCCCGGACTCGGTGTCGGCGGGCTACGTTTTCCCCATGCTCGACTGGTTTCGCCAGGACATCGTCGACGGCGGCCGCCTGCCGTTGCTGTGCTGCCTCATCGCGTTCCTGGCGACGTTTCTGATCACCCGCATCACCGTGCGCCACATCCGCAGCCAGAACGCCAAGGGGGTGCGTCCGCGCTGGTGGCAGCCGCGCAACGTCCACCTGGGCACCAAACACATCCACCACGTGGTGTTCGGGGTGGTGCTGGTGCTGGTCTCCGGGATCGGGTTGGTCATCGTCGCCGGGGAGGGCCACGAGCTGCCGGTCACCATCGCCGCGATCGGTTTCGGGATCGGCGCGGCCCTGGTGCTCGACGAATACGCGCTGATCCTGCACCTGGCCGACGTGTACTGGGAGGAGGACGGGCGGGCCTCGGTGGACGCGGTGTTCGCCGCCACCGCGGTGACCGGGCTGCTGGTGCTGGGTTTTCATCCGCTGACGTTTCTGGTGGCGCTGTGGCACGACACGTCCTCGCTGATCGTGCAGATCGGGGTGTTCTCCAGCCTGGTGCTGACCTTGCCGCTGGCGGTGGTGGTGCTGTTCAAGGGCAAGGTGTGGACCGGGCTGTGCGGGATGTTCTTCTTCCCGCTGTTGGTGATCGGGGCGATCCGGCTGTCCCGGCCGCACGCGCCGTGGGCCCGGTGGCGCTACCACGCCCGGCCCACCACCATGCGCCGTGCCCTGGACCGGGAACGCCGGCAGCGCCGGCCGGTGGTGCGGGCCAAACTGTGGCTGCAGGACGCCATCGCCGGGCGCCCCCAGGTGCACGACGAGGTCACCGTCACCGCCGCGGTCAACCGGGAGGTGCGGGTGGCCTCGGCGCCGACCGAGCCGATCATGATCCGGCGGGTCCGCCCGACCCGCACGCCGTCGGCGGCGGCCGACCGGGCGGCCTCGGCGCCGACGGTGCCGATCGCCCGGCTGCGCGCCCCCGGTGACCGCCGCCAGTGAGGCCATAGTGAGGTTTGCATGAGGTTTTTCTACGACACCGAATTCATCGACGACGGGCACACCATCGAGTTGATCTCGATCGGGGTGGTCGCCGAGGACGGCCGCGAGTACTACGCGGTGTCCACTGAGTTCGACCCGGGCCGCGCCGGCCGGTGGGTGCGCACCCACGTGCTGCCCAAGTTGCCGTCGCCGGCGGCGTCGGCGTGGCGTTCCCGGCGCCGGATCCGTACCGACCTCGAAGCGTTCCTCGGCGTCGGCGGCGACGAGCCGATCGAGCTGTGGGCCTGGATCGGGGCCTACGACCACGTGGTGCTCTGCCAGCTGTGGGGGGCGATGCCGGCGTTGCCGGCGACGATGCCGCGGTTCACCCACGAACTTCACCAACTCTGGGAGGACCGCGGCCGCCCCCCGCTGCCGCCACGATCGGCCGACGCCCACGACGCCCTCGTCGACGCGCGCGACCAGCTGCGACGGTTCCGCGCCATCACCGGGGCCCGGACGCCCTGACCCGGGGCCGCGGGCCGCCGGGCCCGGTGCGTCGCCCGGTTACCATGGTCGGGTGAACTGGACCGTTGACGTACCGATCGAGCAGCTTCCCACGCTGCCGCCGCTCTCCGCGCACCAGCGTGAGGCGCTGGACGCCGCGCTGGCCAAACCGGCCGCCCAGCAGCCGAGCTGGCCCACCGATCAGGCCGGCGCGATGCGCACGGTGCTGGAGAGCGTGCCGCCGATCACCGTGCCCTCCGAGGTGACCCGCCTGCACGAGCAGTTGGCCCAGGTGGCCCGCGGGGAGGCGTTTTTGCTGCAGGGCGGCGACTGCGCCGAGACGTTCGTCGACAACACCGAACCGCACATCAAAGCCAACATCCGCACCCTTTTGCAGATGGCGGTGGTGCTCACCTACGGCGCGTCCGTGCCGGTGGTCAAGGTCGCCCGGATCGCCGGGCAGTACGCCAAACCGCGGTCGGCCGACGTCGACGCCCTGGGGCTGCGATCCTACCGCGGCGACATGGTCAACAGCCTGGTCGCCGACGCCGCGGCCCGCGAACACGACCCGTCGCGGCTGGTGCGCGCCTACGCCAACGCCAGCGCCGCGATGAACCTGGTGCGTGCCCTGACCTCCTCCGGGCTGGCCTCACTGGACCTGGTGCACGACTGGAACCGCGAATTCGTGCGCACGTCGCCGGCGGGGGCCCGCTACGAGGCGCTGGCCGGCGAGATCGACCGTGCGCTGAAATTCATGAGCGCCTGCGGGGTCGCCGACCGGGAGCTGCAGACCGCCGAGATCTACGCCAGCCACGAGGCGCTGGTGCTCGACTACGAACGCGCCATGCTGCGGTTGGGCGCTCCCGGGGTCGGCGGGGCCGAGCGGCAGCTGTTCGACCTGTCGGCGCACTACCTGTGGATCGGGGACCGCACCCGTCAGCTCGACGGGGCGCACGTGGCGTTCGCCGAGGTGATCGCCAACCCGATCGGGATCAAGCTGGGTCCGGCCACCTCCCCGGAGCTGGCCGTGGAGTACGTCGAACGCCTCGACCCGCACAACACGCCGGGCCGGTTGACCCTGGTCAGCCGGATGGGTAACTCCAAGGTCCGCGATCTGCTGCCGCCGATCATCGAGAAGGTCCAGGCCACCGGCCACCAGGTGATCTGGCAGTGCGACCCGATGCACGGCAACACCCACGAGGCCTCCACGGGGCACAAGACCCGCCACTTCGACCGCATCGTCGACGAGGTGCAGGGCTTCTTCGAGGTGCACCGCGAACTCGGCAGCCACCCCGGCGGCATCCACGTCGAGATCACCGGCGAGGACGTCACCGAATGCCTCGGCGGGGCCCAGGACATCTCCGACACCGACCTGGCCGGGCGCTACGAAACCGCGTGTGACCCGCGGCTGAACACCCAGCAGTCCCTGGAGTTGGCGTTTTTGGTCGCCGAGATGCTGCGCGACTGAGAGTTTGACCCGCCCCGGCTACAGCAGCCCCGCCAGGTTGGAGCCCAGGGCCCAGCCGCCGGCACCGGCCAGCCCGGTTGCCGCCACCACGAGCGCCAGCGCGATCAGCACCCGGCGTCGACCCCGGTGGCGCTGCCAGGCGAATTCGCTCATCGCGATCCCGGCGAAATGATCTTCCTCCGGCCCGGTGTGGTCGGGTGCCTGCGCTGCGGTGTCCTCCTCGTCCCACTCGGCGACGTCGAAGGTGAACTGCCGGGTGGGGTGCGGGGTCGGCGCCGCGTCGGCGGCCGTGGAGCGCCGGGGGCGCCGCCACGTCGTCGCGGGTGCGCTCAGCGCGGTCGTCGAGCGGTGCTCGGCGGAGTTGTGCGGGGCGGGAACCCGGAAATCCGGCAACTCGAGTTCCTCGACGATGCCCGCCACGGCGGCCGCCATCTGCGCGGCGTCGGCGTAGCGTTCCGATGCCGACCGCCGGGTGGCGCGTGCCACCAGCGCATCGAATTGCGGTGGCACCCCGTCGATCGCCGCGCTCGGGGGCGGCACGTCGTGGTCGAGTCGTTGATAGGCCACCGTCATCGCGGAGTCCCCGGCGAACGGGGTGCGTCCGGTGAGCAGTTCGTAGGTGAGCACCCCGACGCCGTAGACGTCGCTGGCGGGCCCGGCGTCACCGTGGCTGACCTGCTCGGGGGAGAGGTAGGCGGCGGTGCCCAAAATGACGCTGGTGGAGGTGATCCCGGCGGCGGACACGGCGCGCACCAGACCGAAGTCGGCGACTTTGACGTCGCCGTCATCGGAGATCAGCACGTTCTCCGGTTTGATGTCGCGGTGCACCAGCCCCGCCCGGTGGGCGACGCCCAGCGCGCCCAGCAAGGGGCGCAACACCGCCACCACCGCGTGCGGCGGCATCGGTCCGCGTTCGGCCAGCAGCTCCCGCAGGGTTCCGCCGCTGACCAGCTCCATCACCAGAAAAGGGTGCTGGGCGTCGAGGCCCTGATCGTAGACGGCCACCAGCGCCGGGTCGGTCAGCCGCGCGATCGCGCGGGCCTCCATCTGGAACCGGGTCAGAAACTGACGATCCCCGGCGTAGCGGGCGTCCATCACCTTCACCGCCACCGGCCGGTCCAGCCGCAGGTCCAGCCCCCGGTACACCGTGGACGTGCCACCGGCGGCGATGGTCGCGTCGACCCGGTAGCGGCCGTCCAGCACCATTCCCTCAAGCCCGGCCTGCACCGCGCCATTTTAAAGGGTGAGTCGGGCGTGTCGCGGCCGCCGGGCCGACGCCCCCCGACCCGATCCTTAGACTGGGTGTGGTGAGCAGCATCCCCGCCGGCGAGGACGTGTTGAGTCCCGACGAACCCACCTACGATCTACCCCGGGTCGCCGAGCTGTTGGCGATACCGGTCACCAAGGTCCACCAGCAGCTGCGCGACGGCCATCTGGTGGCGGTGCGCCGCGACAAGGCGGTGGTGGTGCCGCGGGTGTTCTTCACCGACGGCGGTGCGGTGCTCAAACACCTGCCCGGCCTGCTGGCACTGCTGCACGACGGCGGCTATCGCGACACCGAGATCCTGCGCTGGTTGTTCACCCCCGACCCGTCGCTGAGCATCCTGCGCGACGGGATGCGCGAGGCCACCGACAACGCCCGCCCCATCGACGCCCTGCACTCCCACCAGGCCCGCGAGGTGATGCGCCGCGCCCAGGCGATGGCGTATTAGGCTCCGCCCGCCGTGGCGCGGATCAGGCGCCGACCGAGGGCCGCTGTACGGCGGTCGCGCCCCGCCGGTACAGCCAGTACCCGGCGCCGACGGCGGCGGCGGTGGCGATCGCGACATGGCTCCAGGAATACATCCCGTGCGCCCCATCGGGTTTGAAGATCACCATCACCCAGGTGGAGAATCCGGCGATGGCGGCGATCCCGGCCGGGGTGGTGACCAGCGGCGCCACCACCGCCAACGGCCAGCTGTAATACCAGGGCAGTGCGGCCGGAACGAACAACACCACGATCAGCATCGCCCAGGCGATCCCGGTGAGCGCGGCGCGGTCGTCACGGCGGAACCGCCACCACAGCAGCGGCAGCGCCACCGCGATGATCGCGATCCCGATCATGCGGGTCAGGTGCAGCACGCTGTAGAAATCGACCGGCACCATCAGCCCGCCCACGGCGTGGGAGAGGTTGGCCACCGCGGTCGGCACCGTCAGCCAGTTGATGATCTTCACCGAACCGGCCAGCGCGGTCAGCCAGCCCAGCCCGACCCCGGCGGTCGTGGAGAACACCGTGAACACCGCGACGAAGACCCCCAGCGAGGCGGCGGTCGCGGCCGCAAAGGCCGCCGGTGCGCTCAGCGCGCGGTGGTCGCGCAGATGACGCATCCAGACCCACACCAAAAACGGCAGCGCGATCCCGGCGGTGGCCTTGATCGCCACCGCCACCCCCACCAGCGTGAGGCCGCCGAGGTGACGCCCGTCGAACGTCAACGCGATCCCGGCGGTCATCAACCCGACCATCAGCATCTCGTTGTGCACCCCGCCCATGAGGTGGATGAGCACCAGCGGGTTGAGCACACAGATCCACATCGCCGCCGATGGGTTGCCGCCGATGTGGCGGGCCAGCCGTGGGGTGGCCCACATCAGCAGCGCCAGCCCGGGCAGCATGCACAGCCGCAGCAACGCGGTGCCGACCACCACGTTGTTGCCGGCCAGCATCGTGATCAGCTTGGCGATCAGGATGAACGCCGGCCCGTACGGGGCGGTGGTGATCGTCCAGATGGGGCTGACATCGTCGAGCAGCGGATTGGGGTTGTCGACCGGCCCGACCACATACGGATCCAGGCCGTCGCGCAGCAGGGCGCCCTGCGCGAGATAGGAGTAGGTGTCGCGGCTGAACACCGGCACCGACACCAGCAGCGGGGCCAACCAGAACCCGGTGGTCACCGCGAGCGCGGCGGTGGAGACCGTGCCGTGGAGCACCCGACGGCCCAGCCGCAGCCAGGCCAGCAGCATCACCGCCACCCCCACCCACAGCAACGCCGAGGACAGCACCAGGCCATGGCCGAACCGCAGCCACGACAGGTGCATCGACTCCAACAGCGGGTCGGTGAGCCGGGTGCTGCCGGCCCCGAGCCCGCCGACGGTGATCAGCGCCGCACCCAGGCAGCCCTGCACGGCGGGGCGGCCCTGATCGGTGGTGGCGAACGCCCACAGGCGGTGCGGTGCGAGACCCGCGGTGGTCGGCGTGGGGGTCGGGGTGGGCACCGGGTCAGGCCGATCTGTGGGCGGCCAGGCTGGCGAGTTCGGCGAGCCCGGCGCGCGCCGCCGGGTCGATCGGCGCGCTGTTGAGCACGGCGATGGCGTCGTGGGTCAAGGCGGTGATGCGGTCCTCGACGGCGGCCAGCGCGCCGACCCCCTCGATGATCCGGCACAGCTCGCCGATCTGGGCGTCGGTGAGATCGGTGCCGACCCTGCTGCGCAGCCGTTCGGCGCCGGCCGGATCGCTGCGGTCGGCCAGCGTCACCGCTTCGGCCAACAGCACCGTGCGCTTACCCGAGCGCAGGTCGTCGCCGCTGGGTTTGCCGGTCACCGCGGGGTCCCCGAACACCCCCAACACGTCGTCACGCAGCTGAAACGCCACCCCCAGGTCGGTGCCGAGCTCGTGGAAGGCGGCCTGCACGTCGGGGCGCTCCCCGGCGGCGGCGGCACCGAACTGCAGCGGGCGCGACACCGTGTAGGAGGCGGTCTTGTAGGTGTTGACCGCCATCGCCGACTCGATCGACTCCGCCCCGCTGGCCTCGGCGACGATGTCGAGATACTGCCCGGCCAGCACCTCGGTGCGGATCGCCGACCAGACCCGCTGGACGCGCCGGCGGGTCGCGGCCGACAGGTCGGCCTCGGTGACGACGTCGTCGGCCCACACCAGCGCCAGATCCCCGAGCAGGATCGCCGCGGAGAGGCCGAACTGGTCGGGCGCACCGCGCCACCGCCGCTCGCGGTGCAGCCCGGCGAACTGGACGTGGGCGGTGGGTTTGCCGCGCCGGGTGGCCGAGGCGTCGATGACGTCGTCGTGCAGCAGCGCGCACGCGTGCAGCAACTCCAGCGCCGAACACAACCGCAGGGTCGCCGGGTCGGCGTCACGGCCGCTCACCGCCCGCCAGCCCCAGTAGGCGAAGGCCGGGCGCAGCCGTTTGCCGCCGCTGAGGACGAACTCTTCGAGGCGGGTCACCAGAGCGTTGTAGGTCTCACCGATGTGGGCGGTCTCAGCGCGGCGCTCGCGCAGGTAGCGCCGCAACTGCTCGCTGATGGCCGCGGCCAGCTCGACCGCTGACGGTGACCCTGCTTGGACGCTCAGCGCCGCACCCCTCTCTGTTCGCCGGCGGGTTCTCCGCCGCGGGTGCACTCAGCGTAGCGGGGCGACACGGAAGGACCGGCAGGTAGCGGGCCGCGTGGCGCCCGCCGGGGGTCGACGCGGCGACGCCGCCCGTGGCGTCGATCGGTAGGGTGATGGCGCCGAGGGGGATCGCGCCGGTGCGGGGCGGGGGGCCGCCGTGCGGCGCGTCGACCGGAAGTCATAAGGAGCGATTTGTGACGCTGAGCAGCATCGTGCTGGAGTTGGTGCCACCGAACGTGGAGCAGGGCCGCCAGAAAGCGCTGGAGGAGGCGCACAAGGTGGTGCGGTTCGCCGAGGAGACCGGGATCGCCGGGCGCATCGGGCACGTGATGATGCCCGCGATGATCGAGGAGGACCCCGACCGTCCGGTGGCGATGAAACCGAAACTCGACGTCCTGGACTACTGGTCGATCATCGGTCCGGAGCTGCCCGGGGTCCGCGGGCTGTGCACCCAGGTCACCGCCTTCATGGACGAGCCGGCGCTGCGGCAACGCCTGGTGACGTTGCGCTCCGGCGGCATCGACGGGGTCGTGTTCGTCGGGGTGCCGCGCACCATGGCCGACGGGGAGGGCTCGGGGGTGCCGCCGACCGACGCGCTCTCGCTCTACCAGGATCTGGTGACCGACCGGGGCGTGGTGTTGATTCCCACCCGCGACGGCGAACAGGGCCGGTTCGGTTTCAAATGTGATCAGGGCGCCACGTTCGGGATGACCCAGCTGCTCTACTCCGAGGCGATCGTGGAGTTTTTGACCACGTTCGCGCGCAACAGCGACCACCGCCCGGAGATCCTGCTGTCGTTCGGGTTCGTCCCGCAGCTGGAGTCGCGCTCACGGCTGATCAACTGGCTCATCCAGGATCCCGGTAACGCCGCCGTCGCCGCCGAACAGGAGTTCGTCGCCCGGCTGGCCGACAGCACCCCGGACCGCAAGCGGCAACTCATGGTCGATCTGTACCGACGGGTCATCGACGGGGTCGTCGGGTTGGGTTTCCCGCTCAGCATCCATCTGGAGGCCACCTACGGGGTGTCCAAACCGGCGTTCGAGACGTTCGCCGCGCTGCTCGACTACTGGGCGCCGTGACCTGGGCGCCGTGACCGCGGGGCGGGCGACGGGTCCTCTCGCGCCCTGCCCGCGGGCGTCCTAGTCGTCGGCGTCGTCGGCGGCGACACCCACCCCGGGGCTGCGGTCGCGCGTCTGCCAGGCCAGCAGCGCCACCACCGCGGCCACCGCGAAGGCGCCGAGGCCCAGCCAGGTCGCCGCCCGGATGAACGAGCGGGTGCTGGGGTCGGTGTAGCGCGCCTGGGCGCTCATCGTGGAGACCGCCCCCGGCGCCGGCGTCCACTCCACCATCTCGGCGGTGAGCCGCTTGCCGTCGGTGGAGACCACCTCACCGGGGAACGTCACGGTCAGCCGGATGTCGGACTCCGAGGCACCGGGCGCCTCGGAATCCTGCAGCCCGGTCAGATCCACCCGGCCCTCGAGGATCACCAGGTCCCCGGAGCGGCGCAGCGTCAGGTTCATCCCGGAGGCGTCGGGGTTCATCCCGGCCAGTTGGGGCAGCTCCCCGAAGGTCAGGTCGGAGAAGACCGCCTGGGATCCGACGTAGCCGTCGCGGGCGTATTTCGAGACCGCCACCTTGCGACCGAACGGCAGGTCGGCGTTGAGCTGCGGTCCCAGATCGGAGTCGCTGCTGGGTTTGGCGGCGGCAATGATCTGGCCCGAGACGGTGTCGTCGGGGGAGATGGTGATCGATGCCTTGACCCGCACGCAGCCGACCATCCACGGTGCCACTGCCAACAGCAGCAGGGCGATCGTCACCAGGCGGCGTGCGCCGCTGCGACGGGACGCGAGAGTACGGCGCCGAGGATGCACCCGGTCATCGTGCCAGACGCTGGTCACAGCGGCAGCCGGCGGCCCAGAATCGCGAACGCGCGCGGGTCGCCGGCAAAGCGATGGTCGCGGATCACATCGGTGAAGCCCAGCCGCCGATACAACCGCCAGGCCCGGTTGCCCTCCCCGTGGCTCTCCGGGGTGGACAACAACACGCCGGCCTCCGGGCGTTCGGTGAGCAACCGGCGCAGCAGCCCCTCACCCAAGCCGCGGCCCTGGGCGTGCGGATCGATGTGCAACTCGGTCAACTCGAAGTAGCTGTCCAGCAGCGCCGCGATCCGGGGTTCGGGCAGACCGGCGTGTCGCAGACCGGCCATCACCTGCTGGTGCCACCACTGGCCGGGGGCACCGCGATACCCGTAGGCCACCCCGAGCAGGGGGCCGTCGCGCAGCGCCGCCGCCGACGGCGCGGCGGCCGGCTGCGCGGGGTGCGCCGTGACCTCGACGGCGGCGACCGCCTTCCAGCCGGGCCGGCGGGTGTGCTCCAGCCACGTGGTGGCGCGCTGCTGCTCGGTGCCCGGCGGATAGCCCATCGCGGCGACGTAGACCCGCAGGGCCTGATCGAGTCGGGTGGTCAACTCGGCGGGGGACCACTCGCAGAGGAACGTCGCCATCAAGCGCTGCCCTCCTCCCGAACGGGATGCCCTACACGTCGCGGTCGCCACCGGCCATTATCGGGGTCGGGTCCCGTGGCGGGGCCCGCAGGGGCACCCGACGACCGGTACCTCCGGTGCTGAACTCACCGGTGCGCTCGGCCCGCTACAATCGGGAGAACCCAGTGGTACAGCGCGGATCGAACTCGTAGTATGAGGGTAGCTGCCGGGCGTACCGCGTAGCTGCACGCTTTAGTCAGTTCGGATCTGTCGGCAAGGAGGGACGAATGCCACTCTCCGATCATGAGCAGCGCATGCTCGACCAGATCGAGAGCGCCCTCTACGCCGAAGACCCCAAGTTCGCCTCGAGCGTGCGGGGAGCGCGGCTGCGTGCACCGTCGACGCGCCGCCGGCTGCAGGGTGCGGCGCTGTTCGTCGTCGGGCTGGTCCTGCTGGTCTCCGGTGTCGCGTTCACCGCCACCATGCTGGGGGGCTTCCCGGTGCTCAGTGTGCTCGGGTTCATCCTCATGTTCGGCGGCGGGGTGTATGCCATCACCGGGTCCGCGGACGCCGCCGCGCCGCCCGCCGACGCTGCGGCGGATTCCGACCAGGCGCCGCCGCGGCGGGTCAAAAAGGGGACCGGCGGCTCGTTCACCAGTCGGATGGAAGACCGGTTCCGGCGCCGCTTCGATTCGTGATCGAGAGACCGGTAGCCGGATGAGGGCAGCGCCAGCGCTGCCCTTTTTGCTGTCCGGACCGCCTCGGATCTGACGCCGCCGGCCCGGCCTCGCGGGCCGGCGGCGCGCGCGGGCGCCCCATCTGACACGCCCGGAGACGGGGCGGCCGCCCATCCTCCCCCCACTTCCCCCCACCGGCCGGGTGGCGACGGTGAACTGGGGTTTTCGTGCTGCGCGTGGCGGCGGTCCCGGTGCGAGCGCACCAGGATTGGCCCAAAGTGGGGATGACACCCATTTGTGACCTCACAAAACGATTACGTGTGGGGTGTTGTGGGGTATTGTGGCGGAAGTTGGCGAGCGGGGTAGGCACTCCGGAGAACGGCGGGAGGTGCGCGATGTTCCTCGGCACCTACACGCCCAAGCTCGATGACAAGGGCCGGCTGACCTTGCCGGCGAAGTTTCGGGACGCGCTAGCAGGAGGGTTGATGGTCACCAAGAGCCAGGACTACAGCCTGGCGGTCTATCCCCGCGAGCAGTTCGAGCACCTGGCCCGCCGGGCGGCCTCGGCCTCGCGCAGCAACCCGGAGGCCCGTGCCTTTCTGCGCAACCTGGCCGCGGCCACCGACGAACAGCGCCCCGACTCCCAGGGGCGGATCACGCTCTCGGCCGACCACCGCCGCTACGCCAACCTCGCCAAGGACTGTGTGGTGATCGGATCGGTCGACTACCTCGAGATCTGGGACGCCCAGGCCTGGGCGGACTACCAACAAACCCACGAAGAGAACTTCTCCGCGGCCACCGATGACGCGCTCAGCGACATTATCTGAGGCGCCCGCCCGTGTGGCGTGGCCTCTGCCCGAGCCGGCCCTGACGTACTTCCCCAACGCCAGGTCCGCGATATCGGACAGGGACCTCGCTACGGGGGCGGGGCCGCGGGATCACGCAGAGGAGCCGCCGGCACAGCCGGTGCGAAGGGTGCGAAGGGCAGGTGCCGCGATGACCGACACCGGTTCGGCCGCCGACTTCGGCCACCTGCCGGTGCTCGCCGAGCGGTGCCTGCAGCTGCTGACCCCGGCGCTGGCCGACCATCCCGAGGGGCGCGGCGCGGTCCTGGTCGACGCCACGGTGGGCGCCGGCGGGCACGCCGAGGCGTTTCTCACCGCGCTGCCGCAGTTGCGGCTGATCGGACTCGACCGCGACCCCGGTGCTTTGCGCATCGCAAAGGACCGGCTGGCCCCGTGGGGCCCCCAGGTGAGCTTGGTCCACGCCCGCTACGACGGGATCGCCGAGGCGGTGCGCCGCGGCGGGTTGGCCGCCCCGGGGTCGGTGCACGCGGTGCTGTTCGACCTGGGTGTGTCCTCGATGCAGTTGGACCGGGTGCAGCGGGGGTTCTCCTACGCCCACGACGCGCCGCTGGACATGCGGATGGACCCGGGCCTGCCGCTGACCGCCGCCGACATCCTCAACGACTACGAGCGCGATGAGATCGCCGACATCCTGCACCGCTACGGCGAGGAGAAGTTCGCCCGCCGTATCGCCGATCGCATTGTCCGCCAACGGAAGACCACGCCGTTTCACACCTCGGGCCAGTTGGTCGAACTGCTCTACGACGCGATCCCCGCCCCGGCGCGGCGAACCGGGGGGCACCCGGCCAAACGCACGTTTCAGGCGCTGCGCATCGCGGTCAACGACGAGCTGGAGGTGTTGCGGCGCGCACTGCCGGCGGCGTTGAACCTGCTGGCAGTGGCCGGCCGGTGCGCGGTACTGGCCTACCAGTCGCTGGAGGACCGCATCGTCAAGCAGGTGTTCGCCGCCGCCAGCGCCTCCCGGACCCCCCTCGACCTGCCGGTCGAACTCCCCGGCCACGGTGCGGAGTTCCGGTCGCTGACCCGCGGGGCCGAACGGGCCGGGGCCGCCGAGATCGACCACAACCCACGCAGCGCGGCGGTACGTCTGCGGGCGGTCCAGCGCATCGCACCGCCACACCAGGTGATGAGAAGGGGTGAGCAGTGAAGGTCAAGCGCCAGACGCCGAAACGCGGCGATGCCCAGCGCCGGCAGCGGCGCCGGCGCGGCGTCGACGACACCGCACGCACCGCGACCCGTCGGCGCACCGCCCCGGCAACCCCGCAGCGGACCCGGTCGCGGGCCGGGCGGCCGAGTGCGTCGGCACCCGAGCGCTCGGCACCGCGCAGCGGCCCGCGGACCACCCCGCCCACCCCGCGAACCCGCGGTCCGGTACGGGCGGCGAAGACCACCGGGCAGGCACAGGCCCGGGCCAAGGCGCGCAAAGCCAAAAAACCTCAGGTGGTCCGGGTCCCGCTGCGGGAACGCCTCCTGCACCGTCTGGCGGCCATCGACCTGCGGCCACGCACCCTGGTCGCCAAGGTGCCGTTCGTGGTGGTCGTCATCGGCTCGCTGGGTCTGGGGCTGGGCCTGACGTTGTGGCTGTCCACCGACTCCGCCGAGCGGTCCTACGAATTGGGCAACGCCCGCAAGGCCAATCAGCTTCTGCTGCAGCAGAAAGAGGCGCTTGAGCGCGATGTGCTCGAAGCGCAGGCCGCACCGGCGCTCGCCGAGGCCGCGCGCAACATCGGCATGATCCCCTCGAAGGACACCGCTCACCTGGTCCAGGATCCCGTCGGCAACTGGGTCGTCGTCGGCACCCCCAAACCCGCTGAGGGGGTTCCGCCGCCGCCGTTGAATGTCAAACTGCCCGATGAGGACCCGCTGCCTCCGCCCCCGCCGCCGAACCCGGTGGAGGTGCCGGTGCGCGTCGAGGCGAACCCGCAACTGCCGCCGGCACCGGCGGGACCCGAGGTCTTGGTCCGCGCCCCCGACGGGTCGACCACGCTGGGCACCCAGCACCTGCCCCCGGTGGGGGCGGGGCCGGCCCCCGGACCGGCACCCCAGCCCGCCGCGGCCGCACCCGCCCCGGTCGGCGCGCCGGCCCCGCCCGCGCCGGAGGCCGGTCAGTGAGCGGCGCACGGCGCGGCCGCCGGCCGGCGACCACACCGCACGGGTCGACGAAGCGGGCGAAAAAAGTCCGCAACAGCACCTCCGCGGGCCCGCGCAGACAAGCGGGCTCGACCCCCGCGGTCGCCCCCGCTGTCCGGTCGGCACGCAGCCGGCGCACCCGCCCGGCCGACCACGTCGTTTCGCGCACCGCCTCGTTCGCATTCCGTCAGCGCATCGGGGTCGGGGTGATCTTCGTGGTGTTGACCGTCGTCGCCGCCCAACTGTTCACCCTGCAGGTGCCGCGTGCGGCGGGGCTGCGGGCCGAGGCCGCCGGCCAGCTCAAGGTCACCGACCGGGAACAGGCGTTGCGCGGCAGCATCATCGACCGCAACAACAGCAAGTTGGCGTTCACCATCGAGGCGCGCGCCCTGACGTTCCAGCCGACCCGGATCCGCAAACAGCTGACCGAGGCCAAACAGAAAGACCCGTCGGCCGCCGAGCCGGCCCAACGACTCCGTGAGATCGCCAAGGCCGTCGCCAGCCGCCTCGGGGACAAACCGGACTCCGCCACCGTGCTCAAGAAGCTGCAGAGCGACGACACCTTCGTGTATCTCGCCCGCGCCGTGGACCCGGCGGTGGCCACCGCGATCACCAGCGAGTACCCCGAGGTCGGCTCCGAACGCCAGGACCTGCGCCAGTACCCGGGCGGTTCGCTGGCCGCCAACATCATCGGCGGCATCGACTGGGACGGCCACGGCCTGCTGGGCCTGGAGGACTCCTGGGACGCGGTGCTGGCCGGCACCGACGGATCGGTCACCTACGACCGCGGTTCCGACGGAGTGGTCATCCCCGGCAGCTACCGCAACCGGCACAGCGCGGTCGACGGCTCGACGGTGCAACTCACTCTCGACGACGACATCCAGTTCTACGTCCAGCAGCAGGTGCAACAGGCCAAGAACCTCTCCGGGGCCAACAACGTCTCGGCGGTGGTACTCGACGCCAAGACCGGTGAGGTGCTGGCGATGGCCAACGACAACACCTTCGACCCGTCCCAGGACATCGGGCGTCAGGGCGACCGGCAGATGGGCAACCCGGCGGTCTCCTCGCCGTTCGAGCCGGGCTCGGTCAACAAGGTGGTGACCGCGGCGGCCGCCATCGAGGCCGGCCTGACCAACCCCGACGAGGTGCTGCAGGTGCCCGGGTCGATCGAGATGGGCGGGGTCACCGTCCGCGACGCCTGGAACCACGGTGTGGTGCCCTACACCACCACCGGGATCTTCGGGAAATCCTCCAACGTCGGCACCCTGATGCTGGCGCAGCGGCTCGGCCCGCAACGCTGGTTCGACATGCTGCGCAAATTCGGCCTCGGGCAGCGCACCGGGGTCGGGTTGCCCGGAGAGAGCGCCGGACTGGTCCCCCCGATCGACCAGTGGTCGGGCAGCTCGTTTGCGAACCTACCGATCGGGCAAGGGCTTTCGATGACGCTGCTGCAGATGACCAGTATGTTTCAGACCATCGCCAACGACGGGGTGCGGGTGCCGCCGCGCATCGTCAAGGCCACCATCGCCCCCGACGGCAGCCGCACCGAAGAGGAGCGCCCCGACGGGGTGCGGGTGACCTCGGCGCGGACCGCGCAGACCGTGCGCAACATGCTGCGCGCGGTGGTGCAGCACGACCCGAGGGGCTACCAGCAGGGGACCGGACCGGCCGCGGCGGTCGAGGGTTATCAGATCGCCGGCAAAACCGGCACCGCCCAGCAGATCAACCCGGCCTGCGGCTGCTACTTCGACGACGTGTACTGGGTCACCTTCGCCGGGATGGTCACCGCCGACGACCCGCGCTACGTCATCGGGCTGATGATGGACAATCCGCACCACGCCGCCGACGGGTCGCCGGGCACCTCGGGCGCCCCGCTGTTCCACAACATCGCGGCCTGGCTGCTGCAGCGCGAGAACGCGCCGCTGTCGCCGGACCCGGGTCCGCCGTTGACGCTGCAGGTCTTGTAAAACAGGTCTTGTAAAACGTCCCCGGCGCCATCGCGTCGCCGGTGGCCGACCCCTGGATACAGTGGCAGGGCCGACAACGGGACGGAGGTGATGACGATGGCCGCACCCACGCGCCCCACCACCGTCGCCGGCGTGGCGTTGTCGCAGCTGGCCGCCCGGTTCGACGCCGTCCCGGCCGCCGACAGCGCCGACGCCGCCGTGGCGGTCACCGGGGTGAGCCTGCGGGCCCAGGACTGCGGCCCCGGTGATCTGTTCGCCGCGCTGCCCGGCTCGCACACCCACGGTGCCCGCTTCGCGGCGCGGGCCATCGGCGCCGGGGCGGTCGCGGTGCTCACCGACGCCGCCGGGGTTGCCGAGATCGCCGAGCCCGGGGTGCCGGTGCTGGTGCACCCGGCTCCGCGGGCCATCCTCGGCGAACTGGCCGCCGTGGTCTACGGTCGCCCGTCGGCGCGGCTGCCGGTCATCGGGATCACCGGCACCTCCGGCAAAACCACCGTCAGCTATCTGGTGGAGGCCGGGCTGCGCGCCGCCGACCGCCGTGCCGGGCTGATCGGCACCGTCGGGGTGCGCATCGACGGAGTCGCGGTCCCCAGCGCCTTGACCACGCCGGAGGCGCCGGATGTGCAGGCGCTGCTGGCGGTGATGGTCGAACGCGGCGTCGACGTCGCGGTGATGGAGGTCTCCAGCCACGCGCTGAGCCTGGGCCGCGTCGACGGCCTCGATTTCGCCGTCGGCGCCTTCACCAACCTCTCGCGCGACCACCTGGACTTCCACGCCAGCATGGTCGAGTACTTCGAGGCCAAGGCCCGGCTGTTCGACCGCCGCTCACCGTTGCACGCCCGCCGCACGGTGGTCTGCGTCGACGACGAGTCCGGTGCCGAGATGGCCCGCCGCGCCGAGTCCGTGGTCACCGTCAGCGCCGCCGGGCGGCCGGCGGACTGGCACGCCGACGGGGTGACCGTCACCGTCGACGGCGGCCAGGAGTTCAGCGTCACCGACCCGGTCGGGGTGCACCATCGGGTGGGTATCGGCCTGCCCGGCGCCTACAACGTCGCCAACTGTCTGGTCGCGCTGGCCGTGCTCGACAGCGTCGGAGTCTCCCCGGAGCAGGCCGCCCCCGGGCTGCGGGGCGCCCAGGTGCCGGGTCGGATGGAGGCGGTGCGACGCGGACAGGACTTTCTGGCGCTGGTCGACTACGCCCACAAACCCGGTGCGCTGCAGGCGGTGTTGAGCACGCTGCGTCGCGGGGGCGGCCGGCTGGCGGTGGTCTTCGGCGCCGGCGGCGACCGGGACCGCGGCAAGCGCGAACCGATGGGCCGGATCGCCGCCGAGCTGGCCGACCTGGTGGTGGTCACCGACGACAACCCGCGCAGCGAGGATCCGGCCACGATCCGCCGGGCCATCCTGGCGGGGGCGGGCCACGGGCCCGCCGAGACCGTCGAGATCGCCGACCGGGCCGAGGCGATCGCCCACGCCGTCGGCTGGGCGCGCACCGGTGACGTGGTGCTGGTGGCCGGAAAGGGTCATGAGCGTGGGCAGACCGTCGCCGGACAGACCCGGGCCTTCGACGACCGCCAGGAGCTCGCCGCGGCGCTGGAGCGGCGTTCGTGATCGCGCTGAGCGTCGCCGAGATCGCCGAGATCGTCGGTGGCCGGCTCTGCGACATCACCGCGACGCGAGCCGCCCAGACCCGCGTCAGCGGCACCGTGGAGTTCGATTCGCGCCGGATCTCCGCCGGGGGACTGTTTTTGGCATTGCCCGGTGCGCGGGTCGACGGCCACGACCACGCCGCGGCCGCGGTCGCCGCCGGTGCGGTCGCCGTGTTGGCCGCCCGCCCGGTCGGTGTGCCGGCGATCGTGGTGGACCCGGTGCCCGGCGACCGGCGCGCCGGGGTGCTCGAACACGACAGCGATGGCTCGGGGGCGGCGGTGCTGGCCGCGTTGGCGAAACTGGCCGCGGCGGTCGCCGCCCGCCTGGTCGCCGGCGGACTGACGATCATCGGGGTGACCGGTTCGTCGGGCAAGACGTCGACCAAAGACCTGCTGGCCGCGGTGCTGTCCCCGCTCGGCGAGGTGGTGGCGCCCCCGGGATCGTTCAACAACGAGCTGGGCCACCCCTGGACCGTGCTGAACGCCACCGCCGACACCGCCTATCTGGTCCTGGAGATGTCGGCGCGGCGCCGCGGCAACATCGCCGACCTGGCCGCCATCGCCCCCCCGTCGATCGCGGTGGTGCTCAACGTCGGCACCGCCCACGTGGGCGAGTTCGGCTCGCGCGAGGCCATCGCACAGACCAAAGCCGAACTGCCGCAAGCTGTTCCCGAGTCCGGTGTGGTCGTGCTCAACGTCGACGATCCGGCGGTGGCGGCGATGGCCGCGACGACCCGGGCGCGGGTGGTGCGGGTCAGCCGCGGCCCGCACCCGCCGAACCCCGGCGCCGACACCGTGTGGGCCGGCCCGGTGCGCCTCGACCCGCTGGCCCGGCCGCAGTTCGCCCTGCACAGCGCCGCCGGCACCGTCGAGGTCACCCTCGGGGTCCACGGCGACCACCAGGTCGGCAACGCGCTGTGCGCCGCCGCGGTCGCCCTGGAGTGCGGGGCCACGCCGGAGCAGGTGGCGAGCGCATTGGGCGAGGCGCGCCCGGCCTCCGCGCACCGGATGGCGGTGCACACCCGCCCCGACGGGGTGACCGTGATCGACGACTCCTACAACGCCAACCCCGACTCGATGCGCGCCGGACTGCAGGCGCTGGCCTGGATGGCCCGTCAGCAGGCTCCGCGACGCAGTTTCGCGGTGCTCGGGGAGATGGCCGAACTCGGCGCCGACGCGATAACCGAACACGATCGCATCGGCCGGTTGGCGGTGCGCTTAGATGTGTCTCGACTTATCGTCGTCGGAACCGGGAGAGCTATGAGCGCCATGCACCACGGAGCGGTCATGGAAGGTTCGTGGGGAGCGGAGTCGACCATGGTCGCCGACACCGATGCCGCGTTGGCGGTGCTGCGCAGCGAGTTGCAGCCCGGCGACGTCGTGTTGGTCAAGGCCTCGAACTCGGCCGGGCTGGCCACGGTCGCCGACACCTTGATCGCCGAGCACGGCGGAGGGGATTCCCGCCGATGATCCAGATCCTGATCTCCGCGGGGGTCGCGCTGGCGGTCGCCATCCTGGTCACCCCGGTGCTGATCCGGCTGTTCACCCGCCAGGGGTTCGGCCACGAGATCCGCGAGGACGGCCCCCCCAGCCACCGGACCAAACGCGGCACCCCGTCGATGGGTGGGGTGGCGATCGTCGCCGGGATCTGGGGCGGATACCTGGCCGCCCACCTCGCGGGGCTCTCGTTTCACGGCGCCGGGCCGTCGGCCTCGGGGCTGCTGGTGCTCGGGTTGGCCAGCGCGTTGGGCGTGGTCGGGTTCATCGACGACCTGATCAAGATCCGCCTGGCCCGCAACCTGGGGCTCAACAAGACCACCAAGACCGTCGGGCAGGTCAGTGCCGCGGTGATCTTCGCGGTGTTGGCGCTGGGTTTCCGCGACGCCGACGGGTTGACCCCGGGCAGCACGCAGCTGTCCTACGTGCGCGAGATCGCCACCGTCACCCTGCCGGTGCTGGTGTTCATCCTGTTCTGCGTGGTGCTGGTCAGCGCCTGGTCCAACGCGGTCAACTTCACCGACGGTCTCGACGGGTTGGCGGCCGGCGCGATGGCGATGGTCAGCGCGGTCTATGTGCTCATCACCGTCTGGCAGCACCGCAACGCCTGCGCCATCACCCCCGAGTTGGGCTGCTACAACGTGCGGGATCCGCTGGACTTGGCGTTCGTGGCCGCCGCGACCGCCGGGGCATGCATCGGTTTCCTGTGGTGGAACGCCGCGCCGGCCAAGATCTTCATGGGCGACACCGGCTCGCTGGCGCTCGGCGGCATCATCGCCGGGATCTCGGTGACCAGCCACACCGAGATCCTCGCGGTCGTGCTCGGCGCCTTGTTCGTCGCCGAGATCGCCTCGGTGGTCATTCAGATCCTGGCGTATCGCACGACCGGGCGCCGGGTGTTCCGGATGGCCCCGTTCCACCACCACTTCGAGCTGCTCGGCTGGGCGGAGACCACGGTGATCATCCGGTTCTGGCTGCTCACCGCGATCGCCTGCGGTCTGGGGGTGGCGCTGTTCTACGGCGAATGGTTCGCCACGGTCGGCGACTAGAGGACCGCGGTGGTGGGCTGGCTGGAACCGCTGAGCGCGTCGGCGCCGGTGCTGGTGGCCGGCGCCGGGGTGACCGGGCGTGCGGTGCTCGCGGCGCTGCGGGCGCTGCCGGTGCGCACCACCGTCTGCGACGGTGACCCGGCGGCGTTGAGCGCCTGCGCCGACGCGGGGATCGCCGCGGTGAGCACCGCCGAGGCGACCCGCACGATCGGCGACTACCGACTGGTCGTCACCAGCCCCGGATTCGCGCCGACCGCCCCGGTGCTCGCTGCCGCGGCCGGTGCCGGCGTGCCGATCTGGGGCGATGTGGAGTTGGCCTGGCGGCTGGACCGCGCCGCGGTGTACGGCCCGCCGCGCCGCTGGCTGGTGGTCACCGGCACCAACGGCAAGACCACCACCACCGCGATGCTCGCGGCCATGCTCACCGCCGCCGGACTGCCCGCCGTGGCCTGCGGCAACATCGGCGCTCCGGTGCTCGACGTGCTCGACGGGCCCGCCGAGGTGCTGGCGGTGGAGGCGTCCAGCTTTCAGCTGCACTGGGCGCCGTCGCTGCAGCCGGACGCCGGAGTGGTGCTCAACATCGCCGAGGATCATCTGGACTGGCACGGCGGCATGACCGCCTACGCCGCGGCCAAGGCGCAGGCGCTGACCGGGCGGGTGGCCGTCGCCGGCCTCGACGACCCGGGCGCGGCGGCGCTGCTGGCCGCCGCGCCCGCCGCCACCCGGGTGGGTTTCCGGCTCGGCGCCCCCGAGGCGGGCGAACTGGGCGTGCAAGACGGTTGGCTGGTCGACCGGGCGTTCGCCGGGGCCGCCGACCTGGCGCCCACCGAGGCCATCCCGGTGCCCGGACCGGTCGGGGTCCTCGACGCGCTGGCCGCCGCGGCGCTGGCGCGCGCGGTCGCGGTGCCCGCGGCCGCCGTGGAGCGCGCCCTGCGGGGGTTTGCCGCCGCCCCGCACCGCGGCGCGGTGCTCACCGTCGCCGCCGGGGTCCGCTACGTCGACGACTCCAAGGCCACCAATCCGCACGCCGCCGAAGCCGCGATCGCGGCCTACCCGCGGGTGGTGTGGGTCGCCGGCGGTCTGCTCAAGGGTGCCGCGGTGGAGGCCACCGTCGCGCGGGTCGCCTCCCGGCTGGTCGGAGCGGTGCTGATCGGCCGGGACCGCGCCGAGATCGCCGAGGCGTTATCACGACACGCGCCGGATGTGCGCGTCATCGAGGTGGTGACAGGGGAGGATGCTGGTGTGCGTGAGACTGGTGAGCCTTCTGTGACTACTGAGACTCGATGGGTCGGGTCCGGCGAGGGCAGCCTGGGCGCGCGGGTGATGACCACGGTCGTCGCCGCGGCCCGCGAGCTGGCCCGCCCCGGTGACACGGTGCTGCTGGCCCCCGCGGGTGCCTCCTTCGACCAATTCGGCGGCTATGCCGAGCGCGGTGAGGCGTTCGGCGCGGCCGTGCACGCCGCGACCCGGTAGCCGCCGTGCGTACCGCGTTAGCCCGGCTGCGGTCCCGGCGCGCCACCGGGGCAGACCGCGACGCCGACACCACCGAGACCACCGACACCGGCGCGGAGATCGACGCCGGCACGGCGCCCGCCGCTCCGGGGTCGAGCCCCGCGGGCGCGAAGCGGCGCTCGGTGGGCGCCTCGCTGGTCGCCGCGGTGGCCGTGCGCGCCCGGTTCGGCATCTGGCTGGGGCGCCCGATGACGTCGTTTCACCTGATCATCGCGGTGGCGGCGCTGCTGACCACGCTGGGGCTGATCATGGTGCTCTCCGCGTCCGGGGTGCAGTCCTACAGCGACGACGGCTCGCCGTGGGTGATCTTCGGCTGGCAGGTGCTGTGGACCCTGGTCGGATTGGTCGCCTTCTACGTGGCGCTGCGCACCCCGGTCTGGTTGATGCGGCGCACCGCGTTCACCGCGTTCGCGTGCAGTGTCGTGCTGCTGGTGTTGGTGCTCATCCCGGGCGTGGGCACCATCGCCAACGGCTCGCGCGGCTGGTTCGTCATCGCCGGGCTCTCGATGCAGCCGTCGGAGCTGACCAAGATCGCCTTTTTGGTCTGGGGAGCGAACCTGCTGGCCAGCCGGCGGATGGACCGGGCGTCGCTGCGCGAGATGCTGGTGCCGTTGGTCCCGGGCGCGGTGCTGGCGATGGGCCTGATCCTCGCCGAACCGGACTTGGGCCAGACGGTCTCGATGGGGATCATCTTGCTGTCGCTGCTGTGGTTTGCCGGGCTGCCGCTGCGGGTGTTCGCCAGCTCGCTGGCCGCCGTGGTCGCGGTGATGGCGGCGCTGGCGGTGACCGAGGGCTACCGCAGCGACCGGGTGCGGTCCTGGCTGGATCCCGGCGCCGACCCCCAAGACGCCGGCTACCAGGCCCGCCAGGCCAAGTTCGCGCTGGCCAACGGCGGATTCTTCGGCAACGGCCTGGGCCAGGGCACGGCCAAGTACAACTATCTGCCGCACGCCCACAACGACTTCATCTTCGCGATCGTCGGTGAAGAGCTCGGTTTCCTCGGCGCCGCCGGCCTGCTGCTGCTGTTCGGGCTGTTCGCCTACACCGGGATGCGCATCGCGCGTCGCTCCGTGGACCCGTTTTTGCGGTTGCTGGCCGCGACCACCACGATGTGGGTGCTCAGCCAGGTCTTCATCAACGTCGGCTACGTCGTCGGCCTGCTGCCGGTCACCGGTCTGCAGTTGCCGCTGATCTCCTCCGGCGGCACCTCGGCGGCCACCACCTTGCTGATGATCGGCATCATGGCCAACGCCGCACGCCACGAACCCGAAGCGGTGGCCGCGCTGCGCGCCGGTCAGGGCGACCGGATGAACCGGCTGTTGCGCCTGCCGTTGCCGGCGCCGTATTCGCCCACCCGCGCCGAGGCGCTGCGCGACCGGTTGCGGTCGCGCCCGCAGCCCCGCCGCGCCCCGCGCCGGGCCGAGCGACAGCCGCCGCGCGCCGCGCGATCGCGGACCGGCGCCACCGCCGCGCGGCGGGCCGGGCATCATGGAGGGGGCCAGCGCCGGGCTGGCCCGCGACGTCCCCGCCGGGGACGCGCGCCGGCATTGGAAGGTCCTCGTTACGGGTGAACGACACGGTCAGGCAGCCAGGCGGCCCCTCCCTCTCGGTGGTCCTGGCCGGTGGCGGCACGGCCGGCCACGTGGAACCCGCCATGGCGGTCGCCGACGCGGTGTCGGCGTTGGATCCGACCGCACGGATCACCGCGCTGGGCACCGCGCGCGGCCTGGAGACCCGCCTGGTGCCCGAACGCGGCTATGAGCTGGAGCTGATCACCCCGGTGCCGTTGCCGCGCAAGCTCAACCGCGACCTGCTGGCACTGCCGCTGCGGGTACGCCGGGCGGTCCGGCAGGCCCGGGCCGTGCTCGATCGCGTCGACGCCGACGTGGTCATCGGGTTCGGCGGTTACGTGGCGCTGCCGGCCTACCTGGCGGCGCGCCGGCGGGCGGGCCGGGTTCCGGTGGTGATCCACGAGGCCAACGCGCGCGCCGGGCTGGCCAACCGGGTGGGGGCCCGCCGCGCCGCGCGGCTGCTCGCCGCGGTGCCGGGCTCGGGGCTGCGCGGCGCCGATGTGGTCGGCATCCCGGTGCGTGCGGCGATCACCGGCCTGGACCGGCCGGGCCTGCGGGCGGCGGCCCGGGCGCACTTCGGGTTCGCCGAGGACGCTCGCGTGCTGTTGGTGACCGGCGGCTCGCAGGGGGCGGCGTCGATCAACGCCGCGGTCGCCGGGGCCGCCGCCCCGCTGGCCGCCGCGGGGGTGTCGGTGCTCCACGCCCACGGCGCCAAAAACACCCTGGACCTGCGTGAGCCCGCCCCCGGCGACCCGCCGTACGTCGCGGTGCCCTACCTCGACCGGATGGATCTGGCCTACGCCGCCGCCGACCTGGCGATCTGCCGGTCCGGGGCGATGACGGTCGCCGAGGTGTCGGCGGTGGGGCTGCCGGCGGTGTATGTGCCGCTGCCGATCGGCAACGGCGAGCAGCGTCTCAACGCCCTGCCGGTGGTCGACGCCGGCGGTGGCCTGCTGGTCGCCGACGCCGACCTCACCCCGCAGGTGGTCGCCGAGACGGTGATCGGCCTGGTCGACGACCCGGCGCGGCTGGCCGCGATGACCGCCGCCGCCGCCGGGGTGGGCCACCGCGACGCCGCCGCCCAGGTGGCGCAGGTGGGCCTGGAGCTGGCCGCCCGCCGGCGGGCGGAGCGGAGCGGCCGGTGAGCCCCCCGGACTCGGCGGCGCTGCCGACGGAGCTGCAGCGGGTGCACATGGTCGGCATCGGCGGGGCCGGCATGTCGGGGGTGGCCCGGATCCTGCTCGACCGGGGTGGACAGGTGTCGGGCTCCGACGCCAAGGAGTCGGCCGGGGTGCGCGCCCTGCAGGCCCGCGGCGCGACGATCCGCCTCGGCCACGACCGGTCGGCGCTGGACCTGCTGCCCGGCGGGCCCACCGCGGTGATCACCACCCACGCCGCGATCCCCAAAACCAACCCGGAGCTCCTCGAGGCCCGCCGTCGCGGCATCCCGGTTCTGTTACGCCCGGCGGTGCTGGCGAAGCTGATGCTCGGACGGACCACGGTGCTGATCACCGGCACCCACGGCAAGACGACGACCACCTCGATGCTGGTGGTGGCGTTGCAGCACTGTGGGCTGGATCCGTCGTTCGCCGTCGGTGGTGAGCTGGGGGAGTCCGGGACCAACGCCCACCACGGCACCGGCGCGATCTTCGTCGCCGAGGCCGACGAGAGCGACGGTTCGCTGCTGGAGTACACCCCCGACGTCGCGGTGGTCACCAACATCGAGTCCGACCATCTGGACTTCTTCGGCAGCACCGAGGCCTACACCGCGGTCTTCGACGCGTTCGCCGCACGGCTGGCCCCCGGCGGCACGCTGGTCGTCTGTGTCGACGACCCCGGCGCCGCGGCGTTCGCCGAGCGCGCCGGCGCCCGAGGGATCCCGGTGATGACCTACGGCAGCGGCCCGGGCCGGCTGGACGGGCGGTTGCTGGGCTGGGAGCAGCGTGGCACCGCGGCGACGGCGCAGATCCAGCTCGCCGGTGAACCGGACCCGCGGCTGTTGCCGCTGGCGGTGCCGGGCCGGCACATGGCGCTCAACGCCCTGGGCGCGGTGCTGGCCGCGCGGGCCGCCGGCGCGCCGGTCGAGGCCGTGCTGGCCGGGCTCGCCGGATTCGAGGGGGTGCGCCGGCGGTTCGACCTCGTCGGCACCGCCGCCGGGGTGCGGGTCTTCGACGACTACGCCCATCACCCCACCGAGGTCCGCGCCACCTTGGCCGCGGCCCGCGCCATGCTGGCCGACCCCGGCTCCGGGCGGCTGGTGGTGGTCTTCCAGCCCCACCTGTATTCGCGAACCAAGGCGTTGGCCGTCGACTTCGGGGCGGCGCTCAGCGTCGCCGACGAAGTGTTCGTGCTCGATGTCTACGGTGCCCGCGAACAGCCGCTGGCCGGGATCAGCGGGGCCAGTGTCGCCGAGCATGTCACCGCCCCGGTGCGCTATCTGCCCGACTTCTCCGCGGTGCCGCAGGTGGTCTCCGCCGCGGTCGCCGCCGGTGATGCGGTGATCACCATGGGCGCCGGTGACGTCACCCTGCTGGGCCCGGAGATCGTGGCCGCGGTGCGCGGCCGCGCCGGCGGGGTCGGTGCGGGGGAGCCGGCGTGAGCGATTCCGAGCACCCGGAGGCCGCCGACGCCACCGCGGCCGACGAACAGGCCGACCCCGCCCGGGACGGGGCCGAGTCCGCGTCCTCCGACGAGGAGTTCGAGGGTCCGCGCCGACGGGCCCGCCGCGAGCGCGCCGAGCGCCGGGCCGCCCAGCAGCGCGCGCGGGCGATCGAGGAGGCCCGCCGGGAAGCCAAGCGCCGCCTGCGCGGCAGCGCCACCGCGACCGCCGCGCGGCCGGTGCCGCGCGGGGCGGTGCGGGGCCTCAAGATGCTGCTGTGGGGGGTGCTGGCGGTGGTGGTCACGATCGGGCTCGGCACGGCGCTGTACTTCACCCCGGTGATGTCGGTGCGCAACCTCGAGGTCGTCGGGCTGGCCGCGATCGACCGATCCGAGGTCCTCGACGCCGCGCAGGTCGCCCCGGGCACGCCGCTGCTGCAGGTCGACACCGACGCGGTCGCCGACCGGGTGGCGACGATTCGGCGGGTGGCCCGCGCGCGGGTACAGCGCCAATATCCGTCGACGCTGCGGATCACCATCGTCGAACGGGTGCCGGTGGCGGTGAAGGATTTCCCCGACGGCCCGCACCTGTATGACCGTGACGGCGTCGACTTCGCCACCGGGCCGCCACCGCCGTCGCTGCCGTATCTCGACGTGGACCATCCCGGACCGGCCGACCCGGCGACCACCGCCGCGCTTGACGTCCTCACCGCGCTGCAACCCGAGGTGGTCGCCCAGGTCGGCCAGATCGCCGCACCGTCGGTCGCCTCGATCACGCTGACCCTCGTCGACGGACGCACCGTGATCTGGGGGACCTCCGACCGCACCCAGAAGAAGGCCGACACCCTCGCGGCGCTGTTGACCCAGCCCGGTGAGGTCTACGACGTGTCCAGCCCGGATCTGCCCACGGTGCGCTGACCGGCCCGAGACGCGGCGGGAAAAATTCGCGGAGCGCCCGTCGGCGCGCCTTCCCGGTTCCGACGGCTTTCGCCCCTACCGTTCTGTTTGCACGGAACTACTTGACATAACTCTAAGTCTCTGGTTGAGGTTGAGGGTTTGCCAGGGGTTCCGGTACCGATAAACCCGTCAGGGAGGAACGAATGATGACCGCCCCGCACAACTACCTCGCCGTCATCAAAGTCGTGGGCATCGGCGGCGGTGGCGTCAACGCCGTCAACCGGATGATCGAGCAGGGGCTCAAGGGCGTGGAGTTCATCGCGATCAACACCGATGCCCAGGCGCTGTTGATGAGCGACGCCGACGTCAAGCTCGACGTCGGACGCGAATCGACCCGCGGGCTCGGCGCCGGCGCCGACCCGGAGGTCGGGCGCAAGGCCGCCGAGGACGCCAAGGACGAGATCGAGGAGTTGCTGCGCGGCGCCGACATGGTCTTCGTCACCGCCGGGGAGGGCGGCGGCACCGGCACCGGCGGGGCGCCGGTGGTCGCCTCGATCGCCCGCAAACTCGGCGCGCTCACCGTCGGGGTGGTCACCCGGCCGTTCTCGTTCGAGGGCAAGCGACGCTCTGCCCAGGCCGAGGCCGGGATCACCGAGTTGCGGGAGAGCTGCGACACCCTCATCGTCATCCCCAACGACCGGCTGCTGCAGATGGGCGACGCCGCGATCTCGCTGATGGACGCCTTCCGCAGCGCCGACGAGGTGCTGCTCAACGGGGTGCAGGGCATCACCGACCTGATCACCACACCGGGGCTGATCAACGTCGACTTCGCCGACGTCAAGGGCGTGATGTCCGGGGCGGGCACCGCCCTGATGGGCATCGGGTCGGCCCGCGGGGACGGCCGGGCGCTCAAGGCCGCCGAGATCGCGATCAACTCGCCGCTGCTGGAAGCCTCGATGGAGGGCGCCCAGGGGGTGCTGATGTCGATCGCCGGCGGCAGCGACCTGGGGCTCTTCGAGATCAACGAGGCCGCCTCGCTGGTGCAGGACGCCGCCCACCACGAGGCCAACATCATCTTCGGCACCGTCATCGACGACTCGCTCGGCGACGAGGTGCGGGTGACCGTGATCGCCGCCGGGTTCGACGCCAGCGGCCCGAGCCGCAAACCGGTGGTCGGCGCCGCGCCGGGCACCCCGGCGGGGCAGCAGGCGGCGACGTCGGCTGGAGCCTCCGGCGGCGGCAGCGGCCAGTCGATCGCGCCCGGGCAGGCGGGGCGGGTGTCGGCGTCGCTGTTCGAGCCCGCCGATGCGTCGAGCATCCCGGCACCGACCAACGGGGCGACGGTCAGCGTCGGGGGCGGTCGCGACGACGAGGATGACGACGACGTCGACGTCCCCCCGTTCATGCGTCGCTGACCCACGCCGGCCGATGAGCGTGCGGATCCGGCGGGTGACCACCACCCGGGCCGGCGGTGTCTCGGCACCGCCGTTCGACAGCTTCAACCTCGGCGACCACGTCGGCGACGCCCCGGCGGCGGTGGCGGCCAACCGGTCCCGGTTGGCCACCGTGATCGGGCTGCCCACCGAGCGGGTGATCTGGATGCACCAGGTGCACGGCACCCGGGTGCAGCGGGTGTCGGGCCCCGGCCCGACCCTGCCGGACACCGACGCGCTGGTGACCACCGAGCCGACGCTGGCGCTGGCCGTGGTCACCGCCGACTGCGTACCGGTGTTGCTCGCCGATGCGCGCGCCGGGGTCATCGGCGCCGCCCACGCAGGCCGGGTCGGTGCCCAGCACGGCGTGGTGTCGGCCACGGTCGAGGCCATGATCGCCGCCGGAGCCGAGCGGCAGGACATCTCGGCGTTTCTGGGCCCGGCGGTCAGCGGCGCCCACTACGAGGTGCCCGCCGCCATGGCCGACGAGGTCGAGGCCGCCCTGCCGGGCAGTCGCACCGTGACCGTCGCGGGCACCCCCGGGTTGGATCTGCGAGCCGGAATCACTTGCCAGCTCAGCTCTTTGGGGATCACGGCGATCGATGCCGATCCACGCTGCACGGTCGCCGACCCGGAACTGTTCAGCCATCGACGCGGCGCCCCCACCGGCCGGCTGGCGTCACTGGTGTGGATGGAGTGACGGCCGTGACGGGAGTTCTGGCCGCCGCCGACGCCGGCAGCGGGGACCGTCCCGGGGTCCGCCGGCCGTCGGTGAGCATGGAGAACCCGGGTGAATCGGGATGGCGCGGTGCGCGTGTCGGTACCGCGGTTACCGCGACGCGGCGGTTACGGTCACCGTGAATCGTCACTCCAGTCACATCTTCATCACAGACATCATCTCGCTAAGAAGGGCCCCGCGATGAGCACACTGCACAAGGTCAAGGCCTACTTCGGTATGGCTCCCATGGAGGACTACGACGACGAGTACTACGAAGACGACGCCCGCGCCCCGATGCGCGGATACGGTCGGCGGGGCGACCGGTTCGTCGACGAGGAGTTCGACCGCTTCGAGCGCGACTACGAGGACCCTCGTGATCCCCGTGACCTGCGCGATCTGCGGGATCCGCGTGGCGACCTCGATGACTTCCCCCCGGGCGCCTACCGCGGTGGCTACGACGGCGACCCGCGGGAGCCGCGGTTTCGGCCGCGGGAATTCGAGCGCCCGCATGACATGGGCCGCAGCCGGTTCGGGGCCCTGCGCGGGGCCACCCGGGGGTCGCTGGCGATGTATCCGCGGCGGATGGCCATGCTGTTCGACGAGAGCAGCCCGATGTCGAAGATCACCACACTGCGGCCCAAGGACTACAGCGAGGCCCGCACCATCGGGGAGCGGTTCCGCGACGGCACCCCGGTGATCATGGACCTGGTGTCGATGGACAACGCCGACGCCAAACGGTTGGTCGATTTCGCCGCCGGGCTGGCGTTCGCGCTGCGCGGCTCCTTCGACAAGGTGGCGACCAAGGTGTTCCTGCTCTCGCCGGCCGACGTCGACGTCACCCCCGAGGAACGGCGCCGGATCGCCGAGACCGGCTTCTACGCCTACCAGTAGGACCCCAGCAGCACCCCGATCGACCGGGTCGCGCCGCGGCCCCGAGGACGCACCGGGCGTGCGGGTCGCCGTCGGGTGATCGGTAGGGTGGTCGGCGTCGGGCTGGCCGCCGGTCAGCGATCCGTGCTCATCGGAGTGGTCGGTTTAGGTGGCTTAGATGGCGTTGTTCTTCGGGATTCTCGGTTTTGCCCTGTTCTTGTTCTGGCTGTTGCTGATCGCGCGGATCGTCATCGAGTTCGTCCGATCGCTGAGTCGGGATTGGCACCCCCGCGGGTTCACCGTGGTGATTCTCGAGGTCATCATGAGCGTCACCGATCCACCGGTGAAACTGTTGCGCCGGTTGATCCCCCAGCTGACCATCGGTTCGATCCGGCTGGACCTGTCGATCATGCTGTTGCTGGTGGTGGCCTTCTTCGGGATGGAACTGGCGTTCAGCCAGGCCACGGGGTAGTTTCGGCGGCTACAACGGCCTCGTCAACGCCACCGGACCGTGTCAAAATTGAGATTGAAAATCCGTCTTATTTCCTGGGCAGCAGGGTAATCTGCGCGTCAGGTGTGACAGGATGGACGCCAGTTACTGCACAGGTACCGTATCGTTCAGCACGATCACATCAGTTCGATAATGCGACGGTCCAGACTTGAGGGGTTCGACAATGCCGCTGACACCAGCCGATGTGCACAATGTGGCGTTCAGTAAGCCGCCGATCGGGAAGCGCGGCTACAACGAAGACGAGGTCGACGCATTCCTCGACCTGGTGGAGGCCGAGTTGGCCCGGCTGCTGGAGGAGAACTCCGACCTGCGTCAGCGTGTCAGTGAACTCGACCAGGAGCTGACCACCGCGCGGGCCGGCGGTGGGGCCGCCGCGCAGCCCACCCCGGCGGTGCCGCTGTACACCCCGGAGCCCGAACCCGAGCCCGAGCCGGTGCGCGAGCCCTCACGTGCGGTCAGCGGCGGCACCGACGAGCAACACCTCAAGGCGGCAGCCCGCGTGCTCAGCATGGCCGAGGACCAGGCCGAGCGGATGACCAGCACCGCGCGCACCGAGTCGGACAAGATGATGTCCGACGCCCGCGCCAACGCCGACCAGATCGTCACCGAGGCCCGCCAGACCGCCGAGACCACGGTGGCCGACGCCCGCCAGCGCGCCGACGCGCTGCTCGCCGACGCGCAGAGCCGCTCGGAGGCCCAGCTGCGCCAGGCCCAGGAGAAGGCCGATGCGCTGCAGGCCGACGCCGAACGCAAGCACTCCGAGATCATGGGCAACATCAACCAGCAGCGGACCGTGCTCGAAGGGCGTCTCGAACAGTTGCGGACCTTCGAACGCGAGTACCGCACCCGGCTCAAGACCTACCTGGAGTCCCAGCTGGAGGAGCTCGGCCAGCGCGGGTCGGCCGCCCCGGTGGACACCAGTGCCGCGGGCGATCCGGGCGGTTACGGTCAGTACAACCGGGGAAGCAACTAACTTCGCCATCGCCTACCGCGATGTCGGGAGCAACACGGTTGGAGGATAGACGGTGCTGATCATCGCGTTGGTCCTGGCGGTCATCGGCTTGGCCGCACTGGTCTTTGCCATCGTCACCAGCAACGCCCTGGTGGCGTGGGTCTGCATCGGCGCCAGCGTGCTCGGGGTGTTGCTGTTGACCGCCGACGCGGTGCGCGAACGCCGGCGCCGCAGCGTCAGCGCCGCCGAGAACGAGCAACCCGACATCGCCGACCCCGATACCGCCGAGGACGCCGCGGATCTCGAGGACACCGCCGACGGTGCGAGCCCGGACACCGGCGAGACCGGCACCGAGGACGCCGAGGACACCGGGGACACTGCGGGCGCCGAGGACGGCGCGGACGCCGAGGACACCGAGGACGCCGCCGACGGTGGCGCGGCCACCGACTCCGATCCCGCCGACGGTGCCACCGAGGACGCTGAACACCGCGACAGCTGAACCGCCTCGCAGCGCGGTCAGCGCGGGGCGGCCAGCAGGGCGCGGACCTCGTCGTCGCTGACCTGATGGAAGTCGACGAAGGCCTGCCCGACCGCCTCGAACGCCTCCGGGGTGTACACCGCCACCACCGCGTCGGCCTCCCGGCCCAGCGTCTCCGAGACCGACGGCGGGGCGACCGGCACGGCCACCACCACCGCGGCCGGGCCGCCGGCGCGCACCGCCTGCACCGCCACCCGCATGCTGGCCCCGGTGGCGATGCCGTCGTCGACGAGCAGCACCGTCTTGTCGCGCACCGCCACCGGCGGTCGATCACCCCGGTAGGCGCGTTCCCGTCGGTGTAACTCGGTGCGCTCCCGGTCGATGACCCGCTGCAGCTGCTCGTCGCCGACCCGGGCGTCGGCGATCACCGCGTCGTTGAGCACGACCGTGTCGCCGCTGGCCAACGCCCCCATGGCCAGCTCCGGCCAGTGCGGCACCCCGAGTTTGCGGACCAGGAACACATCGAGGGGAGCGTCGAGCGCGGCGGCCACCTCCGCGGCCACCGGCATCCCGCCGCGGGCCAAACCCAGCACCAGCAGATCGGAGCGGCCACGATAGGAGGTGAGCAGTTCGGCCACCGCCCGGCCGGCCTCGCGGCGGTTGCGGAAACCGCGGAAGCCCCGGAAGCCACCCAAGGTACCCATTGCTGGCTAGCGTGTCATCAAACGGCCGTCTTCGCAGGCCGTTCTTCGGCGTCGTTGGTGGTCATCGCATTGACGCATGTCAGCTCAACGTTGACACACGTCAGAACGTCGGACTAGCGTAATCCTGCCATGGCTCGCGGTGGCGCGGATCACACGATGGAGGCACGGTTGCATCGGTCACGTCGGCCTACGGGCGCCGGTCGCCCCGAGCGGATCGTGAGGCAGCGCCGTTGAGTCCGCACGACGACGATTCCACGACGACTGGAGATGATGTGACGTACCGCGAACTCGGTTACACCTCTGATGGAGTGCATGGCGCTGCTTGGCACTTCGAAGGTCAGGGCCGGCGCTTCGCTACGCATTCGGGGCGTCCGGCCGTCGTCATGGCGCACGGCTTCGGCGGCACGATGGACTCGGGCCTCGCTCCGTTCGCCGAGAAATTCAGTGCCGCGGGATTGGAGGTGCTGGCTTTCGACTACCGGGGGTTTGGATACTCGGAAGGGCAGCCGCGGCAACGTATTTCCATCGAGGGGCAATTGGCTGATTTCCGTGCCGCAGTCGACGTCGCCAAGCGGTTACCCGGCGTTGACCCCGGCCGGGTGGTGCTCTGGGGGCCGTCGCTTTCGGGCGGGCACGTGCTGCGGATCGCCGCCGAGAGAACAGATGTCGTCGCGGTCATCGCCATGACGCCGATGACCAGCGCTCTGGCGGCGAGTCGTGCGGTATTTGCGCAGGGCGGTGTGGGCGCCGTCCTGAACGCGCTGCGAGCAACGGCGCGCGGCGTGCGGAGCCGAGTCGACGTTCGCCGCGGTAGGGCGCCGCGCTATATGCCGATCGTCGCGGCGTCTGGCCAGATGGGGGCGATGGCGCTTGACGGCGCACGGGACAGTTATCTGTCCATCGCGGGGCCCGCCTGGCGTAACGAAGTGGACGCGTCGGTGGGCCTGGACATCGCCGGTGTCCGTATCAAAAAGTACGCCAAGACATTAGATGTTTCGGTGTTGGTTCAGATCGCCGACGACGACCGGTACGTGCCCGCGCAGTCGGTAGTCGGCACAGCGGTCGCAGCGCGCGCCTGGATCCGACGCTATCCGTGCGATCATTTTGACGTCTGGCCCGGACACCCGTGGTTCGACAAGGCGTGCGCCGACCAGGTCAGTTTCCTGGAGAACGTGGTGGGCACCCGTTCCGCGTCGGAGGAGCCGGGCGTGCATGCTGGGCGGACCGGTGCATGAAGGCCGCCTACGCCCGAGCGGGACACATCGAGGTCGATGTGGCCGACAATCCGGTTCCCGGGTTCGGTCAGGTGTTGGTTCGTCCGCTGGCCTGCGGTATCTGCGGTTCCGATCTGCACGTGCTGGAGATGCAGGCGAGCATGCCCGAGCAGCTCCCGCCGATCATCCCGGGCCATGAATTCGTCGGGGAGCTGATCGACTACGGCCCCCACTGCGAGCGTCGACTCCCGCTCGGCACGGCGGTGACCTCGGTTCCGTACCTGGACACCGCTGAGGGGCCTCAACTTCTCGGGCTGTCACCATCGGCGCCGGGCGCATTGGCGCAGCGCATGGTTCTGCAGGAGAGTCGACTGGTGGCGGTGCCCGACGGTTCGGTCGCGCGGGAGTTGATCGCGTTGGCCGAGCCGCTGGCCGTCGGCGCGCACGCCGTCGCCGCAGCCGGCATGCGCGAGCGGGATGTCGCGTTGGTCGTGGGCTGTGGACCCGTCGGTCTGGCGGTGATCGCGGCATTGCGGGCTGCCGGTCACGGCCCCGTGGTGGCCTCGGACTTCTCGCCACGCCGCCGTGAACTTGCCGAACGGCTCGGTGCCGATGTGATCGTCGACCCGGCCGAAACGAGTCCGTATACGGCGTGGTCGGAGCTCGCCGGACCCGCGCTGCCGCCCTCGCCCCTGCTGGGCGCCGGGCAGCACGCCAACACCGTGATCTTCGAATGCGTGGGTGTGCCGGGGGTGCTGTCAACGATCTGCGAGTCGGCCCTGCCTCACACCCGCATCGTCGTCGTGGGGGTCTGCATGCAACCGGATACGTTCACCCCGGCCATCGCCAACACCAAGGAACTGTCCTTCCATTACGTGTTCGCCTACCGGACAGAGGAATTCGCCACTGCGGTGACGTGGATCGCAGAAGGGGCCATCGATATCGCTCCGATCGTCACAGCCAAGCTGCCCCTCGGCGATACCGCCCGGGCGTTCACGCAATTGCGGAGCCCGGACGGGCACGGGAAGATCCTCATCACCGCAGAGTGACCACACGAGCAAAGGAACAACCGGATGGGCAACGACGCTCGGCGCACGGCCGTCGTGATCGGGGGCGCCTCGGGAATCGGCTGGGCCAGCGCACAAGCGCTGGCCACTCGTGGAGAACAGGTGACCATTGCGGACCGCAACGCTGACGGTGCCCGAGCAAAGGCGCTCGAACTCGGTGATCCGCATACCGGCGTCGAGGTCGACGTCACCGACGAGGCTTCGGTGCGGCACCTGTTCGACACCACCGGGCCGGTCGACGTGGTCGTCAACTGCGCCGGTTTCTCCCACATCGGTCTGATCACCGACATGGCCGTCGAGCAGTTCCGCGATGTTGTCGATGTGTGCCTGACCGGTGCGTTCATCGTGGCCAAGTACGCCGGCCGCACCCTTCGACCCGACGGTGTCTTGATCTCGATCAGCTCGCTGAACGCGCGCCAGCCCGCGGCCGGGATGAGCGCCTACTGCGCGTCCAAAGCGGGGGTGTCGATGCTCACCGAGGTCGCCGCTCTTGAATTCGGGGCGCGAGGTCTGCGGGCCAACGCGATCGCGCCCGGGTTCGTGCACACCCCGCTGACCGAGGGCGTTGCCCTGGTGCCGGGGGCGTTGGAGGACTACGTGGACAACACCGCGTTGGGCCGCTCCGGCACACCGGAGGACATCGCCGGCGCTGTGCTCTACCTGTCGTCGCCCGCGGCGTCGTGGCTGACCGGTGAGGTGCTCGACCTCAACGGCGGTGCGCATTTGAAGCGGTACCCCGACATTCTCGGTCATGTCATGAAACTCGCTGAGCGGCAATGAGGGACACCGGACGGGGCGCTGGTCCGGCGACGTTGCCGGTGTCGGCGACGGCCAACGATCGCGTGACGGCTTGCGGTGCGGTGTCGCGACCCGGGTCCCGGATCGGACAGTGTCTGACAAGTGTCAGCTTTTTATTGACGTGTGTCAGAGGCGCGCATAGTATGGTCGGCGCCACACCCGGGGAGGCGAGTTGTCTAGATCACGCCCGCGTACAGCGGTGATCGGTGCCGGAATCAGCGGCCTGACCGCGGGGAAGATGCTCGGGGACTACGGAGTTCCGTATACGACGTTTGAGTCCTCCGACCGGATCGGCGGAAATTGGGCGTTCGGAAACCCCAACGGCCACAGCAGCGCCTACCGGTCCCTGCACATCGACACGTCGAAAGACAGATTGTCGTTCAAGGACTTCCCCATCCCCAAGGGTTATCCGGCGTTTCCGCACCACTCGCAGATCAAGGCGTATCTCGATGACTACGCGAAGGCGTTCGGCTTATTGGACAACATCGAGTTCAACAACGGCGTTGTGCATGTGGACCGCGGGTCGGACGGTGGTTGGCTGATCGACGACGAGGGCGGCCGACGCCGCACGTTCGATTTGCTGGTGGTCGCCAACGGCCATCATTGGGACCCGCGACTGCCGGAGTTTCCGGGCGAATTCGCCGGCGAGACCATGCATTCGCACGACTATGTCGATCCGCAGACGCCGATGGCATTGTCCGGCAAGAGGATTCTGATGGTCGGTATCGGCAATAGTGCCGCCGACATTACCGTCGAGTTGTCGTCGAAGGCGTTGCAGAACGAGGTGACCCTCTCGACGCGTTCGAGCGCATGGATCGTTCCCAAGTACCTGGCAGGCCGCCCGGGTGACACGTTGTGGCGCACTACGCCCTACCTGCCGCTATCGTGGCAGCGCAAGATGATGCAACTGTTGGCGCCGGCGATGGGCATTGACCCGCAGCTGTACGGACTGCCGCCGGCGAACCACAAGTTTTTCGAAGCGCATCCGACGCAGTCGGTGGAGCTGCCCTTGCGACTGGGATCGGGTGACGTCGTCCCGAAGCCGAATGTTTCCCGCCTGGATGGACACACCGTGCACTTCGACGACGGCACCAGCGGGGAGTTCGACGTCATCATCTATGCCACCGGCTACAACATCACGTTCCCGTTCTTCGACCCCGGGCTGGTGAGCGCACCCGACAACCACATCCGGCTCTACAAGCGCATGTTCAAACCGGGCCTGGAGAACCTGGTGTTCATCGGGTTTGCGCAGTCGATTCCCACGCTGTTCCCGTTTGTGGAATGCCAGTCCCGGTTGCTGGCCGCCTATGCGGTGGGAAAGTACGCCCTGCCGTCGGTGGAGAAGATGGAGCGTGTCATCGATGCTGACCAGCGTCTGCACGCAGGGCACTGCACGGATCGCCCAAGGCACACCCAGCAAGTCGACTATTTCTACTACGAGCACGAGATGCGGACCAAAGAGCTGCCCGCCGGGGCTCGTCGGGCCGCGAAGGCAGCGAGGGCGGAGCCGAGTTTCGTATGAGATCAGCATTGGACCGTCGGCCGCCGCAACGCAGTCGTAGCGACGATCGGCGCGATGCCCTACTCGACGCGCTGGAATCCTGCTTGCGTGAGGCGACCTTTGACAAGGTGAGTCTGGCCGATATCGCGGCGTCCGCCGGCGTGTCCCGGCCGAGCTTCTATTTCTACTTCGAGAATAAGGCGGCGGCGCTGGCAGCGCTCATGGATCGGATGACGAACGACGCGTTCGTATTGAGCACCGAATTCGTGGACAGCACCGACGTACCCGAAGTGCGCATCGAGACGATGCTCGCCGCCCTGTTCGACACCGTCGACCGGCACCGATACATGTTTGCGGCGATGGTTCAGGCTCGTGGCCACAGTGAAGCGGTGCGACAGGTCTGGGATCAGATCAACGCCCAGCTCGTTGGCCGGATCAGCGACATGATCCGGACCGAACGCGATCGCGGTGCTGCGCCGCGGGGGATCGATCCCACCGTATTGGCATCGGTTCTGCTGGAGTTCAACGATCGCCTGTTGGAACGGTTGGCGTTGGGGGGCCCGTTGTCGCGGGAGCAGATGATGATCGGCGCCAAGACCGTCTGGCTCGGTGCCATCTACGGTCGGACGGCAGCGCACCCCGACGAAGGTCGCGGTGTGCAGTGACCCTCTGCTGACCCTCTGTTGACGGCCCGTCTTGAGCAGGCGGAACGGCCGCGCGTCATGTCAGCCGGCACGGTGATTCGTGTAGCGGCGACGAACGCGATCGCCCGGATCTGCGGCGGTGAGAGCACCGCGGGCATCGTCGTCGTGATCCACGCAGGCCATCACCGCGATGTCCACCGGCCATCAGCAAATATGGACGCGTCGCTCCAGGCTGTTCAAGGAATTTTTCCATCTGCCCAGCTAACAAAATTGTGTCCGAGGGGGGACTTGTCCGTCTACGACACGGGTCGTGGTCTGGCGATTGGGGCGCTGACCGCTTCGGTCAAGCACCGGTCCACCTTTTTCGCTCAATCGCGACGCCGAGGAGCTCGCCCATCGGGCGGCCAGCCGTCGGTACCGGACTCAAGCGGAATATTCAGAGATCGAAGCAGGATCGAAAAGAGCCGCCAATTGGCGATTGCTCCGACAAGTTCGACCAAAACCGCGTGATCGCTATTGAACGCCTTCTGGCACCCAGCCCAGTTTTCCTCGGAGATGACCCCGTCGCGTACCACATCATCGGTCGCTGCGAGGACCGCACGCTCGACTGGCCCGAGGCTTTCGGAATTCTGCCAGTCGCGCACCGCGAGGAGATCACGCTCAGGCACGCCGAGCAGTGTGGCGATTCGCCAATGTTGAGTCCATTCGTATTCGGAGCCAGTGATCCAGCCGATGCGCAAGATGACCAGCTCGCGTAGCCGCGCGTCAAGGGAACCGCGGAAGAGTAACGCGTCCAGCAGCCCATACAGCGCAACCGCCACACGCGGCTGATGAAGTGCCACGCGGAATACCGACAGCTCTGCCAACTCTTCGGGCAACCCACATTCGGCAGCTCGCAGCTGGGCCTGCTCACGGTCGAGCATCGGTACGCGTTCCGCCATGGTCACGGGTGGCCCTCTCTGTTGAACCTCTGCACCGCCGTTAGGGCGTGGGCAAAAAGACGTTGTGGAGCGCCCCACTTGATCGGGCACTTTCATCTGCAAGCGAAGTGAGCAGCTGTGCGAGCCCAGCGAATCCGGTTGATTCTCTGGTGATCCGGTCGAACGGCCAGCGGCCCATGGCGAGAATCTCGAGGGCTGCCCGGTAGGCGGGATACTCCACGCCGAGTGCGCCTACGACGTGTAATTCTTTATAGACCAACAAGTCTGGTTCAAACCGGGGCGCGCCGCCTCCTCCGCGGGTGCCGGCCACCACAATTGTGCCGCCGGGCCTGGCAAGGCCGACGGCATCGGCGAACGCGGAGGGTGCTTTGGCGGTGACGTCGACGACCACGTCGGCAAGCCGTCCGCCTGTCTCACGCTGAAGCGCGGTCGCTGCATCGTCCTGCGATACATCGATGGGCAGGTCGACACCGAATGATCTGGCGATGGCCAGTCGTTGTTCGTCGCGTGGGCCGACGCCGGTCATCGCGACGAACGCGGCTCCCGCCTCTTTGGCCGCCACCGCCGCACAGATTCCGCGGATGCCGGGCCCCAGGATCGCTACGACGTCCCCGGCCTTGGTGTCGGGAAGAGTCGCCCCCCATTGGATACCGGCCCCGAGAGGGTTGAACAACGTGGCGAGAACGGGGTCCATGTCTTCGGCAATCGGGAGCAGCATCGCGTCCCACGGAAGCTCCACATGGGTGGCGTATCCGCCCCATAAGCCCGCGCCGATCTCCACGTCGACGAACCCGAACATGGTGGCGATGCCGTTCACCGCGCACCGCCGGTATTCGCCGCGGCGGCACTCGGGGCAGTCTCGGCAGGACCGGAACACCTCAACGGCCACGCGCTGGCCGGCTTGTACACCCCAGCGTTGGCCGGCCGCAGCGCCGACATGTTCGACGATGCCGACGATTTCGTGCCCTGGAACGAATGAGAAGCCGGCAGGCAGGTGTCCGGTGAATTGTTCGTGATCTGTTCCGCACAGACCGCATGCTTCAACTCGCAGGATCGCACCCCGGTCGCCGACGTCGGGGATGATCATCTGGCGCCGCTGCAGACTCCGCGGTCCGGTCAGCACCATCGCCTCGGCGATCATGGAAGCTCGAATCCGGTGAACGACCCTGTGTTTCGGAGGCACACCGTTTTACCTACATACATTTCCCCGCCCATCGCCTCGGCAATCTGCGGATCGTCGCTGCGTGCGACGACTCTTCGCCCGTCGGACAGGTGCGCGATGATCGGAGTCCATCGAGGTTGCCCGTCTCGGTCGTAGACGACGGTGTATCCGTCCACTGTCGCGCAACCGGTCGCCTCGTCGACGCCTGCGACACCCAACCTCGATGAATCGATCTGAGCTTGCTCGACCGCCGTGTCGAGCAGTCGCCACCCGGTTGGTGGCGGGGTGGCCGACCACAGACCGACCGAATGCTTCGTCGAATACCACCCGAGGCCGGTGACGAGTCCGACATCGGTTGGGTCGCGTCTACACCGTCGGACCATCTCAACGATCGAGTGGCTGACGTAATTGTTTCCGGGACCGCCGTGATACGGCAGGCCTCCGGTTACTGTGAGGCCTCTGTCGTCGAGGGGGTCCAAGTCGAGAGCCTCGGCAGTCATCTCAATTGCCGACGGGAAGCAGGAGTAGAGATCGAACCACCGGATGTCGTCGATGGTCAACCGCCCCGCATTGAGAGCCTTCCGTGCCGCTACCTCGATACCCGATGAGCGACTGAGGTCCGGCCGTTCCACGGGGAAGTACACGTCGTTGCAAGTCGCTGCTGACCAGGGAAAGACCCAACGATCGCGCGCGACGCCCAATTCGTCCGCCACCTCGGCCGCCATGAGAATGAAGGCGGCAGCCATGTCGACGGACATGATGCTGTTGAGCAACTTGGGATAGGGCAAGCAGACCATGCGGTTTTCCGCGGTGACTTCGCTGAGTTCGGTGGCACTTCGTGCGCGTGGGAACCAGGCCTGTTCCGGATGGCGTGCCGCCTCGGCTGTGAACGGTGCCATCAGCGTGCCCAGCCACTCCCGTTGAGCATCGAAGTCGCGGCCGTGGCGCGCGGCGATCGCGGACTCGAAGATGGGATACACCTCGTGCGGCCAACTCAGACCCACCGACAATTCGGCTTGACTCAGCCCGGGGCGGGCGTCGCCCAGGGATTCGTCGCCGGAGCGGGGTGGGGGCGGCGAGTCGAGAAGTGCCCTGCCCTGAAGCTTGCGTGCGGAATGCCCGCTCTCCGCCCCGACGACCAGGACGACATCTGCACGGCCTTCGCGTATTTCGCCACCCAACACCTCGACGAGATACTGCGGGGTGTTTCCGCCGACGGGACAGCTGATGCGGCGGGCGGGACTGATGTGCATCGCTTCGGCGATCCTGCTGGCGGGATTGTCGCGCGGTATGACCAGGATGCCGGGAGTCGCGACGGTGTCGATGCGCCGCTCGACCGGGCGACCTGCGTCTTTGACCGCGCGGCGTGCGGCTTCTACCGCCAAGTCGATCGGGTCCACGAAGTCGTTCCCGCGATGGGTAACTTCGCCCACGCCGACGACAACCGGGGTACGCGCTTCTACCAACATCGGCATCGGCATCCGCTCAGGGCCACGGGGCTGACTTGAGACATAACTGCGATGGTGTCATGTGCGTGGGCAAGTCACAATGGTGTGCGCGCGCGGCATACTGGCTGTGTGTCGACGAGGTTGTTGAGATGGGGCGCCGCCGCGCCGACAGATCGTGGGTCCGCTCGCGACCGGTTGCTCGATGCTGCCGAGCGGTGCCTCGAGAGTTGCGGTGTGGTGGGCACGACTATGGAGGACATCGGCAGAACAGCGGGTGTGTCCAGGGCAACGGTGTATCGCTACTTCCCCAGTCGGGAGGCGGTGATGTCGGGCGTCATCATTCGCGCCGCCGAGCGCTATCTCGACCGCATCAGCCCGCGGATCGCGGCGCACGCCGACCTGGGCTCCGCGCTCGTCGACTTCGTGGAATACACGGTTGAGGCCGCGCGCCGCGAAGAGATCATCGGATTGTTGTTCGGCAGCGACGAGGAACTAGCCGGCGTGGGTCTCGCGGCGGGGACCTCGACGTCCCTCTTCGAAATCGTCACCGAATTTCTGCGTCCCATCTTCACCAGACACTGGAGTTGCGTGGAACCGGGCGTCTCCGTCGACGACGCCGCCGAGTGGGTTGTCCGCACGATACTGAGCCTGCTGACTGTTCGAGGGCCGCGGGAGCGCAGTCGTGACGGACTCCGGGCGTTTCTGTCGAGGTTTCTCCTTCCGGCGATCCTGGCGGGTGACCACGCTCGACCGATGTGACATCTATGGAGTAATGTCTCGACGGCAGATGAGGTAGGAGGGCCTGTGCAATTCACCACGTTCAACGAACAGGTCGCTGAGCAACTCAAGAGCGCAGCAGAAACCACGGGCGGGTTGGCCGGTTACCTCGGCTTCCGTCACACCGAATTCGCTGCGGGACGGCTCGTCGCGGAGATGGACGCACGCGACGACCTGAAGACGCCGTTCGGCAACCTGCATGGGGGCTGCTTATCGGCCATGGTCGACCACTGCCTCGGCGTGGTGTTTTATCCCGTGATTCCACTGGGATCTTGGGTCGCGACAACGGAGTTCAAACTGAATCTGCTTCGTCCGGTCTCCAGCGGCACCTGTGTAGCCACAGCTGAGATCATCGCGCTGGGCAGAACCAGCGGGGTGGCGCGGATCGACATCTGCAACGACGGCAGAGCGGTGTGTGCGGCCCAGGGAACCGTCACCGTCGTCGCACCGAAGACGAGCTCCTGATGTCGGCAAAGAGAACAGGCGATTCGTCGGCTCCTGTGGTCGAGCGCGTGCCCACGGCAGACGGGCTGGCGCTGGCCGTCGACCTCTACCACTGTGACGCACCGCGGGCGGTCGTGTTGCTCCTTCACGGCGGCGGTCAAAGCCGACACGCCTGGGACGTCACCGCCCAACGCCTGCACCAGCGGGGATACACGGTGGCCGCGTACGACACCAGGGGACACGGGGACAGCGACTGGGACCCCGACGGACGCTACGACATGGACCGGCTGGGGTCCGACCTATTGGCCGTGCGCTCATACGCCGATTCCGGCCGCCCCGTCGCCGCGATCGGCGCATCTCTGGGCGGGTTGACCATTCTCGGAACACACTTGCTCGCCCCGCCGGATCTATGGCAGGCCGTCGTGCTGGTTGACGTCACTCCGAGAATGGAGATGGACGGCGCCCGACGAGTCGTAGCGTTCATGTCGGCACACCCCGAAGGTTTCGACAGCCTAGAGTCGGCCGCTGACGTGATCGCCGCCTACAACCCGCACCGCCCTCGCCCCGAAAACCTCGACGGGCTCCGAAAAGTCCTCGCCCGTCGCGAAGACGGTCGCTGGTCCTGGCGATGGGATCCAGCCTTCGTGACGTCGAATTTCCAGTTCCTGCAGGGTGATCCAGACGAGGGCGCTGAGTACTTCGAGATGATGAGCGCCTTCCTTCTCGATGGTGCGCGGCAGGTGTCCGCGCCAACGCTGCTGGTCCGGGGCCTACTATCTGACATCGTCTCCGAAGAGACAGTAAGGCATTTCCTGACCGTCGTTCCGCACGCGCAAACCGTTGACGTGTCGGGCGCGGGACACATGATTGCCGGCGACAACAACGACGCATTCTCGACGGCGGTCGTCGAATTCCTCGACAGGACCATATGAACCCTGCTGTCGGTTGACTGCCCATGTAGGGCTGGCGCCTATCCTGCTCCTATGCCAACTGAACCAGTGCGGGTGTCTTTCCGCCGGCATGTGCGCGAAAAGGTTTTGAGGGCGACACGAGAACTCGCCATCGAGAAGGGCTGGGATCAGGTCCGGATGAGCGAGGTTGCCGAATCGGTCGGCGTCTCCCGCCCGACGTTGTACAAAGAGTTCGGCGACAAACAGGGGCTCGGCGACGCGCTTGTGGTGTCGGAGGGCCAGCGCTTTATGGAAGGCATTCTTGCCGTCCTTGCCGAACACGTGGGCGACGTGCGGGGCGGCATCACCGCAGCGGTGCAATTCACCCTCTGTGAAGCAGAAGACAGCCCGCTCCTCAAGGCAGTTCTGACGTCCAACGCTTCGGGGAATGATCGCGGTGGCTCGTCGTCTACTGGAGTCCTACCTCTTCTGCCGACGTCGGCTTCCCTGCTTCAGCTCTGCTCCGCGGCTCTGATCACGTGGTTTAACGACCACTTCGACGATCTCGATCCCGAAGACGTTGAGGAGGTCGCAGATGTTCTGGTGCGACTGACAGTGAGTCATGTTGTACTCCCCGCCGCGGACATCGCCACCACCGGTGAGCGGATCTCCCGCGTAGCACTCAGGTACCTGGGAGTTGTCCACAGTTTGTAGCCAGCAAGCTCTCGTGTCAGATCGAGCCGGCGAGGAGCTCTGAGCGGTCAACTCGGAGCTGCTGGCTGATGGCCCGCTTACTGGACATGAAATCGCGAGGACGATTGACGCAGTCGGCGGCGATGAGTTCGCCCTCGCGGAAGTAGAAGCAGCTGAAGTCACGGTCACGCGACGGGTCACCACTGAGCAACAGTTCGTCGTATCCGGCGTTGAGACCGGCAATCTGGAGTTTGAGATCGTACTGGTCGGACCAGAACCACGGAAGCGCAGCGATTGCGCTGTGTTTTCCGCAGATTGTCGCCGCAGCGATCTTGGCCTGCTCGCCGGCGCTCGATACGGATTCCAAACGAATACGCGAGCCGTATCGAGCCATGGTGTGGCTCGTGCAGTCGCCGGCGGCCACGATGTCGGGGTCGCTGGTGCGGGCCTGGTCGTCGATCACGATGCCGTTGTCGACGGATAATCCTGCGGCCGAGGCGAGCTCGGTGTTCGGCACCACACCGACGCCGACGATGACCAAGTCGGCGGGGATCGATTCGCCGTCAGCCAGCACGACCTCCTGCACCCCACCGTTACCGGAGAAGGCTTCGACGAGGGCGTGTGTTCGGATCTCCACTCCCTCGCCGCGGTGGATTCGCGTGTAAAACGCGGAAACCTCCGGCGCGGTGACCCTTTCGAGTACACGCTCGGTTGCCTCGAGGACGGTGACGTTCATGCCGAGCGAACACAGCGAGGCCGCCGTTTCCAACCCGATGTAACCGCCGCCCACGATCACAACCCTCCGACCCGGTGTGGCGGCGGCACGGATCAACTCGACGTCTGCAGCGGTACGCAGGTAGTGAATTCCGGGAAGATCCACCCCTGGTGTGGGGAGTCGTCTGGCCCTTGCGCCGGTGCACAACGCGAGCTTGGTGTACGTCAGCGTGTCGCCGGTGCTCAGAGACACACGCTTGGCACTCCGGTGGATCGCCTCCACGGTCGCATTCAAGAGTCGAATGTGCTGCTTTTCGTAGAAATCAGCGCCGCGAATCAGGAGGTCGTCGAGGCCGTTCTTGCCGGCCAGGTATCCCTTCGACAACGGAGGCCGGTGGTAGGGCAGTCCCCCCTCGTCGCCGATGAGCACGACCTCCCCAGACCACCCCTCCCTTCGAAGATTAGCTGCCAACTGCGCGCCGGCGTGGCTCGCGCCGACGATCACCGCTCGTTCGGGAGTCATGCACTCGGCCTGGGAGTGAGGCGAACCATCAGCTTGCTGATACCCCTGACGAAATTCGATTGCACATACTCGGGTTCGCCGACCACCTCGATGTTCTCAAAGCGAGGGAGCAATTCCTCCCACAGGATTCGAAGCTGCAACTCAGCAAGTCGGTTTCCCATGCACCTGTGCACGCCGAACCCGAACGAGATGTGATTGCGGGCGTTGCTCCTATCGATGATCAACTCATCGGCCCGCTCGAAGACACGCTCATCGCGGTTACCAGAGGCGTACCACATCACGACCTTGTCGCCCTTGCGGATGAATTGCCCGTTCAACATGATGTCTTTTTTCGCGACTCGGCGCATGTACGCCAACGGGGTCTGCCAGCGAATGATCTCGGACACCATGTTGGGAATCAGGTCAGGGTTCGCCTTCAACTTCTCGAACTGATCGGGGAACTGGTTCAAGGCGAGAACCCCTCCGCTCATCGAGTTGCGAGTCGTGTCGTTTCCCCCGACGATCAGCAATACCAAATTGCCGAGGAATTCCATCGGGCGGTCGATGAGATCCTTAGTGTCCTCGTTGGCCTGCAGCATCGTGATCAGATCGAAGCCCGGTCGCTCCCCGTTGGCGGTACGGGCCGCCTTGTCATGCCAGAGAGCGCTGAGCCCCTTCGCCATGTCGACCATGCCACGAAACACTCTGTCGTTGTCGGAAGGACCGCCATTGGCTTGCTCCATGGAGGTGGCGAGGTCCGACCATTCCACGAGCTTGTGCCGCTGCTCGTACGGGAAGTCCAGCAGGGTCGCGAGCATGCGCGCTGTCAGTTCGATGGAGACGTGGTGCACCCAATTGAACGGCTGATCCACCGGTAGATCGTCCAGCACTTCCTGGACACGCGAGCGGATCAGCCCCTCCATCTCGCGCAGGTTCTTCGGCGCGACAACCCCTTGGACGGAAGCGCGCTGCAAGTCGTGTTGTGGCGGATCCATCGCGATGAACATGGCGATGTCCATAAAACGAGGCGGTCTCCCGATGATGATGAACGGCTCTGCGGAGAAAGCCTCGTGGTTCTTGTCGACGGCGATGATGTCCGCGTGGCGGGTCACCGACCAGAACGGGCCGAACGGACTGCGAGCCTGGTAATGCACCGGCGCCTCGTTGCGCACGCGTTCGAAGTAGGACTTCCAGCGGCCTTGGCGGTAGAGGAACGGGTTGCTGAGATCGATGTCGGCGATATCGACGTCCTCGACCGGAGGAATGGGCGTCTCGGTGAAGATCTTCTTACCATTGGTTCCGGTTACCCACCGACGTGTCTTGTCGTAGAGGTGTGCGCCGCGGATTTGCAGCTCCAGAGGCACGGCAGACTGGGCTTTGGCGGCCACTGCCGCGGGAATACTCATTATTGTTTCCTCCAAATCCATGACGTTGTTTCAGAGCTGGAACTCAGGTAGCTCGACCGTCAAGCCATCCCATGCCTCGGAGGCGGCCATCTGGCAGGACAGCCTCGACGTCCGCTGACGCTCGGGGTTCATCGCGAGCATCTCCTCTTCGTTGGCGCCGCAGAGTCCCACCGTGTCCGACCACTCGGGAGCGACGATCACGTGGCATGTTCCGCATGCGGCTTCCCCTCCGCAATCGCCGTCGATGCCGGGCACCGCGTTATTGACCGCAATCTGCATCAAGGACTGCCCTTCGGCCAAGGGGGCTTCGTACTTCTCGCCGTCATGAGAGACGAAGGTGACGACTGCCATGATTAACTCTCCTCAATCTGGAACTTCTCTTTTTAGTGTTGTCGCGCGTGACCAGCGTCGCTAGACTCGCAGGAGTCAAAGAGTTGTGTTTTTAGCTCACGCGCAGGGAGGCACGTGAAACTCGACGACTCGGGTATGCCAGCGCTGGCTTTCCTGCAGATGCTGGACAGTGAGGCGCTGGGGCATGACGCCAGCATTGCGCTGCGCAGCATCATGGTTCGCGAGCACGTCACCGAGTCGATGTTGGTGGGCCGCGACGCGCAGGTCCCCTTACGGTGGTTCAGGGAGATATATTCCGATTTCGATTGTGATCAGGGAACCCGTCTGGGTTTCGCGTTCGCTGAACACGCCAAACTGACGTCCTTTGGGGCACTCAGTGTTCCCTTGGTCAGCGCGGGCTCGGTAGCCGAGGTTGTCGAGTTGCTTGCTTATCTGCCGGTGATCACCACAGCCCTCAGCCCGTCGTTCCATTCGACGGAACGCGGCCTCACGATCGGGCTCACCGGTCGCACCGGTGACGCGGGCCTGAACTGCCTGGCCGTCACCTACGGTGGGCTGGCGCTGTTGCGTCTGCTCGACATGCTCGCGGGTGCCGTACCGAATATTGAACTGCATCTGAGTCATTCAGCGCCGGAGTCGTGGGTTCTTCATGACGAAGTGTTGGCGGGTCGGATCTTCTTCGACGCCCCCAGCTCGTTCGTCCACGTTCCCGCGGCTACGCTGGAGGAGGTCTGTCGATTCTCCGATCCTGTGGCGTACCGGATTGCCGTCACCGATTTGCAGCGAACTCTCGATCAACGACGTGACACGTCGGTCTCCGAAAAAGTAAGGGACCTGCTCGAGAAAGATCCCGGAAAAACGAACATCAGCCGGACGGCGGGCGAGCTCTCGATATCCCCGAGCACGTTGAAGCGGCGCCTGCGCGAAGAGGGGACCACCTTTCGAGAATTACGTCAGTCGTTCTTGCAGGAGCGAGCAATTCTGCGAATTCTCGACAGATCGGTGTCTGTAAGCGAGATCGCGGCAGAACTCGGGTACGCGGACCTCACGAACTTCACACATGCGTTCAAACGGTGGACCGGTCGGTCACCGCGCCACTTCAGAAAAACGCGCGACTGAGCGCGCAAAGTTCCGCCCGGGCGCGTGCCGGGCGTCCACCGGAACCAGCGGGCTTCGCGATCGGCCTCATCTGTCACCTGGACATCGTCGAGAAACGACACGATCGGCGCGGGTTTCGGTCATCGCAGCACCCTCTTGGGAAGAGGCGCAACGACATCCAGAGAATCCATACCGCGCTGGCGGCGGGTGCGGGCCGGGGGTGACGCGGACCCCCTAGTCACGCTATGCTAACCGTCGTTCACGTCGGGACCGGCGTTGAACGCGTGGTCGGAAGGAGTCCGGATGCCACACGACCAGCCGGCCATCATCGGTGCCGCCGAAGTCGCTCCAGGAAGAAACGTTCCGTACACCTCCACTGAATTGCATGTGCGCGCCGCGGTCGCGGCTCTCGCCGACGCAGGGGTGGTCCCAGACGAGGTCGACGGTCTCGTGTGCGCCGGGCCGATGACGAACGAGGGTTCGATCTTCCTGTCCGAGGACCTCATGGACTATCTCGGGCTGCACAACCTGAAACTTCAGATGACCTGTCAGCTTGGCGGCGGGACCCATCTGGCCATGACGCGCATGGCGAGTAACGTCATCGCCCGGGGCGAGGCCGAGACGGTGCTGGTCGTGTCGGCGGGCAAGTTTCCACCGATCCGCGATGGCGGGCGCGAACTGATGGCGCTGGTGTGTGACCACGCGTTCGAGATGCCCTACGGACCCTCCGTGCCGGCGCTGTACGGTTTGATCGCGCAGGCCTGGATGCACGAGACGGGACAGGGCAAGGCGGACATCGCCGAGGTCACCGCGTCGCAGGACCGGTGGGCCGCGCTGAATCCCGCGGCGATCGCGCACCGCTCACAACGCCTGACTGTGGAGGACGTGCTGGCGTCCCGCCCGATCGCCGGGCCGTTCCACTTCTACCACTGCTCGATTCCCTGCGAGGGCGGTGGCGCGCTCGTGCTGGGCTCGGCCCGCCGGGCTCGCGCGGGCAAACACCGGCCGGTACACCTGCTCGGGTTTGGAGAGGGTCACACCCACGGTTTTCTGACCTCGCTGGCCCGCCCGGGTCGTACCGGGGCCGCCCGTTCGGGTCCGATGGCCTTCGAGCGCTCCGGACGGGCGCCGGCCGACATCGACATCGCCTTGCTCTACGACGCCTTCGCCTCAAACCCGGCGATGATCCTGGAGGAGGCGGGCTTCGTGAAGCCCGGCGGGGCAGGCGATTTCTACCGTGACGGCCGCGCCGATCCGGGGGGCGACCTTCCGGTGAACACCGACGGCGGCCTGATCCGGTTCGGGCACACCGGGACCTCCTCTGGCATTTCGCAGATCCTCGAGGGTTATTGGCAGTTGTCCCGGTCGCGCCGAGGGCCGTCAGGTCTTCGGGGCGGACACCGCGTTCGTGCACAGCTACGGCTCGATGCTGTGCAGTCACGTCAGCATGGTGATGGAGGGAGCGTCATGACCGCAGCTTCGAGTTCCCTCGACGGTCTGCACGATCCTGAGGCGCTGCCGCCGCTGACCGATGTCAACCGTCCCTACTTCGCAGCAGCGGCCCGCGGCGTACTCGTCTTCCAGCGGTGCGCGAACGGCCACCCGTTCCTCTACCCGCGGCTGGTGTGTCCCGTCTGCCATGACGGTGAGTTGGCCTGGGAGACCGCGGCGGGTACTGGTGAGATCGTCAGTTTCGCGCCGGTGTACCGCCCCCCGTGGGACTCGTTCCCGCGCAGCGAGCCGTACGTCGTCGTGCTCGTTCGTCTGGACGAGGGGCCGCAGTTGTTGGCCAGTCTCGAGGGCGTGGCCCCCGATGAAGTTGCGATCGGCGCAAGAGTGCGCGCAGTGTTCGAGCGGGTGAACGAGGACCTTGGGCTGGTCCGATTCAGGCCGGCGGCGTCGTGAGCACGTACGGGGTCTCGGTGCTCGGCGCGGACTTGGCCACCCTTGTCGAGACCGCCGAGGCTACCGACCTCGCCGGCTTCGACGCCGCCTGGGCCTCGGAGTTCTACTCGCGCTCCGGCTCGATCTCGATGGCCGCGATGGCCGCGCGCACAAAGCGCTGCCGCATCGGGTCGTCGATCCTGTATGGCGTCGGGCGCAGCCCGCTCGTGCTCGCCACCGAGGCGCGTGACCTCGACGAGCTTTCAGGCGGGCGCGTCGTGCTCGGGCTCGGCAACGGCACACGCCGCATGATGAGCGACTGGCACGGCGTGGAGGACACCTCCGCTCCCGCTCTGCGCATGGAGGAGCTGGTCCCGCTCGTGCGTCGGATCTGGAACCTGCACGAGGGCCCCGTGCGCCATGAGGGTCGCTTCTATCGGATGAATCTCGTCCCGACCGGCGACGTCGCGCCGCCGCAGCGGGCCATCCCGATCATCACCGCGGGCGTGCGTCCGCGGATGTGCGAGGTGGCAGGGCGCGTCGCCGACGGGTTGGCCGGTCATCCGCTATTCACCACGACCTACGTCGAGGAGGTCGCCCGCCCAGCCGTCGTGCGCGGTGCGGAGCGGGCCGGACGCGATCCCGCCGACATTGAGATCGTCTCGATGGTCATCTGCGCGGTGCACGACGACCCACAGATCGCACGCCGTGAGGCCGCGCAGCAGATCGCGTTCTACTCCTCGGTGAAGACCTACGAACACGTTCTCGATGTGAGCGGCTTCGCCAGGCAGGGGGCGGCGATTCGCGACGCGTTCGCGCGGCGTGACCTGCCGGCCATGTTCGCAGCCGTCACCGACGACATGATCGACGCGATGGCGGTGGCCGGCACCGCCGCCGAGGTCCGAGAAGGGCTGCGCCGCTACGAGGGCGTGCTGGACCACATCGTTCTCTACTCACCCTCGATCGGCCTCGCGCCCGAGCGCATCGCCGAGAACCTAGGCAGCCTCATTCGCGATTGTGCACCGGCCTTCGCCGGCGGGAAAGGTGACCAGAGTGGCTGACGCATCGCTCATCGGGACGCAACTCGGGAGCACCACATTTCCCGTCGACCGGTCCAAAGTGCGCGAGTTCGCGCTGTCCCTCGACGACCACGACCCGATCTACCAGGACGCCGCAGCGGCCCGCGCCGCCGGCTTCGGCGCGATCCCCGCTCCGCCGACCTTCGTCGTCTCCTCGGCTCACTGGCGCGCCGACGACGACATGTTCGGCGCCCTCGGGCTCGACCTGCGACGCGTACTGCACGGTGAGTGCGGCTGGGAGTATTTCGCGCCGGTGGTCGTCGGCGACGAGCTCACCGAGACGCGTCGGGTGTCGAACGTGACCAGCCGCGAGGGCAAGCGCGGCGGCACCATGACAATCGTGACGATCGAGACCGACTTCACCAACCAGCGCGACGAACTCGTCGTGCGCCAGACCGACGTCTTGATCGAAACCGGAGGCTCCACCCAATGACGACATCCCCCGCGCCGGTGGCGTTGGCCGCCGGCGACGAGATGCCGAGCTCACAGTTCGGCCCGCTGACGCGCTCGCACATCGTCCGCTACGCCGGGTCCGGCGGCGACTTCAACCCGATCCACCATGACGAGGAGTTCGCCCGCGCGGCCGGCATGCCCGGTGTGTTCGGTATGGGACTGCTGCACGGCGGTGTGCTCGCCCAGCGGCTGACCGCCTGGGTGGGGCTGGCCAACATCCGCTCGTTCCGCATCCGGTTCACCGGTCAGGTATGGCCCGGTGACCTGCTCAGCTTCGGCGGCAGGGTCACCGGCGTGCGCGAGGCCGGAGGGCAGCAGGTGGCAGACCTCGAACTCGTGGTCACGCGCCAGTCCGGCGAACCCGCGATAAAGGGGAGCGCCGTCGTGCAGGTGGCCCGGTGAGCGCGCCAACGAGCGACGTCACCGGCCTCGGGATGACATTCGGGACCTTCGACGAAGGCCGGGCGTGGGTCGGTCATCGCTCCGAACCGCGGCGTGCGTGGTTCCCGATCGACCGCTCGATGGTGTTGTACTACTGCTCGCTCGTCGAGGACGCGAACCCCCGTTACTGGGAGGGTGAGGACTGCCCGCCCGGGCTGCTGATGAGCCTCGGCTTCGCGCCGCAGTGGGTGCCCGGGTACCTAGCGCGTGCCGACATGATGTTCGCGCTCAGCGTCCCGTTGCCGGGCCACCACATCATCAACGCCTCGACGACGACGGAGTTCGAACGCCGGCCCCGGGTAGGCGATCACGTGTCGATCGTGGAGGAGATCGCCTCGATCTCCGAGCCGAAGACGACGCGGGTGGGCACCGGCGTGTTCATCACCACGGTGAGTACGTTCTCCGACCAGCACGGTGAGGTCCTCGGCCGCAACACCAACGTGCTCTTCCGATACGACACCGCCGATAGTGAAGGCGCATCATGAACGGATCCACCGAGCACAGCATGGTCCGCTTCCCCGTGCGGTTCGAGGACATCGCCGTCGGCGACACCCTGACGCCCGTCTCGATCGAGATCAGCTACAAGCGCATCTGCATGAACGCGGCTTCGACATGGGACTGGTTCCCCGGTCACCACGACCCCGACTACGCGCGCAGCCAGGGCCAGCGCACAATCTACCTGTCAACCCTCTTCTTCCATGGCTTCATCGACCGCGGCCTCAACGAATGGGCCGGACCCGACGCGCTCATCCGGCGCCGCAGAATCTCAATGATCCGGTCGATCTACCCGGGCCAGACCGCGACCCTGAGCGGCAAGGTCGTGGCCAAACGCGACGATGGCGGACGGCGCCTCGTCGACCTCGAGTTGCTCGTCTCGAGCGAAGATGGTCCGTGCGTGCCGAGTGAAGCCACCGTTGAGCTGGCCGACCCGTTTGTCGAGGTGCCGGGGTGAACTGCCACTCACATGCGAGACGACGGTGAGGGACGGAGGCTCGGTGGCCGAGCAACCGATTCGCTACGAGGTCGTCGACAGCGTGGCCTGGCTGACGATCAACCGGCCCGAGGCGCGCAACGCGCTGAACAACGCTGTGCGCACGGGGCTTATCGACGCGGTACTCCGCTTCAATGACGACGACGCGGCGAAGGTGCTCGTCCTCACCGGCGTGGGCGATAAGGCGTTCTGCGCCGGCGGGGACTTGAAGGAGATGGCGCAGAACGCGCTCAAGGTGCCCCCGAAGGACTTCGCTCCGCAGTTCGGCCGCAACATCGATGTCGCGAAGCCGACGATCGCGGCCGTCAACGGTGTCGCGTTCGCCGGGGGCTTCCTGCTCGCGCAGCAGTGCGACCTGGTCGTGGCCGCCGAACACGCGACCTTCGCCGTCAGCGAGGTCAAGGTCGGCCGCGGTTCGCCGTGGGCGACACCCCTGTCGTGGCTGGTGCCCCCGCGCGTTGCCATGCAAATCCTGCTGACCGGCGACCCGATCACCGCCGCGCGCGCCCACCAGGTCGGCTTGGTCAATGAGGTGGTGCCGGCCGATCAGTTACGCGAGCGTACCCAGCAGTTGGCGCTCAGCATCGCCGCGAACGCACCGCTGTCCGTGCTCGCGTCCAAGCGCACCGTGTACCTCTCGGCGCAGCACCACCTCGCCGCCGCGTACGACCTGGCCGACGAGATATGGGAGCCGGTCTATCTGAGCGACGACGCGCAGGAAGGCCCGGCGGCGTTCCGCGAGAAGCGCGCGCCGCAGTGGAAGGGACACTGACATGGCGGTGAGCATGCAGTCGGTTATCACCGACATCGAAGCGGAGACGGCAGCCCTACGCGGATTGGTCGCGCCGCTGACCGAAGGTCCGCGCGGCTGGGACGCGCCGACTCCGGCCGTGGGCTGGACGATCCGCGACCAGATCAGCCATCTGGCGTTCTTCGACGACGTCGCGGTGCGCTCGGCCACCGACCCCGACGGGTTCAGCAGCGACTACCTGCCGATGATGGCCGACGGAGCCATCTCACCCGACGTCATCGCCGAGCGCTACCGTCAAATGCCGGCTGCCGACCTGCTCGCGTGGTTCGACACGTCGCGTGCCGCCCTCGTTGCGGCGTTCGCGGACATTGACCCGGCGACCCGCCTGCCGTGGTTCGGGCCGCCGATGAGCGCGGTCTCGTCGCTGACAGCGCGACTCATGGAGACCTGGGCGCACGGCCAGGACGTCGTCGACGCGCTCGGCGCGACCCGCGAGGCCACGGCACGGCTGCGTCACGTGGCCCACATCGGGGTGGGTGCACGCGCGTTCAGCTACCTGGCCAACGGTCTGGACCTGCCCGCGGACCCGGTACGCGTTGAGCTGACCGCTCCGGACGGCAGCGTCTGGACGTGGGGGCCAGCCGACGCGGCCAACCGCGTGAGCGGGCCGGCGCTCGACTTTTGCCTGTTGGTCACCCAACGCCGCCACCGCGACGACACCGCTTTGGTCGCCGACGGCCCGCTGGCCGACCAGTGGCTCGCGATCGCCCAGGCCTTCGCGGGGCCCCCTGGCGGCGGGCGCGTGGCGGGCCAGTTTGCAGGGCGTCAGCGGTGAGCGTCCCGGTCCGCATCGGCAACTGCTCCGGCTTTTACGGCGACCGCATCGCCGCAGCCCGCGAGATGGTCGAGGGCGGACCGATCGACGTCCTGTGCGGTGACTATCTGGCCGAGCTGACCATGCTCATCCTGGCCAAGGCCCAGGCCAAAGACCCGTCCGGCGGGTACGCGCGGACTTTCCTCACCCAAATGGAACAGGTGCTGGGCACCTGTCTCGATCATGGCATCAAGGTCGTCGCGAACGCGGGCGGGCTGAATCCCGCCGGCTTGGCCGCCGCGTTGCGCGAGCTGTCCGCCCGTCTCGGCCTCACCGCGCGCGTCGCTCACGTCGAGGGCGACGACCTACGTGGCGACCTCCACGCAATCACGCCGCCCGTCGGCGACATCAAACCGGTATCGGCCAACGCGTACCTCGGCGCCTGGGGCATCACCGAGGCGCTGCGTTCGGGCGCCGACGTCGTCGTGACCGGCCGGGTCACCGACGCATCCCTGGTCGTCGGTCCAGCCGCCTGGTGGCACGCCTGGGCACCCGCCGACTGGGATCGGCTCGCGGGCGCGGTCGTCGCCGGGCACGTGATCGAGTGCGGCCCTCAGGCGACGGGCGGCAACTACGCGTTCCTGGACGAGATCACGGACCGCCGCTACCCGGGGTTTCCGATCGCCGAGGTCGCCGAGGACGGCTCTTCGGTGATCACGAAGCATCCCGGCACCGGGGGACTGGTCTCAGTCGGCACGGTCACCGCCCAGCTGCTCTACGAGACCGCTGAACCTGCCTACCTCGGCCCCGACGTCGTCGCCCACTTCGACACCATCCGGCTGGCTCAACAGGGTGAGCACCGCGTCGCGATCAGCGGTACGAAAGGCAGTCCGCCGCCGGACACGTTGAAGGTGGCGTTGAATGAGGTGGGCGGCTTCCGTAACACAATGACCATGGTGCTCACCGGCCTCGACATCGGGGCCAAGGCGGCTTTCGCCGAACAGCAGCTCTTCGACGTTCTCGGCGGACGCGACGCCTTCGACGAAGTCGACGTGAGGCTGTTGCGTTTCGACGTCTCCGACGCACCGACGAACGAGCAAGCCTGCGCGCACCTGCGTGTGACGGTGAAGGACGCCGACCCGCGCAAGGTGGGCCGAGCCTTCTCCGGGGGGGGTCATGGAGATCGCCCTGGCTGGTTTCGCCGGCTTCCACACCACCACGCCACCGTCCTCGGAGACCGCCTTCGGCGTCTACCGGCCGGCCTACGTAGCGCGGTCGGCCCTCACGCACGTACTCGTCGACGCCGACGGCACACGGCACGAGATCCCCGACCCGCCGACCGGTGCCGTCCCGCCGGCTAGGATCGCCGCGCTCGCGAAGCTGCCAGTGCCGTCCGGGCCGACACGTCGCGCGCCGCTCGGGTCGGTACTCGGCGCGCGGTCCGGAGACAAGGGCGGCAACGCTAACCTCGGCCTGTGGGCACGGGATGACCCTGGGTACGCGTGGGCGCGTGACTACCTCAGCGTCGAGCGGCTGCGCACTCTGCTCGGGCCGGAGACGGCGCACCTGCCCATGGAGCGCTTCGAACTGCCGAACCTGCGCGCCCTCAACGTGGTGGTGCACGGCTTGCTCGGTGACGGGGTGGCCTCCTCGACCCGGCTGGACGCACAGGCCAAGGGGCTCGGGGAATACGTGCGGTCCCGCATGGTGGACATTCCCCAGTCGCTGCTCGACACACACTAAATCCGGTGCGGGGCGCCGTCTACCTGCTGTGTAACCGCGCGGCTGAACAGCGCCGCAACGGCCGCGGCGGCCAGCATCGCCTCAATCGTCGCGTCGTCCAGCGACGCCGGCATGTACGCGGACGCGTTGAGCAATGACAGCACGGCGGCGACCAGGCCCTGTGCGCGCTCACGGTCCAGATCGCCCCGTGCTCGTACGAGTGCCTCGACCCAAAAGGACTCGTAGCTGTGCTGTCGGCGTCGCAGGGCACGGGTCGCCAGCGGCGACAGCGAGCGGTGCTCGCGGGCGTAGACGGCCAACAGGCCGCGTCGTCGCGCGCCGAAGGCCGCGTGCAGGTCGACAAGGGCGTGCAGGACCTCCGTCGGTGTGCCGGCCGTGGTGGCGCGCCGGGCGCCGGCCAGCAGCTCAGTCATGGCGGCGTCGCATAACTCGCGAAGGATCGCGTCCTTGTTCTGAAAGTGCCGGTAGACGGCCGGCCCGCTCACCCCTGCTGCGGCACCGATGTCGTCGATGCCCACGGCGTGAAAGCCTTGCCGCGCGAACAGGTCGGCGGCGGCCTCGAGGAGCAGTTTGCGGCGCAAACCGGCCACTTTCAGGCCTCCTGTCGATTTGTGGTTACGTTGTTCGCCGTCCGATCCGCTGGGCTGGGATCCTACCGACGCTGGGGTTGCCTGCGTCGGCACCCGCCGCACCGAATCGAGGGAGGTGAACGAAACCGCTAGCCCCCGCCGATGCTGTCGATCCTTTTCTCAGTTCATGATTTAGGGGCCCTGCTCCGAACCCGCGATGTGCAGCGGCACGACTCAGCGCAAAACGACTCCGCCCTCGATGCCCGTGAACTGCGCGCGCAGCTCGGTCTTGAGCAGCTTGCCGGTGGCGTTGCGCGGCAGTTCGGCGACGAAGTGCACGTCACGCGGACACTTGAAGTGTGCCAGCCGCTCCCGGCACCACGCCACGATCTCCTCGGCGCTCGGCGCCTGCGTCGCCGGGTCGGCAACCACGACCGCGACGACGCGTTCGCCCCACTTCGCGTCCTTACCGCCGATCACGGCGGCGTCGAACACCGCCGGGTGGCGGAAGAGGACCTGCTCGACCTCGATCGGGTAGACGTTCTCGCCGCCGGAGATGATCATGTCCTTCTTGCGGTCGACGAGGGTGATGAAGCCCTCCGCGTCCATGCGCCCGAGATCGCCCGTGTGGAACCAGCCCCCGCGCAACGCCTCGGCGCTCGAATCGGCCTTCATCCAGTAGCCGGTGAACACATTCGGACCGCGCACGATCAGTTCGCCCACGGTGTCGGTCGCGACGTCGCGGTCGTCGTCGTCGACGATGCGGGCGTCGACATGCATCGCGACGCGGCCGATCGACCCGGCCCGCGTGCTGATGTTCTCGGCGTCGAGGACGGTCACCAGGGGAGCGGTCTCGGTCATGCCGAAGCCCTCGGTGAAGGGCACGCCTCGCTCGCGCATGAAGTCGATGACCGTGAGGGGGACGGGCGACCCGCCGCCCATGGCGAAACGCAGCGCAGACAGGTTGAAGGAGTCGAAGTCGGACACCTGTGTGAGAGCGGTCCACATGGCCGGCACCATGAACTGAACCGTGACGTGGTGGTCGGCCATCGCCTGCAGCGTAGCTCGCGGCTCGAAGGACGGCATGATGACGCTGGTGCCGCCGACGTAGAGCAGCGGCAGGGTGTGTACTCCCAGCCCGCCGATGTGGAACAACGGCGCCACCGCGACGGTGACGTCCTCGCCCCGCAGGCCGATGTCGGTGCCGAGGACGTTGATCGCGTTCCATAGCAGGTTGTCGTGGGTGAGGATCGCGCCCTTGGGTCGGCCCGTCGTCCCCGACGTGTACATGATGAACGCGGGGTCGCTGCCGTCGACGTCACCGTTGAGCGGTTCGGGCGCGGCGCCCGAGACGACGTCTTCGTAGCCGAGCTCGCCCGGCGCCGGCGCCCCACCGGCGCGTACGACATGGCGCACGCGGACTCCGGACTCGGTGACGGCGCTCTTGGCCTGCGCGGCGAACGGCTCGTGGAAGACCAGAACATCGGCGCCTGAGTCGGCCAGGATGTAGCCGATCTCGGGTCCGGCAAGGCGCACGTTGAGCGGAACTGCAAGTGCGCCGATTTTGGCGCAGCCCAGCAGCACCTGGATGAACTCGGTCGAATTGACCAGCAGCATCGCGACCCGATCGCCCTTGCGCACGCCGAGGGCGATGAGTGCGGCGGCGACCTGGTTGGTGCGCCGATCGAGGTCGGCGTAGGTGATGTGCGCGCCGTTGCTGATCAACGCGGTGCGCCCGCCGTTGAGGAAGGCGCGCCGGGTCACCCACTGACCGATGCCGAGTTGCATGCGATTCCCTTTCCGTCCGCGGCGACTCAGTAGGACGCGGGCAGTTTCAGGCTGTGCTGCGCCACGAAGTTGAGGATCATTTCGCGGCTGATCGGCGCGGTGCGCATGAGCCGGGCCGGACCCCACAACGTGGCGAGGCCGTACTCGGTGGCCATGCCGTTGCCGCCGTGGGTCTGAATCGCCTGGTCGAGCGCCAGGATGCCCGCCTCGGCTGCGGCATATTTCGCCATGTTCGACGCCTCACCCGACCCCGGATCGCCGGCGTCGTGCAGGGCGGCGGCACGCTGGGTCATCAACCGGGCCAGCTCGACCTGGATCTTGGCGTGGGCGAGGGGGTGCGATACGCCCTGGTGCGAGCCGATCGGCGCTCCCCACACGTGGCGGTTGCGGGCGTAATCGGCGGCTTTATCCAGCGCGTAACGGCCGATGCCGTTGCCGAGCGCTGCCCCCATGATTCGCTCCGGGTTCAGGCCCATGAAGACCTGGCGCAGGCCCTCGTTCTCCGTGCCGATAAGGTTGGCGGCCGGCACGCGGACGTCATCGAAGAATAGAGTGAACTGCTTCTCTGGAGTGACCGCCTGGACCGGGATGAGTGACTTGGTGAGCCCGGGGACATCGGTGGGCACGACGAGCAGGCTGAGTAGTCCGCGACCACTGTCGTTGGTAGACGTTCGGGTGACGACCAGGATCGCTTCGGCTTCGTCGACACCGGAGATGTAGTACTTGGTGCCGTTGATGACCCAGTCGTCGCCGTCGCGTTTCGCGGTCGTGGAGATGTTGTGCGAGTTCGAGCCCGCGTCCGGCTCGGTGATTGCGAATGCCATGATCGTCTCGCCGCTGGCGATGCCCGGCAGCCACTGCTGCTTGAGTTCCTCACTGCCGAATGCCTGGATGATCGTGCCGCAGATGGTTGGCGAGACGACGGTCATCAGCAGCGGGCAGCCCGCCGCGGCGAGCTCCTCACCGACGATCTGCATGTCGTAGATGCCGCCGCCGCCGCCGCCGTACTGCTCGGAAAGGTTCACCCCGAGGAAGCCCTGTTTGCCCACGGCCTGCCACAGCTCGGTGCTCTTCGCGCCGGCCAGCGATTTTTCCAGGTAGTACTCGTGTCCGAAGTCCTTGGCGATCTCGGCGACCGCCTTGCGCAGGTCCTGACGTTCCTCTGTCTCGTGCAATTCCATGACACTCCTCACATCGGTATCGACGCGCCACCGATCGGGAGCGCGCCGGGTTCATTAGAGCTCGGTGGCGTCCGACGCCACTTCACCGCCGTCCACCGCCTCGACCACGGCGAGGACGTCACCGCTCGAGACCTGATGGCCGACCTGGACCGGCAGGGCGCTCAGCACCCCGTCGATCGGGCTCGCGACGGTGTGCTCCATCTTCATCGCCTCCAGGACGACAAGGGTTTGGCCCGCCGAGACCGTCTCGCCCTCGGCGACCGGTAGTCGGATCACCGAGCCCGGCATCGGCGCGGTGAGCGACCCGGGCGGGTTGAGAGTGCTCGGGTCGACGAAGCGTGGCGCCAGCCGCAGGGCGGAGTAGCCGGCGACCGAGTCGAGGTGGGCAACATCGCCGTCGAGGACGACATCATAAGTGCGGCGCACCCCGTCGACGCGCAGCACCACCCGCTCGCTACTGCCCTCGACAACCTCGACGTCGGCCAACGGCTCGTCGTCGACCTGCAGGCAGGTCCCTGTCGAACCTAACGTGTACCCGACGCGCACTTCGCGCCCACCCTGGGTCTGCCAGGTCGTGGTCTGCGGCTGCGAAGGGTTGTTGCGCCAGCCGGCGGGCAACGTGGCCTGCAGAGTTGCGACGGCACGCCGCGCGGCCACCCCGGCCACGGTCGCCGCGACGGCGTGCAGGCGCTCGGACTGCGTGTCTGGGAGGGCAGCGCCGAGTTGGGCGACGTCGTGTCGGTCAAGGAACCCAGTGTCGGTGCCCCGCCCGGCGAACTCGTCATGGCGCAGGACGCGAACAAGCAGGTTGCGATTGGTGGTCACGCCGTGAATACGGGCGCCGGCCAGCGCCGCCGAGAGGCTGGCAAGTGCCTCGTCGCGCGTTGGTGCCCACGCGATGACCTTGGCCAGCAGCGAATCGTAGTAATGACTGATGACCGAACCGGCACGAAAACCCGAGTCAACCCGCACGCCGGCAAGCGCCGGGACATCCAAGGTGCGCAGGGTGCCGGTACAGGGCCGGTAGTCATCGGCCGGATCCTCGGCGCACAGACGGGCCTCGACCGCGTGACCGCGAATTCGCGGGTTGTGCATCTCCTCAGGCAGCGGGCGGCCCATGGCTACGAGCAGCTGGGCACGCACCAGGTCGAGGCCGGTGATCAGCTCGGTAACCGGGTGCTCGACCTGCAGCCGGGTGTTCATCTCGAGGAAGGCGAAGGAGTCGGCTTTGCCATCCTGAGCGGCGTCGTAGACGAACTCGACCGTCCCGGCGCCTACGTAGCCGACGGCGCGCGCGGCGGCGATGGCGGCCTCGCTCATCCGAGCGCGCAACGCGTCGTCGACGACCGGTGACGGCGCCTCCTCGATCACCTTCTGGTGTCGACGCTGCACGGAGCACTCGCGCTCGAACAGAGAGACGACGTTTCCGTGCGTGTCGGCCATGATCTGGATCTCGACGTGGCGTGGGCGCTGGACGTAACGCTCGAGGAAGACGGTGCCGTCGGCGAACGCGGCGGCGGCCTCACGCGAAGCGGAGGTGACCGCTTCGTCGAGCTCGTCCGGCGACGCGACAATGCGCATGCCTCGGCCACCGCCGCCGGCGCTGGCCTTGACCAGCACGGGGTAGCCGACGTCGGCGGCCAGCTTCGCCAGCTGCTCGGCCGATAGCCCCGTCGTGTCGCCACCGGGCAGCACAGGCACCCCCGCGTCGGACATCGTCTTCTTGGCCTGCAGCTTCGAGCCCATCGCGTCGATCGCCCCGGGCGGCGGACCGATGAAGACGAGGTCGGCGGCGGCACAGGCGCGCGCGAACCCGGCGTTTTCCGAAAGGAAGCCGTAGCCGGGGTGTACTGCGTCCGCGCCGGTGAGCGAGGCAGCGGCGATGATCCGGTGGATGTCGAGGTAGGTCTCAGCGGCAGACGAGCCGGGAAGGTGCACGGCCTCGTCGGCGTCGGCGACGTGCCACGCGTCGGCGTCGGCGTCGGAATAGACCGCGACGGTGGCGATGCCGAGATCGCGGCAAGTGCGGAACACCCGCCGCGCGATCTCGCCACGGTTGGCGACCAGGACCTTGCGGATCTTGGGCATCGCCATCACATCCGGAACACGCCGTAGCCACGCTGGCCACGGACCTCGCCGTTGTGGATCACCGACAGGCAGAACCCGAGAACGGTCCGCGTATCGCGGGGATCGATGATCCCGTCGTCGTAAAGTCGGCCGCTGTTGGCCAGTGCGACGGATTCGCGCTCGATCTGTTCCTCGACGGCGGCGCGCATCTGGGCGTCGGCCTCCTCGTCGAAGGGCAGCCCGCGGTCGGCGGCGGACTCGCGCGCCACGATGGACAGCACTCCGGCCAGTTGCGCCGGACCCATCACGGCCGACTTCGAGTTAGGCCAAGCGAATAGGAAACGCGGCGAGTACGATCGCCCGCACATGCCGTAGTTCCCGGCACCGTAGGACGCACCCATGGTGATGGTCACGTGGGGGACCGTGCTGTTGGATACGGCGTTGATCATCTTGGCGCCGTCCTTGATGATGCCGCCCTGTTCGTACTCGGCACCGACCATGAAACCGGTGGTGTTCTGCAGGAAGATGAGGGGGGTGTCGATCTGATTTGCCAGTTGGATGAACTGCGAACCTTTCTCGGCCTCCTCACTGAACAGGATGCCCCGTGCGTTGGCGAGGATGCCGACTGGGAAGCCGTGGATCGAGGCCCAGCCGGTGACGAGTGACGTGCCGTAGAGAGGTTTGAACTCGTCGAAGGCCGAGCCGTCGACCACTCGGGCGATGACGTCGCGGGGGTCGAAGGGCACCTTCGGATCGACCGACGCGATGCCGAGCAGCTGATCGGGGTCGTGCACCGGTGGGTGCGGCGGCGTGGTGGGTCCGGGGCCGTTCTTCCGCCAGTTGAGCCGCGCCATGATGCGACGGCCGATGCGGATCGCATCCTGCTCGTCCTCGGCCATGTAATCGGCCAGCCCCGAGGTGCGGGCGTGCATGTCGGCGCCGCCGAGCGACTCGTCATCGGAGACCTCGCCCGTGGCCATCTTGACCAGCGGCGGACCCCCGAGGAACACCTTGGAACGGTTGCGAACCATCACGACGTAGTCGCACATGCCCGGGACGTACGCACCTCCAGCGGTGGAGTTGCCGAAGACCAAGGCCAGTGTCGGCAGCCCCGCTGCGCTGTGCTGTGTCAAGTCGTGGAACAGCTGTCCGCCGGGCACGAAGATGTCTGCCTGTGTGGGCAGGTCGGCGCCGCCAGACTCGACGATGTTGATGATGGGCAGTCGGTTCTCCCGCGCGATGGCCATGCCGCGGAACACCTTGCGGAAGGTATAGGGGTTCGATGCGCCGCCGCGGACGGTGGGGTCGTGGGCGATGATCATCGACTCGATGCCCTCGACTACGCCGATGCCGACCACCACGCTACCGCCGACGGGGAACTTACTGCCCCAGGCGGCGAAGGGACATAGTTCGAGGAACGCCGTGTCGGGGTCGAGCATCAGCTCGATGCGCTCGCGGACGAGCAGCTTGCCCCGCTTGCGGTGGCGCGCAACGTATTTCGCGCCTCCGCCGCCGTTGACCAGCGCCAGTTGCTCCACGATGGTGTGGAGTTGCGCGCTCAGTCCTTCGCGGTTCTTGAGATACCCGGGCGCGGTGTCGTCGACCCGGTCGGGCAAGACCTGTACCAAAATTTTCCCTCCGGGCGAGCATCGACGTCATCTGCTAGGCGCTGATGTTAGCCGCAATTAACATCAGGTGACAACGGCGGCAGGGCTTGCGTCAGATTTGTTTCCCGCGCCGCGATTCCGTCGAAGCGCGATGGATCGAAGCGGTGCGCTTCGCTGCAGATCGAGCGATCAAAGGAATTGACTGCGGGCGCGACGGCACACACAGGGCCCTTGCTAGGTCGTATCGAGTTCCTCGTCCGGCGCGCGTGGAGTCTACGGTCGCGATCTCGGGTGAACGCCAGCAGTGATTATCAGCGTCGCGCCATGCGCCTCAGCCAACCGAGTCGTATATAAATCCGGGTCGGTCAGAATCTATCGGGTCTCGTCAACTGCGGCCAGCCGCGGAGCGGCCTGATCAGGCGCCTGCCCGAGGGTATATAGGCCGAGACTGCCGAGAAAACCCGCACAGTGCTCGATAAGCATTTCAGTCGAGAGGTTCAGTTGTCCGTCTATCCAGCGACGGAGTATCTCGAACAGGCCCCCGACACCGTAGGTGGCGGCGAGATCTGCGACTTGAAGCACCTCGCTGGGTATATCGAGGTGCAAGCGGGCCTCTCTGAGCACCAGCTCCGCAAAATCGGTCATCAGCTCGCTTCGCAGCTGCCGAAGGAGGGGTTCTGCGCCCGATTCGACAAACAGTATGCGGGCCATGCTGGGATCGTTCTCGATCACCTGAACCAGGGCCTTGATCGGAGCGTAAGCGAGTTCTTGAGGAGCAACCGTGTCGTCCGGAATGGCGCTGGTTATCACCGCCTGGAAGGTGGCGGAGATCTTGGCAAATACCGCGCGCAAGAGTGCGTCTCGGTCGCGAAACTGCTGGTAGAAGTACCGGCTCGTCACTCCTGACTTCGCACACACGGCGGTCACGGTGCACGCGGTAGCTCCGTGGGTGCCCATGATTGAGACCGCGGCATCAATCAACATCACGCGGCGCTGCGCATCGCGTTGAGCTGCGGACAGCCCGCCATAAACACGTGCTGGACTCATGTCCTACAGTCTGGCAGTCTTATCTGACAAGGCATAAAGTCAGATCCAACTTCGAGGAAGGACCTCCAGTGTCGGAAGATCAAGCCCGGACCAGGACCCGCGTGCTGCCAAAACCCAGGCGTGTTCGTTTTCCGATGCCGACCTCCACGAAGCGGCAACACTTCGTGGATGGCGACCTGGTGATGAGCCATTTCATCTCGGTGCTTTCTGCGACGTTCCCGGAAGGCGAGGATTTCTTCATCCGATCGGTCAGGAACTTCCAGAGCTCCATCGACGATCCCCAATTGGATACAGCGGTCAAGGGTTTCATCGGACAAGAGGCCACACATCGACACCAGCATCGTCTCCTCAACGAGCGACTCCAGGTCATGGGGTATCCGACGGCGCGAATCGACCGTCATGTCGCACGCCTGATCAAGCGATTGGAACGGCGCTTTTCGCCGGAAATGCGGCTGTCCATGACCTCCGCGTTGGAGCACTACACCGCTACGCTGGCAGAAATCATTCTTACCAGCGAAGACGCCCAGAAGCTCATCGGACAGACAGAGGTTCGACCGATTCTGCTGTGGCATGCCTTCGAGGAGTCGGAGCACAAAGCGGTTGCCTTCGATGTCTATCGGCTCGTGGGAGGAACCGAGCGCACCCGTGTACGCGGCATGCGGATCGCTTCAGTAATTCTGTTCGGCGAACTCATTCTGCAGACTGCCCTGTCCATGGCCGCTGACAAAGCCTCATATAACCCGGTCACGTTGGTGCGCAGTCTGTACCGCTTCAGTCGCACCCCGATGTTCACCGCCGATGCGCTGCGGCGTTTCCGTTCCTACAATCGCCCGGGTTTCCATCCTGATGATTGGGACAGCGCCGCGGTCCTGGAGCATTGGAGCAAAGAACTGTTCGACCAAGACGGTTCACAGCGAGTTATCGCTTCGTCGGGATAGCAAAGATGCGGAAGTGCGGCGACGCAGGAGCACCGTTCCTGCGTCGCTCCTTCCGAACAGGGTGCGACGCGTCGGTCGACTCACGGATTCGGTGCTCGGTGGCCGGTGAAGGTGGCGGTCGGACCCGCAAATGCGGTTCGCAGCGATCGCCACGGGGCTGGCTGGCCCTGTTGTGAGCCTCGATCAGTCGCTGATGACATAGCGTTGAGCCAGGGTTTCAGCAAGTCTGCTGGTGTGCGCGACCACTTCTTTCTCGGTCACCGCAAGCAAACCGGAGTGCCAGGCGGTGATGACTTCGACGAATCCCCCGACAGCGATCAGGGTGTCCATGCGAAGGGCTATCTCGTCGGCATCTTGTCGGAGGTGTGGCCGGCTTGCCTCAACGACCAACTGCGTTGCTTCCTGTAGCGCCACGGCGCGGCGGTCTTGTAGCGGTGAGCTACCGACATGCTGAGCGAGGAGGATGCGTGCCCGGCCGGGATCGCGTGCGATCCGGTCGACCACGATGGTGATCGCCGCGGTGATGGTTTCGATCGGCGGCCGATTCGCACGCTCGTTGAAGAGCGCGGCGACCTCGCCGAGCATGTCATTGCGGACGCCATCCCACGCAGCAACGAGCAGCTCATCGCGCGTCTTGAAGCCCTCGTAGAAGTATCGATCGTTCAGCCCTGTGCGGGCGCATACGCCGCGCATAGTGACCGCGGCCCAACCGCTCTCACTCCAAATCTCGGTTGCGGCCTCGATCAATTGCTGCCGTCGCTCGGCACGACGCTCGGCCCCGGTCCGACCACCCCAGCGCTTGTTTCTCGACCGCACCTCTCCATCTTGACAAGGTGCTCGTTCCACCACCAAACTGGTGGCATGCGACACCAATGGTGGCTGGTGCCCCCAGATGAGAGTTTCCCCACAGCAGACGTCCATGTCGCGACCCGAAAGGCAGACGGATGAGATTGCTGCCCTTCGGCGGCGCACCAGGCAGAACGCACCGCGCCGATGCAGTCGTCACGGGCGCAGGAAGCGGTATCGGCCGCGCATTCGCCGTGGAGCTTGCGCGCCGAGGTGGACGCGTGGTGTGCGCCGACAAAGATCCCGTCACTGCAAAAGAGTCGGCAGAGTTGGTGAGGCAGGCTGGCGGCGAGGGCTTCGACATCGCATGCGATGTCACCGATCTTGAGCAGGTCCGCAACCTCGCTGATGTGAGCGAAGACTGGTTCGAGAAGGCTGCGAGCCTCGTCATCAACAACGCCGGAATCGGTGCGGGCGGCAACCGCATCGGCGCGACGTCGATCGAGGACTGGAACGCGGCGATTTCTGTCAACCTCTGGGGCGTTATCTACGGCTGCGAGACTTTTGTGCCTCGGCTCCGCAGCAATGGGCATGGCGGAGTCATCAATGTGGCGTCGGCAGCGAGCTTTGGCTCGGCCCCTCGGATGGCGGCTTACAACGTGAGCAAGGCCGGGGTGCTCGCTCTGTCGGAGACATTGGCGGCCGAACTGAGCGGTACTGACATCAACGTCACAGTGCTTTGCCCCACCTTCGTGAAGACGAACATCGTCAACAATCCTCAAATCGACGAGGCGGCTGCAAGACTCGCGGCCAACCTGATGAAATGGACCGGCATTTCGCCACAGCACGTTGCTCGAACGACGTTGAACGCGCACGATCGCGGACAAATTTATGTAGTACCCCAACTCGATGCCAAAGTCTTGTGGCAACTCAAGAGAGCCCTACCCGGCCCCTTTACTCGCACGCTGGGCCTCGTGGAGCGCATGGCCTCATGGAACGATTCAGCCGAGTAGAGGAGCAGGGAAAATGGCTTTCGCATACAGTGACATGCTCGAGACAATCAAAAACAAGCAATGGGCTCTTGCCGATATCGATTGGAACGCCCCTGGCGCGGAACTGATCACCGATGAACAGCGTCCCAAACTCAAGCAATTCATGTCCGACGTGGTGTGGATTGAGCATGTTGGAGCACGTGCCTTCGCCGCGATGGCTCCAAAGGCGCCATTCGAAGCGCTCGGAGACATTTACCGTTACTTTCACGCCGAGGAGCAGCGTCACGCCAATGCCGAACTTGCCTTGATGCGTCGCTGGGGCATGCTCGAGGAAGGCGAGAAACCGGTCCCGAACAAGAATATTCGGCTGGTCATCGAATGGCTGGACCGTTATGCGGAAGCCCTGCCCCTGACCGTCATCGGGGCCGCGATTCCGGCACTGGAGACTGCGCTCGATGGAGCGCTGCTGAAGTTTCTCCTCGATGAGGTTGACGACCCTGTGTGCGGGGAGGTGTTCAACAAGGTCAACAGCGACGAATCAAGGCATCTCGCGGTTGGCTTCCAGGTCTTGAATGACCTGGGCGCCAGCCCGATGCGAATCCACGCCATTCAAACTGCGGGTGCTCTTGTCGACCCGCGAATTCTCACCGGCGCTTTGCTGTATATCCCGCTCCTGACGCGCATGTTGATGAATCTCAACGCTATGGGTCTGTCCGAGGAGAAGTTATACAACGCAGTGACGCGGTATGCCAATGTCGGCGATCGCAGTGAGCATACGCGGAGGGTGCCCGGCTATCACATCTTGAAGGCGCACATGTCGTCGTCCATCAAGCGGTCCCAGCCTCTGCACTTCGTGTCTCAGCGCCTTGGCAATGCGATCGATGTTTTCCCTGTTCAGATTTTCGGTCGGCCGCCATCCTGGACGGACGAACTGACCTACGAACCGGTTGCCAAATGACAGGCACCACGACGACGTTGATCGTCGGCGCCGGGTTCGCAGGTATCGGTGCGGCGATCAGACTGCTTCAAGAGGGCACGGATGACTTGGTCATCCTGGAACGGTCAGATCGCGTCGGAGGCACCTGGCGAGACAATACTTATCCCGGTGCGGCCTGCGATATTCCCTCGCTTCTCTACTCCTACTCGTTCGAGCCGAATCCGGGCTGGACTCGTACCTACTCGGGGAGCGCTGAGATCCTCGAATATATCGACGATATGGTCGCCAAGTACGATCTTGCCCGGTTCATCCAGTTTGATACCGACGTGACTGCCTTGGAATTCGATGAGAGTGCCGGCATCTGGATGGCCGACACGGCAGATGGAAAGCGGTATCACACCCGGTCAGTTGTGATGGCCAGTGGACCACTTGCCAACGCCAGCTTTCCCGATATTCGGGGTATTGACTCGTACGGTGGAAAAAAGATCCACAGCGCTCGATGGGACCATGGCTACGATCTCGGCGGTAAGAGGGTTGCAGTCATCGGGACAGGCGCGAGCGCGGTTCAGATCATTCCCGAGCTCGTAAAGTCGGCTGCCTCGGTCAAAGTCTTCCAGAGAACGCCCGGCTGGGTGTTGCCCAGGGTGAACTTCAGGCATCCGGCCTGGGCGCGTTCGACCTTCACACACCTGCCGGTGAGCGAACAAGCGCTCCGCGACGCGTGGTTTTGGGCCCACGAAGTGATGGCAGTGGGTATGGTCTGGAACACCGCCGCGACGTCCGCGATACAGCTGGCGGCCAAGGCTCATCTCCGTCGGCAGGTGAAAGACTCCTGGTTGAGACGTCAGTTGACGCCCCATTTCAGGCCTGGATGCAAGCGCATGCTCATGACCAGTGATTATTACCCTGCGCTACAGGCGGATAACTGCAAGCTGATCAGCTGGCCGATCGCCACATTGTCACCCAACGGTGTTCGGACCGCCGACGGTGTCGAGCACGAAGTGGACTGTATCGTATTTGCCACTGGCTTCGATGTGGCCAAACGTGGCACCCCGTTCCCGATTAGCGGCCTCGGCGGTCGGAAGCTCGGCGATGAATGGTCTCAGGGGACATTTGCCTTCAAGAGCGTGAGCGTGGCCGGGTATCCGAACTTATTCTTCACTTTCGGACCGAATTCGGGGCCAGGCCACAACTCGGCGCTCGTATATATGGAGGCTGCAATTGACTATATAGTCAAGGCGATCAAGCTCCTTCAGCAAAATGACATCGGCACTTTGGATGTGAGGGAGGATCGTCAGGACCGCTATCACTCCGAAATTCAGCGCCGCCTTCGACGAACGACTTGGAATTCGGGGTGCAGCAGTTGGTATTTGACCGAGGACGGCTACAACGGCACGATGTACCCAGGTTTCGCGACCCAGTTTATGAGAGAACTATCCCGCTTGGATCCTCATGATTACGTGATAACCCGGCGCGACGATACACACGTCGAGCTGACGCAATCACTCTGAATACAAGTTTGCAAGGCTGACCGTCAGAACGGTGAAATACAGGAATGGATCGCAAGTCCGACCGTAATTACGAGATAATTATCATAGGAGCTGGATTTTCCGGCATCGGGTCTGGCATTAGCTTGATGAAGGCGGGATTTACCGACTTCTTGATGGTTGATGACGCCGATGGCGTAGGTGGTACGTGGCACTGGAACACCTACCCGGGTATCGCTGTCGATATACCGTCGTTCAGTTATCAATTCTCATACGAAATGCGGCCCTCTTGGTCGCGCACGTACGCCCACGGCAATGAGCTCAAAGCCTATGCCGAGCGATGTGTTGAAAAGTATCGGCTCTGGGACCATATTCGTTTCAACACAACCATTACCGAGGCTTGTTTCGACGAGAACGCAACACGGTGGCATTTGACCAGTGCCAATGGTGAGGAGTTCACGGCACGCTTCGTGATAAATTGCTCCGGCGTTCTCAGTCGGCCAAAGTGGCCTGAAATCAAGGGGGTGCGAGATTTCGCCGGCGTTACGCTCCACACGGCTAGATGGGACAATGCCAAAGATCTCAGCGGGAAGAGGGTTGCAGTAATCGGTACCGGTGCATCGGCGGTGCAACTGATACCCGAAGTCGCAAAGAAAGCAGAGAGTCTGACGGTATTTCAGCGAACTCCAATTTATTGTCTGCCGAAGCCAGACTTCCCCATACCGACGTGGGGTGGAAGGCTTCTACATTTCCTGCCGGGGGCACAATTGGCGACCCGGACCGCCAGCCAGGCGTTCGTGGAAATCACTTTCCCAATCGCCGCTCACTTTCATACGGTGATACCGTTCGCCGATGTCATGGAGAGCGCCGCAAAGCGGTACATGCGGCGTGAGGTCCACGACCCGACGACGAGAGAACAACTCATTCCGCGCTACTCGTTGGGCTGTAAACGACCCAGCTTCCACAATTCCTATCTCGCAACCTACAACCGGTCCAACGTTTCGCTCGAGACGAGCGGCATAACCCATATCGACCATGCATCCGTCCATACTCGAGACGGCAAAGCTCATCCCATTGACGTCTTGATCCTGGCCACCGGCTTCAAAGTGATGGAGTCGGGCAACATGCCTACTTACGTATTGAAGGGACGCGGCGGGCTGGAGCAGGCTACATGGTGGGGCGAGCATCGACTGCAGGCCTTCGAAGGGGTGAGCGTCCCGGGATTTCCGAATCATTTCAACATCTTCGGCCCGTACGGCTACAACGGTTCCTCGTACTTCACGCTCATCGAGGCGCAGAGTCGGCACATCGTCCGGTGTCTTCGTCGCGCGCGGGCGCTGGGTGCTAACTGGGTGGAGGTCAAGAAGGAGGCGAACGACCGTTATTTCGCCGAAGTGCTAAGGCGGCGTCACAGACAGGTTTTCTGGCAGCCGAGCTGTTCCAGTGCCAACAGCTACTACTTCGACAGGCACGGTGACGTTCCACTCCGTCCATCAACGACTCTGGAGACCTATTGGCGGAGCCGCACCTTTCGCCTCTCGGACTACCGATTCGAGAATCGGCCCGAAGAGGTGTGTCCCCGGTGACCAGAATGGATGCCCCTGACTGGCAGCCCAGTCTTGCCAGTCATCTCGTCGCGATGTCCTCGCGAACCACGCTGCGGCCACTGGCGCAGCTGATGCCATCAAACGCCTACGGACTTGCGGTGATGGATCGCGTGCTTCGAACAGCGCTCGTAGCCTCACGGCCTCGGCGCGGCGTCACAGTGCGCAAGGTTGACACTGTATTCGCCGGAGGCCCGGTTCGTGGGGACTGGATCACCACGCCTGCCATTAATCCGCATGCCAACCCTTTGCTGTACATCCACGGCGGCGCCTATTCTATGTGCTCGCCGGAGACGCACCGCGGTCTTCTTGGTGAACTCGCCTCGGCGAGCGGGCGCCCCATCTTCGCAGTGAAGTATCGTCTTGCCCCGCGGTATCCCTATCCCGCAGCCGCGGACGATGCGCTGAATGCGTATCGCTGGCTTACCAGCGGAGGGTCCCCGGGTTCTTGTCAGCGCACCGTCGCGGTTGCCGGCGATTCAGCGGGCGGTCAGCTCACGATGGCCACGGCCTTGGGCGCTCGTGCAGTTGGATTGCCGCTCCCTGATGCGATGCTGCTGATGTCTCCCGTCCTGGATCTCAGGTGCGAACTTGCCAGAGCGCGTGAACTTCGCCGCCGGGATCCTTTTGCCTCCGCTCAATCAGCGGCGCGCGCTCTTGACCTCTACGTAGGTGGCGCAGATCGCGGAGATCCGCGCCTCAGCGTGCTTGACGCGGACCTCACCTCGATGCCGCCGATCCTCATTCAGGTGGGCGGGAGAGAAATGTTGATCGATGACTCGCGCCGTCTCGCCGAGCGACTTCAATCAGCTGGATCCCACGTCGACATCCAGGTATACCGGGGACAGATCCATGTATTCCAGGCTATGTTCCGGATTCTTCCCGAAGCCCGAGACGCGATTCATCGAGCGGGACGCTTCCTTGAAGCCTCGGAAGTCAGGTGAAAGTGTCCGAACAGGCAATGCTCCTACACCTACACCACCTCGACCGCCGCAGCGTGAAGTCAGTCGTCTCTGCCTCATGAGCAGCAACTTCGCGACGGCCTGTCGCGCGTACGATCCGTCGATCGTGATCATCGGGGCCGGCTTCGCCGGGGTTGCGATGGCCCACCGGCTGAAGAAGGACGGGTTCACGAACTTCACGATCCTGGAAAAGGCTGCAGACATCGGGGGTGTTTGGCGTGACAACACCTATCCGGGAGCGGCCTGCGACGTGCCGTCAGCGTTGTACTCACTCTCGTACAAGCCCAATCCTCGTTGGTCACGGCGATATGCCGAGCAGCCCGAGATACTCAAGTACCTCCAACAACTCGTGGAGAGTGGCGGACTGGCCGCGCATCTGCGTACCCAGACCGAAGTTGTCGCAATGACCTTCGATGACCAGCCAGGGCGTTGGACCCTGGTTACGAACTCGAACGAGACAATAACCTGCGATGTCGTCGTCTCGGCCGTGGGTCAGCTCTCCTTGCCCCACGTACCCGTTATTGCCGACGCAGACACCTTCCAGGGGCCGCGCTTTCATTCGGCGCGTTGGGACCGATCGGTTTCGCTTCGCGGCAAGCAAGTAGCCGTCATCGGCACAGGAGCTAGTGCCATCCAATTCGTGCCACACATCGCCCAGGAGGCGGAGCATGTCACGCTATATCAGCGCACGGCTCCGTGGATCTTGCCGAAGTGGGACAGCAGGTATGGAGTCCTTCACGACAGGGTGAGCGAGTTATTGCCGATGGCGCTGCGCCTCGAGCGTTTCGCGGTATGGCTAATTTTCGAGTTGCTCGCTGTGACGCTAGTCGACGCGAAGCCCCTCTCACGCGTCCTCGGTGCGATCGCGCGCCGCCACCTACATCGGCAGGTTGCTAGCCCATCTTTGCGCGAGCAATTGATGCCTTCGGACGCGCCAGGGTGCAAGCGAGTGCTGTTCTCGAATGATTACTATCCAGCAATCGCGAGTGATCGCGTGTCGTTGGTGCCGAAGGCTATCGCAGAGCTCTGCGACAACGGTGTCAAGACCGTGGATGGAAAGTTTCGTCCTGCAGATGTCGTGATCTACGGAACCGGGTTTCGCGCCACCGATTTTCTCGCCCCGATGTCCGTGCGCGGCTCTCGCGGAGTCTCCTTGGCCGAGGGTTGGAAGACCCAGGCGTACGCATATCTGGGCATCACTGTCCCCATGTTCCCGAACCTGTTCCTGCTTTATGGTCCCAACACGAATGTGGGCTCGGGGTCGATCCTCTACATGATCGAGTCACAAGTCCGTCACATCGCAACGCTCATCAAAGCCGTGGCTGCTCATCCGGGTCATGCGATCGATGTCAGGGCGGAGAGCGCGCAACGCTACAACACGCGCTTGAGAAGGCGACTACGGAGGTCGGTGTGGGCGCTGTGTGCGAGCTGGTATCGAACCTCGAGCGGGGAAATCCCGACGAACTGGCCGGGGCCTACCTTGGTTTATCGACTCCTTACCCGGAAGCCGCACAGCGGCGATTACGTCTTGAGAAACGTCGGGCGTCTAAAGGTCGGAGACCCTGCAGAACCGAGCCTGGCCGACTAAGGGCACGAGACGCGCACTTAACCGCTAGGCCAATAATGTCTAGATATTGACATCAATGGCATCTTTGTAAAGACTGGTGGACGCCGTCAAAGCGGCCCAGCGTCCAGGAGGAACCATGACGAATCACCTTCTCGCACCTGCGCACCACGTGAAGGAGCGGTTGTCCTCTGTGATCATGGTCCCCGCGCCTCACGCCGTCGACGACAGATGGCGTCGATGGAGCCGGGACTGGCCGGTTCGTGAACTGGCACCGGCACCCGCGGGCAGTGGATTGAAAGCCGTCCGGGGGGATGCCGGACTGCCCTTCGTAGGTCACACGCTCGACTACATCCGATTCGGCTCGGATTTCAGTCGAGAGCGCTACGACCGTCTGGGTTCGGTGTCGTGGATGGGCGCGTTCGGCACCAAGATGGTGGTCATCGCCGGCCCTGACGCCACTCGAGAGGCGTTCACGAGCGAAGCGAAGGCATTCTCTCAGGATGGCTGGTCCTTCCTGATCGACGCCTTCTTCCATCGCGGTTTGATGCTCATGAGCTTCGACGAGCACTTGATGCACCGGCGCATCATGCAGGAGGCGTTTACGCGTCCGCGCCTGACCGGATACGTCGAACAGGTAACGCCATGCGTTCGCTCGGCAGTGCCTGCGTGGCCGGTGGGCCCGTCGGTTCGAATCTACCCACTGTTGAAGGAACTCACCCTCGACATCGCTACCGACGTCTTCATGGGCGGCCGCGGCAAGGACGAGAGCGATGCTGTCAACAAGGCGTTCGTCGCTACGGTCCGGGCGGCGAGTTCCCTTGTGCGTGCTCCGCTTCCGGGAACCAGATTCCGCGCTGGTGTGCAAGGGCGGCGCGTTTTGGAGGACTACTTCTTCCGGCATCTGCCGGCCGCGCGAGCCGGTGAAACGGAGGATCTGTTCGCTGCTCTCTGTCAAGCCACGACCGAAGACGGGGAGCGGTTTTCCGACGAGGATGTGGTGAATCACATGATCTTCTTGATGATGGCGGCCCACGACACCTCGACGATCACCACCACAGCGGTCACCTATTTCCTTGCCAAGTATCCGCAGTGGCAGGAGGCTGCGGCTGCGGAAGCCGCGGCCATCGGTGACGGGTTGCCGGACATCGAGGCCCTGGAGAAGATGACGGTCATCGACCTCGTGATCAAGGAAGCGCTCAGACTGCTTGCACCTGTTCCGCTGGTGATGCGCAAGACGGTTCGAGATGTCGCCATCGATGGATATCACATCCCCTCGAACACGTTATGCGCTATAACGCCTGCCGTAAATCACTTCGATCGAACGATCTGGAGTGATCCGGGGCGGTTCGATCCCTCACGTTTCGACGAGCCTCGGCGCGAAGACCAACACCACCGATTCGCCTGGGTTCCGTTCGGAGGTGGAGCGCACAAGTGCATCGGCATGCAATTCGGGACGCTCGAGGTCAAAGCAATCCTGCACAGGATGCTGCGTTCGCTCACCTGGACGGTGCCGGAGAACTATCACGTCCGATGGGACAACACCTCCCTGCCCATTCCGGTGGACGGACTTCCGTTGCAGTTGAAGCGCCGATGACCGTCGACCACAGGCCCTACCTCGAACCCACGGAGTTTCTTGACTGGCAACAAGATTCGGTACGTGACTTCGTGTCATCGACGATCCGTGATGCCTGCGGCGACACCGAGAAGGCCATCGCCATCTTCACCGCGGTCCGTGACTCCATTTGGTACGACCCCTACACGGTGACCGACAACCCGCACGCGTATCGCGCCAGCACCGTCGCGACCGCAGAACGGGCCTACTGCGTCCCGAAGGCCGTGCTCTTGACTGCAGCGTGCCGAGCGGCGGGAATCCCGGCGCGGCTGGGGTTCGCCGACGTCCGAAACCACCTCCAGACCAAGGCATTGCGCGAGCGGATGGGTGGTAGCGACGTTTTCGTCTACCACGGCTACAGTCTCATGTTCCTCAACGGTGCGTGGGTAAAGGCCACCCCGGCGTTCAATCGCGAGCTGTGCGCACGCTTCGGTGTCTCGCCGATCGAGTTCGACGGCCGTAGCGACGCGCTACTCCATGGTTTCACCGCTGACGGCACCCAGCACATGGAGTATCTGCGCGACCGGGGAGCCTACGACGATCTACCCCTAGCAGACATCCTGCAAGCACTGAGAACGCATTACGGCACATTCATCGATCAGCCGAACAGCCGTCCCGACCTCTTCGCCTGAAAGGGCACTACACGATGCAAAGCACAATGCAAAATGTTCCGCTCACGGTGTCGGCGATCGTCCAGCATGCGGCAGCCATACACGGTGACAGCGAGGTCGTCACTCCGACCGGAAATGGATATCGGAGAACGCCTTACCGCATTGTGCTGGCGCGAGTGGCTCGCCTTGCCAATGCGCTGCGCAGTCTTGGCGTCACGGCAGACCAACGCGTGGCCACCTTCCAGTGGAGCAACCAGGAACATCTGGAGGCCTACTGTGCGATTCCCTCCATGGGCGCGGTCCTGCACACGCTCAACATTCGTTTGGCCCCAGAGCAACTGGCGTACATCGCCAACCACGCGAGCGATCAGATCGTCCTAGTCGACGCTTCGGTTGCCCCGTTGTTGGCGCGCGCGCTCCCAGCGATGGCGTCGGTGCACACCGTCATCGTCACCGGAGAGGGCGACCTTGCCCCGCTACAGGGATGCGGGAAGACCGTTCTGCGTTACGAGGAAGTGCTTGCCGGCCAAGAAGAATCATTCGACTGGCCTGAGCTCGACGAGCTGTCCGCCGCGGCCATGTGTTATACGAGCGGTACCACCGGAGATCCCAAAGGCGTCGTCTACAGCCACCGTTCGACGTACCTTCACTCCCTGACCGCCTGCACAGCTAACGCTTTGTCAGTCAGCGAGGCCGACCGTCTGCTGGCCATCGTCCCAATGTTTCACGCCAATGCGTGGGGGCTTATTTACGCAGCGTTGATGTCCGGTGCGGATCTGGTACTGCCTGACCGGTATCTCCAAGCCGAACCGTTGGTGTCGATCATCGAAGACACCAGACCGACCTTGGCCGGTGCAGTGCCGACGATCTGGAACGATGTCGACCGATATCTGGATTCGCACCCTGAGCGGGACATTTCTTCGTTACGGCTGGTCGCGTGCGGGGGGTCTGCTGTTCCGCTTTCGTTGATGCGGGCATTCGAAGAGAAGTACGACGTGCCCATTGTGCAGGCCTGGGGTATGACCGAAACCTCTCCGTTGGCGACCGTTGCACGTCCGCCTCACAGAGCCGACGCGACGCGGCGCTGGGAGCTGCGCGCATCCCAGGGCCGGCCGATCTGCGGTGTCGAAATCCGGTTGCGGGACGACGACGGGAAAGACGTGCCGTGGGACGGGCAATCAGTTGGGGAGATCCAGGCGCGCGGTCCCTGGATCACCGGGTCCTATTTCGGAGACAACGATACGGAGAAGTTCGACGAAGGATGGCTGCGTACCGGTGATGTGGGCAAGATCGAGGCCGAGGGCTATCTGACACTGACCGACCGCTCGAAAGACGTCATCAAGTCAGGTGGCGAATGGATCTCCTCGGTGGAGCTGGAAAACACGCTGATCGGCCACCCTGCCGTGTACGAAGCGGCGGTAGTCGGCGTCGCGGACGATAAATGGCAGGAAAGGCCGTTGGCGCTTGTCGTCGTCCACCCCGGAACCGATGTTGACATTGACCAACTCCGATCGTTCCTTGCGGACAAAGTCGCCAAATGGTGGATTCCCGAGCGATGGAGCTTCGTGTCCGATATTCCGAGAACGAGCGTCGGAAAGTACGACAAAAAGGCCATCCGTGCGCGCCACTCTGCCGGCGAATACCTCATCGAAATCGAAACGTCATAACGTCAAATCCCTGAAATTCCAACTGTCGGAAGGTAATCATGTCCTCACCAATCTCTCCCTGGATGAATGCCGAATTACTCGAGCTTCGTGACCTCGCTGCGAAGTTCTTCTCGGCCGAATTGGCGCCGCATGCGAACCGCTTTGCAGACCAGCACCACGTCGACCGAGAACTGTGGAACCGAGCAGGCGAGCTGGGCCTGCTCTGCATGTCTATACCTGAGGAATACGGCGGAGGCGGTGGCACTTTCGCGCACGAAGCGGTCGTGCTTGAAGAGCAGGCCCGCATAGGTGACAGCTCATGGGGCGCGGGACTGCACAGCGGAATCGTCGCCCACTACATCCTGCAGTACGCGACTGAAGAGCTGCGCGCGCAGTGGCTTCCCAAGATGGCGTCCGGTGAAATGATCGGGGCGATCGCCATGACAGAACCGGGGACCGGGTCCGATCTGCAGAGCGTCAAGACAAAAGCCCTCCTGGACGGTGACGAGTACGTGATCACCGGCTCCAAGACTTTCATCACCAACGGCCAACAGGCCGACCTCATCATCGTTGTTGCCAAGACAGATCCGAGCCAGGGCGCTGCGGGCATCTCTTTGATCGTTGTCGAGGCTGACCGGGCGGGATTCCGGCGCGGCAAGGTTCTCGACAAAATCGGCCAGCGCGGCCAGGACACCTCCGAGTTGTTCTTCGATGAAGTGAGAGTTCCGCGCTCGCATCTACTGGGCCAGTCTGAGGGACAGGGCTTCATTCAGCTGATGACGCAGCTGCCACAAGAGCGACTCATCGTCGCGGTGGGGGCTGTCGCAGCGATGGAACTTGCCCTGGAGCAGACGCTCAAGTACACCCGTGAGCGGGAGGCGTTCGGTCGGCCTGTCTTTGGCTTTCAGAACACTAAGTTCACGCTGGCTGAAGCCGCGACAGAAACGCGCATCGCACGAGTGTTCCTCGACTACTGCATCGACCTGCACCTTGCGGGTCAACTCGACGTGCAGACCGTCGCCATGGCGAAGTGGTGGACCACTGAGCGAGCGATGAAGGTACTCGATGACTGTATGCAGCTTCACGGCGGATATGGCTACATGACCGAGTACCCCATCTCGAGGTTGTGGGTGGATCAGCGCGTGCAAAAAATCTATGCCGGCACGAACGAGGTGATGAAGGAAATCATCTCGCGTTCCCTATGACTCAGAGGAGTTGCCGCCCGCACGTTAGTCATCTAGAGGAGGAGGACTGATGGCATCGATGGTGGTGCCGTATCGCCACGACATGGGCGGCCACTGCGGATCGGGGGCTCTTCGGGATTTGACCGAATGGGCCGGGATCCGTTGGGGTGATGACACCCCGGACGAAGGCATCGTGTTTGCTCTCGGCGGGGCCCTCGACTTCTCGTATGTTCGCTCGGCCCACCTACGTCCACCGATCTACCTCGTTGGACGCAGCGCGGACCTCGAAGACGAATACTTGACCCGGTTGGGCGCGCGCTTCGAGTGTCGTTCGACAGACGACCCCGATCTCGGGTGGAAATGGGTGACCGAACAGATCGATGCCGGTACGCCGGTCATGGTGTGGACTGACATCGCCGAATTGCCCTATCTGAGAACGCGTCTGAGTATGAGCCGGCACGATGTCGTGATCGTAGGGTACGACGACGACGAGGAACTCGCCTTCGTGGTCGATAACGATCGCGATACACCTCAAGCCGTGCCTTACGAGAATCTACGGAAGGCGCGGGCATCGACGGGATTTCCCGTCCCCACGCGGCACACCACCTACGTAGTCGAGTGGCCCGGCGCGGCACCAGATCTCGGCAATGCTGCCCGGTCGGCCTTCCGTAGGTCCGCGGACGCGATGCAGGGTTCGTGTGTGAGCGCGCCGATCACCGAGGACTCCGATTGTGAAATTCAGGTGCGTGGGCTACCAGGGGTATCGACTTTTGTGGAGGATCTCAAGCGGTGGCCGAAGATCTTTGACGACGACACCCTCGACGGAGCCTTGTTTGCGCTGAGCGCCTTCATCGAAAAAGCCGGAACCGGAGGCGGTCTGTTCCGAGATCTGCAAGCACGTGGATGTCGGCGCGTCGCTGAAGAGTTGAGTTTCGAACCTGCGTTTAAAGCAGCGGAGGCTGCAAAGACCGCATCTGAGTTGTGGACCGCGGTTGCGCACGCCGCTTATGACCGCGGTGCAGATCCGCACCGAAGAGCGAGCGGCGCCGCGTCCGTGGCTGCGCAATTGCCGACAGCCGAACGTCGACTCGCGGAGGCGCTGAGGGAGGCAGGAGATCTACTCCTATGAGTTCTGATTGCTTCGGAGCAAGCCGAACTGGTTGCGACCCAGCAGATTTATTTGAGCGCTTTGAATTGTGTCATAAGAAGGGAGAATCACGATGGCTGTCTTCGCTGATGCGGAAGAGGTTTACCGCTACCTCGCCGGCATCTTTCGACGAGGTTTGGAGAACGAAGACCTTGCGAACAGACTTGCCGGGTCCGGGGTGGTGTTACGGATCCACTACACCGATCCGGATGCGGTACTAACCGTGGATATGCCGGAGAAGGTCGTAGAGACCGGCGCGGACAGTGGCGTTACACCGAATGTCGAATTGTTCATGTCCGCGGATACCGGCAACAGGTTCTGGTTGGGGAAGGTGAACTTGACCATGGCGATGGCGAAAGGAACTGTACGAGCGAAAGGTCCTGTCACCAAACTGATCAAGCTCATACCGCAGGCAAAGAACCTCTTTCCGGAATACCGGGCAATCCTTGAGGCCGACAAGCGTCACGACCTGCTCAATGTGTGATGTCGGTGCGGTACCGCGCCCGGGCACGGGTGAGCGGCGCGGGCCTCTGGGCGATGTGCCCGGAGATCATCCAGGACAGTTCGCGCGACCACCGTGCGCGGTCGGGATAACTACTCGAGAAGCGTAATTCGATAGAAGGGACTTCAACATGAAGACACGTGCGGCTGTTTTGTGGGGCTTGGAGCAGAAGTGGGAGGTCGAAGAAGTCGATTTGGATCCGCCAGGTCCCGGGGAGGTCCTCGTGCGGCTGGCGGCCACCGGCTTGTGCCATTCCGACGAACATCTGGTGACCGGCGACCTCCCGATCCCATTGCCGGTAGTGGGGGGTCATGAGGGTGCTGGCACAGTCGTGGAGTGCGGCGAAGGGGTTGAGGAACTGTCCGAAGGTGATTCTGTCATCTTGACCTTCCTTCCCTCGTGTGGGCGCTGCTCGTACTGCGCGCGCGGCATGGGCAATCTCTGTGAGTTGGGAGCGGCGCTCATGATGGGACCGCAGATCGACGGCACCTATCGCTTTCACGCACGAGGCGAGGACGTCGGGCAGATGTGTTTGCTCGGGACGTTTTCCGAGTACACAGTGGTGCCGCAGGCGTCCGTGGTCAAGATTGACGGCGGAATCCCCCTGGATCGGGCAGCCTTGATCGGTTGCGGCGTCACGACCGGTTACGGATCTGCGGTGCGGACTGGGGAGGTGCGCGCCGGGGACACCGTCGTGGTAGTGGGAGCGGGCGGAATCGGAATGAATGCGATTCAGGGCGCGCGAATCGCGGGAGCGCTGGCGATTGTGGCGGTCGATCCGGTGAAGTTCAAGCGAGAGCAAGCGAGCGGGTTCGGTGCGACGCACACCGCGGCCTCGATGGATGAAGCTTGGTCGCTGGTCAGCGATATGACGCTGGGCAAGCTGGCTGATGTCTGCATCCTCACCACCGATGTGGCTGAGGCCTCCTACACCGCGGAAGCGCTGGCCTTGGTCGGAAAGCGCGGGCGCGTCGTGGTCACGGCCATCGGGCACCCCGACGACTCATCGATCTCAGGATCACTGCTTGAAATGACGCTTTACGAGAAGCAGATTCGTGGCGCTTTGTATGGCTCATCCAATGCGCCGCACGATATTCCGCGACTGGTCGAGCTGTACTCCGCTGGGTTGTTGAAGCTCGATGAATTGGTCACCCGCGAATACTCCCTCGACCAAATCAATGAGGGCTACGAGGATATGCGTTCAGGAAAAAACATCCGAGGGCTGGTCCGGTTCTGAAGAGCATCATGCCCACTGCTGGTCTTCATGTCCTTGCGTCGCTGCAGATCATGCGGCCGGGCCGCTTGGGTGGTTGGCGTCGCGTCCTTCTTTCCCGTCGTGAGGACGGCAAGCATCAGACACCTCATAGATCATTTATCAAATTCTCTGGAGGCTGAGATGACGGACGCTGGCACGACCACGGCAAGCGGGGATGGGGCTGCTCGTTTCGCTATCGCCCCGGAGGTGTGGACCACGCCGGAGCGACGAGCGCTGAGCCAAATGGCGCGGTCTTTCGTGGAACGTGAAATCGCGCCGAAGCTAGCGGAATGGGAGCACGTGGGTGAGATTCCGCGCGACCTGCATCTCAATGCTGCCGAGGTGGGGCTTCTCGGAATCGGGTTCCCGGAAGAAGTCGGCGGCAGCGGCGGCAATGCGATTGACTCTGCACTGGTCACTGAGGCCATCCTGGCCGCAGGCGGGTCCACTGGCGTCTGCGCCGCCTTGTTCACCCATGGCATTGCCCTTCCCCACATTGCCGCCAATGGCTCCGACGCCCTGATTGAACGATATGTCCGTCCGACGCTCGCAGGAAAGATGATCGGCTCGCTGGGCGTTACCGAGCCTGGGGCAGGTTCAGATGTCGCGAATTTGCGCACACGCGCAGTGCGCGACGGCGACACCTACGTGGTCAACGGAGCAAAGACGTTCATCACCAGCGGAGTTCGGGCGGACTTCGTTACTACGGCGGTACGCACCGGCGGACCGGGTTACGGTGGAGTTTCATTGCTCGTGATCGACAAGAATTCGCCTGGATTCGAAGTGTCCCGCCGGTTGGACAAGATGGGATGGCGATGTAGCGACACCGCCGAGTTGTCTTTCGTCGACGTTCGCGTACCGGCTGAGAACCTGGTGGGGGCAGCAAACAGCGGGTTTTTGCAGATCATGCAGCAATTTCAGGCTGAACGGCTCGGCATCGCCGTCCAGGCGTACGCGACGGCGGGTCGGGCTCTCGATCTCGCCAAGAGTTGGGCGCGGGAGCGTGAAACGTTCGGTAGACCCTTGACGGGGCGCCAGGTCATTCGCCATAAGCTCGCGGAGATGGCTCGACAGGTCGACGTGGCGTGCACCTATACCCGTGCGGTCATGCAGAGGTGGCTAGCGGGGGAGGATGTCGTTGCCGAGGTGTCGATGGCCAAGAACACCGCTGTGTATGCGTGCGACTACGTGGTCAATGAGGCGGTTCAGATCTTTGGTGGGATGGGCTACATGCGTGAGTCTGAGATCGAGAGACACTACCGAGACTGCCGGATTCTCGGAATAGGCGGCGGCACCAACGAAATCATGAATGAGATCATTGCCAAACGTATCGGACTCTAGTTCTTGATACCAGTAAAGAAAGTTCTCACATCGCAGGTCAACGACGGTCAGGCGGCTGTTGGTCCAGCCTGCCGCTCGCGGCGTCTCGATGCGGCGAGGAGCGAGGGCAGCTGCGCTTCGTCGTGATGCCAGAGCTGTGGTGGCCTGCGACTTAGTTCCGGCGCCGGTCGTGGGTGCATGTGTGCGTGGCGGCGGACGGAGGGCGAAGCGCAGGGAGCGGCGCGGACGGGAGCGCCAGCGTACGGGAGCAGAGCGAGCGTAGCGAAGCCTGCAGGTAGCCGCCGTTCCTCGCAGATCCTGGCCTCCAGGATCTACGTCATAAGCTGCGAGGGGGCTGCGTCATGGTGCTGTGGCTCGTAAGCTGGCGGCTGTGAGCGGGGTTCTGACGCAGCGTGCACGGCGCGAGACCGAGACGCGGCTGGCTGAGCAGCCGCGGCGGTTGGCGCATGTCCGGGGCGTCGCGGCGACTGCCGAGCGGTTGAGTCGGCGTTTCGATCCCCAGACAGCGGACTGTCTGGTCGCAGCGGCGTGGCTGCACGATATCGGTTACGCATCGTCGTTGCGCCGGACCGGGTTTCATCCGCTCGATGGAGCGGAGTACGTGCGAGCGGCCGGCTTCGGGGAGCTGGCCGCCTCCTTGGTGGCCTTTCATACCGGAGCGCACGCGGAGGCTGCCGAGCGGGGCTTGTCAGGCTTATCCGCGTTCAGTGATCCGCCCAGCGATTTCCTTGATGTGCTGACTTTTTGCGATCTGACGACCGGACCTGACGGGGCGCCGATATCACCGCGCGATCGGTTACGCGACGTGCTGTCGCGTTATGGATCCGAGGACCCGGTGCACCGGGCGGTCGACGCGGGCCGCGACGAATTGTTGGCGGCCGTCCGGCGAGTACGCGACTGGCTATAAACCCAGCCGGTTAGCCGAGGTAGGGGCCGTCGCGGTGTTGCAGGTAGTGCTCGATGCGCAGCCTCATCGACGGATGCATATCCAGGTTAGGGATCTCGTCGGGTGCAGTCCAGGCGATGTCCGTGCTTTCGTGGTCGATGGCAAGGGTGCCGCCGAGCACCGTGGTGGTGAACAGGAGCGAGAATTGCTGGCGGACTTCGCCATCGGTGAACGCGACCACGTGGCGGGGATTGGTGTAGACACCGACCAGACCCGTGACTTTGACGTCAAGCCCGGTTTCCTCTTTGACTTCCCGCACGGCGGTGTCGGCGATAGTTTCGCCGATGTCGTGGCCGCCGCCCGGTAGCGCCCACAGGGTGTTGTCGCGGCGTTTGATCAGCAGAATGCGACCGTGTTCGTCGGTGACGATGGCCGAGGCCGACGGAACGACACTGTTGGGCGCCGGGGCGTTGGGGTCGTTGTAGTAGTCGGTGCGCATCGGGGTCAGCCTTTCGAGGTCAGCGGTCTGGCATGGTCCCAGACCTGGGTGAAAGCGTCTTCAAGGGTGGCCCAGAGCCGTGGCTCGTGGTGACGTGACAGAACCAGCACAGGGTTGTTGCGCCCGGCTGAGCCGTAGATGTGGAAGTTGACGATCATGGCGTCATCGACCCGAAAGATCGACGTGTAGAGCGCGGTGTCGTGGGTGCGGATGTCCAGCCCCGGGGTGCCGGCGTGAGGGGCGAGCAGTTCCACGGACGTGCGGCAGCGGGCGATGACGGCCTCGCCGATCCCTTCCTCCTCGCCGCGCAGGATCGTGGTGGGGGTGTCGGGGTCCCCGACGAGAAACCGCACCGTCACACCGCGGGCGGCGGCGGCGAGCAGGGTGTCGAGGAATCCGTCGAGGGTGTCGAACAGGAACGTGGCCGCCAGGACGAGGATGTCGATGCCGGTGGTGGCGTCGGCGAAATGCTGCTGCCACATGGTGATGGGTAGCTGGGTGCGGCTGGCATACAGGGTCGCGGTGAACGGCCCACCCGCAGACGCTGTTGCCACTGCGCTCGCGGTGGAGGGTGGGTACTGGTTGGGCCACAGGTCATGCGGGGTGCAGTCGAGCACCTCGCTGGCTCTGTGGGCGTTGTGTTCGCGAATTCTGTAGTCGCTATCGGCCAGCCAGCGTCGCACCGACTTGATATCGACACCCACCGCGGTGGCGAACCGCTGCGAGGACAGACCTTTGGCGTGTAGCCGCTGCACGAGGCGATCGTTGGGAGTGATGGCGGCCTCGGTGCCGTCCTGCTCGTCCATCGTGCCAGCGCACATCTTCCCGTGTCGTCCGTATCCATCCCTCAGCGCGTGGTGTCTAGTTTGCCATGCGACTGCCGCCACCCGGCGGCGATAGTGCCGGTGTGATGTCCGTGGGTATGTCCGGGCCGTGTCCGAAATGCCCGTGGATGTGTCGGAAATGTCGGCATATGTCTCTCGCAACGTCCGTGATGTCCACGTGAACTGAGTCCAGCGCCGGACCGGCGTCAACAGCTCACGAAAGGACCAGTAGGACAATGCGTTTGAGAATCGATACGTCTGGGACTCGTTTTATCGTCACCCGCGCTCCTGAGCCACGGCTGAACTTCGAAACCGGCGCCCCGAAAGTCGACACCGCCACCGGGATGCCGATGTACGCCACCCAGGTCCTCGCGCTGGATGACTCCGGCGGCGAAGTGCTCATTGTCACTGTGGCAGGAGACCCCAAAGTGACAGTCACGCAGCCTGTTTCGGTAGTTGGTCTGGTGGCCATCCCGTGGGCCCAAGGTGATCGCAGCGGGGTGGCGTTCCGTGCTGATGCCCTCACCGCCGCCACCGCCAGTGGTGCTGCGCCGAGTGAGCAGACACGCCCGCAGAAGTAACAACCCCCAAGCGGGTGTGGGGTGCGGTGAGCAGATCATCGCACCCCGCCACCCCGACACCCCGGGCATTGCTGTTGACCACACGCTCACGGAGGGCATCTCTCATGACATCGAACAAGAAGAACACCACCAACAGTGGATCAGGCGATGACGACTGGTTCGGAGAACTGGTCATGTCGCTGTTCACCGCATCCGGGTATGTGCTGTGGTGGGCGGTGCTGTTCCCGGCGATCAGCGTGCCCATCATCGCCAGCCTCGTCCTTGCTATCAGCCACGGCCCACGCGTGGGCCTGATCTGCGCGATCGTGTGCAGTGCCGGGTATGCGGGCTGGGCCTGGCTCCAACCGGGGTCATTTCGCGCCTGGGTGACCGAACCGGTACGGCGGCGCTGGCTCACGTGGTCGCGCTACACCCGCACCTGGGAATCGACCTGCACCTTGCACGGCCTGACCGCCACCCTCGGCGGACGCACTCTCACTCCCACCCTGCGCACGGTGACGATCGGTAAAACCACCGATGTGCTCGTGGTGCGGATCGTCACCGGCCAGTCCGTGGCAGATTGGCATAAACAGTCCGACGCGCTGGCCGCCGCGTGGCGCGCCGGCCGCATCAGCATCACCGCCATCTCGCCCGGCGAACTGCGCATCACGTTAATGCGCGCAGACGTGCTGGCTGAACCGATCGCCCTGCCCATGCCAACCCCGGCCACCCCGGTCGATCTGGTGTCGGTGCGGGTCGGGATCACCGAAACGCGACATTGGTGGCAGGTGCCGCTGCTCGGTCACCACGTGCTGATCGCCGGGGCAACCGGCGCAGGCAAAGGCTCAGTGCTGTGGTCGTTGATCGCCGGCATTGCCCCCGCGGTGAAGACCGGGCTGGTCCGGTTGTGTGTCATCGACCCCAAAGGCGGCATGGAACTCGGTGCCGGAGCACCCCTGTTCACCGTGTTCACCCACGACGCCACCGACACCACCCTGGAGTTGCTACGCCAGCTCGTCACGGTGATGCACGCCCGGGCGAATCGTCTGCGCGGCCACACCCGCCTACACACCCCCACGACGTCGGAGCCGTTGTTCGTTGCGGTGATCGATGAGATCGCCGCACTGACCGCATACGTGACCGACCGCAAGGTCCGCACCGAAGTCGAACAACTCCTGGGCCTGCTGCTCTCCCAAGGCCGCGCAGTCGGCATCAGCGTGGTCGCCGCGGTCCAAGACCCGGCCAAAGACACCCTGCCGGTACGGCAGCTGTTCACGGTGCGGATCGGGTTGCGGCTGACCGAAGCCACCCAAACCACCATGGTCCTCGGCCAAGGGGCGCGCGATGCCGGGGCAGAATGCGACCGCATCCCCGACACCACCCCCGGGGTGGGCTACATGATGGTTGACGGCACCGCCCACGCCCAGCGGGTGCGGGCCTTTCACGTCACCGACCACGACATTACCGCCCTGGCCAGCCGGTTCCGCCGAACCGCGAGGCGACCGAACAAGCCCCACCAGCCACACAACACCGATACCGGCCACACCGCGAGTGAGGGCAGCGGTGAATAGCTCCACGACATCGGCGCAGCTTGTCCTACCGGGTGTTCCGGATACAGCTGACACCGCCCGGGTGGTCGAGCAGATGGTGCGGCGCGCCGCCTCGATGGGATACGAATCCTGGTGGCGACGAGCAGAATCCGTCGGATTCTGCGCCCACCCCATCCAGCTGATCGGTGCCGATGAGTACGGGCGTCAGCGGGTGGTATGGACGCGCTGCAACAACCGTCGCGCCCACATCTGCCCCTCCTGCTCGGATCTCTACGCCCGCGACACCTGGCAACTCGTGCACGCCGGTGCCGCTGGCGGTCACCACGGCATGCCCACCACGGTGGCCGATCATCCGCAAGTGTTTGTCACTCTCACCGCACCGAGCTTCGGGGCCGTCCACACCGCCACGAAGTCACGGGAGAAGGCAGCGCAGGTGTGCCGCGACCAGCACCGGGTCGGCGGCTACCGACGCTGCCCGCATGGAAAACAATTGTGGTGCAGCATGTCCCATGATCATGGCGACGAGCGGGTCGGCCAGCCGCTGTGTCCGGAGTGCTACGACTATGCCGGGCATGTGCTGTTCACGTGGCACCTGCCCGAACTGTGGCGACGCTTCACCATCACCCTGCGGCGCGCCCTACGCAAAAGCCTGAAAGCCGCCGGAGTTGACCCGGATACGGTGCGAGTGAGCTTCATCAAGATCGTCGAACTGCAAGCCCGCGCTATCCCACACATCCACGCACTGATCCGCCTGGATCCCCACGACGACCTTGACCGCCCCGGGTGGGAATCACCTATCGGTGCAGTCGAACTCGCTAAGGTCATCCAGTACGCCATCCGCACCGTCACACTCACCGTCAACGACCCGACAGCCGATGGCGGTGGGCAGACGATACGGTTCGGCACACAGATCGACACCCAACCGCTAACCGCATCGGTGGATCCGCCGCCAAATGAGCACAATTCAGGCTCAAGCCGGTCCATGTCTAGCCGGCTGGTGGCGCGCTATCTCGCCAAGTATGTCACCAAATCCTTGGCAGCCCTCGGAATCAGCGCACGCCGCCTATCTACGGAAGCCATACCCGACCTGGACGTGTCCGAGCATGTGCGGACCATCCTGACCACCATCAGCGATCTCGCGGACAAAGGACTGTCCGGCATCGGGCGGTGGTTGCACACCCTCGGATTCCGCGGCCACATCACCAGCAAATCCCGCCGTTATTCGACTACCATGACCGTGCTGCGCGAACAGCGCGCCATTTGGACGCGTCAGGAAAGCTCGAAAAGCACTGCATACCAATACGATCCCGACTGTGACTTCGCCGGTGGCGATGATCTGGTGGCGTGGGAGTTTGACCGTGCCGGCCCCGGCAGCCTCGGCGATCGCAGTCTCGTCTATTCCGCGGCCCTCCAACGTATTCACATCCGCCGCATCGGACTAGTGGAAGCCCGTCGCCACACACGCAGCCAGCATTGGGATCCACCAGGGGCAAGCGATGGCTGAACGATGCCCAACCCCACATGCTCGCTCCGAATGTGACGCTCGAATTAATGCACCGAGCATGTCAGAGGGAGGTGTTCAAATTGACCTGCCGAACCGGAATCGGCTTCCGCGCGAGGCCAACCGCGCGCTGGTAAACGTCATACTGGCTGTGCGGGACCGGACCCGCGGATCACGAAGGGAAGTGGCATGAGCCTCAGGTTCGCTTTCTATGGCCGAGTGAGTACCGAGGACGCTCAAGATCCCGAGGCGAGCCGCAGCTGGCAGAAACGTCGTGCCATCGATCTGATCACTCCGCATGGCGGAGTCCTCGCTGTCGACTACTTCGATATAGGTCAAAGCCGTTCGCTTCCCTGGAAACGCAGACCGGAGGCTTCACGTCTGCTTGCAGATGTCACTTCTCGTGACCGTGGCTTCGATGCCGTGGTGATCGGGGAACCTGCTCGCGCGTTCTACGGACCGCAATTTGCGCTCACTTTCCCGGTGCTCACGCACTACGGGGTTGGCCTATGGGTGCCTGAAGTCGGCGGAGCGGTTGATCCCGGATCCGAGGCACACGACCTCGTGATGACGCTCTTCGGCGGTATGAGCAAGGGAGAACGCGCACGAATCCAGATGCGCGTCCGTACCGCGATGTCGGCACTCGCGCAGGACACAACCAGATACCTCGGCGGTCGCCCACCGTACGGGTATCGACTCGTCGATGCCGGCCCGCATCCCAACCCTGCCAAGGCAAGTCTTGGGCAGCGGCTCCATCGTCTCGAACCCGACCCCGCGACATGTTCGGTCGTCGAGCGGATCTACCGCATGTACGCCGATGGTGCTGGCTTGCGCTTCATCGCACAGCAGCTCACCGACGATGGAGTGCCATCACCAAGCCAATATGACCCGGAGCGGAACCGGCACCGTGATCCGCGCGGATGGTCCCATTCGGCGATCCGCGCAATCCTCGACAACCCGGCGTACCGCGGTATTCGTGTGTGGGGCAAGCAGGAGAAATACGAGGTCTTGGTCAACCCCGACGATGTCGCTGCCGGGTACGAGACTCGCATGCGGTGGCGTGACGAGGTCGACTGGATCGCACCTGACCGGCGAACGCACGAAGCGCTGATCACTGACGAGCTGGCGCGGGCTGTCCGACTTCGGATGCAGGCGCGGCGGGGTCCGGGTCTTGTGTGTAGCAGAGAATCGACGGTGCCATATGCGCTGCGCGGGCTGCTGTTCTGTGCCGCATGTGGACGCCGCATGCAGGGCGCCGCCCGGCCGGGGAAGCAAACAACGCGGATCCTCTACCGTTGTGAGTTCGGCAAGTCACGTTCTGTACCTGTGGACCTGAGTGATCATCCGCGCACCGTCTATCTCCGCGAAGACGCAGTGACAGCGCGACTCGACGAATGGATCGCCACTCTGGCCGATCCAGAAGACCTCGCACGCGGGCAAGACGTGGACCCGGCGGCCGGACCTGGCTACGCCGCCTTGCAGCGCCAGCTGAGCGAGGCGAATGCCAAAGTGGCTGCCTTGATCACCGCCGTGGAGTCTGGCGTGGCCGTTGAGGATCTAACTGCTGCGTTGCGTCAACGTACCGCCGAGCGCGACGAGCTGAGGGCACGCGTTGAGCGAGTGGCGCGGCCCCGCGCCATGTGTGCCGCCGAGATCAGTGAGTTAGTTAAGGAGTTAGGCGGACTGTCGGTCATCCTCGGCGCGGCAACCGGAGCTGAGCGCGCCGAGGTGTACGCAAGCTTGGGCCTGCGTCTCGACTACGACCCGCATCTTCGGCGAGTCACGGCGACTGCCGACCTGAGTCGTGTCGCCGGATGTGTCCGAGGGGGGACTTGAACCCCCACGCCCGTTAATAGGGCACTAGCACCTCAAGCTAGCGCGTCTGCCATTCCGCCACTCGGACCGCACCCCCCACAACGTCGGGGCAGTTAAGGCTATCGGATCACGTTGGGTGGACCCAAACCCGGCGGGCCGCAGCGCGGGTGCGATGGTAGGAAAGGTGAGTGTGAGCCCCGCCCGCCCCGCCCCGACCGCCCGCGAGGAGGTGGTCGAGCTCGTCAGTCGGCTGATCCGGTTCGACACCACCAACACCGGAGAGCCCGAGACCACCGTGGGCGAGGCCGACTGCGCGCACTGGGTTGCCGCCCAACTGGAGGCCGTGGGGTATCAGACCGAGTACGTCGAATCCGGGGCGCCGGGGCGCGGCAACGTGATCACCCGGTTGGCCGGTGCCGACCCGACGCGCGGCGCGCTGCTGATCCACGGGCACCTCGACGTCGTGCCCGCCGAACCCGCCGACTGGAGCGTGCACCCGTTCTCCGGGGCGGTGGAGGACGGCTACGTGTGGGGCCGCGGCGCGGTCGACATGAAGAACATGATCGGCATGATGATCGCGGTGGCCCGCCGGTTCAAACGCACCGGGGTGGTGCCGCCGCGGGATCTGGTGTTCGCCTTCGTCGCCGACGAGGAGGCCGGCGGACGCTACGGGGCCCAATGGCTCGTCGAACACCGTCCCGACCTGTTCGCCGGGGTCACCGAGGCGATCGGGGAGGTGGGCGGTTTCTCGTTGACCGTGCCGCGCCGCGACGGCGGGGAGCGGCGGCTGTATCTGATCGAGACCGCCGAGAAAGGCATGCGCTGGATGCGGCTGACCGCGCGCGGTCGGGCCGGCCACGGGTCGATGATCCACGACGACAATGCGGTCACGGCCGTCGCCGAGGCGGTGGCCGCGCTGGGCCGGCACCGGTTCCCGCTGGTGCTCAACGAATCGGTGGAGCAGTTCCTCGCCGCGGTGGCCGAGGAGACCGGTCACGACTTCGACCCCGAATCGCCGGACCTGGAGGGCAGCATCGCCAAACTGGGGCCGATCGCCCGGCTGATCGGGGCGACACTGCGCGACACCGTCAACCCCACCATGCTGCACGCCGGGTACAAGGCCAACGTGATCCCCGCGGTCGCCGAGGCGGTGCTGGACTGCCGGGTGCTGCCCGGCCGGCAGGCCGCGTTCGAGGCCGAGATCGACGAGTTGATCGGCCCGGACGTCAGCCGCGAGTGGATCACCGCGCTGGACGCCTACGAAACCGGATTCGACGGTGCGCTGGTCGACGCGATGAACACGGCGCTGCTGGCCGTCGACCCCGACGCCCGCACCGTGCCCTACATGCTGTCGGGGGGCACCGACGCCAAGGCGTTCAGCCGGCTGGGGATCCGGTGTTTCGGCTACATCCCCCTGCGGCTACCCCCCGAGCTGGACTTCACCGCGTTGTTCCACGGTGTCGACGAGCGGGTGCCCGTCGACGCCCTGGAGTTCGGCACCGAGGTGCTCGAACACTTCCTGACCCACTGTTAGCACCCACGAAAGGAACATCGATGAGTACGAGCGCATCGCCGGACCCATACGCCGCCCTGCCGCAGCTGCCGAGTTTCACGCTGACCTCCACGTCGGTCACCGACGGTCAGCCGCTGGGCAACGCCCAGGTCTCCGGCATCATGGGCGCCGGCGGCCAGGACGAGAGCCCGCAGCTGAGCTGGTCGGGGTTCCCGGAGGAGACCCGCAGCTTCGCGGTCACCGTCTACGACCCCGATGCCCCCACCGCCTCCGGGTTCTGGCACTGGGCGGTGGCCAACCTGCCGGCCACCGCCACCGAGCTGCCCGCCGGAGCCGGGGACGGCAGCCTGCTGCCCGGTGACGCGCTGACCCTGGTCAACGACGCCGGGATGCGCCGCTACGTCGGGGCCGCCCCGCCCGCCGGGCACGGCGTGCACCGCTACTACATCGCGGTGCACGCGGTGAAGGTGGAGAAACTGGATCTGCCCGAGGACGCCAGCCCGGCCTTTCTGGGGTTCAACCTGTTCATGAACGCCATCGCCCGCGCGGTCATCGTCGGCACCTATGAGCAGCACTGAGCAGTACTGAGCAGTGTTGAGTCGTACTGGCCCCGCCTGCTCGCGGCGGTGACCGGGCGGGGTCAGTCGACGGCGGAACCGACCGCCTGCGTCAGCGAGGTGAACCCGCCGGCGCGCAGCCGGGCGGCGAGCCCGGCGTGCAGGTCGCGGGCCCACAGCCCGCCGCCGTAGACGAAGCCGGTGTAGCCCTGCAGCAGCGCGGCGCCGGCGGTGATGCGGTCCCAGGCGTCGTCGACGGTCTCGATGCCGCCGACACTGATCAGCACCAGTCGATCGCCGACGCGGGCGCGCAGGCGACGCAGCACCGCCAGCGACCGGGCGGCCACCGGCGGCCCGGAGATCCCGCCGGGGCCCAGCGCGTCGACGTCGGCGGTGGCCAGCCCCGCACGCGAGATCGTGGTGTTGGTGGCGACGATGCCGGCCACCCCCAGTTCCACGGCCAGATCGGCGATCGCGTCGATGTCGTCGTCGGACAGATCCGGGGCGATTTTCACCAGGACCGGGGTGGCGGTCTCGGCGCGGACCGCGGCCAGGATCGGGCGCAGCGCGGACACCGCCTGCAGATCCCGCAACCCGGGGGTGTTCGGCGAGCTGACGTTGACCACCAGATAGGCGGCGAGCGGTCCCAGCAGCCGGGCACTGTAGCGGTAGTCGTCGACCGCCCGCTGCGGCGGGGTCAGCTTGGTCTTGCCGATGTTGACCCCGATCGGCACGTCGCGGGTCGCCGGTCCGGCCCCGGCGAGCCGGGCCGCCAGGGCCGCCGCCCCGGCGTTGTTGAACCCCATCCGATTGAGCAACGCCCGGTCGGCGGGCAGCCGGAACAGCCGCGGCCGCGGGTTGCCCGGCTGCGCCTCGGCGGTGACGGTGCCGACTTCGGCGTAGCCGAACCCGAGCGCGCCCCAGCCGGCGACCCCGGTGCCGTCCTTGTCGAACCCGGCGGCCAGCCCGAGCGGGCCGGGAAAGCGCACCCCGAACACGGTGCTGGCCAGCACCGGGTCGGTCGGGGCCAGGGCGCGGCGCAGCCGACGGCGCAGCGGCGCGGGTGCGGTCGCGGCGCGCAACGCGGCGAAGACCATCGTGTGGATGCGCTCGGGCGGGACGGTGAACAACACCCGCCGCATCAGCCGATAGGCCATCTAGTGCTCCGGTCGGTCGAGAAGGTGGGGCGTTTTCTTGCGCCGCAACAGCACTCGGCGGCTCCCGTCGTTGTACAGCCGGACCCGGGTCAGCTCCCAGCCGCGGTACTCCGCCTCGATCGACAACCGGATCGACGCGGTGAGCCGCGACACCTCCGGGGGCAGACGCAGCGGCACCCATTCGTAGTCGTCGGAGAGCCCGCTGCGCCAGCCGGCCGGCCACCGGCTCGGGGTGCTGCTCACCGCCGCCGTTCCGGGTGCTCGATCACCTGCACGCCGTCGCCGACACCGGACACCACGTACAGGGTGTCGGCGTCGTCATCGAAAGCCAGCACGTTGGGTTGCCGCACGGTCGGATAGCGCACCTTCTCCACGGGGATCCCGCTGCTCAGATCGTAGCCAACGACGGTGTTGGTGCCCGTCTGCGCCACCCACGCCAAGGTGGCCGAGCCGGCCAGGCCGTACGGGGCGTCGGGCACCGGGTAGGACTGCCGCAGGACCAGCGGGTCGGCGCCGAACACCAGCAGCTGCCCGCCGCGGGTGTCGGCGGCCAGCACCCGCCCGGCCGGGTCGGCGGCCAGCGTGGTCGCGCCCGCTCCGGCGCGCAACGACTGGCGGGGATCGCCGTCCGGGCCGATCGAGGTCACCGACGTCTGCCCGCGGTCGAGGACCACCGCCACATCGCCCTGGGTGACGATCGCGTCGACCCGGGCGAAGTCCCGGTGGCGTTTGGCCACCGCGGTCTCCGACGCCAGCGTGTACACGGTGCCCTCGGCGCTGCCGAGCACCAGGTTGCCGTCGGCCCGGCGCGCGATCGCGGTGAACTCGACGTCGCCGGCGTCATCGACCTCGATGCGGTTGGCGTGCCCGGCCGCCAGGTCGACGATGAAATAGCCACCCCGGGTGGCCAGGTACGCGGTGCCGTGGCCGTCGCCGGCGAGCGCGCTGGCCGGCCCCGGCAGGGCGATGGTGTGCAGCTCGCCGGCGTGCAGCACGGCCAGGCTGGTCGGGGTCTGCGGATCCGCGCCGGGCACCAGCACGGCCAGCCCGGCCCCGGCGTCGACGATCGCCGCGCGCGCCCGGCCCGCCAGCGGATGCACCGTGCCGGCCGGCGTGTGGGCGGTCGGCGGGGAGGCCGCGGGGGTGGCCGTCGGGATCGTGCGAGGCGTGGTGTCGATGGGGCTGCGCGAACATCCCACCGTGGCGGCGAGCACCGCGACGACCAGCACCCACCCCGGCAGCGACGAGCGGAGGGCGCGGCAGGCGAGGTTGGGCAACGGAGAACCTTCGGTGGTCGGGGTGGAACCGGGATCGGTGACGAGTGTAAGGAACCGTCGGTGCCGCCAGCGGGAAACACCCGCCGCTCCGGCGCGCCGGTAACCCCGAACCGCACCGGGCAAAGAGGTATGGTCGGGCCATGACCCGTGCCGCAGATCGGCCGCAGATCGGCCAGGAATTCGTCATCGAGGACATCTCGACGGGGGTTTTCGGCAGCGGCTTCGGTGTCGTCGGTGACGGGCGCAGTTTCGCGTTCCGGGTGGACCACCAGGCGCTGACCGTCGAGGTCTACCGGCCCCGGCTGGCCGGGCCGGTGCCGCAGGCCGAGGACGTGGTGGCGACGGCGACCCGTCCGCTGGTCGGCATCGACGTCAGCGACGAGCGCAGCCTGTCCGCGGCGGTCCGCGATGCGGTCGCCGACGCCGAACCGGTGGCCCGCTGAACCCGTGCTCCCGATGCCGGTACGGTCGTCGTCGTGCCGGTGGTCGAGGAGATGTCGTGGTCACAGACCATCGTGTTGGCGGTGGTGCAGGGCCTCACCGAGTTCCTGCCGATCTCGTCATCCGGGCACCTGGCGATCACCTCGCGGCTGCTCTTCGACGACGACGCCGGTGCCTCGTTCACCGCGGTCACCCAACTGGGCACCGAGGCGGCGGTCATCATCTACTTCGCCCGTGACATCGTGCGGATCGTGCGGGCCTGGTTCGACGGTCTGGCGGTCCGCACCCACCGCGGGGCCGACTACCGGCTGGGCTGGTACGTCATCATCGGCACCATCCCGATCGGGGTGGCCGGGCTGCTGTTCACCGATCTGATCCGCTCCGGGGTGCGCAACCTGTGGGTGGTGGCCACCGCGCTGGTGGTGTTCTCGGCGGTGATCGCCGCCGCGGAATACCTCGGTCGCCGGACGCGCCACGTCGACCAGTTGCGGCTCTCCGACGCGCTGATCGTCGGCACCGCCCAGATGCTGGCGCTGGTGCCCGGGGTGTCCCGGTCGGGGGCGACCATCAGTGCGGGGCTGTTTCTCGGGCTGGACCGGGAGCTGGCCGCCCGATTCGGTTTCCTGCTGGCCATCCCCGCGGTGTTCGCCTCCGGGCTGTACTCCCTGCCTGACGCGTTTCACCCGGTCAGCGAGGGGATGAGCGCCACCGGCCCGCAACTGCTGGTGGCCACCGTGATCGCGTTCGTGGTCGGCTACGCCGCAATCGCCTGGTTCCTGCGGTTCCTGATCAGCCACACGATGTACTGGTTCGTCGGATACCGGGTGCTCGCCGGGGTGGCGGTGATGGTGTTGTTGGCGACCGGGGTGCTCACCACATGACCGTGCTGTTGGTGCGCCACGGCCGCTCCACCGCGAACACCGCGGCGGTGCTGGCCGGCCGCTCCGCCGACGTCGACCTCGATGACACCGGCGTCGCGCAGGCGGCCACGCTGCCGAAGCGTCTGGCCGGGTTGACGATCGGCGCGATCGTGCACTCGCCGCTGCTGCGCTGCCGGCGCACCGTGGCGCCGCTGGCCGCCGCGACGGGGCTGACGCCGATCGCCGATGCGCAGCTCACCGAGGTCGACTACGGATCCTGGACCGGGCGCCGGCTCGCCGAACTGACCGAGGAACCCCTGTGGCGGGTGGTGCAGGACCAGCCCAGCGCCGCGGTCTTCCCCGACGGGGAGTCGCTGGCGGCCGTGCAGGCCCGCGCGGTGGCCGCCGTGCGCGACCGGGACCGCCGCCTCGCCGACGAGAACGGCGCCGACGTGTTCTGGGTGGCCTGCACCCACGGCGATGTGATCAAGGCGGTGCTCGCCGACGCGGTCGGCACCCATCTGGACCAGTTTCAGCGCCTCGTCGCCGACCCGGCGTCGATCAGCGTGATCCGCTACACCGCGCGCCAGCCGTTTGTGCTGCACGCCAACCACACCGGAGACCGATTGACCGCCGCCCTGCGACCGGCGGCGCCCACCGACCCCGCCGGCACCGCCGTCGTCGGCGGGACCACCGACTAGAGGAGCCTCGGCCGGTTGCCCCGGCCGGTATTTTGGAACTGCCATGCCCCGCGCCATCCACGTCTTCCGCAGCCCCGATCGATTCGTCGCCGGCACCGTCGGGCAGCCCGGGGACCGCACTTTTTACCTGCAGGCCGTCCACGACGCCCGGGTCGTGTCGGTGGTGTTGGAGAAGCAGCAGGTGGCGGTGCTCGCCGAACGCATCGACGCGCTGCTGGTGGAGGTCAACCGCCGTTTCGGCACCCCGATCCCGCCCGAGCCCGACGCCGTGGAGGACCTGGAGCCGCTGATCACCCCGGTGGAGGCCGAATTCCGGGTGGGCACCATGGGCCTGGGCTGGGATTCCGACGCGCACACCGTGGTGGTGGAGTTGCTCGCGGTCAGCGACACCGAGTTCGACGCCTCGGTGGTCCTCGACGACACCGAGGAGGGCCCGGACGCGGTGCGGGTGTTTTTGACCCCCGAGTCGGCGCGACAGTTCGCCAGCCGGTCCAACCGGGTGATCGCCGCCGGGCGCCCGCCGTGCCCGCTCTGCGACGAACCGTTGGACGCCGACGGCCACATCTGCGCACGCAGCAACGGTTACCGGCGTGGTTCCTGGGCCGGTGATGACCCCGTCACCTGAGGTGCGTGCGGCGCTGTGCGGCGGTGAGCTCGAGGTGCTCGGACGGCTGCGCGCCGCCAGCAACGCCACCTTCCTGTGCCGGGTGAACAGCGCCGACGTCGCGGTGCACTGCGTGTACAAACCGGTGGCCGGGGAGCAGCCGCTCTGGGATTTCCCCGACGGCACCCTGGCGGGCCGGGAACGCGCCGCCTACCTGATCTCACGGCGGCTGGGCTGGAACATCGTGCCCTACACGGTGCTGCGTGACGGCCCCGCCGGGATCGGGATGGTGCAGCGCTGGGTGGAGGACCCCACCGACGATCCCGCGGGCCCCGCCGACGCCGAGGGCGCGGACCTGGTCGACGTGGTGCCCGCCGGCCGGGTGCCCGCGGGCTACCTGCCGGTGCTCGACGCCTACGACTACGCCGGCGCCGAGGTCACCTTGATCCACGCCGACGACCCCCGGCTGTACCGCATGGCGGTGTTCGACGTGCTGATCAACAACGCCGACCGCAAGGGCGGGCACATCCTGCGCGGCGCCGACGGGGCACTCTACGGCGTCGACCACGGGGTCTGCCTGCATGTGCACGACAAACTGCGCACGGTGCTGTGGGGCTGGGCCGGCAAACCGGTCGACGAGGACACCCTGGCGTCGGTCGCCGGGTTGGCCGCCGACCTGGACAGCGACGCCGACGGGTTGGCCACCGCCCTCGGTGAGCACCTCACCGCCGCCGAGGTCGACGCGCTGCGGGGTCGCGCCCGCACGCTGCTGAGCGACCCGGTGATGCCCAGCGCCGACCGGCACCGCCCGATCCCGTGGCCGGCGTTCTGACCGGGTGCACCCCAGCGGCCGCCGACGGCGCGGGGCCGTCGATACTGGGTCGGTGACGTCGACCCCCGCCGAGCAGACCGATGCGGCGCTGGCCGCCGCCGTCGCCGAGGAGGCCGGCCGGCTGCTGCTGGCGGTGCGCGAGGAGGTCGGGTTCGACTCTCCCTGGGCGCTCGGCGACGCCGGCGATGTCCGCGCCAACGCCCTGATCCTCGACCGGCTGCGCGCCGCCCGTCCCGACGACGCGGTGCTCAGCGAGGAATCCCCGGACAGCCGGGCGCGGTTAGTCGCCGACCGGGTCTGGATCGTCGACCCGCTCGACGGCACCCGCGAATACTCCACGGTCGGGCGCAGCGACTGGGCGGTGCACATCGCGCTGTGGCAGCGCACCGGCGGGGACCACGGCGCCATAACCGACGCCGCGGTCGCCCTGCCGGCCGTCGGGCGGGTCTATCGCAGCGACACGGTGAGCGCCGGCACGCTGACCGGCACCCCGCAGACGGTGCGGGTGGCGGTCAGCGCCACCCGCGCCCCGGCGATCCTGCGCTACGTGCACCGGCTGGTGCCGCTGGAGTTGGTGCCGATCGGGTCGGCCGGGGCCAAGGCGATGGCGGTGGTGCGCGGCGAGGTCGACGCCTATCTGCACGCCGGCGGTCAGTGGGAGTGGGATTCGGCCGCCCCGGCCGGGGTGGTGTGGGCCGCCGGGCTGCACGCCTCCCGCCTCGACGGCTCCCCGCTGCGCTACAACCGCCCCGACCCCTACCTGCCCGACCTGCTGATGTGCCGGCCGGACGTGGCCGCGCCCCTGCTCGGCGCCATCCGGCAGATCCTGGCCTGAACGGCACGTCTTAGAGTCGACGGTATGCACTCATGGTCGGCGGCCCCCGTTCCCGTGCTGCCCGGGCGCGGCCCGCAGCTACGGCTCTACGACACCGCCGACCGCGCGGTGCGCCCGGTCACCGCGGGGGCGACGGCGACCATGTACGTCTGCGGCATCACCCCCTATGACGCCACCCACCTGGGCCACGCCGCCACCTATCTGGCGTTCGACCTGATCCACCGGCTGTGGCTGGACAACGGCCATCGGGTGCACTACGTGCAGAACATCACCGACATCGACGACCCGCTGTTCGAGCGTGCCGCCCGCGACGGCGTCGACTGGCGTGAGCTCGGCGACCGGGAGGTGGCGCTGTTCGCCGAGGACATGGCCGCCCTGCGGGTGCTGCCGCCGCACGACTACGTCGGGGCCACCGAGGTCATCGACGAGGTCATCGAGCTGATCGAGAAGTTGCTGGCGGCCGGGGCCGCCTACCAGCTGTCCACCGCCGGGGGCGTCGACGGCGCCGACTACGCCGACGTCTACTACCGGGCCGGTGCCACCCGCCAGTTCGGCTACGAGTCGAACTACTCCCACGAGCTGATGCTGGAGCTGTTCGCCGAGCGGGGCGGGGACCCGCAGCGCCCCGGCAAGTCCGATCGCCTCGATGCGCTGCTGTGGTCGGCGGCGCGGCCCGGCGAACCGGCCTGGCCGTCGCCGTTCGGGCCCGGCCGCCCCGGCTGGCATGTGGAGTGTTCGGCGATCGCGCTCAACCGCCTCGGCGTCGGCCTGGACATCCAGGGCGGCGGGTCGGACCTGATCTTTCCGCACCACGAATACTCCGCCGCCCACGCCGAATCGGCGACCGGGGAGCGTCGCTTCGCCCGCCACTACGTCCACGCCGGGATGATCGGATGGGACGGTCAGAAAATGTCGAAGAGCCGCGGCAACCTGGTGCTGGTCTCCGCGCTGCGGGCCGAGGGAGTCGAGCCCGCCGCGATCAGGCTTGGGCTGCTCGCCGGGCACTACCGCGCCGACCGGTCCTGGGACTCCGCGGTGTTGGAGCAGGCCATCGCCCGGCTGGCGCACTGGCGCGCGGCCACCGCCCTGCCGACCGGCCCCGACGCCACCGACGTCATCGCCCGGTTGCGCCGCTACCTCGCCGACGACCTCAACACCCCCGCCGCGCTCGCCGCCCTCGACGGGTGGGCCACCGACGCCTTGGACTACGGCGGGCACCACCAGGGCGCGCCCGCGGCGGTGGCCACCGCCGTCGACGCCCTGCTGGGGGTGACGCTGTAGGCGCCGCCGGGTAGCTTTCCTCCATGAGGTCTGTCCGCGGAAAAGTGGTGTTGATCACCGGTGGGGCCACCGGCATCGGTGCCGCGCTCGCTCGTCGCCTGCACGCCGGGGGTGCCGCACTGGTGCTCACCGACCTCGACGCCGCGGCCCTGGCCGCCACCGCGGAGAGCCTCGGCGGTCAGCGGGTGCAGACCGTCGTCGCCGATGTGCGCGACCTTCCGGCCATGCAGGCCGCCGTGGACACCGCGGTGGCCCGCTTCGGCGGCCTCGACACCGTCGTGGCCAATGCCGGCATCATCAGCGTCGCCTCGCTGTTGCAGGTCGATCCCGGCGCGTTTCAGCGGGTCCTCGACATCAACGTCGTCGGGGTGTTCAACACGGTGCGCGCTGCGCTGCCGGCGGTGATCGACCGGCGCGGCTACGTGCTGATCGTCTCCTCGTTGGCCGCCTACGCCGCCGCGCCGGGGCTGGGCGCCTACGCCGCCTCCAAGGCGGCGGTGGAGCAGTTGGCCAACGCGCTGCGCCTGGAGGTCGCCCACCACGGCGTCGCCGTCGGCTCCGCGCACATGTCGTGGATCGACACCGCGATGGTGCACGACACCCAGGCCGACCTGTCGACATTCACCGAGATGATCACCAGGTTGCCCCCTCCGTTGAACCGGACCACCTCGGTGGGGGCCTGCGCGGCGGCGTTGGCCGCCGGGGTCGCCGCACGTCGCCGCCGGATCAACCGCCCCCGCTGGGTGGGGGCGGTGCGCTGGCTGCGCCCGCTGCTGTCCACCCCGGTGGGCGAGGCGCCGGTGCGCCGGTTCGTCGCCGACCTGCTGCCTCGGATGGACGCGCAGGTCGCCGCGCTGGGCCGATCCACCAGCGCCCACACCGAAGCGTTGGAGCACGCCGGTGATCGTGACGGCACCGGCGATCCGGGTGGGGAAGGGTTGCCGCCGTCGCGCGGTTGCACCCCGTGACGACACGTGATCCCGTACCGACAGTGATCCCGCACCGACAGTGATCCCGCACCGACAGGAAGGAGCGGCGTGACCCTCATCCCCGGCGACGGCCCCGACGAGCCGATCTGTTCGGCGAAGGGCTGTCAGGAACCGGCCGCATTCGAGGTGGTGTGGAACAACCCGAAAATCCACACCCCGGACCGGCGCAAGATCTGGCTGGCCTGCCCCGAGCACCGCCAGTACCTCTCGGAGTACCTGAGCCGACGCGACTTTCTGCGCGAGGTCGTGCCGGTGGATGAGGAGCCGGACCAGCAGTAAACCATCCGAGCGGCGGTGGGGGGCGTCGGCTCAGCGGCTCTGCGGGGCTGCGGGGCGTCGGCCCAGGGGGTGTGGGGGCGTCGGCCCAGGGGTTGTGCGGCTGTGGCGGCGACACGCCGACGGCCATCGCCCTGAGGACACAAGGCTCCGCCGTGAGTGCACAACGCTCCGCGGTGAGTGCACAAAGCCCCGCTGCGGGAACTACGGGACACCGTGAGTGCACAATCCCGCGCCGTGGGCGCACAACGCTCCGCCGTGGGCGCACAACGCTCCGCCGTGAGTACACAACGCCCCGCCCGGGGCGCACGGCGAAGCCGACGACGCGGTCGAGGGGCCCGGAGAGGCCGGTGTGCGTGGTCGCCGCGAGCCGGATCAGCGCCGACGCCGGCGAAGATAGCGCTCGAACTCCGCGGCCAGCGCATCCCCGTCGATCTGGCCGAGCGCCTCGTGCAGGTTGATTTCGGCATCGCCGCGCTCCTCCAGCGAGGCCACATAGTCGGCGATCTCGTCATCCTCGGAGGTCATCTCGCTGACCAGCTGTTCCCACTCCTCGGCCTGGGCGGGCAGGTCGGCCAGCGGCACCTCGATGTCGAGGACCTCCTCGACCCGGTGCAGCAACGCCACCGTGGCCTTCGGGTTGGGGGGCTGCGACACGTAGTGCGGCACCGCCGCCCAGAACGACACCGCCGGGATACCGCGGCCCACGCAGATCTCCTGCAGCACCCCGGCGATCCCGGTCGGCCCCTCGTAGCGGGTCTCGGTCAGACCGAACCGGGCGGCGGAATCCGCCGAATACGCCGCTCCGGAGACCGGCACCGGCCGGGTGTGCGGGGTGTCGGCCAGCAGCGCCCCCAGGATCAGCACCGTGTCGACGCCGAGGCGTTCGGCGGTGTCGAGCAGCTCGGTGCAGAATGTGCGCCACCGCAGGTTCGGCTCCACCCCGTGCATCAACACGATGTCGCGGTCGGCGCCGGGCGGGCGACAGTAGGCGATCCGCATCGATGGCCACACCAGCGCGCGGGTCACCCCGTCGATCAGCCGGATCACCGGCCGGCTGACCTGGTAGTCGTAGTAGTCCTCGTCGTCGATCTCCACTATCGGGGTGCCCGCCCAGACCGTGTCGAGGTGCTCCAGTGCGCCGGTGGCGGCGTCGCCGGCGTCGTTCCACCCCTCGAACGCGACCACCACGATGGGGTCGTGCAGGTCGGGCAGCGCAGGGCCGTCGGGCGGTCGGGTCACGGAATTCAGCCTACGGCGTGCGGCCTGTGCCTTGGAGCCTTCGTGGCGGCGCTCCACGACGAAGTAGACTCTTCTAGCGTCGAGAGGCGTTGCAACGGCGCGCCGGGTACCACCGGGGGGCCGCCACGCTCGACGGAGTTAAAGGACGCCTTCCGTCACGGAGGGAGCCCGCATGAATAACTTTGAGCCCAACATCCGGCCGGATTGCACCGACGAGCTGTCGGCTGCGCTGCGCCGGCGGATCGTGGTGATCGACGGCGCGATGGGCACGGCGATTCAGCGGGACCGTCCCGACGAGGCCGGGTACCGCGGTGAGCGGTTCAGCGACTGGCCGAGCCCGCTGCAGGGCAACAACGACCTGCTCAACGTGACCCAGCCGCAGATCATCGAGGGCATCCACCGCGAATACCTCGAGGTGGGCGCCGACATCATCGAGACCAACACGTTCAACTCGACCGCGATCTCGCTGTCCGACTACGACATGGCGGAGCTGGCCTACGAACTGAACTACGCCGGCGCCGCGCTGGCCCGCAAGGCCGCCGATGAGTTCAGCACCCCGGAGAAACCCCGCTACGTGGCGGGCACCCTCGGGCCGACGACGCGGACGGCGTCGATCTCACCGGACGTCAACGACCCCGGAGCCCGCAACGTCACCTACGACGAGCTCGTCGCCGCCTATCTCGAGGCCGCGGGCGGCCTGGTCGACGGTGGCGCCGACCTCATTCTCGTCGAGACGATCTTCGACTCGCTGAACGCCAAGGCGGCGGTGTTCGCCGTCGAGACGCTGTTCGAGGACCGCGGACGCCGCTGGCCGGTCATCATCTCGGGCACGATCACCGATGCCTCCGGGCGCACGCTGTCGGGCCAGGTCACCGAGGCGTTCTGGAACTCGATCCGGCACGCCAAGCCGATCGCGGTGGGCCTCAACTGCGCCCTGGGCGCGCCGGAGATGCGGCCCTACATCGCCGAGATGGCGCGGATCGCGGACACCTTCGTCTCCTGCTACCCCAACGCCGGGCTGCCCAACGCTTTCGGCGAATACGACGAGAGCCCGGAGCGCCAGGCCCGTTATATGGCCGACTTCGCCGACGCCGGCCTGGTCAACCTGGTCGGTGGCTGCTGCGGAACAGCACCGGAGCACATCGCCGAGATCGCCAAGGTTGTCGAGGGCAAGCCGCCGCGTGAGGTACCGCAGATCGAGGTGGCCACCCGCCTGGCCGGCCTGGAACCGCTCAACATCACCGACGACTCCTTGTTCGTCAACATCGGTGAGCGCACCAACATCACCGGCTCCGCCCGGTTCCGCAACCTGATCAAGGCCGAGGACTATGACACCGCGCTGTCGGTCGCGCTGCAGCAGGTCGAGGTCGGTTCGCAGGTCATCGACATCAACATGGACGAGGGCATGATCGACGGCGTCGCCGCGATGGACCGGTTCACCAGACTGGTCGCGAGCGAGCCGGATATCAGCCGCATCCCGGTGATGATCGACTCCTCCAAGTGGGAGGTCATCGAGGCCGGTCTGAAGAACGTGCAGGGCAAGCCGATCGTCAACTCGATCTCCATGAAGGAGGGCGAGGAGAAGTTCATCAGCGAGGCCCGACTGTGCCGCAAGTACGGCGCCGCCGTCGTCGTGATGGCCTTCGACGAGCAGGGCCAAGCCGACAACCTCGAGCGCCGCAAGGAGATCTGCGGGCGCGCCTACCGGATCCTGACCGAACAGGTCGGCTTCCCGGCCGAGGACATCATCTTCGACCCGAACTGCTTCGCGCTGGCCACCGGCATCGAGGAGCACGCGACCTACGGGATCGACTTCATCGAGGCCTGCGCGTGGATCAAGGAGAATCTGCCCGGGGTGCACATCTCCGGCGGTATCTCGAACGTGTCGTTCTCCTTCCGGGGCAACAATCCGGTCCGCGAGGCGATCCACGCGGTCTTCCTGTTCCACGCCGTCGAGGCCGGATTGGACATGGGCATCGTCAACCCCGGAGCACTGGTGCCCTACGACTCGATCGACCCCGAATTGCGCGACCGCATCGAGGACGTCGTGCTCAACCGTCGCGAGGACGCCGCCGAAAGGCTGCTGGAGATCGCCGAACGGTTCAGCACCGCAGCGAAGGCCGGGGAGGAAGGGGCTCCTGCGGCGGCCGAATGGCGCAACCTCGAAGTCCGCGAGCGGATCACGCACTCTCTGGTCAAGGGCATCGATGCCCACGTCGACGAGGACACCGAGGAGTTGCGGGCCGAGATCGCCGCCGCGGGCGGTCGGCCGATCGAGGTGATCGAGGGCCCGTTGATGGACGGCATGAACGTCGTCGGCGACCTGTTCGGCGCGGGCAAGATGTTCTTGCCCCAGGTGGTCAAGTCGGCCCGGGTGATGAAGAAGGCCGTCGCCTACCTGCTGCCTTACATCGAGGCGGAGAAGCAGCCCGGTGAAGCCGAGCACACCAACGGCACGATCGTGATGGCGACGGTGAAGGGCGACGTCCACGACATCGGCAAGAACATCGTCGGGGTCGTGTTGCAATGCAACAACTACTCCGTCGTCGACCTCGGTGTGATGGTGCCCGCCGACAAGATCCTGGCCGCGGCCAACGAGTACGACGCCGACATCGTCGGACTGTCCGGCCTGATCACCCCGTCGCTGGAGGAGATGGCCGGCTTCTCCGCCGAGATGGAACGCGAAGGCCTGGAGATTCCCTTGCTGATCGGCGGCGCGACCACCTCGAGCGCCCACACGGCGGTGAAGATCGCGCCGCGTCGTAGCGCTCCGGTGATCTGGGTCAAGGACGCATCCCGCTCGGTGCCGGTCGTCGCCGCACTGCTCGACGACAAACAGCGCCCGGCGCTGCTGGAGCAGACCGAGGCCGACTACGCGTCGTTGCGGGCGCGGCACGCCCAGAAGAGTGAGCGGCCGATGGTGCCGTTGGAGAAGGCCCGCGCGAACCGGACGCCGATCGCGTGGGACGGCTACACGCCGCCGGTGCCCGCTATAGGGACCGGAGTGTGGGAGTTTCTTGACTACGACCTCGCCGAACTGCGCGAGTTCATCGACTGGCAGCCGTTCTTCAACGCCTGGGAGATGAAGGGCCGGTTCCCCGACATCCTCAACAACCCGGCGTCGGGGGAGGCCGCCCGCAAGCTCTACGACGACGCCCAGCAGATGCTCGACACCGCGATCAGCCAGAAGTGGCTGACGGCCAATGCGGTGATCGGGTTCTTCCCGGCGAACGCGGTCGGTGACGACGTCGAGGTCTACACCGACGACACCCGCACCGAGGTGCTGACCGTGTTCCACAACCTGCGCCAGCAGGGTGCGCACCGCAAAGGCATCCCGAACCGGTCGCTGGGCGATTTCATCGCGCCCAAAGAAACGGGTCTGGCCGATTACATCGGCGCGTTCGCCGTCACCGCGGGCCTCGGCAGCGGCGAGAAGATCGCGGAGTTCAAGGCGGATCTCGACGACTACAGCGCGATCCTTCTGGAGTCGGTGGCCGACCGACTGGCCGAGGCCTTCGCCGAACGGATGCACCAGCGGGTTCGCAAGGAGTTCTGGGGATTTCAGCCCGACGAAGCGCTGGACAACGAGGCACTCATCGCCGAGAAGTACCAGGGAATCCGCCCTGCCCCGGGCTACCCGGCCTGCCCGGAACACACCGAGAAGGCGACGATCTGGACGTTGATGGACGTCCACGAGCGCACCCGCATCGAGCTGACCGACTCGATGGCGATGTGGCCCGGCGCCGCGGTCAGCGGCCTGTACTTCTCGCACCCGCAGTCGCAGTATTTCGTCATCGGCCGGTTGGGTCAGGACCAGGTCGCCGACTACGCGAAACGCAAGGGCTGGACGCTGGCCGAGGCCGAGCGCTGGCTGGGCGCCAACCTCGGCTACAACCCGGAGGACTGAGCCCTGCGTGCGGTGCTGTGGGACATGGACGGCACCCTGGTTGAGTCCGAGAAGCTCTGGGACATCGCGCTGACGGAGCTGTACGCGCACCTCGGTGGTCGGCTCGACGCCGCGGTACGGCAGGCCACCGTCGGCAGCTCGGCCGACGCCGCGATGCGCATCGTCTACACCGACCTGGGGCGGCGGCTGGACCCGGCGGCCATGCGGGCGTCGACCGCCTGGATGCATGCCCGGGTCGGCGAGCTGTTCGGTGAGGGGTTGCCGTGGTGTCCCGGTGCGCGGGAACTGCTCGACGCGCTGGCCGCGGCGGCGGTGCCGATGGCGTTGGTGACCAACACCGCCCGCGCGCTGACCGATCGTGCCCTCGAGCAGATCGGCGGGCACTACTTCGCGGTGTCGGTCTGCGGGGACGAGGTGCCCCGCGCCAAGCCGGCCGCCGACCCCTACCGAGCGGCGGCGGCCGCGCTGGGGATCGCCCCGGCCGATTGTCTGGCCGTCGAGGACTCGGTGACCGGGGTGGCCGCCGCGCGGGCGGCCGGCTGCCTGGTGCTGGTGGTGCCCAACGCGGTGACGGTGCCCACCGGGCCGGGACGTCGCCACGTCGACTCGCTCGCCCGGCTGGGCCCAGACGACCTGCGTCGGATCCACGCCGGGCTGCGTCGCGACGAAACCGATGTGACGTTGCCGGCCGGACCATGAAACAATCGCCGCCTGTGAAGACCTTCGAGGATCTCTTCGCCGAACTGGGGGAGCGTGCACGCACCCGGCCGGCCGGTAGCGCGACGGTGGCCGCCTTGGACGCCGGGATCCATACCGTGGGCAAAAAGGTTCTGGAGGAGGCCGGTGAGGTCTGGTTGGCGGCCGAACACGAGGCCGATGACGCGCTCGCCGAAGAGATCAGCCAACTGCTGTACTGGACGCAGGTGTTGATGATCGCGCGGGGCCTGACGCTCGACGACGTCTACCGGAAGCTGTAACCGTGCTGCGCGTCGCCGTCCCCAACAAGGGCGCTTTGAGTGAAGCGGCCGTCGACATGCTCGGTGAGGCCGGATACCGCCGTCGCGGCGACACCAAAGACCTGACCGTGTTGGATCCCGCCAACCAGGTGGAGTTCTTCTTCCTGCGCCCCAAAGACATTCCCATCTATGTAGGCTCCGGTGACCTCGACTTCGGGATCACCGGGCGTGATTTGGCGCTGGAATCCCAAGCGCCGGTGCGCGAGCGGCTGGCCCTCGGTTTCGGTCGATCCAGTTTCCGCTACGCCGCCCCGGCCGGGCAGGACTGGACGGTGGCCGATCTGGCCGGCGCCCGCGTCGCCACGTCGTATCCGAACCTGGTGCGCAGCGATCTCGCGCAGCGCGGCATCGAGGCCGAGGTGATCCGGCTCGACGGGGCGGTGGAGATCTCGATCCAGCTCGGCGTCGCCGACGCCATCGCCGACGTGGTGGGATCCGGGCGCACCCTGCGGTTGCACAACCTGGTGGCCTTCGGTGCGTCGCTCTGCGACTCCGAGGGGGTGCTCATCGAACGCGACACCCCCGACGAGGCGCTCAACGGGGCGCGCAGCCACCTGGCGGCGCGGGTGCAGGGCGTGGTCTTCGGCCAGCAGTACCTCATGCTCGACTACGACTGCCCGCGTGCGGTCCTCGACGCCGCCGCGGCGATCACCCCGGGACTGGAATCACCGACGATCGCGCCCCTGGCCGACCCCGACTGGGTGGCGGTGCGTGCGCTGGTGCCCCGCCGCGACGTCAACACCACCATGGACCGGCTCTCCGAGATCGGCGCCAAGGCGATCCTGGCGTCTGATATCCGGTTCTGCCGGTTTTAAACCGTGTTAGCGTCCGGTGATCATCGAGGTCGGCCGTGGAGGGCACCGTGACACACTTCGTCGTTCTGCTGTTGGCGGGGGCGATCGGGGTGGTGGCCGGTCTGCGGGCGTTGACCGCGGCCGCGGTGGTGTCCTGGGCGGCGGCGCTGGGCTGGATCAACATGGACGGCACCTGGGCGTCGTGGGTGGACCATCCGGTCACGGTGAGCCTGCTGACCCTTTTGGCGCTCACCGAGTTGGTCACCGACAAGTTGCCCAGCACCCCCGACCGCACCATCGCCGTCCAGTTCGGTGCCCGGCTGCTGCTGGGCGCGTTCGCCGGCGCCGTCCTCGGCACCGCCTGGGGTTATCCCTGGAGCGCGCTGGGCGCCGGGGTGGTGGGGGCGGCGCTGGGCACCTTCGGCGGCTACGAGATCCGCAAACGGCTGGTGCCGGCCTCCGGCGGCCATGACCTCGCGGTGGCGCTGCTGGAGGATCTCGTGGCCGTGCTGGGCGGGGTCGGGATCGCCGCGCTGGTCGCCGTGGTCTGACCCGACCGGGCCGGGCCGGGTCGCGCCCACGACACGGCGGCTGGCAGGCTAGACCACCGTGTCTGCTACCGGCCCGTTCACCGTCGGCGACCGTGTCCAACTCACCGACCCCAAGGGACGGCGCTACACGGTGCTGCTGTCTGCCGGCGCGGAGTTTCACACCCATCGGGGCGCGGTGCGCCACGACGATCTGCTCGGGCTGCCCGAAGGCAGCCTGGTCAAAGCGACCAACGGCGACCCGTTCCTCGCGCTGCGCCCGCTGCTGGTCGACTACGTGCTGTCGATGCCGCGCGGTGCCCAGGTCATCTACCCCAAGGACGCCGCGCAGATCATCCACGAGGGCGACATCTTCCCGGGTGCGCGCGTACTGGAGGCCGGCGCCGGCTCCGGGGCGATGACGTGTTCGCTGCTGCGGGCCACCGGGGAGACCGGGCAGGTGATCTCCTACGAGGCGCGCGAAGATCACGCCGAGCACGCCCGGCGCAATGTCGCGGCGTTCTTCGGCGAGCCCCCCGCCACCTGGCGGCTGCTCCTCGGCGACCTCGCCGACACCGACCTGCCCGACGAATCGATCGACCGGGCGGTGCTCGACATGCTCGCCCCCTGGGACGTGCTGGCGGCGGTCGCGCGGCTGCTGACCCCCGGCGGGGTGCTGATCGTCTACGTGGCCACCGTCACCCAGCTCTCGCGGGTGGTCGAGGCGCTGCGCGAACAGCAATGCTGGACCGAACCGCGCTCCTGGGAGACGTTGCAGCGCGACTGGGACGTGGTGGGCCTGGCGGTGCGTCCCCAACACAGCATGCGTGGACACACCGCGTTTCTGGTCTCGGTGCGCCGCCTGGCGCCCGGGGTGATCACCCCCACCCCCAAACGCCGCAAGAACCGCACCGCCTGACCCTGGCAGGGTCAGCGGGGGAACAGCGGTCGGATGCGGGCAGGCCGGATCTCGTCGATCTGGTGGGGCACCGGCACCGCGGTGCTGCGCAGCGCGGCCGGAAACGGATCGTCGCGCCGGCGCAGGCCCCGGTGGTGGGCGGGTGCGTCGGTCGCGGCGTAGAACGCCCCTGCGGGTAGCGGCGGGTCCGGTGGGTGGGAAGGTACTCGAGGACCGGTCGGCGCGCGCCGAGCAGCCGCCGTGGACCCGCCAGCGCCAGATAATCGTTGCTCAGCCAGGTCCACCAGACCGGGTTGGGCGGCAACCCGAAAACGCCGTCGGGGGCGAACATCGAGCGGCGAGTCCCGGTCTCGCCGTCCGCGCTGACGCCGCCGGGGTGCAGGAGGTAGCCCTCCAGCACCTCCCCGGTGGCCAGGATCGCGCCGCGCCGCGCGGCGTAGGCGATGAAGAACCGGCGAATCGCGGTGCGCCAGCGCGGGTCGGCGAGCGGGGCGGCCAGCACCGAGTGTCAGGCCCGGGATCGCCGCGGCGAGTGCGCCCACATCGACATCGGCCGCCGGGGAGCCGTAGACGGTGAGGTCGTAGGACACCGCCGTCGGCTCAGTCGTCGTCGCTGCGGTGTAGACCTCGTCCGGCGGAGAGCAACTCGATCTCCGGGCGCGCGGCCAGCAGCCGTTCGGCGGCATCGAGCACCGCGACGACCTGGGCGCGGTCCCCGGCGGTGACCGCCACGCCGATCCCGGCGCGGCGATACAGTTCGGGTGTGCCGGTCTCGGCGGCCGACACCGCGAACTTGCGCCGCAACTCGGCGATGATGGGCCGGATCACCGACCGCTTCTGCTTCAGCGACCGCACATCACCGAGCAGCACGTCACACTCCAGCCAGCCGATCCACATCCGGCTCACCCGGGTGGCTCGGGCGCCTCGGGCTCGGCCGGCGGCGGCGCCTCGGCGGGCGCCTCCGTGGGGCTCTCCGGGGCGGGAGCCTGCACGTCCATCAGCATCGTGAAGGTGTCCTGGGACAGCTGCCACTGGTCGTGGTCGCGCACGAACTCCATCGGCAGCGAGAAGCCCCCCTCGTCGCCGTCCTTGCTGACCGTGATCGTGGCCAGCACGTCGTCGGGCGGGCCGCCATCGGCCCAGCCGAGGTCGGCGGCGGTGAACGTCGCCGGGCGGTAGCCGTTGTCGTGCATCGCGGCGGCGAAGCGGTCCAGGGTCTCGGCGTCCCCGTCGCTGGCGCCCTGCACCAAGGGCAGTTTCTCGGCGCCGGGCAGCCCCGGGTCGGCGAGCCGGTAGAGCACGTCGGTGAGCGCCCCGGGGTCCGGCAGCCCGGGATCGACCGGTGGTGCCGGCGCGGTCGACGACACCGGCACCGACGGGCTCGACGTCGGCGGCGCGGTCGCCTCCGGTGCACACCCGGGCAGGATCAGCGCCGCGGCGAGCACGGCGGACCCGCCGACGGCGGTCAGCGTCCGGCGCATCCCTGCACCGCTCAGCGGGCCCCGGCGGCCTGCATGATCGTCATCGCCGAGTTGCGCGACAGCTTCCAGCCGGCCTGGTTGACGAAGGTGATCGCCATGGTCTGCGCCGCCATGTTCGGCCCGGAGACGGTCACGTCGGCCGAGGCGGACCCCGGCCCGGCCGGGGTGACGTTGGCCACATCGAAGGAGAGCGGCAGGCTGCCCGAGTCGGCCGCCTTCTGCAGCCGCTTGTCGGCGACGCGGCCTTCCACCGGCCCGATACCGCCCTCGACCAGGTGGCTCTTGCTGGCGAACGGCACGCCGGGGTTGGCCAGGCTGGACAGGATGCCGACCAAATCGCCGGCCGACGGCACGTCGGCGGCGGGGTCCAGCGGCAGCGGCACGCCGAAGACCACCGGTTCGATCTGCGGGGTCGTCGGGGCCGGCGAAGCGGTGACGCCGGCCCCGGCGGCACCGAGGGCCACCACCGCCGCCACGCCTGTGGCTAGGGATTTCACGATGAGATGCGTCCTTTCAATCGGCCCGACTCGAGCCAACTGGGAAATAAGGTTAACAGCGGTGCCCGGTGTGTCGAATTTCTACTTCGCGCATCCCATCGCGATCGCCGGTAGCGTTGAACTAGCCACCCACCGGGTCCGGCGCCCGAAAGGAGGGTCCCCATGGGCGAATCAGAGCGTGACGCGTTCGGTGTTCCTCGCGAGAACCCCCTGTCCAGCCCGTTGTCGGGCGAGGACGCGGCCGAATTGGAGCAACTGCGCCGTGAGGCGGCGAGTCTGCGCGACCAGCTGCGCGCGGCCGCCGGCACGCGCGGCGGTGCGCTCACCTCGCGGGAGGCCGCCCAACTGGAGGCCCAGGTCGAGTCACTGACCACCCGGAACACGAAGCTGATGGAGACCATCAAGGAGGCCCGCCAACAGCTTCTGGCGCTGCGCGAGGAGGTCGACCGGCTCGGCCAGCCGCCCAGCGGCTACGGGGTGCTGCTGGGTGTCCACGACGACGACACCGTCGACGTGTTCACCTCCGGGCGCAAGATGCGGCTGACCTGCTCGCCGAATATCGAGACCGCCGAGATGCGCAAGGGCCAGACGGTGCGGCTCAACGAGGCCCTGACCGTGGTCGAGGCCGGCAGTTTCGAGTCGGTCGGGGAGATCTCCACGTTGCGCGAGGTCCTCGGTGACGGGCACCGCGCGCTGGTGGTCGGCCACGCCGACGAGGAACGCATCGTCTGGTTGGCCGATCCGCTGATCGCCGAGGACCTGCCCGACGGGGTTCCCGACGCGCTCAACGACGACACCCGGCCCCGCAAACTGCGTCCCGGGGATTCGCTGCTGGTCGATGCGAAGGCCGGCTACGCCTTCGAACGCATCCCCAAGGCCGAGGTCGAAGACCTGGTGCTCGAAGAGGTGCCCGACGTCAGCTACGCCGACATCGGCGGGCTGGGCCGCCAGATCGAGCAGATCCGCGACGCCGTCGAGCTGCCGTTCCTGCACGGTGAGCTCTACCGGCAGTACATGCTGCGCCCGCCCAAGGGGGTGTTGCTGTACGGGCCGCCCGGCTGCGGTAAGACCCTGATCGCCAAGGCGGTGGCCAATTCGCTGGCCAAGAAGATGGCCGAGGTCCGTGGTGACGACGCGAAGGAAGCCAAGTCCTACTTCCTCAACATCAAGGGCCCCGAACTGCTGAACAAGTTCGTCGGCGAGACCGAGCGTCACATCCGGCTGATCTTCCAGCGGGCCCGCGAGAAGGCCTCCGAAGGCACCCCGGTGATCGTGTTCTTCGACGAGATGGACTCGATTTTCCGCACCCGCGGCACCGGGGTCTCCTCCGATGTGGAGACCACGGTGGTGCCCCAGCTTCTTTCCGAGATCGACGGTGTCGAAGGCTTGGAGAACGTCATCGTCATCGGTGCCTCCAACCGGGAGGACATGATCGACCCGGCGATCCTGCGGCCGGGCCGTCTCGACGTCAAGATCAAGATCGAACGCCCCGATGCCGAGGCCGCCCAGGACATCTTCTCCAAGTACCTCACCGAGGACCTTCCGGTGCACGCCGACGACCTCGCCGAGTTCGACGGCGACCGGGCCGCCTGCGTCAAGGCGATGATCGTCAAGGTGGTCGACCGGATGTACGCCGAGATCGACGACAACCGGTTTCTGGAGGTCACCTACGCCAACGGGGACAAGGAAGTCATGTACTTCAAGGACTTCAACTCCGGGGCGATGATCCAAAACGTCGTCGACCGGGCGAAGAAGAACGCCATCAAGTCGGTGCTCGACACCGGTCAGCCCGGGCTGCGCATCCAGCATCTGCTCGATTCGATCGTCGACGAGTTCGCCGAGAACGAGGACCTGCCCAACACCACCAACCCCGACGACTGGGCGCGGATCTCGGGCAAGAAGGGCGAACGGATCGTCTACATCCGCACCCTGGTCACCGGCAAGAGTTCCAGCGCCAGCCGGGCCATCGACACCGAGTCCAACCTCGGCCAATATCTGTGATCAGCCCCTCCCGGGGTGCATTAGCGTCAGGCGCATGACCATGCGCGGGCTCCCTGCGCTGTTCTCGGCGCTGCTGGCGCCGTTGGCGGCCTGCAGTTTCTCCTTCTCCTCCGGCGGACCCGACTACGCCAAACTGGAGTCGACGATCCACGACAGACTTGCCGAGCAGTACGCCGAGATCGGGCACACACCGTCGGCGGTGACCTGCCCGCGGTCCCAGGACACTCCCGAGACCGGCGACATGTTCGTGTGCACCACCGAGGTCGACGGCGACGACGACCTGACTGTGCACATCGAGGTGACCGTCGGCGAGGACGGCGACGCCGACTTCCGCACCGTCGACACCGTCTACGACCTGCCCGACGCCGCGGAGAAACTCGCCGCCGAGATCTCGCAGAACCAGGGTTTCCCGGTCACGGTCGACTGCGGGCGGGGCGTGACGGTGGTCGCCGACGGGAACTCGTTCGAGTGCACCGCCACCGACCCGGCGGGACAGGACCGCACGGTCAGGCTGACCGCCGGTTCGGTCGACGACGGCGACCGCTGGGAACTGCTGGGCTGAGCGCCCGGGCATCACCACCGGCCGGCGCCCGAAGTGCACACCCTAGGGTGGGTGGTATGCAGCGGATCATCGGGACCGAGGTCGAATACGGCATCTCCTCGCCGTCCGACCCCAGTGCCAACCCGATCCTGACCTCCACGCAGGCGGTGTTGGCGTATGCGGCGGCCGCCGGGATCCAGCGCGCCAAACGCACCCGCTGGGACTACGAGGTGGAGTCCCCGCTGCGCGACGCGCGCGGCTTCGATCTGAGCCGCACCGCCGGGCCGCCGCCGATCGTCGACGCCGACGAGGTCGGCGCGGCCAACATGATCCTCACCAACGGCGCCCGGCTCTACGTCGACCACGCCCACCCGGAGTACTCGGCGCCGGAGTGCAGCGACCCGCTGGACGCCACCATCTGGGACAAGGCCGGTGAGCGGGTGATGGAGGCCGCCGCGCGCCACGTGGCCAGCGTGCCCGGCGCGGTCAAGCTGCAGTTGTACAAAAACAACGTCGACGGCAAGGGCGCCTCCTACGGCTCGCACGAGAACTACCTGATGAGCCGCCAGACCCCGTTCTCGGCGGTGATCGCCGGGCTCACCCCGTTCTTCGTCTCCCGCCAGGTGGTGACCGGCTCGGGTCGGGTCGGGATCGGCACGTCGGGGGAGGAGCCGGGCTTCCAGCTCTCCCAGCGCGCCGACTACATCGAGGTGGAGGTGGGCCTGGAGACCACCTTGAAGCGCGGCATCATCAACACCCGTGACGAGCCGCACGCCGACGCCGACAAATACCGTCGGCTGCACGTCATCGTCGGCGACGCCAACCTCGCTGAGACCTCGACCTACCTCAAACTGGGCACCACCGCGCTGGTGCTCGACCTCATCGAGGAGGGCCCGGAGCACGGCCTGGACGTGACCGACCTGGCGTTGGCGCGCCCTGTACACGCCGTGCACGCGATCAGCCGGGACCCGTCGCTGCGCGCCACCGTCGCGCTCGTCGACGGCCGCGAGCTGACCGGCCTGGCCCTGCAACGCATCTACCTGGACCGGGTGGCCAAGCTGGTCGACGCCCGCGATCCCGATCCCCGGGCCACCGACGTCCTGGAAACCTGGGCCAGGGTGCTCGACCTGCTCGAACGCGACCCCGCCGAGTGCGCCGATCTGCTGGACTGGCCGGCCAAGCTGCGCTTGCTGGAGGGCTTCCGGCAGCGGGAGAACCTGCACTGGTCGGCGCCGCGGCTGCACCTGGTCGACCTGCAGTACTCCGACGTGCGCCTGGACAAGGGCCTGTACAACCGGCTGGTGGCCCGGGGCTCCATGCAGCGGCTCATCGGTGAGCAGCAGGTGCTGCACGCGGTGGAGCATCCGCCGACCAACACCCGCGCCTACTTCCGCGGGGAGTGCATGCGTCGTTTCGGTGCCGATATCGCGGCGGCCAGCTGGGATTCGGTGATCTTCGACCTCGGCGGTGAGTCGCTGGTGCGCATCCCCACCGTCGAGCCGCTGCGGGGCAGCAAAGCGCACGTCGGTGAGCTGCTCGATTCGGTGGACAGTGCGGTGGAGCTGGTGGATCAACTCACCACCTGAGTGTTGTGCTCCGCGGCGGCGGCCCACCCGCCCGGTAAGCTGAGGACGCTGGCGGGTGCGGGTGAACTAACCGCCAACCAACGAGCAGGAGGCAGCGATGGCTCAAGAGCAGACCAAGCGCGGCGGTGGCGGTGGTGACGACGATGACGTCACCGGCGACACCGGGGCAGGCCAGGAGCGTCGCGAGAAGCTGGCGTCGGAGACCGACGATCTGCTCGATGAGATCGACGATGTCCTCGAGGAGAACGCCGAGGACTTCGTGCGCGCCTACGTGCAAAAGGGTGGCGAGTGACCTGGATGTTCGACGCCGCGCAACGCGGTAACACCGGACCCGCGTTCAGCGAACTGTCCTCGTTCTCCGAGCTGCTGCGTCGCCGAGCCCCTGAGCTGCTGCCGACGCTGGGCGGCGAGACCGGGGAGATCGGCGACCGGCTGCCGCACGGCACCACGATCGTCGCGCTGAAATATCCCGGCGGTGTCGTCATCGCCGGGGACCGGCGTTCCACGCAGGGCAACATGATCGCCGGGCGTGACGTGCAGAAGGTGTACATCACCGACGAATACACCGCGACCGGCATCGCCGGCACGGCCGCGGTCGCGGTCGAGTTCGCGCGCCTCTACGCGGTGGAGCTCGAACATTACGAGAAACTCGAAGGTGTGCCGCTGACGTTCGCGGGGAAGGTCAACCGGCTGGCGATCATGGTGCGGTCCAACCTCGGCGCCGCCATGCAGGGCCTGATCGCGTTGCCGCTGTTGGCCGGCTACGACATCGACGCCGCCGACTCGGCCGGGGCCGGGCGCATCGTGTCGTTCGACGCCGCCGGGGGGTGGAACCTGGAGGAAGAGGGTTACCAGTCGGTGGGGTCGGGCTCGCTGTTCGCCAAATCATCGATGAAAAAGCTCTACCATCGCGTCCGCGACGTCGATTCGGCGCTGCGGGTGGCCGTCGAGGCGCTCTACGACGCCGCCGATGATGATTCGGCTACCGGCGGACCGGATCTGGTGCGCGGCATCTTCCCGACCGCGGTCACCATCGACGCCGACGGCGCCGTCGACGTCGCCGAGGCCCGGATCGCGGCGCTGGCCCGTGAGATCATCCAAAGCCGCTCTCGCGCCGATACTTTCGGCCCCGACGCCGACAACGGTGACAACGGCGAGCAGGGGGGTGAACAGTGAGTTTCCCGTATTTCATCTCTCCCGAGCAGGCGATGCGCGAACGCAGCGACCTGGCGCGCAAGGGTATCGCCCGGGGGCGCAGCGTGGTCGTGTCGGCCTACGCCGACGGGGTGCTGTTCGTCGCGGAGAACCCGTCGCGGTCGCTGCAGAAGGTCAGTGAACTCTACGACCGGGTCGGCTTCGCCGCCGTCGGCCGGTTCAACGAGTTCGACAACCTGCGTCGCGGCGGCATCCAGTTCGCCGACACCCGCGGTTACGCCTACGCCCGGCGCGACGTGACCGGCCGGCAGTTGGCCAACGTCTACGCCCAGACGCTGGGCACGATCTTCACCGAGCAGGCCAAACCCTACGAGGTGGAGTTGTGCGTCGCCGAGGTCGCTCACTTTGAGGAGACGAAAAAACCCGAGTTATACCGCATCACCTACGACGGCTCGATCAACGACGAGCCGCAATTCGTGGTGATGGGCGGCACCACCGAACCGATCATCGCGGCGATGAAGGAGTCCTACACCGAGGGTGCCGAGCTCACCGACGCCGTGCAGGTGGCGGTGCGCGCCCTGCAGGCCGACAGCGGCGAGGGCGCCGAGCCCCGCGTGCTCGGCCCGGGCACCCTGGAGGTGGCGATCCTCGACGCCGGGCGTCCCAAGCGGGCCTTCCGGCGGATCAGCAGGGCCGCCCTGAAAGCGCTGCTGCCCGAGCCGGAGCCGGAGCCGGATCCCGCTGAGTGACCCAACCACCGATTGAACCTGTGGTGAGCGGTCGATGCTGACGGCCACGCGCGGGGGATGCCGATCGCGGTCGCCGCTTCCCCCATCGGTTGAAGCCACAGATCGACCACACCCGGTTATAAATTTCCTGCACGGCCAAGCCTCGGTAGTCGTCGGTCTCCACCCGTTCGCCGGGACGTGGTTTCGTCCAGAGAATCATCTCGGCGTCGTAGGCGGTGACGACATCGGTGAGTGCGCTACGAATGTCGGGGCTTGCATTGGGGTTTTCCAGCAAGGCCATGCGCAGCATGGCATCCCCGGCGAGGATGTCCATGCCGTTGGTGCTGGGACTGGGCATGGACGCTTCACTGATCGCGTATGTGGTGCACAGGTTGTTGTCTTGGGCGTGCGCGGTTTCCGCGCTCGGTGGCGCCGCCGGGGAGTGGCGTCCTTCCGCGGACCCGGCGTGGCAACCCGCCTGTCGGGGTGGGACGTGGAGGGTGCAGCACAGCCGTTGCTATTCCCTCCCACACACTTCCGCCGCACGCATATACACCGGCTTGGATGCGTCGGAATCCCATGTCGGAGGTTGGCCCGGTCCCCGCGAGCGCACACCACCGAGGTATCCCAGTGGAGCATCGTAGGTGCTGAGCACATCGGTCATGGCTGTGCGGATCTGCGGGCCGGCATCAGGGTTTTCCAACATCGCTGCCCGCAATGCTGCCGCGGCCGGTAATACGTCCAGTCTGTCGTCGGTCCGCTTCTTCCCGGTCGCATTGAAGATGATGTAGGAGGGGCATAGGCGTACGTCTTGTTCGTGCACCGCCTGCGCACTCGGTGTGGGTTCGGACTCGGGTGCGGCTGCGGTGGTGGGTGCCGGCCCGGGGCCGGGCGGGTGTTGTTGATCAGCAATGCGCCCAGGGTTCCTCCACCGATGGCTGCTGCTGCGATTCCGGCGACGACTGCGCTGCGTGCCCACCATGACCGCCCGGCGGGGTGTGACTGGGGGCGTCTTCTGAGCGCTGTCGTCGGAAAGTGACGTCGAACCGCTCCCGGATCCACGGTGATTTCCGACGGGAGGGGCGCCGGTGCATGGTGCGATGCCGCTGGCGGGATCTGGTCACGTATCGCCCTCCTGCGGCGTCGGATTTCTGAGCGCACGCATAGCTCGCTGACCCACCCAGTACGCTCAAGGGGTGCAGCGACGAATCATGGGCATCGAGACCGAGTTCGGCGTCACCTGCACCTTCCACGGCCAGCGCCGACTCTCGCCGGACGAGGTGGCCCGCTATCTGTTCCGCCGTGTGGTGTCGTGGGGCCGCAGTTCCAACGTGTTTCTGCGCAACGGTGCCCGGCTGTACCTGGATGTGGGCAGCCACCCCGAGTACGCCACCGCCGAATGCGACAGCCTGCTACAGCTGGTCACCCACGACCGCGCCGGTGAGCGGGTCTTAGAGGACCTGCTCATCGACGCCGAGCAACGGCTGGCCGACGAGGGGATCGGCGGGGACATCTACCTGTTCAAAAACAACACCGACTCGGCCGGCAACTCCTACGGCTGCCACGAGAACTACCTGATCGTGCGGGCCGGGGAGTTCTCCCGGATCTCCGACGTGCTGCTGCCGTTTTTGGTCACCCGCCAGCTGATCTGCGGGGCCGGCAAGGTGCTGGCCACCCCGAAGTCGGCCACGTTCTGCCTGAGCCAGCGCGCCGAGCACATCTGGGAGGGGGTCTCGAGTGCGACGACCCGTTCCCGGCCGATCATCAACACCCGTGACGAACCGCACGCCGACGCCGAGAAATACCGTCGGCTGCACGTCATCGTCGGCGACTCCAACATGAGCGAGACCACCACCATGCTCAAGGTGGGCACCGCCGCGCTGGTGCTGGAGATGATCGAGGCCGGCGTCGCCTTCCGCGACTTCTCCCTGGACAACCCGATTCGCGCGATCCGCGAGGTCAGCCACGACATCACCGGGCGCCGCCCGGTGCGCCTGGCCGGCGGGCGGGAGGCCAGCGCGCTGGACATCCAGCGCGAGTACTACGGGCGGGCCGTCGACTACCTGAAGGACAGGGCCCACGACGAGCACCTCGAACGGGTCGTCGACCTGTGGGGCCGCCAACTCGACGCGGTGGAGAGCCAGGACTTCGCCAAGGTGGACACCGAGATCGACTGGGTGATCAAACGCAAGCTGTTCCAGCGCTACCAGGACCGCTACGACATGGAGCTCTCCGACCCCAAGATCGCCCAGCTCGACCTGGCCTACCACGACATCAAACGCGGCCGCGGGGTGTTCGACCTGCTGCAACGCAAGGGTTTGGTGGCCCGCGTCACCACCGATGAGGAGATCGACGCCGCCGTCGACGTCCCACCGCAGACCACCCGCGCCAAGCTGCGCGGCGAGTTCATCAGCGCCGCCCAGGCCGCCGGGCGCGACTTCACCGTCGACTGGGTGCATCTGAAACTCAACGACCAGGCCCAGCGCACCGTGCTGTGCAAGGATCCGTTCCGCGCCGAGGACGAGCGGGTCAAACGGCTCATCGCCAGCATGTAGCGGCCGCGCCTGACCCCGCGCGGGCGGGGTCAGCGCTTAGGCTGTCAGCCGTGGCGAAACCCAAAGTCGAACGGCTGTTGAACCTGGTGATAGCGCTGCTGTCCACCCGGGGGTATCTCACCGCCGAGAAGATCCGGGCCAGCGTGGCCGGCTACGACAACGCCAGCGACGACGCGTTTGCGCGCATGTTCGAACGGGACAAGGCCGAGCTGCGTGACCTGGGCATTCCGCTGGAGGTCGGCCGGGCCTCGGCCAGCGACCCGATCGAGGGCTACCGCATCAACAGCGACGCCTACGCCCTGCCGGAGATCACGTTGACCGCCGCCGAGGCCGCCGCGGTGGCGGTGGCCGCCCAACTGTGGGAGACCCCGGAGTTGATCACCGCCACCCAGGGCGCGCTGCTGAAGCTGCGGGCCGCCGGCGTCGACGTCGACCCGGACGCCTCCACCGCGATCGCCTCGGCCACCGATCTGCCCGGGCTGCGCGGGGGCGAAGAGGTGCTCGGGGCGCTGCTTGCCGCGGTCGACTCCGGCCGGGCGATCGCCTTCGATCACCGTCCCAGCCGCAGCCGGCCGGTCAACCGGCGCACCGTCGAACCGTGGGGGGTGCTCACCGCCCAGGGGCGGTGGTACCTGGTCGGCCACGACCGCGATCGGGACGACACCCGGGTGTTTCGGGTCTCACGCATCGCCGGGCCGGTCGAGGCGGTCGGGCCCGCCGGGGTGGCCAGCCGTCCCGACGGGGCCGACTTGCGCGCCATCGTGACCGCGGCGGTCGCGGCGGCCACCACCGAGGAGGTGACCGCGCGGCTCTGGGTGGCCGACGGCTGCGCCACCGGACTGCGCCGGTTCGCCACCGTGCTCGGCGCCGAACCCCGCGGCGGCCGCGACGGCGACCTGGTGGAGATCACGATGCGGGCCGGCGACCAGCTGACCCGGCTGATCGCCGGCTACGGCGCCGACGCGGTGGTGCTGGAACCGGCGGGGCTGCGCGACGACGTGCTGGCCCGACTGCGAGCCAAGACGGAGGTGGGACGGTGACCGGGATGGCCGGCAGTGCCGAGCGGCTGGTGCGCCTGCTCAATCTGGTGCCCTATCTGCAGGCCAACCCGCGGGTGCACCGCGCCAAGGCGGCCGCCGACCTCGGGGTCAGCGCCGAACAACTGGCCAGCGACCTCTATCTGCTGTTCGTCAGCGGGCGGCCCGGCTACCTGCCCGACGACCTGATCGACTACGTCGACATCGACGCCGACCAGCTGGAGGTGACGTTCTCGGCCGGGCTGGACTTCCCGCTGCGGCTCACCTCCCCGGAGGCCACCGGGCTGCTGATGGCGTTGCGGGCGCTCACCGACGTCCCCGGTGCCCTCGACGCGACGGCGGCCCGCAGCGCGATCGCCAAGATCGAGGCGGCCGCCGGGGCGGCCACCGGGGCGGCGGCCGGCCTCGCCGCCGTCGAGGAGCCCGCCCCCGCCGAGGGGGACAGCGCGGCGGCGGTCCGCGACGCGGTCAACACCGAACACGCCCTGAGCATCGACTACTACGCCGCCTCCCACGACACCTTGAGCACCCGGGTCGTCGACCCGATCCGGGTGGTGGTGATCGGTAACCACAGCTACCTGGAGGCGTGGTGTCGGGAGGCCGACGGGGTGCGGTTGTTCCGTTTCGACCGGATCGTCGACGCCTCGGTGCTCGACGAGCCGGCCGCGCCCCCGGAACCGGCGGTGCAGGCGGGCACCGACACCTCGCTGTTCACCGCCGACCCCGGGCTGCCGGCGGCGATGCTGCGGGTGGCGCCGTCGGCGGCGTGGATGTTCGAGTACTACCCGATGCGGGTCACCGCCGACCTGCCCGACGGCTCCTGCGAGGCGGCGATGACCTACGCCTCCGAGCAGTGGATGACCCGGCTGATGCTCGGGTTCGGCGCCGAAGTGACGGTGCTGGCCCCCGAGACGCTCGCCGCCCGGGTGCGCGCCGCGGCCGACGCCGCGCTGGAGGCCTACCGGGCCGACGGGTAGCCCGGCGCCGGTGTCGGCGGCGCGCGGGGGGCCCACCGCGGGTGTGCTGCGGTACCATCGGGACGACGTCTGGAGGTAACCAAAGTGGGCAGTCTGAGTCCGTGGCATTGGGCGATCCTGCTGATCGTGGTGATCGTGCTGTTCGGTGCCAAACGACTTCCCGACGCAGCGCGGTCGCTGGGCAAGTCCCTGCGGATCTTCAAATCCGAGGTCCGCGAACTGCAGAACGACACCAAATCGGAGAACCCGGCGCCACCGGCGACCCCGCCCACCCAGGTCTCCGCCGAACGGGTCGACCCGCCACCGGCCGATGGACGGTCGGCATAGCCGCGACCGGACCCGCCGTGCGGGCTGACCGCACCCCCCACTGATGGCGCGCACTCGTAGTTTGTTCACCCGGCTGGATCCGCGGCAACGCCGCAGCCGCACCAATCCGGACGGCACCATGGCCCTCGCCGACCATCTGCGGGAGTTGCGCGCCCGGCTGCTGATCTCGCTGGGCGCGATCGTGCTCACCACCATCGCCGGGTTCCTGTGGTACTCCCACCCGGTGTTCGGGCTGGAGTCCCTCGGCGAGTGGCTGCGCCACCCGTACTGCGCGCTGCCGGCGTCGGCACGCGCCGACATCAGCGCCGACGGGCAGTGCCGGCTACTGGCGACCGCCCCGTTCGACCAGTTCATGCTGCGGCTCAAGGTCGGATTGACCGCCGGGGTGGTGCTGGCCTGCCCGGTCTGGTTCTACCAGTTGTGGGCGTTCATCACCCCGGCGCTGTATCAGAAGGAACGCCGCTTCGCGGTCACGTTCGTGGTCAGCGCGGTGGTGCTGTTCGTCGGTGGGGCGCTGCTGGCCTACCTGGTGTTGGCCAAGGCCCTGCACTTTCTGCTGACCATCGGCAGCGACGTGCAGGTCACCGCGCTCTCCGGTGACCAGTACTTCGGGTTTTTGATCAACCTGCTGCTGGTGTTCGGGATCAGCTTCGAGTTCCCGCTGCTGATCGTGATGCTCAACGCCGTCGGGATGCTGCCCTACACGCGGCTGCGGCAGTGGCGCCGCGGGCTGATCTTCGTGGTGTTCCTGTTCGCGGCGATCTTCACCCCCGGCTCCGACCCGTTCTCGATGATCGCGTTGGGGCTGGCGCTGACGCTGCTGCTGGAGGTGGCCATCCAGGTGGCCCGCCTGCACGACAAACGCCGCGCCAAACGGGAGGCCGCCGGGGTGCCCGACGATGCCGCGTCGGTGATCGAGTCGCCGGCACCGGTGGGAAGTCCGGAACCGACACCCAGGGCCGATGACAACCTCACCTGAGCGACCACCCGAGGGCGCGGCGGCGGGCCACCTGGACCGCTTCACCGCGGCCCTGCCGTTCGGACTCGACGACTTCCAGCGCCGGGCCTGTGCGGCGCTGGACGCCGGGCACGGGGTGCTGGTGTGCGCGCCCACCGGCGCCGGCAAAACCGTCGTCGGTGAATTCGCGGTGCACCTGGCGCTGGTCGGCGGCGGCAAATGCTTCTACACCACCCCGATCAAGGCGCTGAGCAACCAGAAGTACGCCGACCTGCGGGAACGCTACGGCGCCGAGCAGATCGGGCTGCTCACCGGCGACCAGTCGATCCACGGCGACGCCCCGGTGGTGGTGATGACCACCGAGGTGCTGCGCAACATGCTCTACGCCGACTCCCCGGCGCTGCGGGGACTGTCCCACGTCGTCATGGACGAGGTGCATTTCCTCGCCGACCGGATGCGGGGCGCGGTCTGGGAGGAGGTGATCTTGCACCTTCCCGAGCAGGTGCGGCTGGTCAGCCTCTCGGCGACGGTCAGCAACGCCGAGGAGTTCGGCGGCTGGATCCAGGCGGTGCGCGGCGACACCACCGTGGTCGTCGACGAGCACCGCCCGGTGCCGCTGTGGCAGCACATGCTGGTCGGCAAGCGACTCTACGACCTGTTCGACTACGACCGTGGCCGGCCCGGCGCACCCGGGGTGGTCAACCCCGACCTGGTGCGCCACATCGGGCACCGGCGGGAGGCCGACCGGCTCGCCGACTGGCAGCCGCACCGGCAGCGCCGGCGCCACCCGGTGCGCAGCTACCGCCCGCCGGGGCGCCCCGAGGTGATCGCCACCCTCGACGGGGCGGGCCTGCTGCCGGCGATCACGTTCGTGTTCTCCCGCGCCGGCTGTGACGCCGCGGTCAAACAGTGCCTGCGGTCGCCGCTGCGGTTGACCACCGACACCGAGCGGGACCGCATCGCGGCGGTGATCGACCGGCGCTGCGCCGACCTGGCCGACGCCGACCTGGGGGTGCTCGGCTACTACGAGTGGCGCGAGGGACTGCTGCGTGGGCTGGCCGCCCACCACGCCGGCATGCTGCCGGGTTTCCGGCACACCGTCGAGGAATTGTTCACCGCCGGCCTGGTCAAGGCGGTCTTCGCGACCGAGACGTTGGCGCTGGGCATCAACATGCCGGCGCGCACCGTGGTGTTGGAGCGGCTGGTGAAGTTCAACGGCGAGGAGCACGCGGCGCTCACCCCCGGGGAGTACACCCAGCTGACCGGGCGCGCCGGGCGGCGCGGCATCGACGTCGAGGGCCACGCGGTGGTGTTGTGGCACCCCGATATCGAGCCGGCCGACGTGGCCGGGCTGGCCTCCACCCGGACCTTTCCGCTGCGCAGTTCGTTCGCCCCGTCCTACAACATGACGATCAATCTGGTCGCCCGGATGGGACCGGAGCAGGCGCACCGCCTGCTGGAGCAGTCGTTCGCCCAATACCAGGCCGACCGCTCGGTGGTCGGGTTGGTCCGCGGGGTGCGGCGGGGCCGGCGCATGCAGGAGGAGATCGCCGCCGAACTCGGCGGCACCGACGCGCCGATCCTGGAGTACGCGCGGTTGCGTGAGCAGATCTCGCAGCGGGAGAAGACGCAGGCCCGCGCCTCCCGGCTGCAACGCCGCCGCGCGGTCAACGATGCGCTCGCCGCGCTGCGCCGCGGCGACATCATCAGCATCACCCGACGGCGCCGCGGCGGCCTGGCCGTGGTGCTCGACGCCGCCCGCGACGACGCCGACCCGCGGCCGCTGGTGCTCACCGAACACCGGTGGGCCGGTCGCATCTCGGCGGCCGACTACGCCGGCGGACCCGCCCTCGGGGCGATGCGCCTGCCGAAACGCGTCGAACACAAACAGCCCCGGGTGCGCCGCGACCTGGCCTCGGCGTTGCGCTCGGCCGCCGCCGGGCTGGCCGCGCCGCCGCGTCACCGCGACCCCGACCAGACCCCCACCGACCCGGAGCTGGTGACGCTGCGCACCCGGTTGCGCGACCACCCGGTGCACCACGCGCCGGAACGCGACACCGGGTTGCGCGAAGCCGAACGTTACCTGCGCATCGAGCGCGACAACGCCGCACTGGACAAGAAGGTGGCCGCGGCCACCAACTCGCTGGCCCGCACCTTCGACCGGATCGTCGCGCTGCTCACCGAGCGGGGCTTCATCGCGGCCACCGACGGCGATCCGCGGGTCACCGCCGACGGCCGCCTGCTGGCCCGCATCTACAGCGAGAGTGATCTGCTGGTCGCCGAGTGCCTGCGTACCGGTGCCTGGAACGGGCTCAAACCGGCCGAACTGGCGGCGGTGGCCTCCGCGGTGCTCTACGAATCCCGCGGCGACACCTACGGCGGGACCCACGGATTGGACGCGCCGACCGCGCCGATCCGGCGGGCACTGGCGGCCACGGTGCGGCTCTGCGCGCAGCTGCGCGCCGACGAACAGCGCCACCGGCTGGCGACCGGGCGCGAACCCGACGACGGCTTCGTCGCCGCGATCTACCACTGGGCGCGCACCGGTGACCTGTCGGCCGCACTGGCCGCCTCCGACGTCGCCGACACCGGTGCGCCGCTGTCGGCCGGGGATTTTGTGCGCTGGTGCCGTCAGGTCCTCGACCTGCTCGACCAGGTACGCAACGCCGCCCCGGAACCGGGGGTGCGCACCGCGGCCAAACACGCCGTCGACGCGGTCCGTCGCGGTGTCGTCGCGGTGGAGGGCGGGTAGGCCGGTAGGCTGGGCGCGCACGGCCGCCACCGTCGGCGAAGGCAGCACACAGGAGACTTCATGAGCGGACCGCAGGACCCCGATCCGGCGAACCCCTGGCAGCCCCCCACCGAGCAGGGTGATGCCGCGTCGGCGGACGGGTCGCAGGCGGCTGCCCCGGAGGGCTCCGGCGAGACCTCCCAGTGGGCCTCCCCGGAGCAGCCGGCCGTCGAGGCGCAACCGCCGTACCCGCCGACCTATCCGGCGATCCCGGGCTACCCGCAGCCCGAGCAGTACGGCCAGCCCACCCCGTATGTGCAGCCCGGCCAGCCCGGCGCCTATGGGCAGACCACCCAGTACGCCCAGCCCGGCCAGTACGGGCAGCCGATCCAGTACGCCCAGCAGCCGGGGCCCTACGGGCAGACCACGCAGTACCCGCAGCCCGGACCGTACGGGCAGCCGGTGCCGGGCGTGCCGCCCGCTCAGCCCGGCGCCGCGGCCCCCACCGGCCACCACGAGCATCACCTGGTCGCCGATGCCCGCACGAAGTTTCTCGGGCTGCCGATCAGCGGCCGCGCCGCGGTCACCCTCGGGGTGCTCACCGCCGCGATCGTCGCCGCGGTGCTGGTGGTCGGTTTCGTCTGGCCCGGCTACTTCGTCACCACCAAACTGGACATCGAGAAGGCCCAGAACGGGGTGCAGCAGATCCTCGGCGACGAGACCAACGGCTACGGCGCCAAGAACGTCAAGGACGTCATCTGCAACGAGGGCAAGGGCGACCCGACGGTCAAAAGGGGCGACAGCTTCGACTGCGAGGTCAGCATCGACGGCACCAAACGCCGCGTGACGGTGACCTTCCAGGACGACGCCGGCACCTACGAGGTCAGCCGGCCGCGCTGACCGGACCGGCTCACCGCGGCGCTTGCAGCGCGGCGCCGAGCCGCGCCACCGGCGAACCCACCCCGAGCCGGTCGGCCAGGGCCTGGACCCGCGCCGGGTCGGCGAACCGGTGGGGCAGCGCGTCGGTCGGCCGGGACAGCGTCACCGGCGCGTCGGTCACCACGGTGACCACCGGGCCGGCGGCGGCGATGTAGTCGGCGGCCGCGGTCAGTTTGGCGCGCAGCCCGGCGGCCATCGCCGAGTCGGGATCGGCCGCGGCGGCCAGCACCGCCGACAGCGACCCGTACGTCGTCAGCAGCTTCGAGGCGGTCTTCTCCCCGACGCCGGGCACCCCGGGCAGGCCGTCGGACGGGTCGCCGCGCAGCAGCGCCAACTCCGCGTAGCCCCCACCGGCTCGCTGCGGCGGCAGGCCGTAACGCTCGGCCACCTCCGCCGGGCCGAACAACGTGGCGTTGGCCAGCCCACGGCCCAGATACAGCACCCGCACCGGCACCGGGGCGTCGGCGACGACCTGCAGCAGATCCCGGTCGCCGGTGACCACCACCACCGGGTCGGCCGCTTCGCGCCGGGCCAGCGTGCCCAGCACGTCGTCGGCCTCGAAACCCTCGGCGCCGGCGGTGGTGATCCCGGCGGCGTCGAGCAGCTCCAGAATCCAGCCGACCTGCGGGCCCAGCTCGTCGGGCACCTCCTCGAGATCCGGGTCGTCGTCGGCGCCGGCCTCCTCGACCCGGTGGGCCTTGTAGGAGGGGATCAGGTCGACCCGGAACTGCGGGCGCCAATCCAGATCCAGGCAGACCACCAACCGGGACGGGCGGTGCGCGGTGACCAGGTTGGCCACCGAATCGAGGAACCCGCGCACCGCGTTGACCGGCGCGCCGTCGGGGCTGATGATCGAGGACGGCACACCGAAGAACGACCGGAACCACATGCTGGCGCCGTCGAGAAGCAGCAGGGGAGCGGTCATGGCGCGATCCTATGTGCCGCACCGGTGCGAAACGGGCAGGTGCCCGCCGCGTGGGGTGCGCCGCTAACCTGACAGATGTGCCCGCCCGTTTTGACAGCGCCGTATACGCCCACCGCCTGACCGCCGCCGCGCAGGCCACCGCCGCCGCCGGGCTGGCCGGGCTGGTCATCACCCCCGGCTACGACCTGCGCTATCTGCTCGGGTCGCGGGCGCAGACCTTCGAGCGGCTCACCGCGCTGGTGGTGCCCGCGTCGGGGCCGCCGACGATGGTGGTGCCCACCCTGGAACGGCCCGCCCTGGCGGACTCCGCGGTCGCCGAGCTCGCCATCACGGTGCACGAGTGGGTCGACGGCGAGGACCCCTACGCCCTGGTGGCGGCGGCACTCGGCGGCGGGACGGACGGTGCGCCGAGCGCGGTGACCGATGCGATGCCGGCGCTGCACCTGCTGCCGCTGGCCGACGCGCTCGGGGTGGCGCCGGTGCTGGCCACCCCGGTACTGCGCGAACTGCGCATGATCAAAGACCCCGCGGAGGTCGAGGCGCTGCGCCGCGCCGGTGCGGCCATCGACCGGGTGCACGCCGCGGTACCGGCGATGCTGATCGCGGGGCGCACCGAAGCCGAGGTGGCCGCCGACATCGCCGCGGCGATCGTCGCCGAGGGGCACACCGAGCCCGCGTTCATCATCGTCGGGTCCGGCCCCAACGGTGCTGACCCCCACCATGAATGCTCCGATCGGGTCCTGCAGACCGGGGACGTCGTCGTGGTCGACATCGGCGGCCCGGTGGAGCCCGGCTACCACTCCGACTGCACCCGCACCTACAGCATCGGTGAGCCCGACGCGGACGTGGCCCACCGGTATTCGGTGCTGCTGGACGCCCAGCGCGCAGCCGTCGCGGCGGTACGCCCGGGGGTGAGCGCGGAACACATCGACGCCGCCGCCCGCGACGTGCTCATCGAGGCCGGGCTCGGTGAGTTCTTCGTGCACCGCACCGGGCACGGCATCGGGCTGTCGGTGCACGAGGAGCCCTATATGGTGGCGGGCAACGAGCTGTCACTGGCCGCCGGGATGGCGTTCTCGGTCGAGCCGGGCATCTATTTCCCGGGGCAGTGGGGGGCGCGGATCGAGGACATCGTGGTGGTCACCGACACCGGCGCCGAACCGCTGAACCGCCGCCCCCACGACCTGCTCGTCGTGTGATCGTGTCGCCGTCAGTCGGTGGTGCGTTCCAACAGGCTCGCCGAGCCCAGCACCCGCTGGATGTGCACCTCGATGACCACGCGGGTGGGGTTCTCCCGGGGGGTGCGGTAGCGCTGGGCGTAACGCAACTCGGCGTCGCGCACCGCGTCGGCCTCGTCGCTGACGGTGGCGCTGCCCTCCAGCGACAGCCAGCGGGCACCGTCGACCTGGCTGAGCACCGCCACCGCGCCGCGCTGGGCGTTGACCGCCTTCTGCGATCCGCCGTTGGTGATCACCCGGGCGATGTGGGTGTTGGGGTCGAAGGTGAAGCCCACGGCCACCACGTGCGGCGACCCATCGGCGCGCAGCGTGGTCAACATCGCCAGGTGACGTTCGGTGAGAAAAGCGTGCGCCTCGTCGGTGAGCCGGGTGGTGGTGTTCGCCATCGCTGCTCACGCTAGCGCAGGAGATAATCACAGGCGTGGAGGACACGGTGAGCGGACCGATCGTGATTTTCGGCGGACGCAGCGAAATAGGCGTGCAGTTGGCCTGCCGGTTGGCGCCGGGGGCCACCGTCGTGTTGGCGGCACGCCACGCCGACCGGCTCGACGAGCCGATCGCGGCGGTCACCGCCGCCGGTGCGGCCGCGGTGCACACGGTGGAATTCGACGCCGACGACGTGGCCGAACACGGCCGGGTGATCACCGAGCTCATCGCCGAGCACGGCGAAATCGACACCGCGGTGCTGGCATTCGGGATCCTCGGTGACCAGGAGCGGGCCCGCACCGATGCCGCCCATGCGGTCGCGATCGTGCATACCGACTACGTCGCGCAGGTCAGCCTGCTGACCCACCTGGCCCACGCGATGCGCACCGCCGGGCGCGGATCGCTGGTGGTGTTCTCCTCGATCGCCGGGGTGCGGGTCCGGCGCGCCAACTACGTATACGGTTCGGCCAAGGCCGGTCTCGACGGCTTCGCCAGCGGCCTCGCCGACGCGCTGCACGGCAGCGGAGTGCATCTGTTGATCGCCCGGCCGGGATTCGTGGTCGGGCGGATGACCGCCGGGATGCGCCCGGCACCGCTGGCGAGCACCCCCGACACGGTGGCCGCGGCGACCGCCCGGGCGCTGGTCAAGCGTCGCCGCGTCGTGTGGATCCCGTGGGCCCTGCGCCCGCTGGCCGCGGTGCTGCGGATGTTGCCGCAGCCGCTGTGGCGCAGGATGCCTCGATGAGCCGCATCGTGGTGGTCGGTATCGGCGCCGACGGTCTGGCCGGGCTCGGTGAGCACGCCCGGACCGAGTTGGCCACGGCGAGCCGGATCTACGGGTCGCGCCGGCAGCTCGACCTGCTCGACGGTGCGCTTGGCGGCGCCACCCGGCATCGTTGGCCGTCGCCGCTGTTGCCGGCGCTGCCGAGTCTGTTCGACGGCCCCGGCGACGTACACGTGCTGGCCAGCGGGGATCCGTTGCTGCACGGTATCGGCACCACGTTGATCCGGCTGTTCGGCGCCGAGCGGGTCACGGTGGTTCCGCACGTGTCGGCGGTGACCCTGGCGTGCGCACGGATGGGCTGGGCTGCACAGCAGACCGAGGTGATCAGCCTGGTCAACGCCGAACCGGCGACCGCGCTGCGCCGGGGCGGGCAGGCGATCGTGTTGTCCGCCGGGGCGGCGACACCGACCGCGCTGGCCGGGATGCTGGAATCCGCCGGACGCGGAGACTCGGCGTTCACCGTGTTGGAACAACTCGGCGGACCCGCGGAGCGACGCCGCGACTCCGACGCCCGCCGGTGGGCGCGCGAGGCGCCTGCCGACGTCGACGACCTCAACGTCATCGCGGTGCGCTATCGGCCCGACGAGCGCACCCGGTTCCTGCCCGACGACGCCTTCGACCACGACGGTCAGATCACCAAGGCCGATATCCGCGCGCTCACCCTGCTCGCCTTGGATCCGCGTCCCGGTCAACGCCTCTGGGACGTCGGTGCCGGAGCCGGTAGCATCGCCATCGAATGGTGCCGCAGTTGGGGCGGCTGCACCGCAGTGGCGTTCGAACGCGATCAGCGGCGCCGAATCCGCCTGGCCGGCAACGCTGATGCCCTCGGTGCCCGCGTCGAGGTGCGTGGCGCCGCGCCGGCGGCGCTCGGCGGCGCCGCCACCCCCGACGCGGTGTTCATCGGCGGTGGGCTGACCGAACCGGGGCTGCTGTCGGACTGCCTGGCCGCCCTGCCGCCCGGGGGAAGGCTCATCGCCAATGCCGTCACCGTGGAATCGGAATCGATTCTGGCCCGATCATATTCAGAATACGGCGGTGAGCTTCGACGGTTCCATCATGCGCAGGCGGTGCCGTTGGGCTCGCTGACCACCTGGCGGGCGCACCACCCGATCACCCAGTGGGCGGTGACGGTGTCGTGACCGTGTATTTCATCGGCGCCGGCCCCGGCGCCGCCGACCTGATCACCGTGCGCGGCCAGCGGCTGCTGCAGCGCTGTGAGGTCTGCCTGTACGCCGGGTCGATCATGCCCACCGACCTGTTGGACCACTGCCCGCCGCAGGCGCGCATCGTCGACACCGGACCGTTGACCCTCGACCAGATCATCGACGAGTGCGCCGCCGCCCACACCGCCGGCGCCGATGTGGCCCGGTTGCACTCCGGGGACCCGTCGCTCTACAGCGCACTCGCCGAGCAGTGCCGGCGTCTTGACGCACGCGGCATCGACTACGAGATCGTGCCCGGTGTGCCGGCGTTCGCCGCCGCCGCGGCGGCCCTCGGCCGGGAGCTCACCGTGCCCGGTGTGGCGCAGACGGTGACCTTGACCCGGGTGGCGACGCTGTCGACCGCGATGCCCGCCGGGGAGGAACTGGCCGCGCTGGCCGCACCCGGCGCGACGTTGGTGCTGCATCTGGCGGCCGCGCAGATCGACGCGCTGATACCGGATCTGCTGGCCGGCGGCTACCGTCCCGACACCCCGGCGGCGGTGGTGGCCTACGCCAGTTGGCCCGCACAGACCGTGCTGCGCGGCACCCTGGCCGACATCGCCGCGCAGGTCCACGCCGCGGGCGTCACCAAGACCGCGGTCATCATCGTCGGACAGGTGCTGGCCGCGACCGGGTTCACCGACAGCTACCTGTACTCCGCGCACCGGCGACGGGGTGGCGCCCCGTGAACCGGCCGCGTCTGCTGCTGCTCGGCGGCACCGCCGAGGCGCGCGCCTTGGCCGCCGCCCTGCACCCCGAGACCGCGGTGATCAGCTCGTTGGCCGGGCGCGTTCCCGACCCGGCCCTACCGGTCGGCGCGGTGCGCGTCGGCGGATTCGGCGGCGCCGCGGGGCTGCGCACCTGGCTGGTCGCCAACCGGATCGAGGCCGTGGTCGACGCGACCCATCCGTTCGCGGCGACCATCACCGCGACCGCGGCCACCGTCTGCGCCGAGCTGGGATTGCCGCATCGGGTGCTGGCCCGGCCCGCCTGGCCGCTCGGCGCGGCGTCACCGGTGGCCTCCACCGCCGAGGCCGCCGAGGTGGTGGCCCGCCGCGGGTTCGGGCGGGTGTTTCTCACCACCGGGCGCTCCGGGCTCGCCGCGTTCACCGCCGGCGAGGCCTGGTTTTTGATCCGGGTGGTCACCGCCCCGGATCCCGCCGTGCTGCCGGCCCGCCACCGTGTGCTGCTGTCCCGCGGACCCTACCGGTACGACGACGAGCGCCGTGTGCTGCGCGAACACCGCATCGACGTGCTGGTCACCAAGAACAGCGGCGGAACGATGACGCGGGCGAAACTCGATGCCGCCGCCGATCTGCGGATCCCGGTGGTGATGGTGCAGCGCCCACCGCAGCCCGCCGGAGTGCCCACGCTCGCCGACATCCCGGCCGCCGTCGCCTGGGTCGAGGCCGTGCTCGGTTAACCGGTCAGGTCGTCGGCGTCGGGGTCGACCAGCAGCGCGTCGCGGGCCCGGGCGACCCGCGAGCGGATGGTGCCCACCGGGCAGTCGCAGACCGCAGCGGCGTCGGCGTAGGACAGGCCGAGCACCTGGGTGAGCAGCAGCGCCTCGCGCTGCTCGGCGGTGAGATCGGCGATCATCGTGGTCACCTCGACCACGTCCTCGAATCCCCGGCTGGGTCGCTGGCGCTCGGCGAGCAACTCCGGGTCGGCGCCGCCGGCGGCGCGCGGTCGGGACCGGGCGTGGCGGATGTGGTCGGCGACCACGCGGCGGGCGATCGCCAACAACCAGGTGCGCGCACTGGAGCGCCCGGAGAACCGCTCGATCGCGCCGATCGCCCGCAGAAACGTCTCCTGGGTCAGGTCGTCGGCGCTGCCGACGTCGGCGAGGTAGGCGACGAAGCGCCACACGTCCTGCTGGGTGGCCCGGATGAACGCCTCCAGCGCCCGGGCGTTGCGACCGGCGGCCGCCAGCGCCAGCGCGGTCACCGCCTCGTCGTCGCTGCGCGCGGTCATGGGGTCCACCTTTGCGGATCGAACGGGTCGACCGAAGTCTACGACTTGCGGTCGTAGCGGCGGTAGGCGCCACTCAGGAATTCACGCCGCCGACCGGTTCACCGGACGCAGGTGGTCGCGGCGGCGCACCTCCGCCAGCGGGGCGCCCAGCAGGGGGTCGGCGGCCTCCCGGTCGCGGCCGCGCCGCCGCGGCGGCCCGAACCGATCCCGCACCACCAGCAGCACGAACACCAACCCCACCAGGATCGGGATGTGGCTGAGGGCGCGCGCCGCGGTGACCTGGCCGCTGGCCGCGTCGACGGCGACGTAGCCGATCAACGCCACCGCGTAGGCGCCGGTCACCGCCGCCACCCCGACCGCGGCGACCGTCCAGATCCCGGCCGCGATCATCGCCACCCCCAGCCCCACCAGCCAGGCGGTGGACTCGTGCAGCAGATGCGCGCCGGTCGCCGCGCCGTGGCCCTCGGTGTGCACCATCCCGAAATCCAGGCCCCCGATCTGCGCGGCCGCCACCACGATCTGGCCGACCCCGACCGCGATCAGGGCCCCGCGCCACCACAGTGAGGCGGTGCTGGCGGCGCGGGTGCGCACCGTCGCCAGAATCTGGTCGGTCAGGTCCGGGGCGCGACGGGCGCTGGCGGTGGCCAGCTGGGTGGTCTGGGCGGCCGCGCCGACCAACCAGCCGCGACATTGCGAACAGGACTGCAGGTGGGCGTCGATCCCGGGCGGCAGCAGCGGCTGTTGCTCCCCGTCGAGCCGGGCTGAGAGCGCCTCACGGACCACCGCACATTTCACGTCTCCATGGTGGCGTATCGGCACCAGTGAGCCAAACCACACGACACCGGCAGATCGGCGGGGAACTAATCCGGTCCGGCGACCGACCAGTGTAGGACCGCTGGGAAACCGCTGGAGCGCCGCTGGGCCGCGCCAGCGGACCGGAGGTCGCGATAGTCGGTGTCAGCGCGCAAGCGAAGGGGGTGACGGCGGGGATGACCGCACCGGTCTGGCTGGCCTCGCCCCCGGAGGTGCACTCGGCGCTGTTGAGCAGTGGGCCGGGTGGCGGACCGATGCTGGCCGCCGCCGCCGAGTGGTCGGGGCTGGGGGCGCACTACACCACCGCCGCCGAGGAACTCACGACGGTGCTGGCAGCGGTGCAGACCGGGGCCTGGCAGGGGCCCACCGCGGAACGCTACGTCGCCGCGCACGCCCCCTACCTGGCGTGGCTGAGCGAGAGCGCAGTCAAAAGCACGATCGCCGCCGCCGCGCACCAGACCGCCGCCGGGGCGCACACCGCGGCGTTGGCCGCCATGCCGACCCTGGGCGAACTGGCCGCCAACCACGCCACCCACGCGGTGCTGATGGCCACCAACTTCTTCGGGATCAACACCATCCCGATCGCGGTGAACGAGGCCGACTACGTGCGGATGTGGATCCAGGCCGCCACCACCATGGCCGGCTACCAGGGGGTCGCCGAGCCGGCGTTGGCCTCGGTGCCGGCCCTGGCCCCGGCGCCGCCGATCGTGCTGCCCGGCGGGGAGGCCGCGGCGTTCGCGGCGGCGTCCGACGGCGCAGCCGCACAGCAGGGTGGTGAGTCCGGAGGACATCTGGCGGCCGCCGACACCACCGCCGACAAGCAGGCCGCCAGCAGCGGCGCCAGCTGGGACGAGCAGCTCGCCGACTGGCTCGGCGAGTACAACATGGGCTTCGCCGACCCGATCGCCAAAGAGCTGTGGAAACTGCTCGGTGTGGACGGCTACCCGCTGCCCCCGGTGGAGACCGCCACGCAGTTCGGTCAGCTGATCGGCCAGATCCCGGGCATATCGCCGGTGCTCGCCTCCGCGCTGGGCTGGAGCGTGTATCACACCCTGATGCTGATCTGGCCGATGGGCCAGATCGCGGTGCAGATGGCCATCCCGGTGCTCGCCGGGGCGGTCCCGGTGATGGCGGCCTCCGCGGCCGGCGGCGCGGCCGGGCTGTCGGGGCTGGCCGGTTTGGCCGGCCTGGAGGCTCAGCCGGTGGACGCGCCGACGGGAGTGAGTGCACCGGCGCCCTCGGGCGCGCCCGCCGGGGTCGGTGCGGCGGCCGGCGCGGCCGGCGGGGGAGCCGGCAGCACCGCCGCGGCACCGTCGGGCTCGGCGGTGTCGGCACCGGGCGGCCCCCCGGCGGGCGGGCCGCCCGCCGGGGGGCCGGGCACCGGGTTCGGGCCCACCCAGACAACCGGTGCGGGTCTCACCGACACGGTGTATGTGGCCACCGCGGTCGGCGCCTCGGCACGCGGCTCGGCGAGCAGCCGGCGGGGTGCGCGCCGCCCCGATCCGGCCGGCGTCGGCGACGACGCCGCCGAGCCGACCCGGGATTCGGCCGCGTTCGCCGCGCGGATGAAACACCGCCGGCGGCGCCGGGGAACGGCGACCGAGCGCGGCTACCGGTACGAATTCCTCGACGACGACCCGGTTTCGGACACCGACGGCCAGCCCGATCCCGCCGAGACCGACGCCTCGGAGGCCGGCGCGGGCACCCTGGGTTTTGCCGGGGCGGCCGACACTCGCGGTGTGCGCGCCTCCGGGCTGGCCAGCGTGGGTGCCGACACCGGCGGTGAGGTCACCACTCCGATGATGCCGGCCAGCTGGGGCCGCTGACGCCGATGGCGACCGCGGTCAACCCGGGTACCGCCGCGGCGTGAACACGCGGTCGCCGTCGGCGCCGCGATAGCGGCGGGTCTGCGACGATCCGATGATCATCAGGCAGCGCATGTCGATGCGTGCCGCGTCCAGTTCGCCCAGGGTGGTCACGGCGAGGTCCTCGCCGTCTCCCGGTTCGGCCCCCGAGACGTTGCGCCCCACCACCACCGGAGTGGTCGGGGCGCGATACTCCAGCAACACCTCACGCATCGCCTCGACCTGCCAGGTCCGGGTGCGCGACGCCGGGTTGTAGACCGCCAGCACCAGATCCGCCGCGGCCGCCGCCCGCACCCGCTCGGCGATCACCGACCACGGTTTGAGCCGGTCGGACAAGGAGAGCACCGCGTAGTCGTGTCCCAGGGGAGCGCCCACCCGACTGGCCACCGCGTGGGCGGCGGTCATCGCCGGGGTCACCCGCACCGGCACCGTCGGCCAGTTGCGGGCCTCCTCGATCACGGCGGCGGCCATCGCGAACACCCCCGGATCCCCCGACGACACCACCGCGACCGCCCGCCCCTGGTCGGCGAGGGTGCAGGCCAGCCGGGCCCGGTCGGCCTCCTCGGTGTTGTCGCTGGGGTGCCGGCGCTGGCCGTCGCTCGTCGGCACCCGGTCCAGGTACGGTCCGTAGCCGATCAGATCGGTCGCCGCGGCCAACTCGGCGCGACTCTGCGCGGTCATCCACGCCCCGTCGCCGGGGCCCAGGCCGACCACGGTGACCGTCCCGCGCGGTGCCGCGGCACGTCGACCGCCCGGCAGCAGGGCCAGCGAGAAATACGGCACGTCGGTGTCGTCGACGTCGGCGGCGGGCAGCACCCGTTGACCCGCGGTGCTCGCCCGCTCCACGTAGAACGTCTCGTCGAGTCGGCCCGACTCCGAGAGTGCTTGACGCACAGCAGGATAGGACCTTCCCAGTTTCATGATGACCGCGGCGTCGGTGTCGGTGAGCCGGCGGCCGAGCTCGGCGGCACCCAGGGTTCCGGGCAGTACCGAGAGCACCTCGGTGCCGGTCACCAGCGGGGTGGCGGTGGCCGCCGAGGCGGCGCTGATCGAGGTCACCCCGGGGATGATCACCGCGTTGAAGCGGGCGGTCAGCCGGGTGTGCAGATGCATGTAGGAGCTGTAGAACAGCGGGTCGCCCTCGGCCAGCAGGGCCACGTCGCGTCCGGCGCTCAGGTGCGCGGCGATCCGCTCGGCGGCGGCGGTGTAGAACTCCTGCATCGCCCCCGCGTACCCGCCGGGGTGGTCGACGGTCTCGGTGGTCACCGGATAGACCAGGTGTTCCTCGATCTGGCCGGGTCGCAGATACGGTGCGGCGATCCCGCGGGCGATGCTGCGGCCGTGCCGGGCGCTGTGGTAGGCCACGACGTCGGCCTCGGCGATCACCCGGGCGGCTTTGAGGGTGACCAGCTCCGGGTCGCCGGGGCCCAGACCAACCCCGAACAGCGTTCCGTGCCTGACGTTCTCGCTCATTCTCTGCTGCTCGCGATCGCGTTGACAGCGGCGGCGGCCATTGCGCTGCCGCCGCGGCGCCCGGTCACCACCAGATAGGTCATCCCGCGGGGACGGTCGATCAGTTCCCGTTTGGACTGGGCGGACCCGACGAACCCGACCGGCCCGCCCAGCACCGCCACCGGCGGTGCGGCCCCCTCATCGATCAGCTCCAGCAGCCGAAACAGTGCGGTGGGGGCGTTGCCGATCGCCATCACGGTCCCGGCGAGGCGCTCGGCCCACAGTTGCACGCCCGCCGCCGAGCGGGTGGTGGACAGGCGTTCGGCCAAAGCGGCGGTGCGCGGGTCGGCGACCAGCGACACCACCTCGTTGTCGGCGGGCAGCCGTGAGCGGGTGATCCCGGCGGCCACCATCGACGAGTCGCAGAGCACCGGAGCGCCGGCGGCCAGGGCCGCGTGGGTGCGGGTGACGACGTCGTCGCGGTAGGCGATGTGATCGACCAGATCGACTTGCCCACAGGTGTGGATCAGGCGAACCACCACCCGGGCCACGTCGGCGGGAAACCGGGTCAGGTCGGCCTCGGCGCGGATCGTCGCGAACGACTGCCGGTAGATCTCGGCACCGTCGCGCAGATAATCGAGCACCCGCTTACCCTACGGTCTGAGCGGGCGGTAGCCGTCCCCGGTAGCGACCAGCACCTGCCCGGCGGCGGGACTGCCGCAGGCTCGTTCGCAGCCGACGAAGTGGCGGTGGCCCGTCGCGGGGGCGGCGAGCGCGGCCGCCGCGTCGGCGCGCACATCGGCGCGGGCGTGGGCACAGCCGGGACTGCCGACGCAGGAGCTCACCGCCAACCAGCGCGACTGCGCGTCGAACACCAGCCCCAGCGGAGCCAGGACCCGCACCGCCGCATCGGCGGCCGCCTCGGAGAGGTCACCGAGGAGCAGCGAACGCCACGGGGTGACCACCACCGGCGTCTCGAGAGCCACCAGACACTGCGCGACCCGGGCCGTCAGCACCCCCAACGGCACCGCGGCGCCCAGCGTCACCCGGCCGTCGTCCTGCGGGATCCAGCCCACCGGCGGTCGTGTCGACGCCGGCCAGGTGCGCCCCGCCGCCTCGGTGGCCACGATGTCGCCGACCAGCACCGCGGGCCGGTCCAGCTCGGCGACCCGCCAGGCCGAGCCGCGCACGGTGAGGAACCGGGCGGCCACGTCGAGCAGGGTCGCCACCACCGCGCCGACCTCGATGCGCACCCCGGTGTCGCGTCCGGCCAGCAGCAGTGCGGCGCGATCGGGTGTCAGCAGATGCGCGGCGACGTCGGGGGCCAGCCCGCAGACGTCCCCGCGACCGTCGTCGAGCCCGAACCAGAACCGGCCCGGCAGGGCGACCAGCCCCGGGTCGGCGCGCAGCGCGCGGTCCAGATCGTCGAGGAGGGGGCGCACGTCGGCGTGACCGCCGGACCGCCCGGAGAGCGGGGAGGCGACGATGTTGCGGACCCGCTCGTGGCTGGCCGACGGCAACAGGCCCGCGGCGGCCACCGCCTCGGCGACCGCGGCGGTGTCGGTGAGCCCGCGCAGCTGGATGTTGCCCCGCGCGGTCAGCTCCAACGTCGCGGAGCCGAACTCGGCCGCCGCCGCGGCCAACGCCGCCAGCTGGGCGGAGCTCAGCGCCCCGCCGGGCAGCCGGATGCGCGCCAGCGCCCCGTCGGCGGCCTGATGGGTCTGCAGCGCGCCGGGGCAGGCGTCGACAGCACGGGTTCGGGCCACACGTTCACCGTACGACGTGCCAGGTCGCAGGCGTAATATCGCTGCACACGCGCCATCCATCCGGGGAGGTGGTGGATTCCGGTGTCCGGGGATGCCGGCCCGCGGCCGGGCTGGCCGGTGGTGGGCCGCGAGGACGAGTTTCGTCAGGCGATGGCGATGCTCGGTGGCGGCGCGGACGGTCGCGGCGTCGCCCTGACCGGCGCCAGTGGGGTCGGCAAGTCGACGTTGGCGCGGGTGTTGGCCGCCGCGCTCGCCGCAGGCGGCAGGCAGGTGCGGTTCGTGTTGGGAACCGAGACCGGCCGCGCGGTCCCGTTGGGCGCGTTCTCCCGTGCGGTGCGGGTGGCGGGGGCTGAAGAGCCCGCCGTGATCTTGGCCGAGGCCTATGCCGAGCTGGCGCAGGACGACGACCTGGTGCTGGTCGTCGACGATGCGCACCTGCTCGATCCGCTGTCGGCGATGCTGGTGCACCAGGTGACAACCGGCGGCGTGGCGCACCTGATCGTGACGATCGGGCCCGGCGAACCGGCTCCTGAGGCGGTGACCGCGCTGTTGAGCGATCGCCGACTGCGATGCCTGCATTTGGAGCCGTTCGACCGGGAGCAGACCGCGCTGCTCGCCGGCGCCGTGCTCGGCGACGTGGTCGACGATCGGCTCATCGACGAACTGTTCCGGTGTAGCGGCGGCAACGCGTTGTTTCTGCGTGGTTTGTTGAGCGCTGGACCCGGCGACGGTGCCCTGGTTCACGCCCCCGACGGGTGGCATCTGGGCGGTCAGCTGCGCCCCGACAGGGAATTGGAGGATCTGCTGGAGTTGCGGTTGCGGGCGTTGGCGCCGGATGAACTGGACACCGTGGAAACCTTGGCGGTGGCCGAATTGTTGGATTGGCGGATTCTGCGCACCCTGTGTCGGGCCGAAGCCGTGGCGCGACTGGAGCGCCGTGGGGTGATCCAGATCGTCGCCGACGGTTCGGACCTGCTGGCGCGGCTGATCCACCCTGTCGTCGGTGAGGCGGCGTTGCGCCGCGCCGGTCGGGTGCGGGTGCGCGAGCTCAACGGGGCGCTGGCGGTGGCGTTGCGCGAACACCTGGGGTACCGCGCCGGGAAATCACGGCTTCCCGACGTCCGGGGCCGGATCCGGCTGGCGCAGTACATGATGCACAGCGATCTCGACCCCGACGTCGACGTGCTCGTCGCGGCGGCCGCGAGCGCGTTGACGATGGCCATGCTCGAGTATGCCGAAGAGTTCGCCCGGTTCGCGTGGGATCACGACGGCGGGCTGCGTGCCGCGCTTGTTCTCGCGGAGACGCTGAGTTGGCAGGGTCGCGGCGCGGAGGCCGAGGCGCTGCTCGCCGAGGCGCAACCCGACGAGCAGGGCCAGTGGCAGCGATGGGCGCGCGCCCGGGTGAGCCACTTGTACTGGGGTTGTGGCCGCCTCGACGCCGCACGCGAGGCCCTCGTCGAGGCGACAGCCCGCGCGACCGGCGACCAGGATCGCGAGGCGCTGGCAGACCTGCGGGTCTCGCTCGCCTTCTTCTCGGGTGACCTGGGTACCGCCATCGACGCCGGTCTGGCGCTGCGATCGGACGTTCGCCACCGTCGCACACGGGCGTGGCAGACGATGACGACTTCGACTGCCTGGGCGCTGGGGCTGGCCGGCCGCTTCGACGAGGCGAGACGGGTGATCGATACCGAGCTGCGGCGTGCGGGAGTCGCCGCCGTGGGAATGCAACGTCTGGCCACCGGGCTTGCCGAGTTGACCACCTACCTCGAGGCCGGTGATCTGATCGCCGCCGATCGGGTATCCGCCGCGTATGGCTCCGGGGGTGCCGGCTCCTCCGGGGGTGATGTCGTACAGGACGCCATCCGCGGTCTGGTGGATCTGGCTCGCGGGGCGGTAAGGGATTCGTGCGCCGCGCTGGCCGGTGCGGTGTCGGTCCTCAAGCAGGGCTTTCCCGACGGATGGGTGATGTTGGTCGCCGCCTGGTGTGCACAGGCGCAGGGAGCGTCCGGTGATTCGGCTGCGGCCGCCGCCGCGCTGTACAACGCCGAGCAGGACGCCGGGCCCCAGGTGGCGGTCTTCGCCCCGGAACTGGAGTTGGCGCGCGCGTGGAGGCGAGCCGGTGTGGGCGAGACCACCGCCGCACGTTCTCACGCCGTGCGTGGCGCGCAGATGGCACACAGGGCCGGGATGATCGCGGTGGAGGCGCGTGCCCTGCACACGGCGGTCCGGTTCGGTGATCGGTCACTGTCGGGACGGCTCACCGAGTTGGCCGACAGGCTCGGCACGGAGATGGCGGCTGTCTGCGCGCTTCAGGCGCGGGGTTTGGCCGACCACCGCGGTGATCTGCTCGATGCGGCGTCCGCTCGGTTCCAGGCATTGGGGGCCATGGCGTTGGCCGCCGACGCGGCTGCGCAGGCGGCCGGTGAACACGCCCGCTGTGGCCGTCGGAGTGGCGCGTTGGCGGCAGCGCATCGGGCACATGTGCTCGCTGAAGCCGGCGGACTTGACTCACCAGCGGTGCGTGCCGCGGCACGGCCACTTCCGATCAGTGCGCGGGAACGTGAGATCGCCGAGCTGGCGATGACCGGGTTATCGAATCGTCTTATCGCCGAACGCCTATCGGTCTCGGTCAGGACGGTCGACGGTCACCTCTACCGAATCTTCGCAAAATTGGGTATAGCGCATCGCGACGAGCTCACGAGGCTGCTCGGAGGCCGGAATCATGGTGACGAAAACGTCGCATTGAGCTAGTTCGGTCAGTCTTCCGAAGGTCATACGAACGGTTGAATTTCTTGTATCACAATCTAATTCATCCGTTTGGTTGAGGACATACGGACCGGGGCGTGGTGTTCTTTCTGAATCCACGCAACGGACGGAGATCAGAGATGTTACACGTATTGCCCAGAGCCTCATGGTGGCGTGTTGTTCGGGTCGTCGGCCGCGAACGCGTTCTCGTCGGACCGCATCACCGGTCGGCGCGGCGTGCGGACACCCCGCACGCAGAACCGCTCTTCATGCAGACGGCACGGATGGCTCGTGAGATGGATCACCTGTGACGGTACGGCCATTCGTGGGGGTACTACAAAGGGTATGTGCGAACAGCAGTCGAGCGAGTTCCGCTTGGCGATGCGTGTTCGTTTTGTCGAAAACCCGCTGTAGGTGGCTTTTCACGGTCGCGGTCGACAAGGTGAGTTCCTCGGCGATCGGTTTCAGGCCGTGACCGCGGGACACCATGATCGCCACTTCGGCTTCGCTGCGGGTGAGCCCGTAGAGGTATCGCAGGACGGCGGTGGGTGGTCGCGGTTGCACGTCGGGGTCGACGATCACCAACATCACGGTGCGCCGGGGTCGCTGCCGCTCGGCGAAGGACCGGGGCTGGGGCAGCACATGGACGATGAGCGGGCGTCCGCTCGACGGTCGCGCCCATAGTAGAGATCCGGCGGGAGGCGAGGCGTCGCCGCTCAGATAATCGGCGTTGACGCGCTCGAACAGCATGCGCATTCCCTGCTGTTCGGACAACAGTCGCTCGGCTGCGGCGTTGGCGTGGATCAGCCGGCAGTTCGGTGCCAACAGGACGATCCCGTGCTGCAAATGGTTGGTGGCGTGCACCAGGTCGTGGTTTCGGCCCTCGAGATCGACCAGAAGCTGTTGGGCGCGCACGGCACGCTGCAGATGGGGGACGAGGCGTTGAAACAGGTCGCGCTGCTTGGTCGCCTCGGCCTTGCGTGGGCGGCCCGGTGTGGCGACCGCGAACGTGATGGTCGAGGGGGAGTCGGTCAGGCGAGCGAACAAGCCGTCGACGAAGCCGTTGGGGGTGCACCAGTCATGGTGGATCTCCGAGGGGGGCAACGATGAGAGTAGTTCGGCGCGCGGGCGAACCACGCCGATCGTGCCGTGTTCGACCGCGGCCACGATGTCGTCGCGCCGCGCGTAGTACCGGTTGTACGCGGTGGTCAACTCCGCCGGAAAGCTGGCGTGGGCGACGACACGGGACACACCGTCGTTGACCAGCAGTGCCGTCTGAGCACCGCCGAACGCCTCACCGATCTCGGCCACGGCGAGTTCCCAGTGCCGCGGGGTCAGCACCGTCTCGTAGATCTCAGACACCAGTCGGGAGAAGTCCTCCACGATCGGACTCCGATCGTCGTCGGCAGGGTTCAGCGTCAGCGCTGAAGTTTCGCGACCTTGGCGCTGTCGGCGTGGAACTCACTGCGGATCACCTTGCCGTCGGCGTTGAATCGGAGGATGTGGGCGTAAGGGCTTTTGACGCTGCCGGAGGCGTTGGTGAACTCTTGGGTGCCCAGCACGATCACGTGGTCGTCCGCGTCCAGGTAGGTATGCGGCTCCAGCGACACCGCGGTCCAGTGATCGGCCATCCGGGAAAGCATGTCGAGCACGGCGTCGCGGCCATGGAGCTCGCCGCCGGGTTCGACCTCGTCAGAGGAGTACCAATCGGTCTCGGGGGTGAAATACTCTCCGAGGGCGGCGAGATCCCCGGTCGCGAACGCCTGGTAGGCGGATCTGGTGGATTCGATATTCGACATGGCGGCGACGCTCCTTGATCCTCTCGAGGCGGCCACGGTCAGCCCCTCGGCGTCAGTGTGCGACGGCGCCGTCGACGATCGTTAGGGCAATCGGCTACCCGAATTCACCGCGAGCATCCCAACCTGGGACATCTCCCCGGATTCCCGCGGGCAGTCGGGGCGTCCTGCGGATTCCGGCGTGGGGTAGGAATGAGGCGTGCCTGCCCCCGACACCACCGTGCTGCTGCTGTCCACCTCCGACACCGACCTGATCACCGCCCGCGCCAGCGGTGCCGCCTACCGCTGGGCCAACCCGGCCCGCCTGCTCGACGACGACCTGCCCGCGCTGCTCAGCGGGGTGGACGTGGTGGTGGTGCGCATCCTGGGCGGCTACCGCGCCTGGCAGGAGGGCATCGACGCGGTCGTTGCCAGCGGCATCCCGACGGCGGTGGTCAGCGGGGAGCAGACCCCCGACGCCGACCTGATGGACCGCTCCACCGTGCCGGCCGGCATCGCGCTGCAAACACATCTGTATCTGGCCCACGGCGGAGTGCCCAACCTGCAGCAGCTGCACGCGTTCCTCTCCGACACCGTGGTGATGACCGGGATCGGGTTCGCCCCGCCGGCGCAGACCCCCACCTGGGGGCTGACCCGGCCGGTCGGGGACGGGCCCGGACCGCGCATCGCGGTGCTGTACTACCGCGCCCAGCACCTGGCCGGCAACACCGCCTACGTCGACGCGCTGTGCACCGCGATCGAGGAGGCCGGCGGGGTGCCGATGCCGGTGTTCTGCGCGTCGCTGCGCACCGCCGAGGCCGACCTGCTGGCCACCCTGGGCCGCGCCGACGCGATGGTGGTCACCGTGTTGGCCGCCGGCGGGACCAAACCGGCCGGCGCCGCCGCCGGCGGCGACGACGAAACCTGGAACGTCGAACATCTGGCCGCCCTCGACGTGCCGATCCTGCAGGGGCTGTGTTTGACCAGCTCGCGGGCCCAGTGGGAGGGCAACGACGACGGGCTCAGCCCCCTGGACGTCGCCAGCCAGGTCGCGGTGCCCGAGTTCGACGGCCGCATCATCACGGTGCCGTTCTCGTTCAAGGAGATCGACGACGACGGACTGATCTCCTACGTCGCCGACCCGGAGCGCTGCACGCGGGTCGCCGCCCTGGCGGTGCGCCACGCCCGGCTGCGCACCATCCCGGCCGCGCAGAAGAAGGTGGCGGTGGTGTTCTCGGCGTATCCGACCAAACACGCCCGCATCGGCAACGCGGTCGGCCTCGACACCCCGGCCAGCGCGTTGGCGTTGCTCAGCGCGATGCGCGACCACGGCTACCAGGTGGCGGAGCTGCCCGGGATGGAGTCCGGCGACGGGGACGCGCTGATGCATGCGCTCATCGACCGCGGTGGCCAAGATCCCGACTGGCTCACCGAGGCGCAGTTGGCCGACAACCCGATCCGGGTGGCCGCCAAGGACTACCGGCGCTGGTTCGCCACGCTGCCCGCCGGGTTCCGGCAGGCGGTGGAAGACCACTGGGGCCCGCCGCCGGGGGAGTTGTTCGTCGATTTCAGCAATGACCCCGACGGGGAGATCGTCATCGCCGCCATGCCGGCCGGCAACATCGTGGTGCTGGTGCAGCCGCCGCGCGGTTTCGGGGAGAACCCGGTGGCCATCTACCACGACCCGGACCTGCCGCCCAGCCACCACTATCTGGCCGCGTACCGCTGGATCGGGTCGGATCTGCCCAACGGTTTCGGCGCCGACGCGATCGTGCACGTCGGCAAGCACGGAAACCTGGAGTGGCTGCCGGGCAAAACCCTGGGGATGTCGGCGGGCTGTGGACCCGACGCCGCGGTGGGCGACCTGCCGCTGATCTACCCGTTTTTGGTCAACGACCCCGGCGAGGGCACCCAGGCCAAGCGGCGCGCCCACGCGGTGCTCGTCGACCATCTGATCCCGCCGATGGCGCGGGCGGAGAGCTACGGCGACATCGCCCGCCTCGAACAACTCCTCGACGAACACGCCACCATCGCCGCGCTGGACCCGCCGAAACTGCCCGCGATCCGCCAGCAGATCTGGACGCTGATCCGGGCGGCCAAGATGGACCACGACCTGGGCTGGGCGGAGCGCCCCGACGAGGAACAGTTCGATGACATGCTGTTGCACGTCGACGGCTGGCTGTGCGAGATCAAAGACGTCCAGATCCGCGACGGGCTGCACATCCTCGGGCAGGCGCCGACCGGGGAGGCGCAACTGGATCTGGTGCTGGCGATGCTGCGGGCCCGTCAGCTCTTCGGCGGGCAGCACACGGTGCCCGGCCTGCGCCAGGCGCTCGGCCTCGCCGAGGACGGCACCGACGAGCGCGGCGCGGTCGACGCGATCGAAGAGCAGGCCCGCGCCCTGGTGGGCGCCCTGCAGGACGCCGGGTGGGATCCGGGGGTCGTCGACACCCTCACCGAGGACGCCGAGGTCGCCGCGGTGCTGCGGTTCGCCGCCACCGAGGTGGTGCCGCGGCTGGCCGGCACCGCCGAGGAGATCACCCAGGTGCTGCGCGCCCTCGACGGGCGGTTCATCGCCGCCGGGCCCTCCGGCTCCCCACTGCGCGGCCTGGTCAACGTGCTGCCCACCGGGCGCAACTTCTACTCGGTGGACCCCAAGGCGATTCCGTCGCGGCTGGCCTGGGAGACCGGGGTGGCGATGGCCGATTCGCTGCTGGCGCGCTACCGCGAGGACTACGGGGTGTGGCCCCAGTCGGTGGGCCTGTCGGTGTGGGGCACCTCGGCGATGCGCACCGCCGGCGACGATATCGCCGAAGTCCTCGCGCTGCTGGGGGTCCGGCCGGTCTGGGACGACGCCTCCCGGCGGGTGGTGGACCTGCGGCCGATCGCCCTCGCCGAGCTCGGCCGGCCCCGCATCGACGTCACCGTGCGCATCTCCGGGTTCTTCCGGGACGCCTTCCCACACGTGATCACCATGCTCGACGACGCGGTGCAGATGGTCGCCGAACTCGACGAACCGGCCGACCACAACTATGTGCGCGCCCACGCGCAGACCGACCTGGCCGAGCACGGCGATCGCCGGCGCGCGACCACCCGGATCTTCGGTTCCAAACCGGGCACCTACGGCGCCGGACTGCTGCAGTTGATCGACAGCCGCAACTGGCGCGACGACGCCGATTTGGCCCAGGTGTACACCGCGTGGGGCGGGTTCGCCTACGGTCGCGGCCTTGACGGGGCACCGGCGGCGCAGGACATGAGCCACCAGTTCCGCCGGATCGCGGTGGCCGCCAAGAACACCGACACCCGCGAACACGACATCGCCGACTCCGACGACTATTTCCAGTACCACGGCGGCATGGTGGCCACCGTGCGGGCGCTGACCGGCTCCGAGCCGGCCGCCTACATCGGCGACAACACCCGCCCGGACGCGATTCGCACCCGCAGCCTCTCCGAGGAGACCACCCGGGTGTTCCGCGCGCGGGTGGTCAACCCGCGCTGGATCTCCGCGATGCGCCGGCACGGCTACAAGGGGGCGTTCGAGATGGCCGCCACCGTCGACTACCTGTTCGGCTACGACGCCACCGCCCACGTGATGGCCGACTGGATGTATGAGCAGCTCAGCGAGAGCTACGTCCTCGACGCGCAGAACCGCAAATTCCTGACCGAATCCAACCCGTGGGCGTTGCACGGGATGGTGGAGCGGTTGCTGGAGGCGGCCGGGCGCGGCATGTGGGCGGACCCGCACACCGACACCCTCGACGGGCTGCGCCAGGTGCTGCTCGAGACCGAGGGGGAGTTGGAGGGTTGAGCCGCCGGCGCCGCGGCGCCCGGTAGATTGGCCGGCGTGGCCCTGACCTTCGCTGACCTCGCCGGTGCCGACTATCTGCTGCTCACCACGTTCACCAAGGACGGCCGACCGAAGCCGACCGCGATCTGGGCGTCGCCCGACGGGGACCGGTTGCTGGTGATCACCCAGGAGAGCGCGTGGAAGGTCAAGCGGATCCGCCACACTCCGCGGGTGACGCTGGCGATCTGCGATGTGCGGGGCCGCCCGAAAAGCGAGGCCGTCGACGCGGTCGCCACGATCCTGCCCAAATCCGACAACGGCGCGGTCTACGCCGCGCTGTGCCGGCGCTACGGCCTGCTGGGCCGGGCGTTCACCGTCGTCAGCAAGCTGCGCGGGGGGATGCGCAACAACATCGGGTTGGAGCTGCGCGCGGCCGGTTAGCTCCGCAGGTGCTCTCCGAAGAACGCGAAGACGCGCGCCCAGGCGTCCTCGGTGGCCTCGGCGTTGTATCCGAACCCGGCGATCCGCAGCAGCGGCTGGGCGGGCAGCTCGTTGGCGAAGCTGTGCCCGGCTTCGGGGTAGACCTTGATGTCGGTGGTCAGCCCGTGGTGGTCGGCGGCGCGCTGTAGCCGGTCGCCGGCGCCGATCCCGGTGAGGTCGCGGCGCCCGAAGCTGGCCACGATCGGGCAGGCGCCGGTCAGCACCTGCTCCAGGCGGCGGGGCAGCGGCGTGCCGTAGAACGGGGCGGCCGCGGCGAACCCCTGTGGCGCCAGGATCAGCGTGAACCTCCCGCCCATGCAGAACCCGGCCACCCCGACCGTTCCGGTGCACTCCGGGCGGGACTGCAGGTGGTCGCGGGCGGCCAGGATGTCGTCGAGGGCGCGGCCGCGTTGGGTCAGAAGCTCGCGGAACACCCGGGTGATGCAGCGGGCCCGCCCGCCGCGCGCATACAGGTTCGGGGTGAGCGCCAGGTAGCCGGCGTCCGCGATCCGCCGCGAGACCGACGCCTTGTCCGGCCCATAGCCGACCGCGTCGTGGATGACCACCACCCCGGGAAACGGTCCGGCCCCGTCGGGCACATCGAGCAGGGCGTCGATCGGGCCGTCGGGGCACGGCAAGGTCATCGTCGTCACGGTGACCAACTTAGGTCCGCGGTGCCGGCGGGGAACCCGAATGCCCGGATACACGTTGTGTCGGCATGATCGCGCGCATGCTGTTGGTCTACGTGCTGGCCGAACTGGCGGTGCTGGCCGCGTTGGCCGCCACGATCGGGGCGGGCTGGACGGTGTTGCTGGTTCTCGGGGCGTTCGCGGTGGGGCTGGCGGTCGCCGGGGTGCAACTGCCGCGCCACGTCCGCGGGCTGCTCACCGGCTGGACCCGCCTGGACCGGGCGGTCGGCGACAGCGCCCTGGTGGGCACGGGAACGCTGCTGGTGCTGCTGCCGGGCCTGGCCAGCAGCGTCGTCGGGGTGCTGCTGTTGTGGCCGCCGACCCGGGCGGCGGTGCGGCCGGTGCTGACCGCGGTGACGATCGGACGGCTGACCCCGCGGGCCCCGACGGCCGCGCGCCCCGACTACATCGACGGTGAGGTCATCGACGTGACCGACGTCAGCCCCGGCGCCGACGCACCCCAGGGGAGGCCACCGGCGCTGCCGACACCGCGCACCCCGTAGTTTGCCTCTGGTGACCACTTTGCTGTGCGGGGGCCGTATCCACAGCCCCAGCCATCCCGATGCGACCGCGATGGCGGTCCGCGACGGGGTCGTGGCCTGGCTGGGCAGCGACGCGGTCGGCCGGGCCCAGTTCCCCGACGCCGACCTCGTCGATTTGGCCGGCGGCTTCGTCACCCCCGCGTTCGTCGATGCGCACGTGCACCTCACCGAGACCGGGCTGGGCCTGATCGGGCTGGATCTGCGCGCGGCCACCTCGCGGCCGCATTGCTTGCAGCTGATCGCCGAGGCGGTGCGCACCGTCGGCGGACACCCCGATTCGCTGATCTGGGGGCACGGCTGGGATGAGACCCGCTGGCCCGACCCGGTCGCCCCCAGCACCGCCGAGCTGGACGCGGTCGTCGGGAACCGCCCGGTGTATCTGGCCCGCATCGACGTGCACTCCGCGCTGGCCTCCACCGATCTGCGCCGACGAGTCGACGGGCTCGCCGCCCTGCCCGGGGACGGCGACCAGCGCCCGCTGGTCGAGGACGCCCACCACCGGGTCCGCGCGGCCGCGCGGGCGCTGCTCACCGCCGACCAGCGCCGCGCGGCCCGACTCGCCGCCCTCGACGCCGCCGCCGCCCACGGCATCGTCGCGGTGCACGAGTGCGCCGGCCCCGAGATCGGGGGGCTGGGTGACTGGCAGGAGCTGCGTGACGTCGACCACGGCGTGCAGGTCGTGGGCTACTGGGGCGAGCCGGTGCGCACCGCGGCCGAGGCGGTCGCGTTACGCGAGGAGACCGGGGCGGCCGGATTGGCGGGGGATCTGTTCGTCGACGGCTCGCTGGGCTCGCACACCGCATGGCTGGCCCAGCCCTACGCCGACGCCCCGGCCGACTTCGGCAGCCGCCGCCTCGACCCCGACACCGTCCTCGCGCACCTGATGGCCTGCACCGAGGCGGGGGTGACCGCCGGGTTCCACGTCATCGGCGATGCGGCGGTCACCGCGGTCGTCACGGCATTAGCGCAGGTCGTCGACCGGTTCGGGGCGCCTGCGGTGGCGCGCTGCGGCCATCGGCTCGAACATCTGGAGATGGTCGGCGCCGCCGAGGCGGCCCAGTTGGGCGCGTGGGGCGTCATCGCCAGCGTGCAACCCAATTTCGACGCCCTCTGGGGCGGGCCCGACGGGATGTACGCACGACGACTCGGTGTCGAACGCGCCGGTAACCTCAACCCGTTCGCGCTGTTAGCATCCCAAGGCGTGCCCCTCGCCTTCGGCTCCGACACCCCGGTCACCGCCCTCAACCCGTGGGCGACGGTGCGGGCCGCCGCGACCCATCGCACACCGGGCAGCGCGATCTCACCGCGGGCCGCCTTCGCCGCCGCCACCCGCGGCGGGTGGCGTGCCGGCGGCGTCCACGACGGGCTGACCGGCACCCTGGTGCCCGGCGCGCCCGCCTCCTACGCGGTGTGGGACACCGGTGAGCTCATCGTCAGCGCCCCCCGTGACGCGGTCCAGCGGTGGTCGACCGATCCGCGCTCGAGGGTTCCGGCGCTGCCGCGGCTGAGCGTCGAGGACCCGCTGCCGCAGTGCCGGCACACCGTCCACCAGGGCAGGGTCATCCATGGCTGAGCGGCCTGGGCGCCGGCGCCACCACGACATCACCGAGATCATCCCGGTGGTCTCCGAGGAGCACCCGCACGGCCCCGACGACCTGGACGATTTGGATGATCGGGACGAACCCGACGGCGCCGGGGAGTCGCCCGCAGACGCCGAGGACCCCGACGGCGCCGGTGACAACGCCGACAACGAGGCGGGAGGCAGCGCCGATACCGGCGCCGATGAGGAGCACCACGATCCCGAGACCGGCACCGCCGGTCGGCTGGCTGCGCGGGCGCGTGCGTTGGCCGCGACCGCCCTGCAGGTTCTCGCGGCCCTGCTGGCGCGCCTCGTCGGTGCCGCCGGCCGGCGCCTGGCCCGTCTCGGGGTGGCCACCGTCCCGCGTATTCCGCGACTGACCACCACCGCGGTGGCCGGTCTGCTGCTGTGCGCCGCCTTCCCGCCGTGGAACTGGTGGTGGGCGGCGGTGATCGCCTTCGCCCTGCTGTCCTGGGTGCTGATCCGCCCGGAGACCACAGTGCTCGGCGGTCTCGGCTACGGGTTGCTGTTCGGGCTGGTGTTCTACGTGCCGTTGCTGCCGTGGATCTCCGGGCTGGTCGGGGCCGTGCCGTGGCTGGCGTTGGCGCTGGTGTGCGCGATGTTCCCGGCGTTGTTCGGCCTCGGAGCCGCGGTGGTTCGGCACCTGCCCGGCTGGCCGGTCTGGTTCGCGGTGCTGTGGGCCACCCAGGAATGGCTGAAATCGATCTTCCCGTTCGGCGGTTTTCCGTGGGGCGTGGTCGGCTTCAGTCAGACCGACAGCCCGCTGCTGGCGTTGACCTCCCTCGGCGGAGTGCCGCTGCTGTCGACGGCGGTGGTGCTGGTGGGCTGCAGTGCCACCGTGATCGCGTTGGAGATCGGACGCTGGTGGCGTCAGGACCGGGCGCAGGCGGCCGCCGGACCGCCACCGGCGGTCGTGCTGCCCGGGGTCTGCATCTGTCTGGTGCTGTTGGGCACCGCGGCGGTCTGGCCGCAGGTCCGGCACGCCGGTTCGGGCGCGGGCAACGACCCGACGATGACCGTGGCCGCCGTGCAGGGCAACGTGCCGCGGCTGGGCCTGGACTTCAACGAGCAGCGTCGTCAGGTCCTCGACAACCACGTGCGCGAGACCGAGCGGCTCGCCGAGGCGGTGCACGCCGGGCGTGCCCCGCAACCCCAATTCGTGGTCTGGCCGGAGAACGCCTCCGATATCGATCCGTTGATCAACGCCGACGCCGCCCAGGAGATCACCCGGGCCGCCCGGATGATCGGCGCGCCCATCCTGGTCGGCACCGTGCTGCGCGCTCCCGGCTGGACCACCGAGAACCCGGTCGGGACGAATTCGGTGCTGGTCTGGGACCCCGAGTCCGGTCCGGTCGACCGCCATGACAAACAGGTGGTGCAGCCGTTCGGCGAATACCTGCCCTGGCGGGGGTTTTTCCGCCACCTCTCCGGATACGTCGACCGGGCCGGGTATTTCCTGCCGGTCGACGGTGACGGGGTGGTGCAGGCCGCCGGGGTGCCGGTCGGGGTCGCCACCTGCTGGGAGGTCATCTTCGACCGGGTGCCGCGCGAATCGGTGCTCGCCGGGGCCCAGGTACTGGTGGTGCCCACCAACAACGCCACCTTCGACGCGGCGATGAGCGCCCAGCAGTTGGCGTTCGCCAAGGCCCGCGCCGTCGAGCACGACCGCTACGTGGTCGTCGCGGGCACCACCGGCATCAGCGCGATCATCGCCCCCGACGGACGCGAGCTGGCCCGCACCGAATTCTTCGAGCCCGCCTTCCTCGACGGACCGATCCACCTCAAAACGGCGCTGACCCCGGCCACCCGGTGGGGTCCGGCGGTGCAGTGGCTGCTCGTCGGGTTGGGGCTGGCCGCCCTCGTCGCGGCGGTCCTGCACAATAGGGGCCTGCTGCGTAGGCGGGGCCCGACCCACGCCACACCGGCTGCCGCGGCATCCGCCGCACCACCTGATGACGTCGGTGCCGCCGACGACGGCGAGGCGACCCCGGAGCGGTCCGGGGCAGACGAAGGAGCCACATGACCCCCGGCCGCCCGACGGACGCCGAACCCCGCCCCAGCCAGCGCAGCCTGGTGATCATCCCGACGTTCAACGAACGGGAGAACCTGCCGCTGATCCTGGACCGGGTGCGTACCGTGTGCCCCGAGGTCGACGTGCTCATCGTCGACGACGGCAGCCCCGACGGCACCGGTGCGCTCGCCGACGAGCTCGCCCTCGCCGACCCCGACGCGGTCTCGGTGATGCATCGGGTCAGCAAGGACGGTCTGGGCGCGGCGTATCTGGCCGGGTTCGCCTGGGGCCTGGAGCGCGGGTACGCGGTGGTCGTGGAGATGGACGCCGACGGCAGCCACGCCCCCGAACAGCTGCACCGTCTGCTCGACGCCATCGACGAGGGCGCCGATGTGGCGATCGGGTCGCGTTACGTCGACGGCGGCGCGGTGCGCAACTGGCCGCTGCGCCGGCTGCTGCTGTCGAAAACCGCCAACACCTATTCGCGGCTGCTGTTGGGGGTCAAAATCCGCGACATCACCGCCGGGTACCGCGCCTACCGCCGCGAGGTGCTCGAGGAGATCGACCTCGACGCCGTCGACTCCAAGGGCTACTGCTTCCAGATCGACCTGACGTGGCGGGCGATCAACAACGGCTTCTCGATCGTCGAGGTGCCCATCACCTTCACTGAACGCGAACTCGGGGTGTCGAAGATGAGTGGGTCGAACATCCGCGAGGCCATGGCCAAGGTGGCCCGGTGGGGGATCGGCGGGCGCTGGGACCGGGCGCGCGGGGCGGCGCGAACCTAACGGCGCCCATCCCGAGTCAGGGCCCGGCGTCGGTGGCTCCGCCGACGCCGGGTGAGGCGTGGATGCCGGCGATCAGCAGTCGGAGACCGAAGTCGAAACGCGCATCGAAGTCCAGCAGTCGCTGGACGGGGCTTGACGCCAGATGCCGATAACGCCCGGCCTGCACGACCCGGTGCAGCGTCTCGTTCTCCTCGCCGCGCGCACCCTGCTGCTCAAGAACTTCGCCGAGGACGTAGCAGAAGACCGAACTCGCCGCCCACAGGGCGTGTTCGCCCCCCAACCCGGCATCGCGCATACAGCCGACGAGGCTGTCGACATAGGTGAGGTTGGCGTGTTTGGCCGCATAGTTGCCGCCGACGATTCGCGCGCCGTCGCGTTGGGCGAGCAGAGCCGAACGCAGACCTCGGGCGTGTCCGACGATGGGGTGCTCCCAGCCGCTCTGCTCTGCGGGGGAACAACGCGACAACGCGTGCGCCAGGATGGTCTCGGCCATCTCGTCGATGAGCGCGTCCTTGCCGTCGACCAGTCGGTAGATGGTCGGCAGGTGGGCGCCGAGCCGTTCGGCGAGGCGCCGCATCGTCAGCGACTCCAACCCCCCGGCATTGACGACCGCGAGCGCCTCGCCGACCACCGTGTCGACCCGTAACGCCGCCGATCCGACTGGGGCATCGGCAGACCCACTTGACATGTTAACGATGTTATCAGTACGGTCTGACCTGGTATTAACAACGTTAATCGAGGAGGGGGTGCGCGGTGTCGACCGAGCAGACCGGTGCCGGTGGGTCGCAGCGCCGGCCCGGGACCGGCCGGATCGACGTCGCCGTTCGCCAGCTCCGATGGGAGGCCGACGGGGTGATCTCGGTCCAGCTCCAAGCGTGCCCCGACGGCCCGCTCCCGTCGTGGGAGCCGGGGGCGCACATCGACCTGACGTTGCCGACCGGCATCCAGCGTCAATATTCGTTGTGCGGTCCGGTCGGCGAGCGCGGCTACTACCGCATCGGGGTACGACGCGAGCGGGCCAGCCGGGGTGGCTCGGAGTACGTGCATGCCTTCCTGCGCCCCGGTCAACGCCTCACGATGAGCGGTCCGCGGAACACCTTCCACCTGCGGCGCGCCCCCTCGTACACGTTTGTCGCCGGTGGAATCGGCATCACGCCGATCCTTCCGATGATTCATCGGGCCCAATCGTGGGGTGCGGACTGGCAGTTGCTCTACGGCGGTCACACGGCGGCCTCGATGCCCTTTCTTCACGAACTGCGCGAGTACGGCTCGCGCGTGCGCTTCTACCCGGCCGACGCCGACAGGCGCATCCCGCTCGCCGAGCACTTCATCGAGATCCGGGACGGCATGCAGATCTACGCGTGCGGTCCGGCGGCCCTGCTCGCCGCCCTGGTGGACGCGGTCGCGCATTGGCCACCGGAGAGCGTGCACCTTGAACGTTTCAAACCCCGTGCGACGTCACGGTCGGTGCAGAACGAACCCGTCGAGGTGGCGTGCGCGGCCTCGAAGCAGACCGTCACCGTCGCGGCCGACCAGTCCATCCTCGCCGCACTGAACGACGCCGGCATCGACGTCGCCTCGTCGTGTCGCTCCGGGGTGTGCGGGGCCTGCGAGACCCGGGTGGTCGACGGAATCCCCGACCATCGCGACGACATCCTCTCGGAGAGCCAACGGGCGGACAACGACCGCATGTACGTGTGCGTGTCCCGTGCCAGGACCCCTCGGCTGGTGCTCGACGTATGAGCAGCCCGCACACCGACACTGAGCACGCCGATGACGGGGTGCCCCAGTCCCGACCACCGACCGCGGCGCGGAGGTATCGACCGATATCGATGGCGCGCATCAGGGAAGTCGTCGGGTTTCCGGAGCGGTTCATCGCCGAGAAGAAGGAGACCAAACTCGGCGAGTTCTCCACACGATTCATCGCGCACAGCCCGTTCTTCTGCATGTCCACCGTCGGAGCGGACGGACAGCTCGACACCAGTCCGCGGGGTGACCCCCCGGGGTCGGTGCGAATCCTGGACCCGTGGACGTTGGCCATACCCGACCGACCCGGAAACAAGCTCGCCGACAGCCACGAGAACATCACGAGCCATCCCGCCGTCGGGTTGGTCTTTTTCGTCCCCGGTCTGCGGGAAGTCATCCGGGTCAACGGTGACGCGTTCGTCACCGACGATCCGGAACTGCTGGACATGCTCAGCGCCGACGGCAATCCGGCGGTGCTCGCGACGGTCGTCCGGGTCCGGGAGGTTTTCGGCCAGTGCGGTAAGGCCGTCATCAGGGCCAGGCTGTGGGAGGGCGACAGTCGCGGCCTCGCCGAGGCCGTCACCGTGGGCGGAGATTTCTACACCCTCACGATCGCCGAGAGCGCGGCGAAGATGGCCGACACGTTGGGCGAGCTCGCCGGCGTGCTGCACTCGGTCATCGATGACGAATACAAAAACGAACTGTATTGACCGGGGCGGCCGGGCACACCCCCGACGGGGACCGTCCCGACGCCTAACTGCCGCGCCGGCGCGACTTGATCAACGCCAGCCGCTCCTTGAGCAGCTCGTCGAGATCCTCCAGGGAACGCCGCTCCAGCAGCATGTCCCAGTGGGTGCGCGGCGGCTTGACCTTCTTCGGCTCCGGCTGTTCGCCCTCGATCAGGGTGCCTTCCATGCCGTTGCGGCAGATCCAGGTGTGCGGGATCTCGGCGTCATCGGCGAACGGAACGTCGAATTCCTCACCGTTGTCGGTGCGATACCGGGCCACCTGGCGCGGCGCCAGGTCGTGATCCCGATCGGTTTCATAACTTACCGCCCCCAGGCGGCTTCCTCGAAGAACACGATCAGCCATGGGTGCTCACCCTCCGCAACGTCACTCTGCACAATTTCCGTTCACGATCAATAACGCGGCGACCAGCCGGAAAGGTTCCCGGGGCCGCGACGCGACCACCCATGATACCGCGATCGCGGGTGGTGCCCGATTACACTCAACCGCCGTGACGCGGCGCCGCAGACCTCAGCCGTGCCGCTGGTGCGGCCGGGAAGTCGCCGACACCCCGACCGGGCGGCGGCGCCAATACTGCCGGCAGTCCTGCCGGCAGCGCGCCTACGAACAGCGTGCCCACCTCGCCGCCGCCGCCGGGACGGGATTGCCGACGGACGCGGTGGTGCTCACCGCCGAGGAGGCCGCCGACCTGGCCGACCGCATCTATCAGGTGCGCTGTGCCGCCGAGGACGTCGCCATCGCCCTCGACGAAGGAGCCGGGCACGACGAGCTGCGGCAACTGTGCGCGGCCATGCTGCGCACCGCCCAGGCCGCCGACGGATGGCGCTGACCGGTCTGCGCAGCTCAGCAGGCGAATTTCACCCCGACTCCCTCGGGCGCCGGCGCCGGCTGCAGACAGCCGAACGGGTCGACGCCGTCCGGTGCGAGCCGCACCGCCGACTGGTGGGCGTAGTCGACGCAGAACACCCCGGCCGGTGCGGGCCGACAGCGGTAGTCCCCGAACGCCAGCGTCTGGCCGTCCGGCAGCTCGGCGCCCTCGCCCTTGCCGAACGGACCGGGATCGCCGTGCACCGATCCGATCTGCAGACTGGCCCCGTCGTAGTCGACCCAGCCGGGTTTCCATTCGCCGTAGACCGCCTCCGGTTGCGGCGGCGGATCGGTGAGGTCGACCAGGCAGACCAGGGTGTTCTCGGCGTAGTGGGCCGCGGTCATGCACCGGGTGGTGCCGGAGGTGAAGGCGATGTCCTCGCCGAGGTCATGGGTGTCCTCGCCGCGGGTCGCGGTGTGGAAGGCGGCGGTGTCGGCGCGCCGGCCGGTCTCCACCCAGGCGATCACCGCCGCCACCGGCGCCCCCGCCGACGGCGGCTCGGCGGGATCGGCTCGCGTCCTCGACGGGACCGGCGACGATTCCGCCGCGCTCGACGAGGTCGTGGTGGCGGTCGTCTCCTCCGGCTGGCCGGTGATGGTCTGCGAACAGCCCGCCGACAGGGCGACCACCGCGACCAGGACAACAAGACGCATGCGGCAAGGCTAACCGGCCGCGCCGCGATCGGCGGCAGGCACGGGACGAAACGCGGCCGGTTTCGCTACGGTCAAGGCTGGAACTAGGAGACGTGCATGCATCAACGAAGGGTCCGCGCCGCCGTCGCCACGGGCATCGTCGAAGGCTTCACCCGCGACGGGGTGCATCGATGGCGGTCCATCCCGTACGCGCAGGCGCCGGTCGGTGCGCTGCGGTTCCGCGCGCCCCGCCCGCCCGAACCCTGGTCGGGGGTGCGGCACTGTCACGGGTTCACCAACTGCGCTCCCCAGCAGCGGATCTACACCGCCCTCGGGGTGGGCCGGTTCCAGCCGATGCATGAGGACTGTCTGACCCTCAACGTGGTGGCCCCCGAAACACCGTCGGCCGACCGGCTTCCGGTGATGGTCTTCATCCACGGTGGCGGCTACATCTTGGGCAGCTCGGCCACCCCGATCTACGACGGGGCGGCGCTGGCGCGCCGCGGCTGCCTCTACGTGTCGCTGAACTACCGGTTGGGTGCACTGGGCTGTCTGGATCTGTCGTCGTTGTCGACGTCGGAGTACCCCCTGGAGAGCAACCTGTTCCTGCGGGACATCGTCGCGGCCCTGCAGTGGGTGCACGACAACATCGCGGCGTTCGGCGGTGACCCCGACAACGTCACCGTGTTCGGCGAGAGTGCCGGCGCCCACGCGGTCTCGGCGCTGCTCGCGGTGCCGGCCGCCGCCGGCCTGTTCCACCGGGCCATCGCCGAATCCCCGGCGGCGGGCATGGAACGCCCGCGCGAGATCGCCGGGCAGTTCGCCACCCGGTTCGCCGCGCTGCTCGGCGCCCGGCCCGCCGACGCCGCCGACACCGTCATGACCGCCACCCCCGCCCAACTCGTGGCCGCCCAAGACGAGCTGATCGACCAAGGCGTGCAGGAGACGCTGGGGGCCTTCCCGATCGGCCCGGTCTACGGCGACGACATCCTGCCGGAGCACCCGGTGGAGGCGATGCGCTGCGGTGCGGCGCACCCGGTGCCGCTGATCGTGGGCACCAACGCCGAGGAAGGGCGGCTGTTCACCCGTTTCCTGCCGTTGCTGCCCACCAACGAAACCATGATCGAAGACCTGTTCACCCATGTCGAGCCGGCGACCCGGCGTCGCATCCTCGCGGCGTATCCGGACTATCCTGCCCGCGAGGCGTGTATCCGACTCGGCGGTGACTTCGCGTTCGGCGCCGCCGGATGGCAGATCGCCGAGGCGCATAGCGCCCATGCCCCCACCTACGCCTATCGCTACGATTTCGCGCCGCGCGCGCTGCGCTGGACCGGGCTCGGCGCCACGCACGCCACCGAGCTGTTCGCGGTCTTCGACTTTTACCGCAGTGGGCTGGGGCTGGTGATGACCGCGGCCGGTGACCGCGGCCCGGCGCTGCGGGTGTCCAACGAGATCCAGAACCGGTGGCGAGCGTTCGCGCGTTCCGGGGTCCCCGGCGGGGACTGGCCGGCCTATACCGAAACCGACCGGGCGGTACGGGTTTTCGATCGGCGTAGCCGCGTCGAGTTGGATCCGCACCGGGAACGACGGCTCGCGTGGGCTGGGTTCTCCCTCACCGGGTGACCCCACCGGCTATGTTGAGATGATGCAGCGCAACAACATCGATGAAACGGATTCGCCGGTCATCGCCGATCCCTCCGCCCTGACCGCGCCGCGGCTGACCGAGATGCTCGGCTCACCGGCGGTGGCCGACTTCACCGCCGAACGCATCGGCACCGGTCAGATGAGCGACAGCTACCGCCTCAGCCTGCGCTATGCCGACGGGCCGACCGCCCCCGGACCGGCCTCGGTGGTGCTGAAGGTCGCCGCCAGCGATCCCACCAGCCGCCAAACGGGGCTGGCGCTGGGACTCTACGAACGGGAGGTGCGGTTCTACACCGACGTCGCCCCGCGGCTCGGCCCGGCGGTTGCCCACTGCTACGACGCCCAGATCGACTTGGACACCGGCACCTTCCACCTGTTGATCGGTGACGCCGCCCCGGCGACGGTCGGTGACGAAATCGCCGGTGCCAGCATCGATCAGGCCCGGCTGGCGGTCGATGCCCTGGCCCGGCTGCAGGCGCCGCTGCTCGGTGACGCCGCACTGGCCGACGCCCCGTGGCTCAACCGGGCCGCGCCGCTGAACCAGGGGCTGATCACCGGCCTGTACGCGGGGTTCACCGACCGCTACCGGGACACCCTCACCGCCGAGCAGCGCGTCGTCTGCGACCGGCTCGTCGACAGTTTCGACGGCTACCTGGCCGCCGAATCCGCCCCCGAGCGCCCCCAGGGGGTGGTGCACGGCGACTACCGCCTCGACAACCTGCTGTTCGGAACCGCCGAGGCGCCGCCGGTGACCGTGGTCGACTGGCAGACGGTCAGTTGGGGCCCGGCGCTGACCGACCTGTCCTATTTCCTCGGCGGGGCGCTCCCGGTGGAACTGCGCCGGGCCCACCACGAGGAGCTGCTGCGCGCCTACCACACCGGGTTGGGGCCGCAGCCCCCGCTGACCCTCGACGAGGTCCGCGAAGGTGTGCGCCGGCAGGCGTTTTTCGGGGTGATGATGGCGATCGTGTCGGCGATGCTGGTGGAGCGCACCGATCGCGGCGACGCCATGTTTTTGACGCTGCTGGACCGCCACACCCACCATGTGCTCGACACCGAGGCGCTCGACGTGCTGCCGGCCCCGGCGACCGTGGCACCGCTGCAACCGGCCCCCGAGGATGAGCACGCCCACCCGCCGGGCGAGGAACCCCTGTGGAATGAGAGCTGGTACTTCGATTTCGTCGATCCCGCCCAGCAGCTCGGCGGGTGGATCCGGCTGGGTCTGAACCCCAACGGTCCCGGTGCCTGGATCAACGCGATGCTCTGCGGGCCGGGGCGCGAGACCATCGCGCTCAACGACTTCCAGGTGCCCCATCCGACGGACCCGACCGACGTCCACGGCGACGGCGTCCGGCTGACCATGGAGGTGGTGGAGCCGTTGCAGACCTACCGGGTGCGGGTGGCCGGCGCCGGCGAGTCCTTCACCGACCCGGCGGGGCCGCTGCACGGTGCGACCGGCACGCCGGTCGAGGCGGAGATGGAGCTGGTGCTCACCACCGTCGGCGTGCCCTACCAGTACCGGGTGACACCGCGCTACGAGATGCCGTGCACCGTCTCGGGGCAGATACGCATCGGTGACCAGCGCTACCAGCTGCGCGACGTGGTCGGTCAACGAGACCACTCGTGGGGCGTGCGCGACTGGTGGGGCATGGACTGGGTCTGGAACGCGCTGCACCTGGAGGACGGCACCCACGTGCACGGGGTGGAGGTGCGCCTGCCACAGGCCGGCCCTCTGGGGATCGGGTACATTCAGGCGCCCGGCGAGCCGCTGACGGAGCTGCGCGGCATCGTCAACCGGGAGACCATCGCCGATGGCGGTTTGGCCGCGGCCACCGAGCTGGAACTGACCCCCGGTGACCTCACCCTGACCGCCACCCCGGTGGCGCACGCACCGGTCACCTTGACCGCCCCCGACGGGCGGGTCAGCCACTTTCCCCGCGCCTGGGTACAGATCACCAGCGCCGACGGCCGGGGCGGCCACGGATGGATGGAGTGGAACCGCAATCAGCCGCCGGTCACGCCGTGACCACCTCGGTGCCGCCGGCGAGCTCATCGTGTTTGCCCTGCTTGGTGGAGCTACCGCTGATCGTCACACCGATCACCAGGTAGGCCAGCACCGCCAGCAGCGGGCCGACCACCGGCACCACCGGTAGCAGGGTGAACGCATTGCGGATCGCCGACTGCTTGACGTCGGCGCGCGGGGCGCCGCCCGGGCCGCGCACGCTCAGCCCCAGCAGCTTCTTGCCCGGGGTGGCGCCCTGGGCGGTCTCAAACAGCACGAAGTAGCCGAACATCAACACCCCGGAGAACAGGCCGGTCACCAGCCACGGGTAGTCGTCGCCGACGGCGAACAACGCCAACAGCACCGCCACGATGTTGACCAGGATCCCGTCGATGACCCGGGCCCAGAACCGGGACACCACCCCGCCGGGCCGCGGGTAGTGCGGGGCACCGGACTCAAATCCGCTCGCTGTCACAGACTCCAATCTACCGGTCGTCGGGTGCCGTGGTCGCGATAGAGTGCACCACCGGAGTCCCGCGAGATTGAGACGCGATGCGATGTATCCGATCGTGGTGGCGGCGACCGTCGTCGCGCACTTGGCCTTTCTGGCCTACCTGGTCGTCGGCGGGTTCGTGGCGCTGCGGTTCCGCCGCAGCATCGGGGTGCACGTGGTCACGGTGATCTGGGGGATCGCGATCACGGCCTGGCCCCTGGATTGTCCGCTGACCGGGTTGGAGCGGTGGGCCCGCGACCGGGGCGCGATGGCCCCGTTGCCCCCCGACGGATTCGTCGCCCACTACGTGACCGGTGTGCTGTACCCGGCCGGCTGGGTGAACGCGGTCCAGATCGCGGTGTTCGCCGTGGTCGCCGCCTCCTGGCTGGTCTACGGAGTGCAGGGCCGACGCCGGCTCGACCGCAAGGGCGCCCGGGGGTGACCGGCACCTGGGTGCGCGTCGCCGACCGCATGTACCGGATGCGGCTGCGGTTCCTCGACGTGACCGTCGGCGTGGTGTGGGGCGACGACGCGGTGGTGTTGATCGACTGCGGCACAAACGTCGACGAGGCGACCCGCATCGACCGCGATGTGCAGCGACTGACCGGGCGGCCGGTCGACCACCTGGTGTTGACCCACCACCACTTCGACCACATTCTGGGGGCGCCGGTGTTCGCTGCGGCGCAGGTGTACGCCGCCCCCGCGGTGGGGACGGCGCTGACGGCGCGGGCCGCGGCGCTGTACGACGATGCGGTGGCCCACGGTGCCGACCCGGCCGCGGTCACGCGGGCGCTGGCCGCGGTCGCGCCCGTCGCGCAGCCCCGCCGGGAGGCGCTGCTCGCGCTGGGGGACCGCTGCGTCGCCGTGCGCCACCTCGGCGCCGGCCACACCGACCACGACCTGGTCGTGCTGGTCGAGCTGGCCGGCCCCGACGACCCGACTGTCGTGTTCTGCGGTGACCTGGTCGAACAGTCCGGTGACCCGGTCGTCGATGTCGACTCCGACCCGCTGGCCTGGCCGCGGACCCTCGACCGGCTGTTGGCCGCCGGCGGCCCCGACGCCCGCTACGTGCCCGGGCACGGTGCGGTCGTCGGGGCGGACTTCGTGGCCGCGCAACGCGACTGGCTGGCCGCCGGGAGGTTCCGGTGATCGCGAGGGCTCGGGGCCACACCCCGATGGCGATACGGTGGTTGCTATGCGGGGCCTGATCATCGTGGACGTGCAGAATGATTTCTGTGAGGGCGGTGCCCTGCCGGTCGCCGGCGGCACCGCGGTGGCCCAGGCGATCGGTCGGTATCTCGCCGACGGGGACCCCTACGACCACGTGGTGGCCACCCGCGACTGGCACATCGACCCGGGCAGCCACTTCTCCGAGACCCCGGACTTCGTGATGTCCTGGCCGCCGCACTGCCGTGCCGACAGCACCGGTGCGGCGTTGCACCCCGCGCTCGACGACGACCGGATCGAGGCGATCTTCTCCAAGGGCGCCTACGACCCCGGCTACAGCGGGCTGGAAGGGGTGGACGCCGCGGGCACCGCGCTGCCGGACTGGCTGCGCGTCCGTCGCGTCGATGCCATCGACGTGGTCGGCCTGGCCACCGACCACTGTGTGCGGGCCACCGCCGAAGGCGCCGCGCGCGCCGGGTTCACCACCCGGGTGCTCGTCGATCTCACCGCCGGCATCGCCCCCGCCTCCACAGCCGCCGCCCTCGATGCGATGCGGGCGGCCGGGGTCGAGGTGGTAGACAGCGTCACCACCGGCGTGGAGCGCGACCTGCTGGCGGCGGTCGAGCAGTCGCCGCGTGCCGCCGCCGCCCACGATCGCGCCGGATGGGTGGGGCTGTTCACCGCGGACGGACGCGTGGAAGACCCGGTGGGATCACGCCCGCATGTGGGCACGGTGCAGATCGGTCGTTTCTACGACACGTTCATCGGTCCGCGCGACATCGTTTTCCACCGTGACCTGGACATCGTCGACGAGACCGTCGTCATCCGCGACCTGGAACTCGAGGTCGCCATGGGGTCGGCGGTCACCATGCGCATCCCGGCATTCCTGCGCTATGAGATGCGGTCCGGCAACGGGCAATGGAAGATCACCTCGCTGCAGGCCTACTGGGAACTGCCCGCGATGGTCGGACAATTCCTGCGCAACGGCGCCCGGGCGCTGGCACCGATGCGGCAGCTGGGCGAGAGCCTGTACCGCAATCAGGGCATCGGCGGCGCGGCCGGTTTCCTGGCGGGCGTGCGCCGGCCCGGCTTCCGCAGTCACAAGGTGGTGCAGGCGTTCCTGGGCGCGGTGGCCCGCGATGACATCGCCGCCGCGCAGCAGGCGTTGAGCGACCACGCGCAGATCACGGTCGGCGACACCCGTGCGTGTGGGCTTCCCGGGCTGGCCGCTCAGCTCGCCGGGGCCGACTGGACCAAGATGATCGGCGCCGGGCACACCGTCGTCGTCTCGGTCATCTCCGACGCCGGCCGCGGGGTGTTGTTCAGCGAGATGTCCCGCCGTGGCCAGCAGATCGACCGGATCCGCTATTTCGCCCACCCTTAACGGTCCGGGACCTCCACCACCACATTGGTGGCCTTCACCGAGGCGACCGCCAGGCTGCCCGGCTCCAGGCCCAACTCGTCGGCGGCCTCCCGGCTCATCAGCGACACCATCCGAAACGGCCCCGCCTGAATATCGACCTGGGCCATCACCGTGTCGCGGATGACGTTGGTGACCAACCCGACCAGCCGATTACGCGCCGACGCGCCCAACACCGGCTCCCGTGACAGCCGCTCGGCGACCGGGCGCTGCTGCACGAAACGTGCCAGCGCGGCCCCGTCGACGGTGCGCGGCCCCTCCCCGGCGGTGACCGGCAGTCGCCCGGCGTCGATCCAGCGCCGCACGGTGTCATCGCTGACCCCGAGCAGTTCGGCCACCTCGGAGATACGGAAACTCGGCATCGCGCCAGCCTATCGGGAGCACCCGCCTGCCACATCGGGTTCCCGGCCGGTGGCGCCACGCCGGAAACGCCGGCGGCCGCGCCGGGCCCGGGGAAGGGGGAGAATCAGCCTGTCATGACCGGCACACGTATCTCCCGCCGCACGGCGCTGCGTGGCGCCGCCGCGGTGGGTGCGGCGGCGCTGGCCGGCGCCCCGGCCGGGTGCGGGCGCGGCGACACCGACGCGCTGAGCTTCTTCTTCGCTGCGAACCCGGAGGAGGCCGACGCGCGACAGCGGATCATCGACGCGTTCTGTGCCGAGCATCCCGATATCCCGGTGCGCACGGTGCTCTCCGGCGGCAACCCGATGCAACAGCTGTCGATCTTCTGTGCCGGCGGCAAATGCCCCGACGTGGTGATGGCCTGGGAGTTCAGCTACGCCGGGCTGGCCGAGCGGGGCGTGTTGGCCGACCTGAACCCGTTTTTGGCGGCCGATCCCGATTTCGCCGCGGATCTGCGCGCCGACAGCATCGCGCCGCTGCTGCAGACCTTCGCCTACCGCGGAGACGACCGGTCGGGGCAGTTCGCCCTGCCCGAGCAGTGGTCGGGGAACTTCTTGTTCTACAACCCCGGGCTGTTCGCCGAGGCCGGGGTGGCCCCGCCACCGCGGAGTTGGCAACAGCCGTGGAGTTTCGCCGAGTTCCTCCGCGCCGCGCAGGCGTTGACCAAACGGGGTCGCACCGGGCGGGTCAGCCAGTGGGGGTTCGTCGACACCTGGGCGCCGCCCTATTCGGCGGCGTTGTTCGGCATGAACAACGGGGCGCCATGGTCGACACCCCGGATGAACCCGACCCACCTCAACTTCGACGACGACGCGTTTTTGGACGGCGTGCAGTTCTACGCCGATCTGTCCACCCGCTACCGGGTCGCCCCGGCCGCCTCGGACGTCCAGTCGATGTCGACGATGGACCTGTTCTCCGGGGGGCGCGCGGCGATGGCCCTCGGCGGGCATTGGCGCTACCAGACGTTCGCCCGAGCCGAGGGCCTGGACTTCGACGTGACGGTGCTGCCCACCGGTCCGCGGGCCCGCCGCGCCCAATCCAACATCGGGACCACCGGCCTGGCGATCGCCGCCGACAGCCCGCGGGCCGAACAGGCCTGGGAGTTCGTCAAGTTCGTGGGCGGACCGGTCGGCCAGACGCTGATCGCGGAGAGCGGTTTGTTCGTTCCGGTGCTGCGTTCGGCGATCTCGGCGCCGGGTTTCGCCGCCGCCCACCACCGGATCGACAACCTCGCGGTGCTCACCGAGGGCCCGGCCCACTCGGCCGGCATGCCGATCAGCCCGGACTGGGAGAAGGTCAATGCGCTGATGGACCGCAACATCGGGCCGGTGCTGCGCGGTGCGCGGAAGGCCAGCAGCCTCAAACACACCCTCTGCGGTCCCGTCGACGAGGTGCTGGCCCGATCATGACCCAACGGACAACGACGGCGGAACGTCGCCGGGCGCGGGCGGGCCGATGGTTCATCGCGCCCAACCTCGCCGCGGTGGCGGTGTTTTTGATCTTCCCGCTCGGGTTCTCCGCCTATATGAGCGTGCAGCGTTGGGATCTGTTCAGCCCGCCCGAATACGTGGGCTGGGACAACTTCCGAACCTTGTTCACCGCCGATCCGCTGTTCGTCATCGCGGTGCGCAACACCGCGGTGTTCACCCTGGGCACCGTGATCCCCACCGTGGTGATCAGCGTGGTGGTCGCCGCGGCGCTCAACCGCAGACTCGCCGGGATCGGGGTGTTTCGCACCATCGTGTTCATGCCGCTGGCGGTCTCGGCGGTCGTGATGGCGGTGGTGTGGCAGTTCGTGTTCAACACCGACAACGGTCTGCTCAACATCATGCTCGCCTGGGTGGGCATCGATCCGATCCCCTGGCTGGTCGACCCGCGCTGGGCGATGGTGTCGCTCTGTGTGATCAGCGTGTGGAAAAGCGTTCCGTTCGCCACCGTCATCCTGCTCGCCGCCATGCAGGGGGTGCCCGAATCGCTGTATGAGGCGGCGCGAATCGACGGTGCCGGGGAGCTTCGCCGGCTCACCTCGATCACGGTGCCGATGATCCGCGGCGCGGTCTGGTTCGTCGTGGTGATCTCGGTGATCGGGGCGTTCCAAGCGTTCGACCAGGTGTATGTGCTCACCGGCGGCAACGGTGGGCCCGAGACCGGCACCTACGTGCTGGGGATCATGCTGTTCCAGCATGCGTTCGCGTTCCTCGACTTCGGGTACGCCTCGGCGCTGGCCTGGGTGATGTTCGCGGTGCTGCTGGTGCTGACCGTGATCCAGTTGCGGCTGGCGCGACGCAACACGGTGGTGAGCTGATGGCCGTTCGGTCGGGCGCGCCACGGCGCATCGCGCGGACGGTCGCCCTCTACACCGCGCTGGTCGCCATCGCCTCCTGTGCGCTGTTTCCCGTTCTGTGGGGTCTGTCGGGGTCGTTGAAAACCGACGCCGAGGTCACCGAACCGATTCTGCTGCCGGCCGATCCACAGTGGTCGAACTATCGGGAGGTGTTCGCCCTGATGCCGTTCTGGCGGATGTTCGCCAACACGGTCCTCTACGCCGGCTGTGTCACCATCGGTCAGGTCTTCTTCTGTTCGTTGGCGGGATATGCGTTTGCCCGCCTGCAGTTTCGGGGACGTGACACACTGTTCGTGCTGTATCTGGGCACCCTGATGGTGCCGTTGACGGTGACGGTGATCCCGCAGTTCATCATCATGCGGACCTTCGGTTGGACCGACACGATGTGGGCGATGATCGTTCCGGGGCTGTTCGGCAGTGCATTCGGCACCTATCTGATGCGACAGTTCTTCCTCACCCTGCCCAGCGATTTGGAGGAGGCCGCCACCCTGGACGGCTGCACGCCCTGGCAGATCTACTGGCGGGTGTTGCTGCCGCACGCCAAACCGGCGGTCATGGTGCTCGCGGTGCTCACCTGGGTCAACGTCTGGAACGATTTCCTGTGGCCGCTGTTGATGATTCAACGTGAGTCCATCGCCACCCTTACCCTGGGGCTGGTGTGGATGCAGGGCCAGTACGTGTCGCGGTGGCCGGTGTTGATGGCCGCCTCGATGCTCATCCTGGTGCCGCTGGTGGCCGCCTATGCGGTGGCTCAACGTACCTTCATCCGCGGCATCGCCGCGACCGGACTCGGGGGTCAGTGAGGATGGCGGCGGTACGGTTCGAGCGGGCGACACGGTGCTATCCCGGCGCGGAGCACCCGGCCGTCGACGGGTTGGAGCTCACCGTCGACGACGGGGAGCTCATGGTGCTGGTCGGCCCGTCCGGGTGCGGCAAGACCACGTCGCTGCGGATGGTGGCCGGTCTGGAACCGGTGGATTCGGGCCGTATCCACATCGGGGATCGCGACGTCACCGACGCCGACCCGAAAGACCGCGACATCGCCATGGTGTTCCAGAACTACGCGCTGTATCCGCACATGACCGTTGCCCAGAACATGGGGTTCGCACTGAAGGTGGCCAAAACCGCCAAGGCCGAGATCCGGAGCCGGGTGCACGAGGCCGCCCGTCTGCTGGATCTGGAGGCGCTGCTGGACCGCAAACCGAAGGACCTCTCCGGCGGTCAACGGCAACGTGTGGCGATGGGTCGCGCGATTGTTCGCCACCCTCAGGTGTTTTTGATGGACGAGCCGTTGTCGAACCTGGACGCGAAACTGCGGGTCCAGACCCGCAACCAGATCGCGCAGCTGCAGCGGCGACTGGCGACCACCACCGTCTACGTCACCCACGACCAGGTGGAGGCGATGACGATGGGCGACCGGGTGGCGGTGCTCTGCGACGGGGTGTTGCAGCAGTGCGCCGCACCCCGTGAGCTCTACCGGCGGCCGGCGAACACCTTTGTGGCCGGTTTCGTCGGCTCCCCGGCGATGAACCTGTTCTCCGGCGTCGTGCGTGACGGTGCGATCACGGTGGGCGACGGCGGGATTGCGGTACCGCGGCACCTCGCCGGTGACGCCGAGCAGATCGTCGTCGGGGTGCGCCCCGAACACCTCGGCGTCGACGGGACGACGGACACCGGCGCCGACGCCGCAGGCGGCATCGACGTGGTCGTCGACGTGGTCGAGGATCTCGGCGCCGATGCCTTCGTCTACGCCCATCTCGCCGGTGCCCGCGACCCCCAGACGCCGCCGCTGGTCGCGCGGGTGGACGGGTTGTGCCCCCCGCGCCGCGGAGACCGGCTGCGGTTACGCCCGGCCCCCCGGCACCTGCACTACTTCGACGCCGCCGGTCGGCGCCGCGATTGATCGTTCGCGTCAGCAGATCGGGGGATAAAACACCGCACAGCGGTCTCGGCGGCGACCTATTGTTGGGTCATGGGTGCGATACCCGCATTACGCGCCGACCTGGTGTGCGAGGGCGGCGGGGTGCGCGGGGTCGGGCTGGTCGGAGCGGTCCATGCGCTGGCCGCCGCCGGCTACCGGTTTCCCCGGACCGCCGGCTCGAGCGCCGGCGCCGTGGTGGCCGCGTTGGTCGCGGCACTGCAGGCCGCCGGTGAACCGTTGGGGCGGCTGACCGACCTGATGCGCTCGATCGACTATCGCCGCTTCGCCGACCCGGGGTGGGTGAGCCGGATCCCGTTCATCGGCCCGGCGCTGGCGGTGGCGGCCTTCGACGGGATCTACCGGGGAGCCTATCTGGAACGGTTGATGACGCGCCTGCTCGACGATCTCGGGGTGCGCACGTTCGGGGACCTGCGCACCGGCGAGAGTGCCGAACAGTTCGCCTGGTCGTTGGTGGTCACCGCCAGCGACCTGTCCCGGCGTCGGCTGGTCCGCATCCCGTGGGACCTGGCCTCCTACGGGATCGATCCCGACGACTTCCCGGTCGCCCGCGCGGTGCGCGCGTCGGCGGCGATCCCGTTCATCTTCCGTCCGGTCCGGGTGAGCGGGGCGACCTGGGTGGACGGCGGTCTGCTGTCGAACTTCCCGGTGCAACTGTTCGACCGGGCCGAGCCGCGGTGGCCCACCTTCGGGGTCCGGCTCTCCGCGCGCCCCTGTCAACCGCCGGCCACCCACCCGGTGCGGGGACCGCTGTCGGTGGGGCTGGCCGCGCTGGAGACCTTGGTGAGCAACCAGGACGCTGCCTACATCGACGATCCGTGCACCGTGCGGCGCACGGTGTTCGTGCCGGTGCCCGACATCAGCGCCCTCGATTTCGGCATCACCGCCGCTCAGCGGGAGAGCCTCTTCGCCCGGGGAGTGCAGGCCGGTGAACAGTTCGTGAAGGACTGGGATTTCGGGGAATATCTGACCGCCTGCCAGGCAACTTGACCGTCCCGTGATCATCCCAACACCGGTTCTTAACGAAGCTTTACTGCTTACACCCGGCCACCTTAACTTGGCCGCCTAGCTTGGGAAGCAGGTTGAGGTGGCTACCTCGAACCGGACCGTCAGACTAGTGAGGCAGGAGGCCGTCATGACTTCCACAAGCTCGACTCGGCGTTTCACCCACAGGTACGGCAATCCGGTTACTGATTACGGCGACGCCCGGCTTCGGGTGCAATCCCGTCAACTGGCGACAGTGGTCACGATCAGTGGCCGGATCGATGAGACGAACATCGAGCGCATCCGCCAGTACGCCAAACGTTATGTGTTGGCGGAAAAGCCGTTTGTCCTCGACCTCAGCGATGTCACCTTTTTCTCGTCGCAGGGTATGTCGCTCCTGCACTGCCTCGAGGAAACATGCTGCACTGTAGGGGTGGAATGGTGCTTGATCGCAGGTCAGCCCGTTAAAGACATGTTGCGGGCATTCGGTGGCGAAGCCGCGTTCCCCACGGCCGACTCGACCCCCGAAGCGCTCAACCAATTCCTCGATGCCATGCACCAACGGCGTCGGTTGTTGCCCCTTCTCACCAAGACCGCTTAACCAAAGGATGATCAGAAAATGCTAATCGACATTCGGTGGCTGAGGTTCTTGCTGACGCATTGGCGCCAGCCGACCCGATCCGACCACGACGTGCAGGTGACCCCTGCCGCCGCCTCGTCGCACACCGTGCCGCACGCCGCGTAGCGTCCCTCGGGCGCGACACGTCCCAGACCCCCACATCGGTCGAACGCCGACGTGGGGGTCTGCTTTTTCTGTGAGCTGTCGAGGTCTTGCCTGCCGGTGTGGTGGACATCGGTTCGTGACGCTGATCTGCGGCCCGATTTCCGATAGACTCCGCAACTGCGAAAGAAACGCAGGATTTCATCCGTGTCTTCGGGTGTTTCCGCGGTTCTGACGGTCGTGGATCGCCGATCGGCAGCCCCTGTCCACGGCCGGTCGCGGTGATGGCGCAGCGCCGCAGTGACGCTGGGTGGGCGAGGCCGAGAGGAGCCGGCGACAGATGTCCTCGCATGCGGAGCAGGAGTTAGCGTGACCGCGCCGATCTTCATGGCCAGCCCGCCGGAAGTCTGGTCAACCTCGTTGTCCAGCGGACCGGGCCCGGGCGCACTGCAGGCGGCGGCCAGCAGTTGGCAGGCGCTGAGCATCGAGTACGCCGAGGTCTCCGCCGAATTGACGACCCTGCTCGGTGACGTGGAGGCAGCCGCCTGGCAGGGGCCCAGCGCGGCCGCCTACGGGGCAGCGCACATGCCGTTCCTTGCGTGGTTGACCGAGGCCAGCGGCAAAAGCGCCGCGGCGGCAGCCCAACACGAGGTCGCTGCGTCCGCTTACGTGGGCGCGCTGGCCGCCATGCCGACGATGGCCGAACTCACCGCGAACCATGTCGTGCATGGCGTCTTAATCGCGACGAACTTCTTCGGGATCAACACCATCCCGATTGCACTCAACGAAGCCGATTACCTGCGGATGTGGGCTCAGGCCGCCGCGACGATGACCACCTATCACGCGGTCAGCACCACGGCGGTGGCCACAACCCCCCAGACAACGGCGGCCCCGATGATCATGAAGGCCGATATGGACCGGATGTCGTCAGCCGCAGGCGACCCGGCGAACGGCGGCAAGCCCCCGATGTATTGGATGATGGGCGACCACATTCCCCAGAGTCTCGAAGATTGGTATCACGCGCTCTTCCCTCCCCAGTTCAATCCGTTCGATCCAGGATCTTTCGGGAAAATGTCGCCGAGTTTGGTCAAATTCCTCCCACGCATCGGTGAGATGTTCACCGCGTATTCGGGAAACCCGGCGCAACTCGTCGAGGCGATGTTCTTTCTCGGTGCGCAATTCATCGTGCACCGGACGTTGTTTTTGACCTGGATCGTGCTCAACAACCCGGCGATGTTCGGCACCTTCATCACCGCCAACCCGATTTACTCGGCCGGGCTGGCCGCGATCCCGCTCGTTGCCGCACCGGCCGTCGCGGCCCCGGCGGCAGGTCTGGCCGGACTCGCCGGATTGGGGTCGATCACCCCTGTACCACCGGTGGTGGCCGCACCTCCGATGGCGCCGATGCCGCCGCCGGGCTCCGCACCGTCGCCGCCTCCCACGATGCCATCGGCGCCGGCCACTCCGGCCACACCGCCACCGAGCGCGCCGGCCGTGCCCTCGACGGCCCCGCCGCCGTCCGGACCTCCGCCGGCGCCGGTGTTGGGGCCCGAATCCACCATGGCCGCGCACAACGCGATCTATCCCTACCTCGCGACCGCGGTGAGTTCGCGATCGGGGGAGGTGGAGCGGCGCCGCAAACCGGCACCGAGCTCGCAGGAAGCCGAACGGGAGGCGTCGGCGGCGACAGCGCAACACGCGCAGGACAGGCAGCGGCGCCGCCGTCGCAAGAAAATGACGATGGTGGGTCGCGGTTATGAGTACATGGACCTCGAGCCGGAGCCCGATGAGGGGTCTCCCGGCGGTGCAAGGGTTGTCGCCTCGGGGTTAGGCGCAGCAAACGTCGGGTTCGCCGGAACGGCCGGCGCGGTGACGGCCCCGGCGGGACTCACGTCGGTCGTCGACGACACGTCGACCAGCGCACATCGCATGCCGATGATGCCCGGCAGCTGGCAGGGCACTACTCCGCCGGAATGACCGACGGCGGCCACGTCCGCTGAACGGTCACCGAAGACTGCGCCGGCGCCACCGCGGCTGGTCTTTGGATGCCGCTGCTTTGCGGGCGATTTTGTGGTTGGCCCCGGTGATCAGCCGCAGCTGCAGCACCGTCTCGGTCCAGAACGCCCGGCGCGGCGTACGGGTCCAGGTGTCGTGAAACAGCCGCTTGGCCGCCGCCAGACCATCGGGGGAGCGGGTGATGAGCTGGGCGGCGAACGCCTCGGCGTCGGCGAGCGGCTCGTCGCTGACCTCGGTCACCAACCCGTACTCCTTGGCCGCGCGCCCGTCGAACACCTCGGCGGTCATCGTCAGGCGTTTGGCGGTGTCCAGCGGCACCAGCTCGCGTAGTGTGACCGATCCGGTCATGTCGGGGATCAGACCGTATTTGCCTTCCATGACGGAGAATTCGCATCCCGGGGTGGTGTAGCGGAAATCAGCGGCGAGGGCCAGTTGGAATCCCGCCCCGTAGCAGTAGCCGTCGACGACGGCGATCACCGGCACCGGCAGCGTGCGCCACACCCAGATGGCCTGTTGGAACAGGTTGGTCCGCTTGCCCGGCCACTTACCGGCGGCCCGCAGCTGGCTGAGCAGGGATTCCTCTCGAAACACCGTGAAGTCCAGCCCCGCACAGAAGGCCGGGCCCGCCCCCTGCAGCACCACCGCGCGGATGTCGCGGTTCTTGTCGATCCGTTTAGCCGCGGCGACCAGAGCGCGCAGCATCGCGAAATCGACTCCGTTGTACTTCTCGGGGCGGTTCAGCGTGACATAGGCGATCCGATCACGCACCGACGTCACGACACGGTCGCCGGCACCCGGTGATTGCCGAGGGGAGTTGACGGTCACAGGAACACTCCTACAGACGGTGACAACGCAGGGCCACGATTCCCACAGTAGGCGCACTTGCCGGCGTGGAGGCTGGCGCTGCGGTGTGAGAGCCTGACAGGATGACTCAGGTCACAGGGCTGCGGGTGGCGATCACCGGCGGGGCGCGCGGGGCCGGGCCCCTGCCCGCCGCTTTGGTAGACGGTGCGTTTCGCCTCGCCGGCGGTGAGAAGGTGACCGCCGGACTGAATCACGCCGAGCGAGTGGCCTACCAGGCGCGGATCGAGGGTCGCAATGAGTAGCGACGAACCGCCGGCCCGCCTCGAACTCAGTGGCCTGCCCGGGATCCCCGAGGTGGCGTTGAGCGCCGGGCTGCTGGCCCGGTTGCCGCAGAACAGCGCGCCGGCACCCTGGCACTGCCAATGCTCGGCGGTGGTCTGGCTCGGCCGCGGGGGACGCGCCGCCACCGCCGCACTACCGTCGGGGCTGACCACCAACTCGGCACTGATGACCGTCGGTGGTTTCGTCCGTTACACCGACACACCGGTGGGGCCCTACGACGAGGTGCTGGGTCTGATCGGTTCCCGCAGCGGGGCCACCCCCTGGGGCACCGTGGCGCTCATGGCGGTGGATTCCGCGGCGAGCCTGGTCGGTGGACGCACCAACTGGGCCATGCCCAAAACCCTGGCCCGTTTCGACGGCGAGCCCGCCGCCAACACCACCATGACCGCCCGCGGCGACGATGCGCTGCAGTGGGAGGTCGGCGCGCGCCCACGGGTGCTGCTGGGCCCGTCGATCCCGGTCAAGGCCGCGGGTGCTGCCCGGCAAGTGTTCAGCGACGGTCGCATCGGGGAATCCCGGCTGAGGTTTTCCGGTCGCGTCCGCCCAGCGCTGGTCAACGTCACCGTCACCTCGGCCGGCTCCCTGTCGAGCTGGTTGCGGCCGGGCCGCCACCTCGGCGCCGTCATCGATTCCGCCGCCTTCACCCTGGATGAGCCGCGGTTCCGGTGAGCCGCACCGGGCTTGCGACGCCTCACGATAAGGAGCACTGATGGATCTGGCTTGGTCCCCGGCGGACGCCGCGTTCCGCGACGAGGTACGCGCATTCCTCGACGCCAAACTCACCCCGGAGCTGCGTCGCGCCGGCCAATTGATGACCAGTGTGTACTCCGACCATGAGGCCAGCATGCGCTGGCAGGCCATCCTGCACGAGCGCGGCTGGGCTGCACCGCAATGGCCTGTGGAGTATGGCGGCTGCGACTGGACGATCGCCCAGCACTACCTGTTCAGCCGGGAGTGCACGCTGGCCGGCGCGCCACCGCTCTCCCCGATGGGGATCAGAATGGTCGCCCACGCCATCATCGAGTTCGGTACCGACGAGCAGAAAGACCATTTTCTGCCGCGCATCCTCACCGGGGAGATCTTCTTCTGCCAGGGCTACTCCGAACCGGAGTCCGGCTCGGATCTCGCGTCGCTGTCGATGGCCGCGGTCGACGACGGTGACGCACTGATCTGTACCGGCAGCAAGATCTGGACCACGCACGCCACCGAGGCGAACTGGATTTTCTGCCTGGTGCGCACCACGCGCACCGCCAAGAAGCAACAGGGGATCACCTTCGTGCTGATCGACATGACGTCCCCGGGTATCGAGATCCGCCCATTGGTGATGACCTCAGGCGAAGAGGTGCAGAACCAGGTGTTCTTCGACGCTGTCCGGGTGCCGAAGACCAACGTGCTCGGCGAGATCGACGACGGCTGGACCGTCGCGAAATACCTGCTCAACTTCGAGCGCGGTGGCGCGATGGCCCCGATGCTGCAGGTCTGGGCCGACGAGGTTGCCACGCAGGCCGCTGCGCAGCCCGCGCCGAGCGGCACCACCCTGCTGGCGGAGCCCGCGTTTCGGCTGCGGCTGGCCGACGCCCAGGTGCGCACCGAGGTGTTGGAGATCCTGGAGTTTCGCACGATCACCGCGCTGGCGCAGGGCCGTGACCCCGGACCGGCGGCTTCGATGCTCAAGGTGCTCGGCACCGAATTGAGCCAGACGATCAGCGAACTCGCCCTGCAAGCGGCCGGACCGCGGGCGCGGGCGTATCAACCGCACGCCACCATGCCGGGTGGGCCGGTGCCCGACTTCGTGGCCCCACCCGATGGCTACGTCAGTGGCGAACCGTGGCAGGCGGTGGCGCCGCTGCGTTACTTCAACGACCGGGCCGGCTCAATTTATGCCGGCAGCAATGAGATTCAACGCAACATTCTGGCCAAAGCGGCATTGGGGCTCTAAATGGACTTCGCCTTCACCGAGGAACAGCAATTGTTGCGCGACACCGTCGCCAAATTCCTCGCCACCCGCTACACGATGGAGGGCAGCCGGGCTGCGGCCAAATCCGGCTCCGGGTGGCAGCCCGAGATCTGGCGGGCCTTCGCCGGTGAACTCGGCATCCTGGGTGCCACATTCCCGGAGGCGCTCGGCGGATTAGACGGAGGGCCGACCGAGTTGATGATCATCACCGAGGCCCTCGGCCACGCCCTGGTGATCGAACCCTATGTCGAGACCGTGGTGCTCGGCGGCGGGTTGCTGCTGCGTGCCGGTGGTCCCCGCGCCGAGGCGGTGCTGCAGCAGATCGCCGCGGGCCAGGCCGTCGTGGCGCTGGCCGCCGAGGAACCGACCTCCGGGGGCGCCTGGCACGACGTCGCCACCACCGCGCGTCGCGACGGTGAGCACTGGGTGCTCGACGGCGAGAAGATCATGGTGTCCGCCGCGCCGTTGGCGACTCACCTGTTGGTGACCGCGCGCACCGCCGGATCCCGCCGGGACACCGCCGGTATCTCCGTGTTCGCGGTGGAGATCGCGTCCACCGACCCGTCTTGTGGGCTCACGATGCACGCGGTGCGCACGATCGACGACCGTCGCGCCGCGGATCTGACGCTGACCGATCTGCGTCTGCCCGCCGAGGCGCTCCTGGGGGCGGAGGGCCAGGCGTGGGCGTCGTTGGAGCGCGCCTACGACGAAGCGGCCGCCGCGGTGGTGTCCGAAGCGGTCGGATGTCTACGGCGGGTGTTGGCCGACACCGTCGACTACGCCAAGCAGCGCCACCAATTCGGCCAGCCGATCGGACGGTTTCAGGCGTTGCAACACCGGATGGTCGACATGTACATGGAGGTCGAGCAGGCCGTCGCCGCACAGTATCTGGCGATTTTGAAACTGGACGCCGAACCCGGCGAACGTGCTCGCGCGGTGTCGGCGGCGAAGGCCACCGCTGCGCGCGCCGCCCGATTCGTCGGCCAGAACGCGGTGCAGTTGCACGGCGCGATGGGCATGACCGAGGAGTTGGCGGTCGGCCACTACTTCAAGCGGCTCACCGCCATCGAATCGGAATTCGGTAGCCGAGACCGGCATCTGAACCGCTACGCGGCGCTGGCCGACGGCGGTTGACTCCCGACCCACACAGGGTTAGGTAGGCTAACCTAATGTTGCGGGTGCGTGGCGTGACGCGGGTGTTCTCCACCCGGTCGGAGGCCGTGCATGCGCTGTGCGGGGTCGATCTCGACGTCGCCGAGGGCAGCCTCACCGCGGTGCTGGGTCCCTCCGGATGCGGCAAGACCACCCTGCTGCGGATCCTGGCCGGCTTCGACCGGCCCGACTCCGGCGAGGTGTGGCTCGGCGGTCGCCTCGTGGCGGGTCCGACGACGTTCACCCGCCCCGAACGGCGCAGCATCGGCGTCGTCGCCCAGGAGGGCGCGCTGTTCCCGCACATGACCGTGGCGGCCAACGTCGCCTACGGGTTGGCGGTGCCGGGGCGCGCGGCGCTGAGCGTCGAGGCCCGCCGGCGCCGACGCGCCCGGGTGCGGCAGATGCTGGAACTGGTCGGCCTGCCGGAGCTGGGGGACCGGCGCCCCGATGAACTCTCCGGAGGCCAACAGCAGCGGGTGGCCGTGGCTCGCGCGTTGGCCCCCGGACCGGCGGTGCTGCTCCTCGATGAGCCGTTCTCCGCGCTGGACGCCGCGCTGCGGGTGAGTCTGCGTGAGGAGGTGCGCGACCTTTTGCGCTCCATCGACGCCACCGCGGTGCTGGTCACCCACGATCAGGCCGAAGCGCTCTCGCTGGCCGACCAGGTGGCGATCATGCGCGACGGCACCGTGATTCAGACGGGCAGCCCGGCGACGGTTTACACCCAACCGGTGGACCCGCAAGCGGCTGCGTTCCTCGGCGACTCGGTGGAACTGCCCGTGCGGTGGCGGCGCGGCGCCGACCCGGAGCGCATCGAGGTCGACTGCCCTCTGGGAACGCTGCAGGTGGCGGCGTCAGCGGTTCATCCGGCGCCGGCCGCCGCCGACGAGCCGGGCGGGTCCGACGGTACGCCCGCGCGGCTGGTGTTGCGCCCCGAACAGTTGTTGCTGGCCGACGACGGCGTACCGGCCACGGTGGTGACCACCAGTTTCTTCGGCCGAGACGGGTTGGTCCGGGTGGCTCTGGGTGATGGGACCCGGCTTCTGGTGCGCCTCGACGGCCGGCACATGCCCGACGTGGGCGCGGGGGTACGGGTGCGGCCGGCACCGGAGTTGGAGAAGCCTCCGCCGGTGTCGACATGATGCGCCATGACGCGCCAACCAACTACCGAGAGCAAAGGATGTCTGCGGTGAGCACAGCGAAGAAAGTGGCGGCACTGGTCGCGGCGGTGGTGGTCGGTGCCGGCCTCGGCGCGTGTTCGGACGGATCCGGACGCGAGGACACCGGCGCGAACGCCGGGACGCTGACGATGTACTCGGGTCAGCACGAGGAGCTCGCCACGGCGTTGGCCGCCGGGTTCGAGGAACAGACCGGAATCCACATCGCCGTGCGGGCCGGCAAGGACGCCGAGATGGTGGGGCAGATCATCGAGGAGGGGCAGCGCTCCAAGGCCGACGTCGTGCTCACCGAGGAGCCCGGTCCGATCGGGGAGCTGGACACCCGTGGACTGCTCGCGGCGGTGCCCGCCGAGGTGCTGGAGGTGCCGGATCACCGGTTCGTCCCGTCCACCGGAAACTGGCTGCCGTGGGCGGCGCGCTCGCGGGTGCTGTTCTACAACCCCGACCTGATCGCCGAATCCGACCTGCCGACCAGCATCTTGGATCTGGCCGATTCGAAATGGAGCGGACAGTTCGCCTACGCCCCGTCGGGCGCGTTCAAATCCACCACCGCCTATCTGATCAACACCGTCGGCGCCCAGACCACCCTGGAGTGGCTGGCGGCGATCAGGGACAACGGGACCAACGAACAGAAAAACGGCAAGGTCCGCGACAGCGTCGAGGCCGGACAGCATCCCTTCGGGCTGAGCAACCACTACTACTGGTACATCCTGGCGCGCGACAAGGGCGGCCCGCAGAACCTCACCTCGCGGGTCGCCTATCTCAACAACGACGACGCCGGGGCGTTGATGCTCGCCTCGGGCGCGGGAGTGCTGCGCTCCAGCCCGCACCAACAGCAGGCTCAACAGTTCCTGGCCTGGCTGGCCGACCGTGACGGCGGCCAGCGGATCGTGGCCGAGGCCAGCCCCCAATTCCCGCTCACCCCGGGGGTGGACAGTGACTATCCGCTGCCGAGCCTCACCGAGCTGACGTTCCCCGACTTCGACCAGGCATCGCTGCAGAACGTCGACGAGGCCAATGCGCTTTTGGTGCAGAGCGGGATCATCTGAGCAGCCCGGCGCGCCGTGCCCCGCGGACCCTGGTGGTGCCGGGGCTGCTGATCGCCGCGGCCGCACTCGCCCCGGCGGCCTACCTGCTGCTGCGGGCCGGGTTCAGTGTCCCGTTGCTGCGCGCCCAGCTGGCCGCACCGACCACCGTGCCGCTGCTGGGGAACACGCTAGGGCTGTTGCTGACCGTCGGCGGAGGGTCGGCCACACTCGGGATCGGGATGGCGGTGCTCATCGCGCGCACCAGCCTGCCGCTGCCGCGGTTGTGGACGGTGCTGTTCACCCTGCCGCTGGGGGTGCCGACGTTCGTCGGCTCCTACGCGTGGCTGGCGTTCTTCTACGAATACCTGCCCGCCTCGCAGCTGATCTTCGGGTTGCGTGGCGCGTCGGCGGTGTTGACGCTGACGCTGTTTCCCTACGTCTTCTTGCCGGTGCTCACCGCGCTGCGTCGGCTCGACCCCGCCCAGGAGGAGGCCGCGCGCGCACTCGGCCACGGCCCGGTGTCGGCGTTCGTGCGGATCACCCTGCCGCAGTTGCGCCCGGCGATCGCCACCGGACTGCTCATCATCGGGCTGCACGTGTTGGCCGAATTCGGGGCGGTGGAGATGCTGAACTACTCCACGCTGACGACCGCGATCGTCCAGCGGGCGACGGTGCTGGGTATGCCGGAGTCGGCACGGGCGCTGGCGGTGGTCCTCGCCGGCGGAGCGATCCTGCTGCTTCTCCTCGACCGGCTGTTGCGGGGCAGGCCCGCCCCGGTGCGCAGCGGCGGTGGTGCGGCCCGGCCCCCGCTGCGCTGGCGGTTGGCGGCCACCACGCCGCTGTTCGTGGCGCTCAGCGTGGCCGTGAGCCTGGCGGCGTTGGCCGTCCCGCTGTGGGTGACGGTGACGGGGCTTATTCGCCGGCTGGGCGGGGCCGGCGGGCGCATGGACTGGACGGCGCTGGCGGTGGCCACCACCCACACCGCCCAGTGGGCCGGGGCGGCGGCGCTGGTGGCCACCGGGTGCGCGCTACCGATCACCCTGCTGGTCGTGCGCTACCCGGGGCGACTGACGGTGCTGATCGAACGGACCACCTGGATCGCCCACGCCCTGCCCGGGGTGATCATGGCCCTGGCGCTGGTGTACCTGGCGGTGCGCTTCGCCTACCCGCTGTATCAGACCAGTGCCCTGCTGGTGGCCGGCTACGTGGTCCTGTTCCTGCCGTTGGCGATCGGTGCCCAACAGGTCGGCATAGCTCAGGCCGCACCGCAATTCGAGGAACTCTCCCGATCGTTGGGTAAGGGGCCGCTGCAGACGTTCACCCGGATCACCGCCCCGCTGGCGCTACCGGCCATCGGGGTGGGCGCGCTGCTGGTCGCCCTGGACGCCGGCAAAGAGCTGACCACCACGTTGCTGCTGCGCCCCACCGGCGCCCATTCGCTGGCGACCGCGCTGTGGGCGACCACCGAGGGGGAGGTGCTCGACTTCACCGCCGCCGCACCCTACGGCGCGGTGCTGTTGGCGATCGGGGCGGTCCCGGCCGCGCTGCTGGCGCGCTCAACGCTGCGCACCACCGGATCACACCGCAGTTGAACACCGGTACCGCCGGACCCAGGTAAACTCGGCGGTACGGGTGTCGGGCGCCCGACACCGCCCCGGCAAGACAGGAGAGCACAATGACCACGACGCCATCGCCTGGGTCCGGTCGGCACCTCCCGATCAGGGCTCGGCGCGTGAAGTTCACGTTCCCCAGCGGAGCCCGCCACCACCATTTCGTCGACAACGATCTGGTGATGAGCCACTTCGTCGCGGTGCTCTCGTCGGTGTTCCCCGAGGGGGAGGACTTCTTCATCCGGTCGGTGCGCAACTACAGCGACCAGATCACCGACCCGCAGCTGCAGCAGGACATCAAGGGGTTCATCGGGCAGGAATCCAGCCACAAAAGCCAGCACCGCATGCTCAACGAACGCCTGCAGGCGATGGGATATCCCACCGCCAAGATCGACCGCCACGTCAAGCGCCGGCTCAGCCGCGCGGAGCGCGTCTACTCCACCGAGATGCGGCTGGCGGCCACCGCCGCGCTGGAGCACTACACGGCGACCTTCGCCGAGATTCTGCTGAACGACGACGATCTGCTCTCGCTGCTGGACGGATCCGACGTCCGGTCGATCCTGCTGTGGCACGCGTTCGAGGAGGCCGAGCACAAGGCGGTGGCGTTCGACGTGTACCAAGCGGTCGGCGGAAGCGAACGCAACCGGGTGCGCGCCATGCGGATCGCGACGACCATCTTCATCATCGAAATGGTTCTGCAGACGACCCGTTCGCTGCTGCGCGATCCGGCGACCTACAACCCGGTGCGGCTGCTGCGCAGCCTCAACAAGTTCCGCAAGTCGCCGTTGTTCAGCCGGGACGCGTTGCGCCGCTACGCCTCCTACACCCGACCCGGATTCCACCCGAATGACTGGGACAGCACCGCGACCCTGGAGCACTGGTCTGACGAGCTGCTCGACGCCAGCGGCAGGCCGATGTACGCCGAGGCGCCCGGAGGCTAAGGCGTGTCGAACAACTGGGTGTGGTCGAGTTGGCGTAGCAGTAGGGGGATTTGGCTGAGGTTGAGGAAGCCCTCGTGTGCTTGGAGGGTGGTTTCGTGGTGGCGGTCGAGTCGGTGGCAGTGGTTGATCCAGCCGTTGGTGCGTTCGACGACCCAGCGGCGGGGCTGGATCTGGAGCCTGCTGGCGGGTTTCGGCCCGGACACGATCTCGAGGCTGACACCGGGGCGCTGGGCGGTTTGAGCGACTGTGACGCCGGTGTAGTCCTTGTCCAGCCAGACGTGAGCAATAGTCGGGGTGATTTTCTTTGCTTTGCGCAGCAAGGCGGGGAAGGCGGCGCGGTCCTGCACGTTCGCGGCGGTGAGGGTCGCGGCTATGAGGATGCCTGCGGTGTCAACGAGGATGTGGCGTTTTGTTGCCGTTAACCTTCTTGGCACCGTCGAATCCACGCGGTCCGGTCACCGGGGATGTTTTCGCCGGCGAGGAATCGCCCGCTGCTGCTGAGGGCGGCCGGCAGCGGCCGGTGCGGGCACGAACCTCGCCGTGCACCGCGGTGAGCACCTTGACCCAGATGCCGGCGCGGTACCAGCGCAGGAAATGCTTATGCGCCGCTGACCAGGACACGGCGAAGTCGTGGGGCAGGTGCTGCCACGCGCAGCCGGTGCGCAGTACGTACAGCACAGCATTGAGGTATTCACGTCGGCGCTGCGGCGGGCAGGGCCGCCCGCCGTGCGGATGCTCGGCAATGATGAATCGTGCGATGCGTGCCCAGGCGGTGTCGGACAGGTCGGAGGCATACCGGCGCCGGGGCGGTGCGAGGTCACATGACCGCCGATCCTGACGACGGCCTCTGGCACCCCGCGCCTGGTCGGCGGTGTTTGTCGGTGCCTTATGTGATGCTGCGCGTGATGGCCCGGCACACGACGTTCAAGTTCTGCCTCGACCCCACCGTCGAGCAAGAAGCGGTGCTGTCCCGGCATGCCGGGGCGGCCCGGTTCGCGTTCAACCAGTGCCTGCGCATCGTCAAAACCGCACTCACCGACCGCAGGGCCGACCCGGACACCACGGTGCCGTGGACCGGGTTCGATCTGATTGACACCGTCAACGCCTGGAAGAGGACCGAGGCTGCCGGCCGGGTGTTCACCGTCGATACCGCCGGTGACATTGAGCTGTATGTGACGGGGCTGTCGTGGCGGACGGAGGTTTGCCAGCAGGTGTTCGAGGAAGCCGCCGTGGATCTGGGCAAAGGTTTGAAAGCGTGGTCGGACTCCCGGACGGGGAAACGCAGAGGCAAGCGGGTTGGCTTCCCACGATTCAAGAAGAAGACCACGTCGGTTCTGTCGTTGCGGGTGCGCAACAAGCACGCCAAGGGCGGGCGGGCATCGATTCGTGTTGGCGACGGCGACCGGCCGCGGTCGCTCACCTTGCCCGGCATCGGCCAGATCGCCGTGCACGACGACACCCGCCGTCTGCGCCGTATGCTCGCTCAGGGCCGGGCCACGATTCTGTTCGCCACCGTCACCGAGCGTGCGGGCCGCTGGTGGGTGTCGCTGAACATCGAAGCCGCCGACCTGCACCCGGCATATCAGCACCCGCCCCGCGACGCCGTAGACAACGGTGATTGGGTCGGGGTAGATCGGGGACTTTCGGCGTTCGCGGTCGCTGCCACCACCAGCGGCGCCGAGATCGCCCGAATCGCCGATGCACCCAAAGCACTGGCCGCCGGCATGAGTAAGCAACGTCGGCTGGCGAAGTCGTTGTCCCGCAAACAGAAAGGATCACATAACCGCCGAGATGCCGCTGCCCGCCTGGGGCGGCATCACCGCCGTGTCGCCAATGTGCGCCGACATTTCACACACCAGGTCTGCAACCAGTTGGTCAAGACTCACGACCGGCTCGTCATCGAGAACCTGCATGTGGCCGGGATGCTGGGCAATCACCGGCTGGCCCGCGCCATCTCCGATGCCGGCTGGGCCGAGTTCGCCCGCCAACTGCACTACAACCGCCAACTGCACTACAAACAGTCCTGGTGCGGCGGCCAGGTCATAGAGGCCGACCGCTGGTATCCCTCAAGCCAGCTCTGCTCGGTCTGCGGTGATCGCCGCACCGACCTGAGCCTCGCCGAGCGGGTATTCACCTGCGCAAACGGTCACCGGCTGGATCGTGACCTCAACGCGGCGATCAACCTGGCCCGCTGGGGCCAAACCCATCACGACTCACACCGATCCCCGGACCCCCAAGCAGGAGGCCGGGTCACCAACGCCCGCCGACAGGACGGCTCTGACCAACACCTGCGTGTTGGTGAAACCAGCCTGAACGACGCGGGAACCAACGTTCACACCCCACCAGCGGCCTGAACCGAGGAACGCCCGAGAAGGGCGGTGCCGAACACCCACCAGAGTTGTTCGACACGCTTTAAAGGGCCGGCTTGGTCGCGGTGATGATCGCCCCGTGCATGCCTTCGGCGACCTCATGGGTGAACGTGACCGAGGCGTCGGCGAAGCCGACGCGAGCCAACCCCTCGAGGTACTCCCGCCGGGACAGCGCCCCGGCGATGCAGCCCACATGGCTGCCCCGCTCGGCACGGTCGGCGGGCGAGAGGTGGTCGTCGGCGACGACGTCGGAGATGCCGATGCGCCCGCCGGCAACGAGCACACGGAAGATCTCGGCGAGGACAGCGGGTTTGTCCGCCGACAGGTTGACCACACAGTTGGAGATCACCACGTCGACCGCGGCGGCGGGCAGGGGGATGTCTTCGATGGTGCCCTTGCGGAATTCGACGTTGGTGACCCCGGCCTCGGTCTTGTTGGCCTCGGCCAGCGCGAGCATCTCGTCGGTCATGTCCACGCCGTAGGCGAACCCGGTCGGCCCGACGCGGCGTGCCGAGAGCAGCACGTCGAGCCCACCCCCGGAGCCCAGATCCAGGACCCGTTCGCCGGGGCGCAACTCAGCGACGGCGGTGGGATCTCCACAGCCGAGACTGGCGGTGACGGCGTCGAGTGGCAGGTCGGCATGCACGCCGTCGGTATAGAGACCGGCGCCGAAGATCGTGCCCACGTCGACCGCATCGCTGGAGCCGCAGCAACTGGCCGCGGTCAGCACCTCGCTGTTGGTGACACCGGCACTGAGCGTGCTGGCGGCTTCCCCGTAGCGGGTGCGCACCTCGTTGCGCAGGTCGTCGGCGCTGTCACCCATCCGGCACCCCTTCCATCGATATCTGTCGATGCGATTAGCATGCACTGTATATCGATAGTTGTCAATATGTGCGCTACGGTGGGCCCATGACCACCTCCGCGTTCACGGCGCGCGATCAGACCGAGCAGGATCTGCAGGCGTGCTGCCAGCCGATCACCGACACCGTGTTGGACCCCGGTGCCGCCGAGCGGCTCGCCGAGCTGCTCAAGGCGCTGGCCGAGCCGACGCGTCTGCGCCTGGTGTCGCTGATCGCCGGTCACGAGGGCGCCGAAGCCTGTGTCTGCGACCTGACCGCGCCGGTGGGGTTATCCCAGCCGACCGTCTCACACCACCTGAAAATCCTCGTCGAAGCCGGGCTGCTGGACCGCACCCAGCGCGGACGCTGGGCGTACTACCGGGTGGTCCCGGCCGCCCTGGAGGCGTTGGCGCGATCCTTCGCCCGCGGCGCGGACCGAACGCATGGTGCGCCGCACTGATCGCGGACCCGCAGCGGGGCCCGTCGCACTGACCCGGTGAGCCGTTACCCTTCACGGGGTGGCCGAACCGTCTCTAGCAGCACCGTCCCCAGCAACACTGCGCCGTCGCCTCGACGCCGTGAGCCTGCGCGACGCCGCCCATTTCGGACGCCGGCTGAAGAGACTGCGCGGGGCACCGCCGGAGCAACTGCGCGCCCTGGCTGAGCGCCTCGACACCGCCGAACAGGTGATCGCCGACCGGCGCGCGGCGCTGCCGGCGATCACCTACCCCGACCTGCCGGTCAGTGCGCACCGCGACGACATCGCCGCCGCGATCGAGGCGAGCCAGGTGGTGGTGGTGGCCGGGGAGACCGGATCGGGCAAGACCACCCAGCTGCCCAAGATCTGTTTGGAGCTCGGCCGCGGGATCCGCGGCACCATCGGCCACACCCAACCGCGCCGGCTTGCCGCACGCACGGTCGCACACCGTCTGGCCGAGGAACTGGCCAGCCCGCTGGGCGAGGTCGTCGGCTACACCGTGCGGTTCACCGATCGGGCGAGCGAACGCACCCTGGTCAGGCTGATGACCGACGGCATCCTGCTCGCCGAGATCCAACGCGACCGCCGGCTGCTGCGCTACGACACCCTGATCATCGACGAGGCCCACGAGCGCAGCCTCAACATCGATTTCCTGCTCGGCTATCTGCACGGGCTGCTGCCGCGGCGCCCGGAGCTGAAGGTGATCATCACGTCGGCCACCATCGACCCGGGGCGCTTCGCCGCCCACTTCTCCGACGCGCCGGTCGTCGAGGTCTCCGGGCGGACCTACCCGGTGGAGATCCGCTACCGCCCGCTGGAGATTCCGGTCGCCGACCGCGGTGGTTCCGGCGGGCCGGAGGATCCCGACGATCCGGACCGCGAGCTCACCCGCACCCGGACCCGCGACGAGATCGAGGCGATCCTCGACGCGGTCGATGAGCTGGCCACCGAACCGCCCGGCGACATCTTGGTGTTCCTCTCCGGTGAGCGCGAGATCCGCGACACCGCCGAGGCGCTGCGTGGCCGGACCAGCGGTCCCCAGCAGCCCGAGGTGCTGCCGTTGTACGCCCGGCTGCCCACCGCCGAGCAGCAGAAGGTCTTCGCACCCGGCTCCGGTTCGCGGCTGGCGCGCCGGATCGTTTTGGCGACCAATGTCGCCGAGACGTCGCTGACCGTGCCGGGAATCCGGTATGTCATCGACCCTGGCAACGCCCGCATCTCGCGCTACAGTCGTCGGTTGAAGGTCCAGCGCCTCCCGATCGAACCGGTCTCGCAGGCCTCGGCGGCGCAGCGTGCGGGCCGCTCCGGGCGTACCGCCCCGGGGGTGTGCATCCGGCTGTACTCCGAGGCCGATTTCGCCGCCCGGCCGCGCTACACCGACCCGGAGGTGCTGCGCACCAACCTCGCCGCCGTCCTGTTGCAGATGGCGGCGCTGCGGCTCGGCGACATCGAGAACTTCCCGTTTCTGGACCCACCGGACCGGCGCGCCGTCCGCGACGGGGTGCAACTGCTGGTCGAGCTCGGCGCGTTCGGACCCGACGGACAGATCACCGCGGTGGGACGGCGACTGGCGCGGCTGCCGGTCGACCCGCGGCTGGGTCGGATGATCCTGGCGGCCGAGTCCGAGGGCTGTCTACGCGAGGTGCTGGTCCTGGTGGCCGCGCTGAGCATTCCCGACCCCCGGGAACGCCCCACCGACCAACAGGAGGCCGCGCGCGCCCAGCACAGCAGGTTCTCCGATGAGGAATCGGATTTCCTCGGTTTCCTCAACTTGTGGAACTATCTCACAGATCAGCGTAAATCGCTGAGCGGCAATGCGTTTCGACGTATGTGCCGCGATGAGTTTCTGCACTACCTGCGGATTCGGGAGTGGCAGGACCTGGTGGGCCAGCTGCGCAGCATCGCCGCCGATCTGAACCTGCGCGACCACTCCGGCAGATCCGAGCCGGATCTGACCAAACCGGCCGACCGGGCCCGCATCCACGCCGCACTGCTGGCCGGGTTGTTGTCCCACGTGGGCATGCGTCACGTCGACGGTCGGGATTTCCTGGGCGCGCGGAACTCCCGGTTCGTGCTGACCCCCGGGTCGGTCTTGGCGAAACGACCGCCGCGGTGGGTGATGGTGGCCGAACTGGTGGAGACCAGCCGGCTATACGGGCGCACCGCCGCGCGGATTCAGCCCGAGGCCGTGGAACGGGTCGCCGGCGAGTTGGTGCAGCGCAGCTACAGTGAACCGCATTGGGACCCCACCCGTGGCCAGGTCCTCGCCTACGAGAAGGTCACGCTCTACGGACTGCCGCTGGTGGCGCGCCGCCGCGTGGGCTACGGCACCGTCGACCCGGTGGTGTCGCGGGAACTGTTCATCCGCCACGCGCTGGTCGAGGGGGACTGGCACACCCGGCACCGGTTTCTCGCCGACAACGCGGGGCTGCGCGCCGAGCTCACCGCCTTGGAGGAGCGGGCCCGCCGACGCGACCTGCTCGTCGATGACGACGACGTGTACGCGCTCTACGACGCGCGGATACCCGCCACGGTGGTCTCCGCGCGGCACTTCGACAGCTGGTGGAAAAAGCAGCGGCGCGCGACACCGGATCTGCTGACCTTCAGCCGGGACGAGTTGCTGCGCAGCGAGGACAGCGAGGAGACCGTCACCGCCGGGCGTCCCGACACCTGGCAGACCGGGGATGTCGCACTGCCGCTGACCTACCGGTTCGAACCCGACGCCGCCGACGACGGGGTCACCGTGCACGTGCCGATCGACGTGCTCACCCGCCTCGGCGGTGCGGATTTCAGTTGGCAGGTGCCCGCGCTGCGCGAAGAGTTGGTCACCGCCTTGATCCGTGCGCTGCCCAAAGCGCTGCGCCGCAATTTCGTTCCCGCCCCCGACACCGCCCGTGCGGTGCTCGCCGAGATCGACCCCGATCAGGGGGCGTTGCTGGAGTCGGTGCAGCGCGCGCTGCAGCGTCGCACCGGAGTTGTCGTTCCCCTCGACGCGTTCGACCTCACCAAGCTGCCGGCCCACCTGCGGATGACCTTCGTGGTGGAGTCCGCCGACGGCGCCGAGATGGCCCGTGGCCGCGACCTCGATGAGCTGCGGCAGCGGCTGGCGGCCCCGGCGCGCGACGCCGTCGCCGACGCCGTCGCCGACACCGTCGCCGGGGAACTGGAGCGCCGCGGCCTGCGTGGCTGGCCCGACGACCTCGAGGAGCTGCCGCAGGTCGTCGAGCGTTCCGTTCAGGGTCGCAGCGTGCGCGGCTACCCGGCGTTCGTCGACACCGGCGAGACCGCCGCGCTGCGCGTGCTGGCCACCGCGGCCGAACAGCAGCGCGCCATGACCGCAGGCACCCGGCGGCTGCTGCGCTGCAGCATCGCCTCCCCGGTCAAGGCCGTGGAACGGCAGTTGGGGCCGCAGCTGCGCCTGGCGCTGGCGGTCAATCCGGACGGGTCGCTGCCGGCGCTGATCGCCGACTGCGCCGACGCCGCGGTCGATCACCTGATGGGCGAGCCGGCCTGGACCCGCGACGGGTTCGCCGCGCTGCACGCCGGCGTGGCCGACGCCCTGGTGACGACGACGGCTCAGATCGTCAGCCGCGTCGAGGCCGTGGTCGCCGCCGTCCGGGAGGCGCAACTGCGGCTGCCCGCCGAGCCGCCGGACGCCCACCGGGACGCGGTCGCCGATATCGGAGCCCAACTCGACCGGCTGCTGGCCCCCGGGTTCGTCGCCGCGACCGGGTATGCCCACCTCGGCGATCTGACCCGCTACCTGTACGCCATCACCCGGCGCCTCGAGCAGCTGCCGCACCAGCTCACGCGCGACCGGGAACGCATGGAGCAGGTCCACGCCGTGGAAGACGCCTACGACGCGCTGCTGGCCACGCTGGCACCCGAACGGCGCAACACCCCCGAGGTGGGCGCCATCGCCCGCCAGATCGAGGAGTTGCGGGTGAGCCTGTGGGCCCAGCAGCTCGGCACCGCCCGCCCGGTCAGCGTCCAGCGCATCTCTCGGGCCATCGACGCCGTACGCACCCGGTAACCGCACTCCGTCGACGAGCAGGTTTTGAAAGCCGCGAAGATGGCTATTTCCTCCACATCGAGTCGAGCTACACGGCTGACTTTTTGGACCCGATGCGAAGGAGAATGTGGTGAGTATCTCCGCAATCGCCACCAAGACGGTGGCCGCTGTCGCCGGGGTCGCGACAGCAGGAATCTTGACGGCGACCCCGGCGGTGGCGGCCCCCGAAACGCTGAATTTCGGCCAGTCGGCCGAGATCACCGACAACGGCGGTGTCCTCGGTTACACCGTCGACAAACTGCAGCCCAGCGGGCACAACGACGGGATCTGGTATTCCGAGGTCACCGCCAAGGGCGTGCAGGGCACGGTGACCCCGGTGATCGCCAACTTCAACGCGCGTGCCGGAGACAGCGAAACCTACTGGGTGATGAAAGGCAACGAGGTCGACGGTCTTCCCAACACGCCGATCGCCCAGGGCACCGAGACGACCGGTCGGCTCTACTTCGACGTGCGCGATGGCGCGGCTCCCGACAGTGTGGTGTACCGCGACGCCGCCGGTGTCGAGAAAGCGGTCTGGACCGGCTGACCGACGCGGCGCCATGTCCGGTGCGCCGCGGCGCCCTGTGTGGTGGGTTCTACGGTTCGAGGGCGTCGTCGGGGAGCTGCTCGGCGCTCGCTGGTGTTCCGGTTTCGTCGGCCCAGCTGGCGAGGAATCGCAGGGCTTGCTGGTTGGCGGTGTCGGGTTCGGCGGTGAACACGCTCACGCGCAGTCCGGGCTCGCCGGGTAGCTCCAGGCTCTGGTAGTTCAGTTCCACCTCACCGATGACGTGGTGGCGCAGGAGTTTAGTGCCGGTGGTGTGACGGCGGACGTTATGTGCCGCCCACCGGACCCTGAATTCATCGCTGCGGGTGGAGAGTTCACCAACGAGGTCCGACAGCGACTTGTCGAATGGGTTCCGTCCGACGGTGGCACGCAGCACGGCCACCACGTCGGTGGCGGCGCGATCCCAGTCGACGAAGAAGTCATGGGCACTCGGATTGAGGAAGGTGTAGCGCGCAACGTTGGGAGGCTGCACCTCCTCGGCATGAATCTCGAAGAACAGTGCATAGCCGAGTTTGTTGGCCGCGACGATGTCACCGCGTTCGTTACGCACGTCGGCGGCTGCCTCGGTGATGGCGTCGAGCACCTGCTGGACGACGGGCTTGATGCGCCGTCGAGAACTCGGTGCTCGTTTGGTCGTTCGGGCGACGTTGTCGATGCGGGCCAGATCGAAGAGGTGGTCGCGTTCGGCGTCGTCGAGGTGCAGGGCACGCGCGAGGGCGTGCAGGACGCTGTCGGAGGCCCCGACGAGGCTGCCGCGTTCTAGTCGGGTGTAGTAGTCGGCCGAGACGCCGGCGAGCATGGCGACCTCTTCGCGGCGCAGCCCGCTCACACGGCGGTTCCCGCCGTAGGTTTCCAGGCCGGCCTGCTCGGGGGTGATACGGGCCCGCCGCGAGGTCAAGAACTCACGTATTTCGCGCCGGTTGTCCACGCTTCCCAGGCTAAGTGAGGTCGCTCGGCGGTGGGGGTGTCTGGCGGTACCCGTCTCGATAGGTCCTGCCGGGCCCGCACGTTCTCGGGTTGTGTGGCTGGTGAAGCAAACGGGATGAAGGAAACTCATGAAATACATCAAGCTCAGGGATCTGACGGTGTCGCGCATCGGTTTGGGAGCGATGGGCATGTCGCAGGGGTACACCGGGGCGGGAAGCGACGACGACGAATCGATACGAACCATCCACCGTGCCCTCGAACTGGGGGTGAACTTCATTGACACCGCCGAGATCTACGGCCCTTATGTCAACGAGGAACTTGTCGGGCGTGCGTTGAAGGGCCGCCGCGACCAGGTGGTGCTGGCGACCAAGTTCGGTCTGGTCTCCCACGCCGGCAAGGGCGTGTGGAACCTCGACAGCCGCCCGGCCAACATCCGCACCGCCGTCGAGGGATCGTTGCGGCGGCTGGGCACCGACCACATCGACCTGTACTACCAACACCGTGTCGATCCCGACACACCGATCGAGGACACCATCGGCGCGGTCGCTGAACTCGTCGCGGAAGGCAAGGTCGGCCACATCGGTCTGTCGATGGCCGGAGCCGAGACGATCCGCCGCGCGAACGCCGTGCATCCGATCACCGCGCTGCAGTCCGAGTACTCGCTGTGGACCCGTGACCTCGAAGCGGAGATCCTGCCGACGCTGCGCGAACTGGGCATCGGCCTGGTCCCGTTCTCCCCGTTGGGGCATGGGTTCCTCACCGGCACGATCCGCTCACCCGAGCAGTTCGACGACGACGCCGACTTCCGCAAAGGCAACCCACGCTTCACCGGCGAAAACTTCCGACGCAACCTTGCCATCGCCGACGAGGTCCAGGCCGTGGCCACCGAGGTCGGGGCCACCCCGGCCCAGGTTGCACTCGCCTGGCTGTTGGCGCAAGGCGAGGACATCGCCCCGATCCCGGGCACCAAGCGTGTCTTTCGGGTCGAGGAGAACACCGCCGCCGACGCCATCGAACTCGGCGCCGCGCAGATCGACGTGCTCAACCACCTCACTCCTGCGGCCGGCGAGCCGTACAACGAGGAGCGGATACAGGACTACGGACGCCTGACCCGCTGACACCCCGGCAGTTCAGAAAGGACCTACCGATGCGAACCGTGACGTTGAACAACGGTGTCGAGATGCCGATCGTGGGATTCGGCGTGTACCAGGTGCCCGCCGAGCAGACCGAACAGGTCGTCGACCACGCCCTGGAGACCGGGTACCGCCACATCGATACCGCGGCCTCCTACCAGAACGAGGACGCCGTCGGACGTGCCCTGACGAACAGCGGGATCGTGCGCGACGAACTCTTCGTCACCACCAAGTTGTGGATCGAGCATGCCGGCTACGACGCGACCAAGGCCGCCTTCGGCCGGTCGCTGGACCGGCTCGGCCTCGACTACATCGACCTCTACCTCATCCATCAACCGTTCAATGACTACTACGGTGCCTGGCGAGCGATGGAGGAACTGCTCGACCAAGGGCTCGTGCGTGCCATCGGGGTGTCCAACTTCTTCCCGGACCGGCTCGTTGATCTCATTGTTCACAACGACGTCACACCCGTGGTCAACCAGATCGAGACCCACGTCTTCCACCAGCGAGAGGACGATCACCAGGTGATGGGTGAGTACGGGGTGCATCACGAGTCGTGGGGCCCCTTCGCCGAGGGGCGCAACAATATGTTCTCGAACCCGACGTTGACGGCCATCGGAGAGGGGCACGGTAAATCCGTCGGGCAGGTTGTGTTGCGCTGGCTGATACAGCGCGGTGTCATCGTCATCCCCAAGTCGGTGCGGCCCGAACGGATGCGAGAAAACCTCGAGGTTTTCGACTTCGCACTCACCGGCGACGAGATGAACCGGATCACCGCCCTGGACACCGGAGCGAGCCTGTTCTTCGATCACCGCGACCCCGCGATCGTCAGTCAGCTCGCGCAGCGCCACCTCGACGTCTAGGAGCGCCTCGACCTCGGTGTGGGGCCGCTGTCCGTGGCGGGGTTGCTCGGGTTCGCGGGGGAGGCCTCGGTGGTGGCCCAGGACGCGAGCAGGCTGAGCGCGTCGGCGGAGGCCGTGGCCGGCTCGGCGGTGTAGGCGGTCAGTACTAATCCGGGAGCGGCGATGAGTTCCATTGAGTCGTAGGCCAGTTCGAGTGGTCCCACGATGGGGTGGTTGAACGTCTTGATTCCGCCGCGGTGGGGCGCGCACGTCGTGGGCGCCCCACCGGGTGCGAAAGGCGTCGCTGCGGGTGGCGAGTTCACCGATGAGATCGGTGAGGTCTTTGTCGTGGGGTGCGCGGCCGGCCTCGGTGCGCAACAGCGCGACAGTGACAGACAGTGCCCCGTCGTAGTCCGGATAGTAGTCCGCGGCGCGGGGGTCCAGGAAGTTGAAGCGGGCGATATTGGCGCGGAGGACCGGCTGGTCGAGAACGGGAGCGTAGAGAGCCTTGGCGAGTTGATTACCGGTGAGAAAGTCGAGTCTGCCGTTGCGGACGAACGCGGCCGTGCCGGTCATGGAGTCCAGCACGCGCTGAAGGCTGGTCGGAATATGCGTTCTGGTCCGGGGGCGTGGAGTGCGGCTCGGCTTGGCCGCGCGGGCAAGGTTGAACAGATGATCGCGTTCGACGTCGGACAGCCGCAGGGCGCGGGCGACGGCGTCGAGGACGTCCTCGGAGACGCCGCCGATGTGGCCCCGTTCCAGGCGGATGTACCAGTCGGTGCTGACTCCGGCCAGCACGGCGACCTCCTCCCGGCGCAGCCCGGGGACGCGGCGGCGCCCGCCGGGGGGGCAACCCGACCTGCTCCGGTGTGAGCTTGGCGCGTCGGGTGGCCAAGAACTCCCGAATCTCGCTGCGGTTGTCCACACAACCCACCGTACGAGAAGTCGCACGAAAAGGGAGGGTGACGTTGTACCCCCCATAACACGACCTCCCGGCCACGCCTGGGCCGGCGTTAGCTTGGGTCATGAGCGACGACACGGACCCCTCCTCGTCTACGACCTCAACCACGCCGGCCAGAACGGAAACACGAGACCGAAAGGACCCACGGTGAACCCCACCTACGATTTCTCCGGACGGGTCGCGTTCGTCACCGGCGCCGGCTCCGGTATGGGCCTGGCCACGGCGCGGGCCTTCGCCGAGGCCGGTGCGGCGGTGACGCTGGTCGACCTCAACGACGACCTGTTGCACTATGCCGAAGACGAGTTGCGCGACGTGGGGGACCGGGTGCTGGTCGCGCGGTGCGATGTCGCCGACGAGAACCAGGTCGCCGGTGCCGTGACCAAGACGGTGGAGGTCTTCGGCAGCCTCGATGTCGCCTACAACAACGCCGGTATTCAGGTCCCCATGAGTGATGCCGCCGACGAGCCGGCCGACGTGTTCGACCGCGTCAACGCGACCAACCTGCGCGGAATCTGGGCCAGCATGAAACACGAACTCGCCCAGATGCGCGCCCAAGGTTCGGGCGCCATCGTCAACTGCTCGTCGCTGGGAGGGCTGGTCGGGTTGCCCGGCCGAGCCTCCTACCATGCCGCCAAACACGGTGTCATCGGCCTGACGCGCAGCGCCGCGCTCGAATACGCTCCTCGCGGCATCCGGATCAACGCCGTCTGTCCGGGCATCATCGCCACGCCGATGGTCACCCGCATGTTCGAATCCGGAGACCTAGACAGCGATCAAGCAGTCGCCGACCAACCCATCGGACGTTTGGGCACCGCCGAGGAGGTCGCCGCCGCGGTGCTCTGGTTGTGCAGCCCCGGCGCGAGCTTCGTCGTCGGCACCGCGCTACCCGTCGACGGCGGCTACACCGCCCGTTGACCCCAGACAAGAATCCCTGCAACGAGTGCTACGGAAAGGGAAGCGCCATGCGAGCAGCCCTGATGCCCGCAACACCCAGGAGGAGTGAGGAATCGTGGACGTGCCCAACTTCGTCTTGAACAACGGAATTGCCATGCCGACCCTCGGGTTCGGCGTCTACCAGACCCCGCCGGAGCAGACCGTCGATGCGGTCGGAGTTGCGCTGCGGACCGGGTACCGCCACGTCGACACCGCGGCGGCGTACGGCAACGAACGCGAGGTCGGCGAGGCGATCCGCCGCTTCGGGCTGCCGCGCGAGGAGGTCTTCATCGAAACCAAGGTCTGGATCACCGACTACGGCTACGACGCCACATTGCACGCCTACGACAAGGCCGTCGGCAAGCTCGGCGTCGACTACCTCGACCTTCTGATCCTGCACCAGCCGCTGACCAGCGAGTTCCACCTGACCGTCGACGCCTACCGCGCGCTGCAGACGCTTTACGCCGACGGCAAGGTGCGCGCCATCGGGGTGTCGAACTTCATGCCGCCGGATCTCGACCGGCTGCTGGACGCCACCGACGTCGTCCCGGCGGTCAATCAGATCGAGGTGCATCCCTATTTCCGGCAGTCGGAATTGCTCACACTCGACACCGAGCACCGCATCCTCAACCAGTGCTGGTCACCGATCGGCGGCATCACCTTCTACGGTGGCGGCTCGAACCGCTCCACCTTGCAGGAGCCGGTGATCGCCGACATCGCCGCCGAGCACGCCAAGTCCCCGGCACAGGTGATGCTGCGCTGGCACCTGCAGCAGGGCCGCCAGGTGATACCCAAGTCGGTGACGCCGGCGCGAATCGAAGAGAACTTCGACGTCTTCGACTTCACGCTCACCGAGCAGCAACTGACCGCCATCGATGCGCTCGACACCGGTGTGCGCGGCGGCCCCGAGCCCGCTGAGATCACCCGCGAAATGTTCGCGATCGATATCCCCGAAGCCTGAGGAGGCACCACCATGCACATTCGCACTCTCGGACAAGGACTCGAGGTCTCGGCCATCGGGTTCGGCGCCATGGGCATGTCGCAGAGCTACGGTCCCAACCCCGGCGACCGCGACGACATGATCGGCGTCCTGCGTTATGCCGTAGACGTCGGGGTCACTCTCGTCGACACCGCCGAGGTCTACGGCCCCTACGTCAACGAGGAACTCGTCGGTGAAGCCCTCGCACCGCTGCGTGACCAGGTCGTCATCGCTACCAAGTTCGGCTGGAACATCGTCGACGGCAAAGTGTCGGGAACCGACTCCCGGCCCGAGCAGATCCGCCGGGTCGCCGACGCCTCCCTGCGGCGGCTGCGCACCGACGTCATCGACCTGTTCTATCAACATCGCGTCGACCCGAACGTTCCGATCGAAGATGTCGCCGGCGCCGTGGCGGAACTGATCGAGGACGGCAAGGTCCGACACTTCGGAATGTCCGAGGCCGGCGCCGCGACGTTGCGCAGAGCACACGCCGTCTGTCCGGTCACCGCGGTGCAGAGCGAATATTCGCTGTGGACCCGTGACCCCGAACCGGAAGTGCTGCCGACGTGCGCCGAACTCGGTATCGGATTCGTTCCGTTCAGCCCGCTGGGCAAGGGTTTCCTCACCGGTACCGTCGCCGCGACGACGGAATTCTCGGCCGGTGACATCCGCAACACCATCCCGCGGTTCACGGCGGAGAACCGCAGCGCCAACGACGCCCTCGTCGCTGAGGTTCGCGGTCTCGCCCACACCAGGGGATCGACACCCGGACAGATTGCGCTGGCCTGGCTGTTGGCCCAGCAACCGTGGATCGTCCCGATTCCCGGAACCCGCCGCCGCGAACGCCTTGACGAGAACACCAGCGCCACACAGGTGGCGTTGTCGGCCGACGAGGTCGCCACCCTCGACGATCTCGCCGCCCGGACCGGCATCAAAGGTGACCGTTACGACGCCGCGCATATGGCCATGGTCGGCCTGTGACGCGCCACGACGAGAGGTAAACGCATAGCGGAGGTGAAATACGCCCCGCGCCACCGCATTAAAACGTCACCCTGACAGACCCGCCGGCTGCGCCAAGGTTGAGACCACCGGCCGAAGTTGCGATACTTCGGGCATGGATGTCACCTTGGGCATGTTCACGAAGACGCCAGCGCGACCATGAGCACCGGGGAGTCCCGGACCGAGTCGGGTCATCGCCTTGACGGTCTGTCGGCGATACGGGCGTTCTTTCACACCAACACCGTCCCGCTGTATTTCGTCTCGCCGACGCCGTACAACCTGCTCGGCGTCGACCGTTGGGTGCGGAACTTCGTTTTCCTGAACTACTTCGACTCTTTCGAGGGCGTTCATCCGCGGGTGTTCGTCCCGCGCCGCCGCGACCGCGTCGATTTCGACTCCATGGGCGATGTGTGCAACCACCTGCTGGACGACGACGAGACGATGGAGTTCATCGCCGACCGGGGCCCCGGCGGCAAGGCCTGCTTCGTGATGCTCGATGAGCTGACCTACGGCTACGCGAAACGCGCCGGTCTGCAAGTCATGCACCCGTCCGCGGAGTTGCGCCACCGCCTGGGGTCGAAGATCATCATGACCCAACTCGCCGACGAGGCGGGTGTGGCGAGCGTTCCGAACGTGATCGGGCGGCCCGGTACCTACGGCCAACTGCAGGAACTGGCGCACAATGCCGGCTTGGGCGACGATCTCGTCCTCGAAGTCGCCTACGGCGATGCCGGTTCCGGGACGTTCTTCGTGCGAGGCGAACGTGACTGGGACTCGTGTGCGGCCAATCTGGCTGAGCAGCCGGAGATCAAGATCATGAAACGCATCCGCAACGTCGAGGTCTGCCTGGAAGGGGCGGTCACCCGGCACGGCACGGTCATCGGACCCGCGATGACCAGCCTCGTGGGCTACCCGGAGCTGACGTCGCGCCGGGGCGGCTGGTGCGGCAACGACATCTGGCGTGGTGTGCTGTCACCCGAACAGACCCGCCACGCGCGGAACATGGTTCGCCGGCTCGGCGACATGCTGAACCGGGAGGGCTACCGCGGCTATTTCGAGGTGGACCTGCTGCGGGACCTGGACTCCGAGGAGATCTACCTGGGCGAGATCAATCCGCGGCTCAGCGGGGCCAGTCCGATGACGAACCTGACCACCGAGGCCTACGCCGACATGCCGCTGTTCCTGTTCCACCTCCTGGAGTACATGGACGTCGATTACGAACTCGACATCGACGAGATCAACGAACGTTGGGAGCGCGGGTACAGCGACGACGAGGTTTGGGGTCAAATGATCATCAGCGAAACCTCGCCGGAACTCGAGATTTTCACCGCGACGCCGCGTACCGGGATCTATCGCATCGATGACGAGGGGCGGGCGACGTTCACCCGGCCCGCTTACGACTGGACCTCGCTGCTCGACGGAACCGAGGCCTTCTACCTGCGGGTCGCCGCACCCGGGGACCTGCGCTGCGAAGATGCCCAGCTCGGGGTGCTGGTCACCCGTGGCCGGCTGCAGTCCGACGACTACCAGCTCACCGACCGGGCTCGGCGTTGGATCGCGGCCATGAAGGCGAAGTTCGCCTCGACACCGCTGACGCCGGCCGCCCCGGCCGTGACGCGACTAGTCGCACGGGCGTGAACGGCGAGGTCGATCGGGCCCCGGCCGGGGTCGGTATCGACAACTGGCGCTCAGCGCAGTTCGCACGGTGGGCGTTCCAACACGTCGAGGAGCTGCTGGCGACCGCGGTCATCGCACGCGGGTCGGGACCCGTGGTTCAGTTGCCGGCGGTTGGTTCCGGGATCGGCGAGATCCCGGCGATCGAAACCGGCGGTGAAGTCATCACTGTGGACGCGGTCATGGCCGGCAGCGCCACCGACGGCTGGGCCGTTGCGCACCGCGGAGTCATCGTCGCCGAGGAATACCTCGGGGGAATGGGCCCGCAGACCCGGCACCTTCTGTTCTCGGTGAGCAAGTCGCTGGTGGGGATCGTCGTCGGCGCGCTGTACGAGACCGGAGCGCTGGATGTCAACGCACCGGTGACGGCATTCGTTCCGGCCCTGACGGACTGCGGGTACGCCGGTGCGACGATCCGGGACCTGATGGACATGCGATCGGGGATCGCGTTCTCCGAGGAACACCGCGACCCGGCCGCCGAGACCCACCTCATGGACCAGGCCATCGGATGGGCGCCCCGCCGTAACGACAACGTGCCGACGACGCTGCACGACTTCCTGTTGACCCTGCGGCAGAAGTCACCGCACGGCGGCCCGTTCGAATACCGGTCGTGTGAAACCAACGTGCTGGGCTGGGTCTGCGAGGCCGCCACCGGTCGGGCAATGCCTGAGCTGCTCTCGGAGCTGGTGTGGAGCCGCCTGGGCGCGGCGGGGGAGGCCACCATCCTCGTCGACTGGGTCGGCACCGGGATCGTCGATGGCGGCATCAGTGCCTGTCTGACCGACATGATCCGGTTCGGGTCGCTGTTCCTGCGCGACGGTGTTGCGTTGACCGGTGAGCAGGTGGTGCCCGCGGCATGGCTGGCCGACACCTTCGCCGGCGGAGCCGATTCGCGCCAGGCGTTCGCCGCGAGTCCCGACGACACCGGCATGATCGGTGGGATGTACCGCAATCAGATGTGGTTTCCCTATCCGGGCGACAACATCGCACTGTGTCTGGGGATGTGCGGCCAGATGGTCTACATCAACCGTGCCGTCGAGATGGTGGGTGTCAAGGTGTCCAGCCAGTCGCAAGCCCACGAGCCGCACACGACGGAGGCGCTGCGGGCGTTCGATGCGATCGCTGAGGAGTTGGCCGGCGGCGCTACCCGCTGATCACCGCGGCGCGACGGGCCAGACGCCACCGGTGTCATGACGGCGCGCCGCGGGAGGGGGATTTCTTGTCGCCGCCGCGGTCCGCCGCGCAGCGCACGCGGGCGGCGTCGAGCAACTCCTCAACGGCGCCGCGCAGACACTGCTCGTAGACTTCGGGGTCGGGGATCGCCTTGCGGTCAGCGGTGAAGCAGAACGTCACGCGGTTGCCGTAGCTGCCGATGCCGTTGTTGAGGCCCATGCCGTCGAGCACCGGACCAAGGCCGGTGGTGTCGACCATCTGTGCACCGCAGAAGAACATCGGGCTCACAGGTCCGGGGACGTTGCTCACCAGCGTGTGGGCGGCGACGGTGCGCCCACGCCGACTCAGGGCGCGCACGGCCGCCCGTTGCACAGTGCCCATCAGCCCGCCGAACGCCTCCTCCGACATCGCCATGAGCGAGCGAACGGGGTGAGCGCCGGAATCCTTGACGTGCGCGGTCGACGTCATGATGCGCGCGAGCCGATCGAGCGGGTCGGCTTCGTCGGTCGCCATCGTGATGGGAGCGATCGAATACTCATTGCCACTGGTCGCGGCGCGGGACTCCGCACTGACTGTGCCGCTGGCGCGGGTGGCCGTCGGCCGCACCGAGATCGGCATCATCGCCACCATGGCCTCGTCGGGCAACTCGCCCTTGTCGAGGAGGTAGCGGCGCAGGGCCCCACCGACGACGGCGACACCGATGTCGTTGATCGTTGCGTCCGGTAGCGCCGCGCGGATCTCCTTGAGGACGTCCAGCGTCGTGTAGGCGGTACCGAATACGCGGTGGGGCGACACGACCTGGTTGAACCGGGTCGCCTTGGGCAGCGACGCCGGCGATGTCACTGCCGGGTCGCGGGTGTCGGTCACGAGCGCCGACAGTTGGGGCGCCATCTTGCGGACCTGCCGCAATACGTCGACCGGCCGGGCCGCACCGTGCAGCGCAGCTCGGCTCAGGAGGCCGAGGTCCGACGGGATAGCGTCGGGTTTCCACTCGTAGCCCTCCGGCGCCGGGGGTGGGTCCTCGTCTGGTTCGTGGCTGTGGATCGCGGTGAGGATCTCCGCGCCGGCGACGCCGTCGATGGCGGCGTGGTGCACGCGCAGGAAGATGGCGAAGGCGCCCGGTGGCAGATGGTCGACCCCGTCGAGCATGTCGATGAGGTACAGCTCCCAGGGCGGCTTGGTGAGGTCCAGAGGCCGAGCGTGGATGCGCGCGAGCAATGATCAGAACCTGTGGATGAGCCTCGGGATGGGGGCGTGAAAGTGGGCGCACCTTCCCGAGGATGATCTGAAAGTCAGTAGGTCCGATCATGAGCCGGCGTTGGCGCGCTGGTTCGGGAAGGTACGCCCATGCTCACCGTAGTTCACGACGCCGAGGACGCCAACGGCCACGAGGCCTCTGGGCGCTCGTTGTTGGACGAGATCGTCCGCGACGGTGCCCGGCAAATGCTGGCCGCGGCGTTGCAGGCCGAGGTCGCCGCGTATGTGGCCCAGTACGCCGATCAGCTCGACGACAACGGGCACCGGCTGGTGGTGCGCAACGGCTACCACCAGCCACGTGAGGTGTTGACCGCAGCCGGTGCGGTGCAGGTGAAAGCTCCACGAGTCAACGACAAACGCGTCGACCCCGACACTGGTGAGCGGAAACGGTTTTCCTCGGCGATCCTGCCGGCGTGGGCGCGCAAGTCACCGCAGATGAGCGAGGTGCTGCCGCTTTTGTATCTGCACGGGCTGTCGACCAGTGATTTCGGGCCGGCCCTGGAGCAGTTTCTGGGCTCGGGTGCCGGGTTGTCGGCCACCACGATCACCCGGCTGACCAGTCAGTGGCAAGATGAGGCCCGCGCGTTCGCCGCCCGGGACCTGTCGGGCACCGATTACGTCTACCTGTGGGTGGACGGCATCCACCTCAAGGTCCGCCTGGACCAGGAAAAGCTGTGCTTGCTGGTGATGCTGGGTGTGCGCGCTGACGGCCGCAAAGAACTGGTGGCGATCACCGACGGCTACCGCGAATCGACCGAGTCGTGGGCTGATCTGCTGCGCGACTGCAAGCGACGCGGCATGACCGCCCCGGTGCTCGCGGTCGGCGATGGCGCACTCGGGTTCTGGAACGCGGTGCGTGAGGTGTTCCCGGCCACCAAAGAGCAGCGGTGCTGGTTTCATAAGCAGGCTAATGTTCTTGCCGCGCTGCCGAAATCAGCGCACCCGTCGGCGTTGGCGGCGATCAAGGAGATCTACAACGCCGAGGATATCGACAAGGCCCAGCTCGCGGTCAAAGCCTTCGAGGTCGACTTCGGGGCCAAGTATCCTAAAGCGGTCGCCAAGATCACCGACGATCTGGACACCCTGCTGGAGTTCTACCACTACCCGGCCGAACATTGGATTCACCTACGCACCACGAATCCGATCGAAAGCACCTTCGCCACAGTGCGTTTGCGCACCAAGGTCACCAAAGGCCCGGGATCACGCGCGGCCGGACTGGCTATGGCCTACAAGCTCATCGACGCCGCCGCGGCCCGCTGGCGCGCCGTCAACGCCCCACACCTGGTCGCTTTGGTCCGCGCCGGCGCGGTCTTCCACAAGGGAAAGCTGCTCGAACGCCCCACCGAGATCACCCCAACACAGCCGCCCACCGACGGCGCCGAACAACCCGGAACGGAGGTCGCCTGAACAACCCGATCCACAGGTATTGACAATTTCTCGATGCGCGCGATCTGAGTGCACAGCTGTCGCCAGCTTCCGGGCCGCGGCAGGGCGATATGCCGGACATGGTATTCCAGGTCGAAGTCGCCGTCGCGGACCCACCAGGGCCGGTCAAGCCCGAACGGCACGTGGACGAGTCGTTCCCGAAAACTCTCGGCGACGTGAAGGCGCGCATCGATGTACGTCAGCACTTCCTCGTAGGTGACCGGGTCGCGCGACCCACCGCGCGTCGAAGGGTCGTAGATGCCGACGATGCCGATGGTGTTGTGGGCTGTCGCGGTGTCCAGTGACACCATCGTCCAGTCAGCACTGGAAAGCTGGCGCATGGTCCCTCCTCAGCGTCCTCGGGATCGGTGTCGCAGCCCAGACGAGGTGAGGAGCGATGCGATGTGGTCATCGTAGGCCGCCCCGTGCCACGCGGTGACGTGGCCGCGCGGGCACCACGCGATCGACGGCTCGTCCCAGTGGCGCCAGACCTGGGCGGCGCCGCTCGGCGGCGCAATCCGGTCGACCTGTCCCGCCACGATGTGGCGCCGCTGGTGGGGTACCAGGCACGGCCTGGCGAGTGGTGAGACGACCCGGTGCACGAGCACCGAGCGATAGTCGTGCACCTGGCGGTGCAGCCGGCGCTTCGCCCGCGTGACCGGCACCGCACGGCGCATCGACGCGGCCAAATCGCTCGTCGGAACGACGGCGACGAGACAGGCCAAATCGCCCTCGAGCGTCGACAGCAGATTGCCGACATAGGATCCCAGCGACACGCCGAGCAGGCCGACCGCCGGCGCCTGCTGGTCTTCGCGCAGCCATCGCAGCAGTCGGCGGACGTCCCACACCGACTGGGTGAGCCCCAGCACGTTGTTCGTTGCGAAGACGTTGGACGCGAACTGCTGGGAAGGGGAGAAGCCGCAGGAGCGTGGACCGTGCAGCGGGAGCACGGGGAGCGCGACGTTGATGCCGAGCTCATCGTGCAGACGGTGCACGTGCATCATCGTGACGTCGGACGGCCGTCCCATCCCTTGGCCGTGGACGGCGACGAGCCACGGCCGCGGCGCCCCGGGGTGGCGCAGCAACCGGACCGGCACCCGTTCGTTGGCGAGGAAAGTCAGCCAGCGCTCGCGGCCCGGTTCGCCCGCCTCCGGCTGCCATCCGCTGTCGAACCGGGCGACCTCCATCCCGGGTGAGACGGTTTCGATCTGAACCTCTCGTGGCGCGTCGGGGCGCCGGTGCCGAAGCTGTGGGGCTTCGAGCCAACCGGCCTCACCGTAGTAGCGGACAGCGGCGTCGAGTTCGGCCGATGCCGTCGCGTAGTGCTCCGGTGACCCGAGTGAGGACAGCAGCGGCATCGGAGTGGTCAACAGCGCGTCGACGGCCGCGGCAACCCCGAGCCCGATCGACGGCTCCGGCACCGGCACGCCGTCGCGCGTGGTGACGCCGCGCCGCCGCGCCGTATCCGCGCGCACGATCTCGCGGGCCCCGGCCAAACCGGCCGCCAAGGGGGTGGCCGCGATGGCCAGGCCCAGCCACCGTTTGGCAGCCTGGTCATGGTTCGTGGTCATTATCCATGAAACATCGCCCGGTGATGTCACACGCTGGGGCAGGATGCCCGGCGTCCCGAGGTGACCGTAACGTCACCGTGACGAAATCAGAGCTATCGACTCGACTATGCCGGTCGAGGGGGAGGGGTGTCCCTTCACGGCCCGGTGGTTCGAATTCCGGCCAGGAGCAGTTCTAAGGCGCCGGCGAAATCGTCCGCCCCGCTCGAGCGCTGACTGACCTTGCTCAACGCGGCCATCCGGTGGTATTCGTCGCCGGCCAACGCGCCGATGCGTCCGGCCACCTCGCGCGGGCCCTCGACGCGGTCCGCGCCTGCCAGGGGCCCGGCCAGTTCGACCTGTGCGCTGCCCATCACCAGGCTGAGCACCGCCCGGAAGGCGGTGAGAAGAGCGGTGTCGGCCAGGCCGCCGCGGCTCAGTGTTTCGATGAGATGTTCGGCGACAGCGTAGCTCGACGTCGACTTGGTCCGGCGCGTGAGTACCAGCGGGATCGCGTTGGGGTGATTACGGACGGCCTGCCAGATGGCCGTCGCGATCGCCCGGACGTCATCGACCCAGTCGTCGCTCGCCGACGGGACCTCGACCTCGGCGATGACCGCCTCGGCGACCAGGGCTTCGAGTTCATCTCGGTTGTGCAGGTAGTTGTAGAGCGTCATCGGTCCGGTGCCCAGCGCCGCGGCAAGCGATCGCATGCTCAAGCCCGTCAGCCCGTCGACGTCGACGATCCGCAGGGCGGCCGTCTGGATCTCGGCCAGGGTGAACCTCGCGCGCATGACCAACCTCCTTGACACGTACGTCGTACGTAATATACAACACGTACAGGGTACGTTTTAAGGAGGAATCGGATGCCGCTCACAACGACGTTGACGGGGTTCTACTCTCACGGCATTCGCTGTGCCGCGTGGTTGACGCTGCCCCGAGGGCCCGGACCGCATCCGGTGATCGTGCTCGCGCACGGGTTCGGGGCCAATCACACGATGTCGATCGCCCAGTACGAGCAGCACTTCGCCGGCGCAGGCATCGCCACGCTGGCGTTCGACTACCGCCACACCGGGGACTCCGGCGGTCTGCCGCGCCAGCGCCTGAGCCTACGTCGACACCGCGAGGACATCTGCGCGGCAGTCGACTTCGCGCGCGGCCTTCCGCAACTGGATGCCACGCGAATTGCCCTGTGGGGCACCAGCCTCGGGGCGATGCACATCTTGAAGGTCGCCGCCAAGCGCGATGACCTCGCCGCCGTGGTGGTGCAGTGCCCCATCGTCGACGGTCTTGGTTCTGTGCGCCGACTCGGGGCCGGCTTAGCTCTGCGGCTCGGGCCGCCAATCCTCGCCGACGCCGTGCGGCGACTGGCCGGTGCCACACCGCACTATGTGCCGATTGTCGGCCCGCCGGGCAGCCTGGCGGCCGTGACCGTCGCGGGCGCACTCGACGGCTGGAACGGGGTCGTCTCGGCGGGCGGGTCGTTCGACAACCGGGTCGGGGCATCCGACGTTCTCGGGATCGTCGTCGCCAGCGGGCTGCGGTCTGCCGGCGACATCGGGGCGCCCTTGCTGGTCTGCGTGTCACAGCGTGAGACGTTGATCGACCCGCGGTATGCGGTCGCCGTGGCACGGCGCGCCCCACTCGGAGTAGCCCGCCACTACGACAGTGACCATTTCGCCGTCTACCACGAACCGCTGCTTGACACGATGCTGGCCGACCAGACCGACTTCTTGCGAAGGAACCTCGATGTCGCGAACACGTGAACTGCTTCGTGAACACGACACTCGATTCTTGGCAGAGGCCCGCGAATGGTCCGCAACAGACTGGGCGCGCCCGAGTCTGTGCGCGCAGTGGACCAACCACGATGTGCTGGCGCACCTTGCGATCGGCTACCGGGCGTCCACCGTGCGGATGGCCGTCGAGATCGGCAGACACCGTGGGTCGTTCGACCGCGCCAACGCGGCGCTGGCGCAACGGCTGGCGCAGCAGCGCTCGCCGGCGGAGTTGATCGAGGACTTCGCTACCGCCATGGCGGCGCCGCGTGGGCTCGGCCGGATCTTCCCGCGGCGATTCCTGCTGGGTGATCACGTGATCCACGAGCTGGATATACGCTTCGCGCTCGGGCTGAAGTCAACAGTCGGCTTGGCCCAACTTGCTGCGGTGCTCGATACGCAGGTGCGGATACCGAACCCGTTCATCCCGTCACGCACCTGGGCCCATGGCTTGTCGTTACGTGCCGACGACCTCGACTGGAATCACGGCGAGGGGCCCTCGGTCACCGGCTCAGCAGCGCATCTGGCCTCCGTACTCGCCGGCCGCCTCTGGGCGCTGAGACATCTCAGCGGCGACGGTGTCGACGCGCTGCGGCACCGCGTGAGCGGCGAGGCTACCCCCAACAGCCACGATCGCGCCCCGTAGCGCGGCTGGGAGCGGTCAGCGCGCCGCGCGTCACCAATTCGTCACTGTGACGAATTGGTGACGCGCGGGTGGGGGTGGGCCGCTGGGACGGGGAAGCGACCGGAGTGCAGTCCATCTCATGCCGGGCGACGCGGCAGCTCGATTTCGCGGTTCGTTCCGTGGGCGCTGCGCGCCGATGGCGATGCCGCCGCCAACGACGACGCCGTCGAGGTCGACGCTGAGCGGCAAGGCCGCCGCGGACAGGCCGTCGTCAAATGCCGAAGCCTCTGATGGCCTGCGCATCGGACATCGCACATCGGACATCGGGTGGCGGTGCCCGAGGGCGCCGCTTCTGGTCAGCGACCCTGCGCAAATGCCGATAACCTACATTATGTCAAGTAAACCGCGGCATGTTGTGGTGCTGTGCAGCGGGAATCGGCCACGGTGATCACGGTCGTCGCAACCTCGTCCGGCACTCCGGATGCGTCGAGTCGGCGACCACTCTCCTGTGCGATGAACACGGACGTATCGAGCAGGCCAATGGAGGTCACGAAGGCGGCCCGAGGTCATCGGTGGTGTCGTCCGCCAGTTCGGCGAGTTCCGCACGCAACGCAGGGTCCGCCTGTGCGCGCTCAAGCCGTCGTAGCAATTCCTCCCGACTCGGCAATCTGCGCCGGGCAGGCTGTAGGGCCGTCAGGCGTGCGACCGCCTTACCGCTGACGGTGACGGTGATTTCCTCCCCCGCCTGGACGCGCCGCAGCAGCCCTGCGGTGTCGTTGCGCAGCTCTCGGGAAGCGACTTCAGACATCTACGGATGTAGCGCAATTGTAGCCATGCCGCCCCTTCGGGGGTCTCGCGCCCACCCTCGGGCCGCTCGGGTGGGCCAAAGAATATGCAGGAATCGAATACGCAGGGTTGCCAGCGTGGTCGAGTCCCGATGGCCGCCCGTGTCCGCCGGCTATCCGAATGCGCATCAACGGTGCGTCCTCCCCGCTACGGCCCAGATCTCCCCTCGGTTCACTCCTCATCCCACGGCGTCGAGACCGCCTCGATGAAGTCCTGGTCGTCGCCCCCTGCGAACGCCGGGTCCGGCCTACAAGCCGGAGGGCACGACCTTGCCGTTCACCGTGACCTCGACCTGGTCGGTGTTCGGGTCGTACTGGATCCTGCCGTGCTCGAAGTCCGAAACGAGCAGGCCGTCGACGGTGTTCACGTCGCTGATGGGCAAGCCCAGCGGGCCTGCCGACCCGTTTGCGCCCATGACCTCGGGTGTGCCGTCCGCGTCGCGTGGGATGTTCCAGGCCTCGCGGATCTTGCCCAGGGTTATATACGCGGGAGTGTCGGCCTCGTCGTTCTTGGCGGTGATCACGCCGCCCTGAAACTGCTGGAATACCGCGCCACTCTCCCGCTTTCCCGCATTACGGTCACCGGTGAGCGGCTTGCCCAGGGCCTCTTTCTGACTCTCGGTCGCCGACGAGTACTTCGCGGCAATCGGACCGGTCAGCGTCACCTCGATGTCACTCTCCCCGATGAGCGTCACCTCGGGGCCCTGCACGGCGGTGTCGGGCGTGGAGTCGGCGGGCGCCTCGACCTGAGGCGGCGCTGAGGTGTCGACGCGCTGGTCATCGCTGCACCCCACGGCGATCAGTGCGATGGCGACCAAGCCAACGACTGCAGTGTGGCGGTTTGGCATCGTAATCATGGCCGTCCTCTCGGTACCGTCTCGACGGTTCGGGTCACGTTGCGCGGTGCCCCTCCCCCCGGCCGGGACTATAACCGAAGCCCTTGTGTGGCGCAGGCCGTCGCGGTCTTCCCTGACGGCCCAGGTCTCCCCTGCCGGCGGTTGGGGACTAAAGGCACTGGTGAACGGCTCAGCGGGTCCCTAACGTCGAAGGTGTCTGGTGGCCTCGTCGCTTCGGCGTTCTGCAGCAGCGATCCTGTTGTGAAGGAGATCTCGATGTCAGCCCAGCACAGACCCGGTGGAATCGTGGTGGGCGTGGACGGCTCCCCGTCATCGTCGGTGGCTGTCGAATGGGCCGCCCGGGATGCCCAGATGCGCGGCGTCGCACTCAAGATCGTCCACGTCGTCGAGCCGATGGTGACCGCCGTTGAAGGGTGGTCGGCCGACTACGCGCAAGCACAGCAGGCCTGGGCCCACGAGATCGTCGAGCAGGCCCACAAGCTCGCCGTCGAGGCGTCGTCGCCCGATCGTGCCGAGCGGGTGGCGAGCGAGGTACTGCACGCCCCGATCATCCCCACCCTCGTGGAGATGTCGAAGGAATCCGACATGGTGGTCGTGGGGTGCCGCGGGCGGGGCGCGGTGGCCAATGCTCTACTGGGATCGGTCAGCTCCGCGCTGGTCCGTTATGCGCACTGTCCGGTGGCGGTCATCCACGACGACGACCCACTGACGACGCGCTCGCCGCAGGCCCCGGTTGTGGTCGGCGTCGACGGCTCGCCCACCTCGGAGTTGGCCACCGAGATCGCCTTCGATGAAGCGTCGCGCCGCGGCGTGGGATTGGTGGCGTTGCATGCCTGGAGTGACATGGGTCCGCTGGACTTCCCGAGCGTGAACTGGGCGCCCATCGAGTGGCGGAACATCAAAGACCAGGAGGAAGTGGTCCTGGCCGAGCGGCTGTGCGGGTGGCAAGAGCGGTATCCCGATGTGGTGGTGCACAGGGTCGTGGTCAATGATCGGCCCGCCCCGCGGCTTCTCGAACAGGCCGAGTCGGCGCAGCTGGTGGTGGTGGGCAGCCACGGCCGTGGCGGATTCCCGGGAATGCTGCTCGGCTCGGTGAGTCGCGCCGTCGTGAACTCGGCGCGGATCCCGGTGATCGTCGCCCGCCTGCCCCGGCGCCCGTAGACCGACGATCGCCGAACATGAACGGAGCGGACCGATGAACGGCGACGACACCGCCGGGCCGTCGCGCGGTGGCCCCTTGTCCGATGGCGAACGGGCGGATCTGGTCCTGATGCGGGAGGAAGAGCGGCTCGCCCGCGACTTGTATCGGCGTTTCCACCAAGCTTGGGGGGTGCCGGTCTTCGACAACATCGCCGCCAGCGAACAGCGTCACCACGACGCGATCGGGCGCCTGCTCGACCGCTACGGGGTCCCCGATCCGTCGGCCGGCCAACCGGCCGGCGTCTACGCCGAGGCCGACCTGCAGAACGCCTACGACCGTTGGCTCGCCCGCGGGCTGTCCTCGGTCGAAGAGGCCTACGCGGTCGGCGTCGAACTCGAAACCGGTGACATCGCCGACTTGACCGCGGCCGCGGAGGACAGCGAAAAGGCCGACATCCACCGGGTGTATGAGAACCTGCGCGCCGCATCGGAGAACCACCTGCGAGCGTTCGACCGGCAGACGGCCAAGCGCCCCTACGGCGGCGGCCGACGGGGTTGGCGTGGCGGTGCTCACCGTGGCGGTGGAGAAGGTTACGGTCACCGTGGTGGACGAGGACGCCGGGACCGTTGAGCCGAAGTGCCCGGCGCTCCCCGGTCAGGGGCGCTTCGGTGCGCGGCCGACACGCTTCAGCTGCATAAAACCTGCCGGTTGAGCATGCAATTCGACGGCGGCGAGTACGAACCCGACAACACTCCCCTGAAACCGCCGGTGGCAGACGTGCCGGGTGCGACGATGCGATTCCAATTCGCCGGTGTGAGCACGTAGTGCGTGCCGGAGCGTGCAACCTTGGAGCTCCACGCATGCGAGACCGACTGTCCCACCGGCATGTCGAACTCGAGCTTCCAATCGGTCATCGGCGCCGCGCTCATGTTGGTGACGGTGAAGCTGGCGATGAAACCGGTCTCCCACGTCGAGGTCACCGACAACGTCGCCGTGGCCGCAGCCGCGTGGGCCACCGGGGGCACGCCGATTCCGGGGATGGCAACGAGGGATGCCAACACGACGATGTGAAGCGCGGTGCGCCACCGTTTCACGCAATAACCCAGTGCGGCCACAGTGGCTGATATTAGAGCGCGGCAGGTGATGTCGGTCCGTGCATCGCGGGAAGTCTGCCGGACCTTAGCCCAACTGACACCATCGCGAGATTTTCTGCTCAGCACACCGCGTGCTGCACGGCGGTCGTCTCAAGCACGACCGCGGGCCTGTAGCGTGAGCACCGTGTATCCCTTCCCAGTGCGCACCGCCCTGACCGCTGCCGCCGGCCTGACCGTGCTGGCCCTGAGCCTGAGCGCGTGCGGCTCCGAACCGGACTCCGCCACGGTCAGCGCCCCGGGCAGCGCGCCGGCGATGACCAACACGGCCGCCGACGACTCCACCTGCCCCACCGCCGCACCGGACGCCGAGGTGGCACCGGAGTGGACCCTGCCGGGTGCGACCGGCAGCGTCGCGGTCACCGGCTCCACCGACACCGCGGCGCCCAGTGTGGTGGTGGAGGCACCGTTCAGCGTCACCGAGACGCAGGTGCACACCCTTGTCGCCGGAGACGGCCCCGAGGTCGCCGATACCGCGACGGTGTCGGTCTGCTACATGGGGGTCAACGGTCGCGACGGCAACGTCTTCGACAGCAGCTACCAGCGGGGCGAACCGGTGCAGTTCGCGCTGACCCAGGTGGTGCCCGGCTTCCAGAAGGCCATTGCCGGCCAACAGGTGGGGTCCACGGTCGCGGTCGCCATGACCTCCGCCGACGGCTACCCCAACGGGCAGCCGCGCGCCGGCATCGAGCCCGGCGACACACTCGTGTTCGCGATAAAGGTTCTCGACGCGACCGCCTGATCCTGCGGCCGTGCCCGCGTGATCAGCGCGCGGGTGCGGCGAAGCGGTCGCGCAACCTGGTCAAGCTGGCCTCGATCCCGGCGGCGTTGGCCTTCATGGCCCGCGTCAGCCGATAGAACGCCCGTTTCACCGCGCCCGCATTGCGGTAGTCGAACGTCTCGGTGACCCGTGTGCTCGTCGGAGTGAGCGCCGCGAACTCCCAGCGCCATCGATGCCCCTCCGGGTGACGCCACTCGACCACCCGGTCGGGCTGCAGGTCGGTCACGGTGCTGGTGATCCGATACGGCACGCCGTACATTTTCATCTTCGTCGAAAACTTCGATCCCACACTCAACTCCGCCGGTGCGCTGACATTGTCGCGGACCGTGCCGGAGCCATCGAGTTCGTGGTGGCGCCGCGGGTCCGCGGCGATCGCGAACAGCTCGCCGGCCGGCGCGGCCACCTCCACCGACCGGCTGATCTGCCGGGGCCCGGCGTCGACGATGGTGACAGCCATGGCTCTTCCTCTCCGCGGCCCACCCGGCGACGGTGGGCGCCGCACCCGCGAGCGTAACCGACCCTCCCGATGCACCCCGGACGGCGCGGCCGTCACCACCGGCCGTTGCGGCGTTCGGTGTGTGCGGTCAGCAGAACGCGGCCGCGAAGAAGAAGGCCCCGGCGACCAGCCCGATGGCGATGGCCAGCGAGGACTGCCCGGCGGTGGCCGTCGCGACGATCCCGGCGGTGGCCACCACCAGCACCGCGACGCACAGGACGGCCAGCATCAGGCGCCGTAGGCTCAGCGCCCCGCCGGATCGGGGTACCGCGCCGACTCTCCTACCTGGACCGCTCACCTGACTCACTCCCACGTCGACTGTGATTCACCTCATACTCTAACAGAGAATATGGCGCAGACCACAATCGCCCACCCGGTGGGTCTCAACGTGGGTGGGTGGCCAGGTACCGCTGGACCGGGATCCGCTCGGTCGCCGCGTATCCGATCGGTAACAGCACGTCGCCGGCGGTGGTGCGGTAGTAGATGTCCCACAGGTAGTAGCCGGTGAACGCGGCCGGATCGGCCGCCAGCACGGCCGCGTAGTCGCCGACGGCGCGCACGTAGTCGTCGGAGTGGTTGTAGCCGAAGACCGCCCGATCAGGATCGGTGGCAAACCCGTTCGCGGCCAACAACCGGCCGGCGGCCATGATCGCGTCGCGCGGCGAGTGGATGTCCCCGCCGTTGCCGTAGGCGGCGAACGTCGAGGGAAGGAACTGCATCGGTCCCTGTGCGGCGGCCTCGCTCACCCCGTCGATGCGACCGAAGCCGGTTTCGACCAGGTTGATCGCGGCGAGGTAGGTCCAGTCGACGCCGGTCGCGGCCTCGGCCGCGCGGTAGTAGCCGAGAAGTTCCTCCGCCGGCGCCGGCGGGATGATCCGCCACGCGGGCAAGGTGTCCTTCACCTCGCTCTCCCCCAGTGCGGTCAGGTGCCGGCGTGCGTCGACGTTGCGGTCATAGACGCCGATCAACGACGCGGGGATTCGGCTGCGCACCGCGGCCGCCCAGTCGGAGTGGCGCCCGAGGGTCCGGTAGGTCGTCTGTTGGCGGCGCGCTGCGGCCACCCGGGTCGTCTGCGCGGTGCCGGCGGTGCGCAGCGCCTGCTCGGCGGCGATGAGTTCGGCGGCCAGGGTCGCCGGGTCGCCGGTCTGCCCCGGCGGTGCCGCCGCGGCCGGTGCGCAGATCGCCGCGGCCGCGCCGAGCGTGATCAGCCACACGAGGACTCCGCGCGGCACCCGGGCTCTGTCGTTGCGCACCGCGGATCCTTCCCTACCGGTTGATCGCCGAGGTTTCGACGACCCGGGCTATGACGCCCTGATCATCTTGAACCACCCAGGACGGGCCGGGGGCGATCCGGACGCCCGGCGCGTTGCCGAAGGAAGGGGGTGAACACGTTCCCAGATGGCAGTGTGGCAACACCCTCGTCGCCGCTTTACGCTGTTCAGCGCGGCGTTAACGGAAACGAGAGGTCGTTGAGGGGCTGTTACAGTGGTGCGGTTCAAACCGCTTGGCGAGCCGCATTCCCGGCCGCGTCCCCCACCCCGCAGTGAAGAGGACAGCACGTGACCGCTGAGATCACCGAGACCACCGACGTCGTCGTCGTCGGATTCGGCGCCGCCGGGACCACCGCGGCGATCAGCGCCCGCGAACTCGGCGCCGACGTCGTGGCCGTGGACCGCAGCAACGGCGGAGGCGCGACCGCCATCTCCGGGGGCATCTTCTACGCCGGTGCCGGCACGGTGATCCAGCAGCAGGCCGGTGTGCAGGACAGCGTCGAGCAGATGCTGGCCTACCTGCGTCTGGAGGTCGGCGACGCGGTGCGCCCGCAGACCCTGGAACGGTTCGTGCGCAGCAGCCCGGAGACCGTCGAGTGGTTACAGCGCCACGGGGTGCCGTTCGACGGCAGCCTCTGCCCGTACAAGACGTCGTTTCCCAACAACCGCTACTACCTGTACTACTCGGGCAGCGAGAACGCCGGCGCGTTCCGGTCATCGACCCCACCGGTGCCGCGCGGACACCGGTTCAAGGGCAAGGGCACCTCGGGGAAGAAGATGTATGCGCCGCTGGCGGCATCGGCGCACCGCCTCGGGGTGCGGTTTCGCCCGCACACCACGGTCACCGAGTTGCTGCGCGACGCCGACGGCCGCGTGACGGGGGTGCAGACCCAGACGATGAACTTCGCCCCCCGTCCGATCCGTCGGCTCTACGCGCGGCTGGCGGCGATCTCCACCAAGCCGGGCGTCTACTACCCGCCGCTGCGTCAGGTCATGGATGCGCGTCTGGCGGCTCTGGAGCGGCGCTACGGCCGGCCGCTGCGCATCATCGCACGCCGGGGTGTGATCGTCTGTGCCGGCGGGTTTTACGCCAACACCGCATGGCGTGAACGTTACGCGCCGCAGTTCGGCGGCGGTCTGGCGCTGGGCACCAGCGGCGACGACGGCAGCGGGATCGCGCTGGCCGAGAGCGCCGGAGCGATCACCGCGCACATGGACGACGTGTCGGTGTGGCGCTTCATCACCCCACCGAGCGCGTTCATCTCCTCGCTCGTGGTCGACGAGGCCGGCCGGCGGATCATCGACGAGAGCCGCTACGGCGCGGCCCTGGGTAACGCCATGGTCAGACACCACGGCGGCAAGGGTTGGATGCTCGCCGACGCCGCGTTGATGGCCGAGGCGAAACGGCAGCTGTTCACCCAGACGTTGTGGTTCCAGCGGGCCCAGGCCGCCGCCCTGATGTTCTACGGCGCCGCGCGCGGAGCCACCCTGGCCGAGGCGGCCCGTGCCGCCGGCATCGACCCCGAGGGGCTGGAGGCGACGGTGCGGGCCCACAACGACGCCATCGACTCCGGCACCGCGGACCCGGTGGGCAAACCGGCGGAGTTCCGCCGCCGCATCGACCGCGGACCGTTCACACTGATGAACATCTCGGTGCGCCCGAACCTGCTCTACCCGACACCGATGCTCACCCTCGGCGGGGTGCGCGTCGACGACGACACCGGTGCGGTGCTCACGGCCGCCGGTGAGCCGGTGGCCGGGCTCTACAGCGCCGGGCGCACCGCGGTCGGGATCTGCTCGGGCTCCTATGTCAGCGGGCTGTCCCTCGCCGACTGCGTGTTCGCCGGGCGCCGGGCCGGGGCCGCGGTCGCCGCCGACGGCGCCGCGAACTGAGGTCTCCTCCTGCGTCAGCAGAATCCGGGGATCGCGTGCCAGGCCCGGCCGGGGTCCGACGCGTCGTCGCGGAGCACCGACGTCTCGATCAACCCGTACGGCCGGTCCGCGGCGTAGAAGACCTCGTTGGCGTTGGTCAACCCGAACGGCTCCAGATCCACGGCGAAGTGGTGCTTGTTCGGGGCCGAGAATTTGATCTCGGCGACTTCCGGACGCGACCGGAGGACCGCGGCACCCATCGCGGCCAGGGTCTGTTGCAGCGCGAAACTGTGTTCCTCGGCGAACCGTTCCATCAGCTGTGTCGTGATCGCGGCGTAGCAGTCGTCCCAGTCGAGATCGTCGGGACCCGTGGCTGATTCGTAGCGCCACCGGGCCACCAGGGAGGTTGCCAGGATGCGATCGTCGGTGTCATCGAGGGTGGTGTAGCGATCCCGTTGGAACCCCCGGAATTCCGATCCCGTGGTTTTGAGCACCACCAGGTCTTCGACGCCGGAGACCACGTGGGCGCGGCGCTCGGTTCCCGATCCGTCGACGTTGACCACCGTGTTGCGCAGCCCCCCGCCGCCCCGGTAGAACGCGTGATCGTGGCCGGCGCCGGCGACCGGGATACGGCTCCACGGCTGTTCGACGATCTCGACGCGGGCACCGCTGGCCGCGGTGCAGGCGTCGATGAAATGGTCGGCCAACATCAGGGCGAACTGCTCGATGGCACCGACCCCGTGCTGCTTGGCCAACGCGAAGACCGTGTTCTTCTGGGTATCGGTGGGCAGCACCTGATGCTGATCGCCGGTGGTGTGGGCGTCGCGGAAGTCGCCGCGCAGCGCCGTGGACACGGTGAGGTCACGGATGTCGTGCACGGCGGTGTCGCGCGCCACCCGGACCAGACGGACCTCGGCCTTGCCGTACTGGTTGGGGCCCAAGACGATAGCCATGATCGATCAACTCCCTCGGTAGACGCTGTAGGCGAAGGGGCTCAGCAGCACCGGAACGTGGTAGTGCTCGCCGGGGTCGGTCACGGTGAACGCCACGGTGACCAACGGGAACAGTCCGCGCTGATCGGTGGTGGCGAAATACCCGGCCGTGTCGAAGGTGAGCCGGTGGACGCCCGCGGTCAGCGGTGATCGGCTCAGGACGACGACCCGCCCGTCGACGTCGGTGATCCCGGTGCCCAACGGGAGTGCCTGCACCCCGTCGAGGCGTTCCAGGCTCACCGTCATCCCCGCGGCCGGGCGCCCCAGCGCGGTGTCGAGGACATGGGTGCTGATCGTGCTCATCGCGTCGTGCTCATCGTGCCGTCCGTTCCGGTGTGCGCCGCCAGATGTTGAAAAAGATGTTCAGTGTCACCGCCACCAGGGCGGCGGCACTGATCCCGGAGTTCAACACCACCTGAACCCCGGACGGGAACCGGCCCCAAAACCCCGGTGCGGCGATCGGCACCATCCCCACCCCGACGGTGACCGCGACCAGAACCAGGTTCAGGTTGGCGTCAAAGCGGACCGACCCCAAGGTCTTGATTCCGGCGGAGACCAGCGACCCGAACAACACGATCCCGGCGCCGCCGAGCACCGGTAGCGGAATCGCGGCGACCACACGGCCGACCACCGGAAGCACCCCGAGCAGCACGAGGATCCCCCCGCCCCAGGCCACCACATAGCGGCTGCTGACCCGCGTCAAGGCGACCAGCCCGACGTTCTGGCCGAACGCACTGCACGGGAAGGAGCCCACCACCGCGGCGACCGTACTCGAGGCCATGTCGGCGCGCAGCCCGTCGGCCAGCCGCCGCGAATCGACCGGGGTGCCGATGATCTCGCCGACCGCGAGCAGATCAGCGGTGGTTTCGGTCAGGATCACCACCATCACGATCAGCATGGCCACGATCGCGCCCAGCTCGAACGTGGGTGCACCGAAATGCAGCAACGGCGGTGCGGCGATCAGCGGCCCGTCGCCGACCGCGGCGAAGGTGCCGGCCCCGACCGCCACCGCGACGAGGGTGCCCACCACCAGACCGAGCAGCACCGCCAGCCGCGCCAGCACCCCGCGGAACAGCCGTGAGGCCACCACGATGACCGCCACGGTGAGCCCCGCCAGGGCGATGTCGCGCGGCGAGCCGCTGCCGTCGGGGTGGGGATCGTCACCGACGATCCAGTCGACGGCCACCGGCAGCAGTGACAAACCGATCACGGTGATGATCGAACCGGTCACCACCGGGGGGAACAGCACGATGACCCGCGCGAACAGCGGTGCGACCCCCACCCCGACGATCCCGGCGACGAGCATCGCCCCGAAGATGGGACGCAGGCCCTCGGTGCTGGCGATGGTGGCCATCGTCGGTACGGCGGCGAACGAGATTCCCTGCACGATCGGCAGTTTCGCCCCGAAATACGGCACCCCCAGGCTCTGCAACACGGTGGCGAGCCCACTGAGGAAGATCGACGCCGAGATCAGCAGCGCGACATCGGCGTCGGTCAACCCCGCCGCACCCCCCACGATGATCGGCGGTGCGATCAATCCCCCATACATGGTCAGAATGTGTTGCAGGCCATAGGCCAGGCTGCGACCGGCCGGCAGGCGTTGATTCTCGGGGTGCGCTGCCACGGCGTCGGGCCGATCGTTCATCGCCGTCCATGGTCGCAGCCGCCGCTCACCGGTGGCGACGACCCCCCGGCGAGCTGATCCGGCGTCGGAAGCCCGCCGCCGGCGCCGTCGCGCACCCGGCGGCCCGGACCCGTTCGATCAACGCGGCATCGGAGGTCACGACCGTGATCTGGCCCGGATCGTCGGCGGCGCGCACCAGGCGCACGATCTCGTCGTCGGCGGAATCGGGGTAACCGCGCGGGGCGTGGGCGACGGTGACCGGCGCAGCGATGATCGGCGGGGTCGGCGGCTTTTCGAAGACCACCGTCACCTGCTGGTTGTCGGTCTGCGCCCACCGTTGCAGGTCCGCCACCAGCCGCACCATCGCCGCCTGCCGGTCCTTCCACCACCCGTCGGGTCGGGACCCGATCACGTTCATGCCGTCGATCAGCCAGCGCACCCCTGCCACGCTATCGGGACCCGGGCACCGCCACCCCACTATGGTGCGACCATGAGCCTGGTCACCTACGAGCTGCGCGACCACGTCGCGACCATCACCCTCAACCGGCCGGAGGCCCGCAACGCGATCAACGGTGCGCTGCGCAACGACCTCAACGCCGCCTGGGAGCGCTTCCGCGGCGATGAGGACGCCTGGGTCGCGATTCTCACCGCCGCCGGGGATGTGTTCTGCGCCGGCGCCGACCTCACCGACAGCGCCGGGGCGGTCGGCACGTTCGCCGGCACCTTCTGGGAGAAGCCGACCATCAACTCCTTCGAATCGGGCATGGAGTTGTTCAAACCGACGATCGCTGCGGTGCACGGACCGTGCGTCGGCTATGGGCTGACCGGGGTGTTGTTCTGCGACTTCGTCATCGCCAGCACCGACGCCGTGTTCCGCTTCCCCGAGGTGCGCCTGGGGGTGCCCACCATCGTCGGGGCACTGCGGTTGCCGCAGCGGGTGGGCTGGGCCAACGCCATGGAGTTGTTACTGACCGGCGCGCCGATGAGCGCGCAACGGGCCCACGAGATCGGCCTGGTGTGGCGGCTGTGCCCACCGGAGGATCTGCACACCGCCGCCCGGGACTGGGCTCAGACGCTGACCGCCGCGGCCCCGTTGGCTCAACGCGCCACCAAGGAGGTCGCGTGGCGCGGCGCGGAGATGGGCTGGATCGAGGCGGTGCGCTTCGGCGAGACCATGCGCAAGGTCGCCGGCGCGACCGCCGATGTCGGCGAGGGGTTGAGCGCCTGGCGGGAGAAGCGCCCGCCGGTGTGGCAGGGCCGGTGAGTTCTCACAACGGCGTGGCCGGTGCCAGCAGGCTGAAGAACAGGTAGCCCAGGCACGCCAGACAGTTCAGCGCCACCAGGGTCATCGCGACGATCACCAGCCAGCGCAGCCGGGCCTGCCGGCGGCGCCGGGCCCGGGCGGCGCGCTCGTCGTCGCGCCACTGCAGCGCGGTGAGCGCGAACCGCAGATCCACCAACTCCGCCTCGGTGGCCCCGGGGCCGGCGGCGAGGGCGACCAGCCGCGCCGGAGTGAACGTGACGCCGACCGTCGCCAGACGGCGACACATCCGCCGCGCCTGTCCCACGGTCAACATCGGTCCGAGGGCGGCAGGCGGCCGGTTGCCGTCGAATCGGTTCGACGGGCTGATCACCCACACAAGCTTATCGCCGCGGAGCTCAACCGGCACCGGGATCGCTGAGTTTGACCAGCATCTTGCCGATGTTGGCCCCGCTGAACAGACCGTTGAGGGCGCTCACGCAGGAGTCGATACCCTCCACGATGGTCTCCCGGTGCACCAACTGCCCGCTCTTCTCCCAGTCGTGCAGGGCGGCGAACGCCTCGCCGAACCGGTCCCATTCGTAGAGCGCGTTGAACCCCTGCATCACCGCGGTTTTCGCCAAGAGGTTCACGTAGTTGGCCGGGCCGGGGTGCTCGCCGCTGAGGTAACTGGAGATCACCCCGCACAGCACCACCCGGGCATGGTGGGCCAGACGCCCCAAAACCGCGTCGAGGATCGGGCCGCCGACGTTGTCGAAGTAGACGTCGACCCCGCGCGGACAGTGCTTCTTGAGTTCGGCGGCCAGGTCGTCGTGCTTGTAGTCGATGCAGGCGTCGAACCCGAAATCATCGACCACCGCCCGACACTTCTCCGGTCCCCCGGCGATACCCACCACCCGGGCGCCCGCGATCGCGGCGATCTGGCCGGCCACCGATCCGGTGGCCCCCGCCGCGGCCGACACCACCACCGTCTCCCCCGGTTTCGGGCGGCCGATGCCGCTCATCCCGAAGTAGGCGGTGGCGCCGGTCGGCCCATACACCGACATCACCGCCAACTGGTCGACGTCGGGGCCGGGAACCGGGGTGGTGAACACATCGTCACGCACCAGCACGTACTCCTGAAAGCCGGTGAGGGTGGTCACCACGTCGCCGACCCGGTAGGCCGCGCAGCGCGACTCGACCACCTCGCCGATGCCGGCCGCGCGGATCACCTCACCGAGCTGCACCGGCGGCAGATAGCCGGGTTGGTCGTTGAGCCAGGTGCGCGCCGCCGCATCGATGCCGACGTAGGTGGTGCGCACCAGCGCCTCCCCCTCGGCGGGTTCGGGGGCGTCGGCGCTGATCACCTCGGTGTCGCCGGGGGCGATCAGACCGCTCGGGCGGCGACGCAGCACCACCTGCGCGTTACGTCGGGCGGTCACAGCGCACCGTCGCGATAGGCGTCGCGGCAGGCGCGCCGGGCCAGTTTGCCGCTGGTGGTGCGCGGAATCGCGCCGGCCTGGACGAACCGCACATCGGCGACGGTCAGCCCGTGGACGCGGGTGACCGCGGCGCCGATCGCCTCGATCGCGGGCTGCGGGTCGGCGCGGCCGGTGCCCCGGGCCCGTTCGGCGACGATGACCAGCCCGGCGTCGCCGTGGGCGATCGGCGTGGTGAACGCGACGACGTAGCCCCGGCGTGCCATCGACGAGGCGTCGGCCACCGTGGTCTCGATGTCGTGCGGATAGTGGTCGCGGCCGTCGAGCCGGACCAGGTCGGCCAGCCGGCCGGTCACAAACAGCTCGCCGTCGAGGTAGACGCCGAGATCACCGGTGCGCAGCCAGTGCGCGCCCGCCGGGACGTCGCCGGCGTGGCCACCGTGGGACAGCCGGGTGTGCAGTACCGCCTCGAAAGCGGCGCGGGACTCCTCGGGCCGGCCCCAGTAGCCGCGGGCGACGTTGTCGCCGTGCAGCCAGATCTCCCCGATGCGCCCGTCGGGAAGTTCGTCGCCGGTCTGCGGATCGACGATCACCCCGCGCAGGCTGCGGGCCAGCTGTCCGCACGACACCTGGATCACCGCCTCGGGGGCATCGGCGGCGACCGGCACCGCGCGGCCCGCACCGAGCTGATCCCGGTCGAAGTACACCGCGTGGGCCTCGGCGCTCGGCGCGGTGGTGGCGATCATCAGCGTCGCCTCGGCGATGCCGTAGGACGGCTTGATCGCGGTGCGTGCCAACCCGTACGGGGCGAACGCCTTGGTGAACGTGCTGATCGCCTCCATGCTCACCGGTTCGGAGCCGATGATCATCACCACGTTGGCCAGGTCGATCCGCTCATCGGGGCCCGGCAGCCCCCGTTGCGCGGTGAGCTCATAGGCGAGATTCGGGGCGGCGGTGACCACCTGCCCCTCCCGGGAGCCGGCCGAGAGCGCCTGGATCCAGCGTTGCGGACGGCGGATGAACGCGGCCGGCGACATCAGCGTCGAGTGGCCGCCGTAGACGGTCGGGAAACCGAGCATCGACAACCCCATATCGTGGTAGAGCGGTAACCAGCTCACCCCGTGGGTGTTTCGGTTCAACAGGTCGATCGAGAGGATCATCTGCACCAGGTTGGTGCCGACCGCCCGATGGGTGACCTCCACGCCCACCGGCGGACGGGTCGCCCCCGAGGTGTACTGCAGATGCGACACCGCGTCGACCTCCAACACCACCGGGGTGAAGTCGTGGCGCGCAGCGTCGGGGATCTCGTCGATCACCAGCAGGCGGGGACGGCGAGCCGACGGCAACCGGTCCACAAACGCTTCGACGCCGGCCCGGGCGCCCGCGGTGGTCACCACCACCGAGGGGGTGCAGTCCGCCAGTGCGGTGCCGAGCCGTTCGGTGTGGCCGGGAAGCTCCGGGGCGAACAGCGGCACCGCGATCGTGCCGGCCTTGATCGCCGCGAAGAAGCCCGCCACGTAGTCGAGCCCCTGCGGCGCGAGGACCGCCACGCGCTCCCCGGCGCCGGCCAACTGCTGCAGACGGGCGGCGATGGCGGCCAACCGAACCCCCAGGTGGGACCAGGTCCACTCCCGCACCTGCGGGTCGCCGGTGCCGGCGAAATCCAGGTACCGAAAGGCCACCGTGTCACCGACGCTGGCGATGTTGCGCTCGATCAGCGAGATCAACGTGGTGCCCTCGGGCAAAGCGATCTCGCCGTCGGAATCGAGGGTGTCCTCGATGCGCAGCAGCCCGTCGGGGGCGGCGAACTGTTGTGTCGGGGCGCCGTCCATACGCGCAGTGTAAGGGGTGGCGGCGCGCGGGCCGCGGCTCAGCGCCGGGCCGTGCCGCTGACCGGGTGGCCGTCGGCCGGCGCCAGTAGACAGATCACGGTGCTCGGCTCTGGCACCGCCCCGGTGCGGTCCTGTATCGAGTCGATCAGGTAGCTGATCGTGTCGCCGCCGGCGCCCACCGCGCGGCCGGTGTAGGCGGGGTAACCGTCGGCGCACCGGGGGTCGGCGACATCGGCGACCGCCTCGTTGACCGGAACGGTGGCCCGCAGGAACACCTCGGCGGCGTGCGGGCGGGCGCAGTCGACGACGAGGACGGTGACCACGCTCGGGTCGGTGGGCGGCGGGTCGGCCAGGCAGTCGCCGACCGCGAGATCGACCCACACCTTGGTGGTCGGCTCCGGCCCCGGCGCGGGGCTCGGCGCGGCCGCGGTGGTCGCCGTTGGGGGCGCACCCGCGGATGTGGACACCGACGCGGGCGTGGGTGCGGGCGTGGGATCGACCCCGTGGCAGCCGCCGAGCAGCGCCGCACCCGCCGCTGCTGCCCAGACCCCCACCTGAACCCGCATCGGGCCTCCTCACAGCGTCGACAGGCGGCTCCGCTCGGATTCTGCCACGTAAACTTTGTCGCAGTGGGAGACTCACAGCGTTGTGGGCAACCGTGCTCGAAAGTGCTGAGGAGGAGCGAACGATTATGGCCAAGGCCGAACCGGTCGACGTGGACGCGCAGATCGACGTCACCCAAGACATCGCCGACACCCAGCGCTACTTCGACAGTGCCCGCTTCGAGGGAATCACCCGGCTCTACACCGCGCGTCAGGTCGTTGAGCAACGCGGCACCATCGCCGTCGACTACACCGTCGCCCGCAACGCGGCGGCCGCGTTCTTCACCCGGCTGCGTGAGCTGTTCGCGGAGAAGAAGAGCATCTCCACGTTCGGGCCGTACTCGCCGGGCCAGGCGGTGACCATCAAACGGATGGGCATCGAGGGGATCTACCTCGGCGGCTGGGCAACCTCGGCGAAGGGCTCGATCAGCGAGGACCCCGGCCCCGACCTGGCCAGCTACCCGTTGAGCCAGGTCCCCGAGGAGGCGGCCGGGCTGGTGCGCGCCCTGCTGACCGCCGACCGCAACCAGGAGTACCTGCGGTCGAAGCTGAGCGCGGCCGAACGCGAGAAGACCCCCGCCCACGACTACCGGCCGTTCATCATCGCCGACGCCGACACCGGCCACGGCGGGGATCCGCATGTGCGCAACCTGATTCGGCGTTTCGTGGAGGCCGGCGTGCCGGGCTACCACATCGAGGACCAGCGTCCGGGCACCAAGAAATGCGGGCACCAGGGCGGCAAGGTTCTGGTGCCCTCCGATGAGCAGATCAAGCGGCTCAACACCGCCCGCTTCCAGCTCGACATCATGCGGGTTCCCGGCATCATCGTCGCCCGCACCGACGCCGAGGCCGCGAACCTCATCGACAGCCGCGGCGACGAACGCGACCAACCGTTCCTGTTGGGCGCGACGAACGTGACCATCCCCTCCTACAAGTCGTGCTTCTTGGCGTTGATGCGTCACTTCCACACCGAGCTGGGGGTCAGCGAGCTCGTCGGGCACCTGCTGTATTCGCTGCCCGACGGCGAGTACGCCGCGGCCGACGCGTGGCTGGAGAAGCAGGGACTGTTCGCGGTGGCCGCCGAGGCGGTCGAGGCGTGGCGGGCCAGCGGCGCGGAATCGATCGAGTCGCACTACGACAAGGTCGAGTCGCAGTTCGTGCAGGCATGGCAGGACGACGCCGGGCTGACCACCTACGGGGAGGCCGTCGCCGATCTGCTGGAGTTCGCCGAGCAGGAGAACGAGGCGCGGGCGCTGAGCGCCGCAGAGTGGCGTGACTTCGCCCGCACCGCCTCGCTGTACACCGCCGGGGCGAAGGCCCGCGAACTCGGCGTCGCGGCCACCTGGGACTGCGAGCTGGCCAAGACCCCGGAGGGCTACTACCAGATCCGCGGCGGCATTCCCTACGCGATCGCCAAATCGCTGGCCGCCGCACCGTTCGCCGATCTGCTGTGGATGGAGACCAAAACCGCCGACCTCGACGACGCCCGGCAGTTCGCCGACGCCATCCACGCGGTCTACCCCGACAAGATGCTGGCTTACAACCTCTCCCCCTCGTTCAACTGGGACACCACCGGCATGAGCGACGACGAGATGCGCCAGTTCCCCGCCGAGCTGGGCAAGATGGGGTTCGTCTTCAATTTCATGACGTACGGCGGCCACCAGATCGACGGGGTCGCCGCCGAAGAGTTCGCCGGTGCCCTGCGGCAGGACGGCATGCTGGCGCTGGCCCGGCTGCAGCGCAAGATGCGGCTGACCGAATCGCCCTACCGCACCCCGCAGACTCTGGTCGGCGGACCCCGCAGCGACGCCGCGCTGGCCGCCTCGTCCGGGCGCACCGCGACCACCAAGGCGATGGGCGAGGGCTCCACCCAGCATCAGCACCTGGTCCAGACCGAGGTGCCCAAGAAACTGCTCGAGGAGTGGCTGGCGCTCTGGGGCGAGCACTACAAGCTCGACGAGAAGTTCCGGGTCGACCTGCGGCCGCGGCGCGCGGGCGGGGAGCTGCTCGAACTGGGCATCTACGGTGAGCGGTCCGACGGTGAGGAGAAACTCGCCAACGTCATCGTCGACCCGATCAAAGACCGGCACGGCCGCAGCATCCTCACCGTCCGCGACCAGAACACGTTCGCCGAGGCGCTGCGTCAGAAGCGGCTGATGACGCTGATCCACCTGTGGCTGGTGCACCGGTTCAAAGCCGACGCCCTCTACTACGTCACCCCGACCGAGGACAACGTGTATCAGACCGAGAAGATGAAGTCGCACGGCATCTTCAGCGACGTCCACCAGGAGGTCGGCGAGATCATCGTCGCGGAGGTGAACCACCAGCGCATCGCCGAACTGCTCGCCGCCGACCGGGTGGCGCTGCAACGGCTGATCAAGAAGGAAAACTAGCCGCTCCCCCACACCCGCCGCGCGTCGCGGGCCCGACTTGCCGGGCAACACAACTCGCGTCTGCCGGGTCGGCCCATTACTCTGAAGCAGACCCCGAAGACGACGATAGCGACGCGAGGCGGTGGGTGCCGATGACCGGAAACAGTTTGACCGTGTGGGCGCGGCTGTGGGCAGCTCTGGCCGTGACGGGCGGGGCTGCGCTCAGTGTGCCTGCGGTCACCCCCGTCGCTGGCGCCGAACCGTGCCCCGACGTCGACGTGGTGTTCGCCCGGGGCACCTTCGAGCCGCCCGGCGCCGGCGGGGTCGGCCAGGATTTCGTCGACACCCTGCGCGGCCGCCTCGGTGACAAGTCCGTCGACGTGTATCCGGTGAACTACCCGGCCAGCACCGATTTCCCCACCGCCGCCCAGGGCGTCATCGACGCCAGCAACCACATCCAGAACCGGGTGAACGCCTGCCCCGACACCAAGATGGTGCTCGGCGGGTTCTCCCAGGGGGCGGCGGTGATGGGCTACGTCACCGCGGACAAGATCCCCGACGACTTCACCCCGCCGGACGGCATCACCGGACCGATGCCGCCGGAGGTGGCCGACCACGTCGCGGCGGTCGCCCTGTTCGGCGAGCCCTCCCAGGACTTCCTCAACCAGATCGACGCGCCGCCGATCAACATCGGGTCGCGCTATGCGCCCAAGACGATCAACCTGTGCATCGACACCGACCCGATCTGTTCGCCGACCGGCAATGACGGCGGGTCCCACGGCCTGTACGCGGCCAACGGCATGACCGGCCGGGCCGCCGACTTCGTGGCCCAGCGACTCAACCGGTGGTGATCAGCCCGCCAGCCGTGCGCTGATCAGCGGGGCGATGCGCGTGGCGAGGTAGGCGTGGCCGGCGTCGTTGGGGTGGATGCCGTCGGCGCCGATCAGATCCGGTCGCCCGACGAACCATCCCTCGGCCAGTGGGTCGACGAAATCACCGCCGACCAGCCAGGTCTGCGCGGCGAGGGTGTCGCGCACCCGCCAGATCGCGGCGGGGACGTCGGCGGTTGGCCACGGTGGGCCGATCACCAGCAGGGTGGCGGTCGGGGCCAGATCGCGGGCCCGGGCGAGCGCGTCGTGCATGGTCCCGGCGAGCAGGCCCGGGTCGGCCACGTCGTCGTTGCGTGACCCGAAGAACACCACCAGGGCGTCGTCGACGGTGACCGCGCGCGGCACCAGGTCGACGAACAGGTTCCCGTGGTTGCCGCGCACCCCGTAGCCGGCGCCGCCCTCGGCGGCCACCGAGGCGGTGACCGGGTTGCCGTCGCGCAGCAACTCCTGACCGGCGCGGGTCGTCCATCCGTTGGCGCCCAGCCCGCCCTCCGGGCCGCCGGTGGTGTAGGAATCCCCGATCACCGCGATGCGGCTGATCCGGACGTCGTGGTCGGTGAGGCGCGGCGGTGTTGCCGGTGCGCGGTACCCGCTGATGACGACGGCGCCCACCAGGACGGCGACCGTCGCGACGCCCACGATCACCGGAGTGCGCATCACAGCCGCCCGAGCCTTCCGTCGTCGCCGAATCGGTTTTGCGAAACGTAATCAAACCAAACCGGCGATCACCGGGCTGCAGCGGCCATCTGGGCCGGTGGTGCGGCGCCCGCGGCGGCGACCGGTGGCGCCACCGGGGTGTCGGTGTCACGGACGTCGACCATGCGGCGCATCCACCGCCGCGTCGGCTCCTCCACACCGTGGTAGAGCAGGCTCGCTCCCGCCAGACAGACCGCCAGTATCCCGAGCACCACCAGCTTCCACTGTCCGGCGGTCAGGTCCAGGTCGTATTCGATCGCCACCCAGTTCCAGCCGGTGTGGACCAGTTCGTGGACCATGTACAACGCGAACGAGATCTGGCCGCCGTAGATCAGCGGCCGCGTCGCCAAAAGACGCGGCAGGCTGCCGACCCCCACCGCCAGGGTGACCACCAGCGGCACGAACAGCACGTCCACCAGCCCACGCGCATCGGGCACGGTGGCCATCGGGTGGGCGTCGAACCAGTACAGGGCGGCGACGATCAGCACGATCAGCAGCACCGACAGCCAGCCCACGCCCATCCGGGTGCGGTGCGTCAGGTGCAGTTTGCGCACCGCGGCGCAGGCCAGCGCCCCAGCGGTGAACTGCATGACGATCCGCGGCAGCCAACTCCACGGGGTGTAGAACTCGCCGGTGGCCAACAGCAGCAGAATCGGCGGCAGCGAAGCGGCGAAGGCCAGCCACAGCAAACCGCGCGCCCGGGTCACCCGGGCCACCCGGGCCACCACCAGGATGAGCAGCCCGAACAGCAGGTAGGCGAGCCACTCGGCGCTGATCGACCAGGCCGGGCCGTCCCAGCTGGTGTCATCGAAATACGGTTCGAACCACAGTTGCACCAACAGCAGCTGCCGCAGGTAGCTGACCGCGGTGAGCCGATCTGCCTGCTCGGCGGGCGTGTCACCGACGTTGAGGGTGAAGATGATCCACGCCGCCGCCAGGTGCAGGGTCACCAGGTAGACCGGCCAGACCCGCGCCAGACGCAGCCAGAGGAAGCGCAGCGTCGCCCGCGTCGACCAGGACTGCCCCATCCGATTGAGATAGTTCCACGTCAGCACGAAACCGCTGAGGATGAAGAACAGGTCGACCCCCTGGGCACCGGTGTCGAGGATCGGGGCGAGCACCTCGGCGCGGTAGGGGGCCGCCCCGGCCAGCAGCGGCCGGAAATGAAACAACACCACCCACAGGGCAGCCACGATCCGCAGGCCGGTCAGTGCCCTGATCTCTCCGCTGCCCACCGTGGTCTCTCGTCGGTCTCTCGTCGGTGCCCGTTGCTGTGTGGTGGCCTGGTGCGGGTCGGATGTGGCACCGCCTGTCCTAACCCGCCGATTCCGCAGGGTAACAGCCGAAACCACCGGAATCGGGGAGGCAACCGGCGCCGCGTCCGCATCGAGACCGGGCCCTCGGTGCCCGCCGGGTGTGGCATGCGGCTGTCGCGGCGCGACCGGTGATTCTGGTCATGTCTGGTGTGGCGGCCCGGTCGGCACCGCCGACGGCGCGTAAGGTGGAGTGCCATGTGGACGCGGGTGGTGACGGCGGGCGCGGCGCTCTGCGCGGCCGCGCTGACCGGCGCGACCACCGCGCTGGCCGACCCCGAGCCGGCCCCGGAACCGGCCCCGACCCCCGGCGCCGAGGCGCCGGACACGCAGGCGGCGACCTCGATCGAGGAGGACGGCACCTACCAGGTCGGTGAGCAGATCCTGCCCGGCACCTACACCTCGGCGGGTCCCGCGGAGGACGCCACCTGCTACTGGCGGCGCAGCCGGGACGGCGAGATCGTCGACAACGCGATGACCAAGAAGCCGCAGGTCGTGCAGATCGAGCCGACCGACAGCGAGTTTCGGACCAGCGGATGCCAACCCTGGCAGCGCACCGACGGCGAACAGGCCCCGCCCGGACTCGACCCGGCCGCGGCGAAGAACCAACTGCGTGACGAGATCGGCAAACTCAATCTGGGCTCGCTCCTGCACGGCGGTGGGCAGGTACCCGGGCCCTGAGCGGCCGGGCTGCCCGGGGGCTGGTCGCCGCCGGAAATCGCTACTCGCTAGCGAATGCCCTACGCTGACGGGACCGACACCACTTCGGCGACGAGGGAGAAGGAGGGCGGCACCCGCGTGGCAAGTTCGGCTGTAGACGCCACGCAGGATGCGTCATCATTGCGGGCGGAAGACATCACGGTCACCGACCCGAAAGTCGTCAAACGGGCGGTCGCGGCGGCGACCGTCGGCAACATCACCGAGTGGTACGACTTCGGGGTCTACGGGTATTTCATCCTCACCCTGCAGAAGGTGTTCTTCGCCGGGATGTCCGACACCGCCTCGCTGATCGCGGCGTTCGGCGTCTTCGCCTCCTCGTTTCTGGTGCGGCCCATCGGCGGGCTGATCTTCGGGTCGCTGGGCGACCGGATCGGGCGCACGAAGGTGTTGGCGATGACGGTCATCCTCATGGCCGCCAGCACGTTTTGCATCGGTCTGGTGCCCAGTTACGACTCGATCGGCATCGCGGCACCGATCCTGGTGCTGCTCGCCAAGCTCGGGCAGGGGCTGTCGACCGGCGGCGAGTACAGCGGATCGATGACGTTCATCGCCGAGTACACCCCGGACAAGCGCCGCGGCTTCACCGGCAGCTGGCTGGAGTTCGGCACCTTCACCGGCTACTCCCTCGGCGCGGCGACCGTGGCGATCCTCACCGCGGTGATGCCCGAGGACGACCTGCTGAGCTGGGGATACCGCATCCCGTTCCTGCTCGCGTTGCCGCTGGGGATGGTGGGGCTGTTCCTGCGGCTGCGGTTGGAGGAGACACCGGCGTTCGAGAAGCTGCTCGAAGAGCAGTCGGAGCACCAGCACGACGAGTCCAAGGCCGGGGTGCGCGCGGTCTTCGTGCACTACTGGCGGGCCATCCTGCTCTGCGGGGGCATCGTGATCACCTGGAACATCACCAACTACATGCTCACCAGCTACATCCCCACCTATCTGGCCGACCTGCCCGAGTTCGGCCTCGGCGGCGGGGTGGATCAGACCGCGACCCAGTTCATGCAGATCGCGGTGCTGGTGATGTTGATCGTGCTGATCCCGATCATCGGCCGGCTCAGCGACCGGGTCGGGCGGCGTCCGGTTCTCGCGACCGGGGCGATCGGGTTGATCGTGCTGTCGCTGCCGGCGGTGCTGCTGCTGCGCGGCGGCACCGTGGTCAGCACATTCGCCGGGCTGCTGATACTCGGGTTGATGCTGGCCTGTTTCTCCGGCACCGCGCCGTCGACGCTGCCGGCCCTGTTCCCCACCCAGGTCCGCTACAGCGGGCTGGCGATCTCGTTCAACATCTTCGTCTCGCTGTTCGGCGGGACGACCGCCTTGGTCATGAGCACGTTGCTGTCGGCCACCAAGGACCTCAACTGGCCCGGCTACTACCTGATCGCCGCCGGCGCGATCGGGCTGGTCAGTATCGCGTTGATCACCGAACCCAACGGCAAGCCGCTTCCCGGGGCCACCCCGGCGGTGAGCACCCACGAGGAGGCGCACGCCCTGGTGGCCTCGCAGGACTGAAGGACTGGACTGACCACGGGACTAAAGTGCCGCGGTCGGCTCGTCGCTCAGCAGGCGGCGCAGCAGGTGCATCGCGACGGTGGTGGAGCGTTCCCGCACGTCGGCACGGTTTCCGGGCAGGCGCACGGTGCGGGTCAGCGAACGGCCGTCGGCCAGCGCCGCGGTGAAACAGACCGTCCCCACCGGCTTGTCCGCCGATCCACCGCCGGGCCCGGCGATCCCGGTGATCGCCACCGCGGTGTCGGCGCCGAATCGACGCAGCGCGCCGGCGGCCATCGCCTGCGCGACCGGTTCGGAGACCGCGCCGTGCTCCTCGATCAGCGCCGGGTCCACCCCGAGGAGTTCGGATTTCGCGGCGTTGGAGTAGCTGACCACTCCCCCGGCCACGTACGCCGACGACCCGGGTAGCTCGGTGAGGCGCGCCGCCAGCAGCCCCGCGGTGCAGGATTCGGCGGTCGCCACCGTGCGGCCGGCCACCAGTGCCGCGACCTGCTCGTCGATCAGGGACCCGTCGGTGGCGAACACCTCCCGGGGGTGGCGGGCGGTCAGCAGCCCCACCAGCGCGGTGTAGGCGGCCACGGCGGCGGGGGCGTCGGGTTCGTAACGGGTGACGATCTCCAACTCACCGCGGCGCAGGCACGTGGTGATCTCCAGGCGATCGAAGTCGGCGACGGTGCGTTCAGCCTCCCGCAGGGTGTCGGCCAGACTCGACTCGGGCAGCCCGAACATCCGCACGGTCTGCTGCCGATAGCGGGTGCGTGTGGCCGTCGCGTCCTGCACCGGCTCGCTGGCCAGCGCCGCCGGCCACATCGCCTGCAGCTCACGCGGCGGACCGGGCAACACCACGATGGTCGGGATTCGCGCCTGGTCGCCGGGGACGACGACACCGGGGGCGGTGCCCACCGGGGCGAGCACCGTGGCGCCGGCCGGGATCAGGGCCTGCTTACGGTTGGCCGCCATCACCGCCTCGAAATCGGCGTCCGGGTAGCGGCGCATCAGCGACCGCAGGATCGCGGCGATGGTGGCCTCGAGCTCGGTGTCCAACACCAGCTCACGCCCGCAGAACCGGGCCACCGTCTCCACGGTCAGGTCGTCGGCGGTCGGACCCAGCCCGCCGCTGGTGACGATGAGGTCGACGCCGGTATCGGCCAGAAACCGCAGGGCGGCCGTGAGGTCGCGCGGACGGTCACCGCAGACGGTGACATGGGCCAGCTCCACACCCGACTCCAGCAGCCGGTCGGCGATCCAGGGGCCGTTGCGGTCCTGGATGCGTCCGGTCAGGACCTCGGTTCCGGTTACGACGATGCCTGCGCGTGTACTCACCGGCTAGAAGGCTAGTCCGGTGCCCGCAGATGCCGCTCGACCGCCTGCACCTTATGGGTCAGCGCATCGGAGACGCCGTCGCGCCAATCGACCTTGATCACCGTGCTCACCCGGGAGGCGTGGGCGGCCACCGCCTCCACCGCGCGATGCACCACCGTCATCACCTGCTCCCAGGTGTCGCCCTCGATCACGGTGAACATCGCGTCGGTATGGTTCGGCAGGCCCGACTCCCGCACCACCCGCACCGCCTCGGCCACCGCCTCACTCACACCCTCACCGGTGCCCATCGGGCTCACCGAGAATGCGACCAGAACCGACATCGTGCCCACCTCCTCGCAACACGAACTGGGTGAAATCCGGGCGACGCACCGCCGACCAGTATTCCGGTAGCGGCCAGGGACTGAGGGTGTGGATCTCACCGTCGGCGTTCTTGAAATAGGAGTGCTTGATCGACGGCTGCGACCACACCAGCGTCGCGATGGCCTCCTGGGTCCGCCGCTGCCACTCGGTGGCCGCCTCGACCCGCGGCTCCATCGAGTGCAGGTCGTCGGTGGTCAGCTTCGCCAGGCACTGATCGATGTAGCGCATCTGCAGCTCGGAGTGAAAAATCAGGCTACCCCCGTGCGCCAGGTGGGTGCCCGGCCCGTAGAGCAGAAAGAAGTTCGGAAACCTCGGCACCGTGATCCCCAGATAGGCGTACGGACGCTGCCCCCACAGGCGGCGCAGGTCGGTGCCGTCACGACCGGTGATGGTCATCGGCCACAACACCTCGGTGTGCCGAAACCCGGTGGCGTAGACGATGACCTCGGCCGGGTAGCGCTGTTCGTCGGTGGTGATCACCGCGTCGGGCCCGATCCGGTCGATCGGAGTGCGCACCAGCTCGACGTTGTCCCGCTTGAGCGTCGCCAGCCAGCTGCCGTTGTCCTGCAGGGTGCGCTTACCGGTCGCCGGATAGTCCGGCATCACCTTGGCCAACAGCCCCGGGTCGTCGCCGACCTGCCCGGTGATCCACTCGGTGAACATCATCCGGCCCAGCGCGTTGACCTCGCTCACCGCATGGTTCTGGTCCGGGTAGTCCGGATCGACGCGGGCCGCGTCGAGCCCCTTGTCCGCGCCCGGCCACAGCAGCAGAAAGCGGTACCAGCGACCGTAGAACGGCAGATGCTCCAGCGCCCAGCGCACCCCGGCGCCGACCGCGTCGTGATACATCGGGTTGGGAAACATCCACTGTGCGCTGCGCTGAAACACGGTGAGCTGGGCGACGGTCTCGGCGATGGCGGGGGCGATCTGAAATCCGCTGGCGCCGGCCCCGATCAACGCCACCCGTTTGCCGGCCAACCCGACCGTGTGGTCCCAGGCGGCCGAGTGAAAAGCCGGCCCGGCGAAGGTGTCGGCGCCCGGAAACGGCGGGATGACCGGACGGTTGAGTTGGCCCACGGCGCTGATCACCGCACGTGCGTGCAGGGTGCTCGTCGTGCCGTCGGCCGATCGCAGCGTGACCGACCACCGGCCCGCCTCGTCGTCCCACGTCGCGGCGACGACCTCGGTGCGCCACCGTATGTGCGGGGCCAGGCCGTGCCGGTCGAGCACCGCCTCGAAATAGCGGCGCAGCTCCGGTTGCTCGGCGAAGTAGTGCGTCCAGTCGTGATTGGGTTCGAAGCTGTAGCAGTAGAAGTGGTTGGCGATGTCGACGCGGGCGCCCGGGTAGGTGTTCTCCCACCAGGTGCCGCCCGGCCCGGCATTCTTCTCCACGATCGTGAACGGGATCCCGGCCTGTTGCAGGCGGATCCCGGCCAGTAACCCCGACTGTCCGCAGCCGATCACCAGCACCGACAGGTCGCCGACCTGCTCGGGAGGGAGCGGCTCGGGGCGGCGCGGGTCGGCGCCGTCGAGATCGAGTTCTTCGGCCAACAACTCCAGATACCGCTCGGGCACCGTCTCGCACGCCGCCCAATCCATCATCTCCTTGATCAGCTCGGCGCCAAGCGGTGCCGGCTGCGGGCAGCCGCGGTCGCGGTAGTCGGTCAGTACCGCGAGCGCTTCGGCGCGAGCGCGCGCCTTGTCCTCCTCGGACATGAAGCCCTGGATCTCGTTGAGGAAGGACCCGGCCGGCCGGAATTCCCGGATGAACCGGGGGTCGCCGGTCAGATGGACCAGCGACAACAGCAGCGTCGGGACGCTGAGCTGCTCCAGTGCCGCCGCGATCTCGGCCGTGGGGGTGTGAAACGGCCGACCGGAGAAACGGCTGCGCGACGCCATGCCTCATTACGCTATTTGTCGTCGCGAAATGGAGCAAGGTGTTGCGGCGGGGTTGTCCATGTCACACTCTTGTTCATGGTGGTCGCAATCGCCCGGCCCAAGTTGGAGGGCAACGTTGCTGTCGGTGAGGGACGTCAACTCGGCTTCGCGGAGTTCGGCGCGCCCCAGGGGCGCGCGATGTTCTGGCTGCACGGCACCCCGGGGGCCCGCCGGCAGATCCCGCTGGAGGCGCGGCTGTTCGCCGAACGCGAGAACATCCGCCTGATCGGGGTCGACCGGCCCGGGATCGGCTCCTCCACGCCCTACCAGTACGAAACCGTGCTGCAGTTCGCCGGCGACCTGCGCACCATGGCTGACACGCTGGGTGTGCAGAAGATGGCGATCATCGGCCTGTCCGGCGGCGGGCCCTACACGCTGGCCTGCGCGGCGGCCATGCCGGACCGGGTCGTCGCCGCCGGGGTGCTCGGCGGGGTCGCGCCCTCCACCGGCCCCGACGGTCTATCCAGCGGGTTGATGACGCTCGCCGCGATCGCCTCCCCGGTCATCGAGGTGGCCGGCGGGCCGCTCAGCGTCGTCGCCAGTGGCGTGATCCGGCTGATCAGGCCGGTCGCCTCCCCTGCCGTGTGGCTGTACGGCCGGATCTCCCCGGAGGGGGACCGCCAGCTGCTGGCGCGCCCGGAGTTCAAGGCGATGTTCCTCGACGACCTGCTCAACGGCAGCCGCAAACAGCTGGCGGCGCCGTTCGCCGACGCGGTGGTGTTCGCGCGCGACTGGGGTTTCCGGCTCGTCGACGTCGGCGTTCCGGTGCACTGGTGGCACGGCGACGCCGACCACATCATCCCGTTCTCCCACGGTGAGCACGTCGTCGCCCGGCTGCCCCACGCCAAGATGTACCCGATGCCCGGCGAGAGTCACCTGGGCGGACTCGGGCGCGCCGAGGAGATCTTGACCACGCTGGCCGACGCCTGGGATCACGCCGACGGGTAGCGACACCGACCGATGACCGAGCCGACGACGACGGTGACGCCACACGACGCGGTGGCCCAGATCGCGGCGAGTCCGCCCGGGCCGCACATCGGCGCCTTCTTCGACCTGGACGGCACCTTGGTCGCCGGGTTCACCGCGACCGCGCACGCCGGCCACCGGATCCGGCTGCGGCAGGCCAGGATCGGTGAGATCCTCGGGGTCATCGAGGCGGCGACGCGCTACCGACTCGGGCGCATCCAGTTCGACCGGTTGCTGGTGCGCGCCGCCGGGTATCTGCGGGGTGAGTCGATCGCCACCCTCGACTCCCTCGGTGACTGGTTGTTCACCCACCGCATCATCGATCGGGTCTATCCGCTGATGCGCGAGATCGTGCACGCCCATCAGCGTCGCGGCCACACCGTGGTGCTCAGCTCGTCGGCGTTGACCATCCACGCCGAGCCGGTCGCCCGGTTCCTCGACATCCCGCACGTGGTGTGCAATCACTTCGAGCTCGACCGGTCCGGACTGCTCACCGGCGGCGTCCGGACTCCGGTCGTCTGGGGGAAGCAGAAAGCCGTTGCCGTACAACAATTCTGCGCAGAACGGGAGATCGATTTGCAGCACAGTTATTTCTACGCCGACGGCGACGAGGACGTGGCGCTGATGACGTTGGTGGGCCGGCCTCGCCCGGTCAACCCCCGCTCGGGGCTGGCCACGACGGCCGCCGAACGGCAGTGGCCGGTGCTGCGGATGCCGCGCCCCGACCAGCGCAGCACCGCGCGCCGGATCGCGGGGTTCGGGTGGGCGGCTCTGTGGGGGTGAGTGCGGCGGGCATGGAGCTGGAAGTCGCCCAGGTCGACATCACCACACTCGCGGTCGATGCGATCACCAACGCGGCCAACACCGGCCTGCGCCACGGCGGCGGGGTGGCCGCGGCCATCGCCCGGGCGGCCGGCCCGGCCTTGGTCGAGGAGTCGCGGCGAAAGGCCCCGATCGGACTCGGCGAGGCCGTGGCCACCACCGCCGGGGCGCTGCCCGCCCGGTATGTGATCCACGCGGCGACGATGGAACTCGGCGGACCGACCTCGGCGGAGATCATCGCCGCCGCTACCGCATCGACCCTGGCCATCGCCGAGGATCTGCAGTGCGCCTCGCTGGCGCTGGTCGCCTTCGGCACCGGGGTCGGTGGGTTCCCGCTCGGCGAGGCGGCCCGGCTGATGGTCACCGCGGTACGCGCCCACCGCCCCACCGCGCTGCGTCGGATCGTGTTCGCCGTGCACGGTGCGCCGGCCGAGCAGGCGTTCGACGCGGCGCTGCGGTCCTGAGGCGATGACACCACGCGCCGACGACGACCGGTGGGACATCCACACCGGTGTCGGCTACACCGCGCTGGTGGTGGCCGCCTGGCGTGCGCTGCACACCGCCGGGCCCGACCCGGTGGCCGCCGACGACTGGGCCCGGGCGTTCGTCGAGGCCGCCGCCGACCCCTATCTGAGCGGGTTGCTCGACGCGGCGCCCACCGCCGACACCGCGGTGTTCCCCACGCTCTACGGAGTGCAGACTCGGTTCTTCGACGAGTTCTTCACCGCCGCCTCGGCGGCCGGGATCGCGCAGGCGGTGATCCTCGGGGCCGGCCTGGACACCCGGTGCTACCGGCTGGGCTGGCCGGACGAGAGCGTCGTGTTCGAGGTCGACCAGCCGGCGGTGCTGCGGTTCAAAACCGCCGTGCTCGCCGAGCGGGGCGCCCGGCCGGCCACCCGCCGGGTCCCGATCGGCGCGGATCTTCGCGGGCCGTGGGCCGAGTCGCTGCTGGCCGCCGGGTTCGAGCCCGGCCGGCCGTGCGCCTGGTCGGTGGAGGGCGTGCTGCCCTATCTGACCGGTGCCGACCAGGACGCGCTGCTGACCGCGCTCACCACGCTCTCCGCGGCGGGCAGCCGGATCGCGATCGGTGCGCTGGGCTCGCACTTCGACGCCGAGCAGTTCGCCGCGGTCACCGCCGAGCACCCCGGGCTGCAGATCTTCCGGGACGTGGACTTCTCGGCGCTGACCCACCCTCCGGAGCAGCGCGCCGACCCCGCCGACTGGCTCGAGCGCCACGGGTGGGCGCTGACCCGGGTGGGGACGACGCTGGACCTGCAAGCCGATCACGGTGCGAGTCCCCCGGCGGTGATGGTGGCCGTCGACCGGGTGCTGCGCTCGCAGTACGTGCATGCCACGCGGCGGTGAGCGCCCCACATTTGCATTGTCGGCCCGCGGGGGGACTAAACTAGAACGCGTTACATTTTTTCTCCCCCGCCCCCGGTAAGGATCCACCGATGCACACTCCCATCTGCGACGAACTCGGCATCGAGTTCCCGATTTTCGCCTTCACCCATTGCCGTGACGTGGTGGTGGCGGTGAGCAAAGCCGGTGGATTCGGGGTGCTCGGGGCGGTCGGGTTCACTCCCGAACAGCTGGAGATCGAGTTGAACTGGATCGACGAGAACATCGGCGATCACCCGTACGGGGTCGACATCGTCATCCCGAACAAGTACGAGGGCATGGACGCCAACCTCTCCGGCGAGGAGCTCACCACGATGCTGCAGTCGATGGTGCCCGCCGAGCATCTGGAATTCGGCCGCAAGATCCTCGCCGACCACGGGGTGCCGGTCGACGACGCCGACGACAACGCCCTGCAGCTGCTCGGGTGGACCGAGGCCACCGCCACCCCGCAGGTCGAGATCGCGTTGCGGCACCCGAAAATGACGCTGATCGCCAATGCGCTCGGTACCCCTCCGGCGGACATGATCGACCACATCCATGCCGCGGGACGCAAGGTCGCCGCGCTCTGCGGGTCCCCGTCGCAGGCACGTAAACACGCCGACGCCGGCGTCGACATCATCATCGCCCAGGGCGGCGAGGGCGGCGGTCACTGCGGTGAGGTCGGCTCGATCGTGTTGTGGCCGCAGGTCGTCAAGGAGGTTGCGCCCACCCCGGTGTTGGCGGCCGGCGGGATCGGCAGCGGCCAGCAGATCGCGGCGGCGTTGGCGCTGGGTACCCAGGGCGCCTGGACCGGATCGCAGTGGCTGATGGTCGAAGAGGCCGAGAACACCCCCGTGCAGCAGGCGGCCTACGCCAAGGCCTCCAGCCGCGATACGGTGCGCAGCCGATCATTCACCGGCAAGCCGTGCCGGATGCTGCGCAACGAGTGGACCGAGGCCTGGGAGACTCCGGGCAATCCGGAGCCGCTGGGCATGCCGCTGCAGTACATGGTCTCGGGAATGGCGGTCAAAGCCACCCACAAATACCCCAACGAGACCGTCGACGTCGCATTCAACCCGGTCGGCCAGGTGGTCGGTCAGTTCACCAAGGTGGACAAGACCGCCACGGTGATCGAACGCTGGGTCCAGGAGTACCTGGAGGCCAGCGGCCGCCTCGACGAACTCAACGAGGCGGCCGGCGCTTAAAGCGTCCCGGAGACCCGTCGCGGCCGCGACGGGTGGTCTGTCCGGTCGCGGCGGTCAGATCTCGTCGTCGTCGCGACCGGTCGCCATCTCCTTGACCTTCTCGATCGTGTGGCTGCCGATGTCCAACGAGTTCTCGACGATGCCGTTCACGCCGCCGGAGACGTCGCCGCGGATGATGTCGCCGGCGTTCTCGACGATGTCGGACGCCTTCTCGACGGCGTGGGTGGCGATGTCACGCGCCGACTCCAGCGCGTCTTTGGGGTTGAAAGCCATGAGCCTCTCCTCTTCGTTCGCAGCTCACGATTGATTTTAGCGGGAAACCCGGTGCGGTGAGCCGGGGCGCTGCTCAGGGCTGGTGGAATCCGGGCGGCGCGTAGGGGCCGGCCCCACCGGTGAACCAGCCGGGCTGCCACCCGCGCTCGGTGCACAGCATCGGCAACCCGTCGGGCGACTGCGCCGAGACCTGGCTGCGCGCGGGATCCGGGCACGGCGCGCCCACCTCCTGGACACCGCGGATCGGCGGCGACGCCACCCAGAAGCCGGTGGTCGGCGGGTCCCACGGTGGCCCCTGGTTGGGGATCCAGTGGCAGGCCAGGGTCTCCCCGCCGGGGCCGCGACCGAAGATGAATCGCTCCCAGCTGTGGCACGGCGCGCCCAGCGACGCCTGATCGTTCATGCCGGGCACGTCGGTGTCGTAGTGGCCTCCGGGTTCGGCGGCGCTGGGCGCCGCCCCGCCGATCGCCGCCACGCCGATCCCGGCCGCGGTGCCGGCGGTGAGGGCCGCGGCGATGACAACCTCGCGAATCATGTTCTGCCTTCGGGTCCGGGCGGGTGCGCCGCTGCGCGCATGCTGCGCCAAAGCCTAACCGCCCGACCACCGCCGGTGACCGGAATGGTCCAACCGGGCCGCGACACCCGTTGTAGAGCGCACGTTCTGTTATGGTGTTTCGGTGCCGCGCCCCCGCCGCCACGACCTCGAGTCGATTCTCGACGCCGTCGAGGACCTCACCACCCGTTCCGGGACCGCGGCGGTGACCATCCGCGCGCTCGCGAGGGCCAGCGGGGTCTCCAACGGCGCCATCTACCACGCGTTCGGATCACGCGCGGCGATCCTGGGACACGCCTGGCTGCGGGCGGCCCACCGGTTCCTCGACATCCAACGCAGCCAGATCACCGCAGCCGCCGACGCCGATCCGGTGGAATCGGTCGTGGTCGCGGCCGAGGCGGCCGCCGTGCTCGCCGAGCGGCACCCGGGCTCCGCCGCGGTGCTGCTGGCACTGGATCGGCCCGATCTGGTCGCCGCCGGGGTGCCCGCCGCGTTGGTCGGCGAACTCACCGCCGTGCAGGACCGGCTGGTCGAGGTGCTCGCCGATCTGGCCGACCGGATGTGGCGCCGCCGCGACGGCGCGGCCGTCGCGGTGATCACCACCTGCGTCGTCGACCTGCCGACCGCGATCCTGCTCACCCGGGGGCGGCTGACCCACGTCGCCGCCCGCCAACAGTTGCGCGCCGCCGTCCGGGCGGTGGCCGCGGTCGGACCCCCCGACCGCACCCGACGACGGTGAGAGGACCGCGATGACGATCACGCTGCACTACGAGGACGCGGTGGCGGTGCTGCATCTGGGCGCCGACGAGAACCGCTTCTCCCCCGCTTTTCTCGATGACCTCGACGCCCACCTCGACGAGGTTCTGGCGGCCGACGCCGCGGGGCTGGTCACCACCGCCGGCACGAAGTTCTACACCAACGGCCTGGATCTGGCGTGGCTGCGCGATCACGGTGAGCGCACCGGATGGTACGTGGGTCGAGTCCAGCGGTTACTGGCCCGGATGCTCACCCTGCCGGTGCCGACCGCGGCGGCGGTCGGCGGCCATGCCTTCGGTGCCGGGGCGATGCTGGCGCTGGCCCACGACTTCCGGGTGATGCGCACCGACCGCGGCTTCTTCTGCCTGCCCGAGGTCGACATCCGCATTCCGTTCAGTGCCGGAATGGCCGCCCTGATCCAGGCCAAGCTGACCCCGCAGGCCGCCGTTATGGCGATGACCACCGGTCACCGCTTCGGCGGCGAGCAGGCGCTGGCGGCCGGCATCGTCGACGCCACCGCTGCCGAAGGCGCGGTCACCGCCGCCGCCGTCGACCGGCTGCGGCCGCTGGCCGGCAAGGACCAGGGCACCCTGGGGGCGATCAAACAGACCATGTTCGCCGCCACGGTGACCGCGCTGAGCGGGTAAGACTCGCCCGGTGCGGGCGGGCAGCGTTGCGGTCCGGCCCGAATCGACTTATAGTCCGGACACATGTCCAGTCCGGTCGCGCGGGAGTCGACCCGCCGTCGGCTCTCCGCCAAGCAGGCCGCGACCGTGGAACGGCTGGGCCGGGCCGCCCTCGATGTGCTCGGCCGGGAAGGCTTCGCGGGTCTGACGATTCGGATGGTCGCCGCCGAGGCGGGCGTCGGGGCGGCCACCGCCTACACCTATTTCTCCTCCAAGGAACACCTGGTCGCCGAGGTGTTCTGGCGTCGGTTGGCGGCCACGCCGGTGCCGCCGTGCGCCTCTGCCGACCCGATCGAACGGGTGATCGCGGTGTTGCGCCACGTCGCGTTGCTGCTCGCCGACGACCCTGAACTCGCCGCGGCGGTGACCGGTGCACTGCTGGGCAAGGACCCCGACGTCGAGCACCTGCGCCTGCGGATCGGCGCCGAGATCCGCGGCCGACTCGCCGCCGCGCTGGGCGCGGGCGACGAGGGCGACCGGGTCGCCTCGTTGGAGTTGCTGTATGCCGGGGCATTGTTGCGCGCGGGCATGGGATACGGCTCCTACCAACAGATTGCGGACCAAATGGAGAAATCTGCGCGGTTGCTGCTGCGATAATCATCCGATGGCCGACCCGGTGTGGACCTTCGAGGGGACCGACGGTGAGTTGCTCGTCCACACCGACGTGACCGGCAGCGCCGCGTGGCTCGGGCACCGATTGACCCTCGCGATGCCCGACTGGCAGGCGAGCCTGCACTGGCGCGGCGGTGAGCCCGCCGCGATCCGGGTGCAGGTGGCGGTGGCCTCGCTGCAGGTGCGTCGCGGTGCGGGCGGGCTGGGCCCACTGGTGGGACCGCAGAAGACGCTGCTGCGCGCCCGGGCGCTCGCGGCACTGCGCGCCGGCGAATTCCCCGAGATCGCCTACACCGCTGATCGCATCACCGCACAGACCGACGGTTACCGCCTGGACGGCACTCTGAGCCTGGGCGGCCGGTCGCGCCGTCACCCCATCGACGTGGCCGCCGGCGACCTCGGCGACTTCTGGGCGATGACGGCGCGCACGTCAATCAGCCAGACCGCATTCGGGATGCGGCCCCCGGTGACGCTGATGGGCCTGGTGAAGGTTGCCGACACCGTGACCGTGTCGTTTGGCGCCACCCGACTCAAGGACATCCCCGAGACCCCGGGCGGGTAACGGCGAAACACCTGCGCCGGACCTCGCCGCGTGGTTACATCAAAGACGATGGCGTTGCAGTCCACACGGGCACCGCACGCCGCGGAGCCGACACTGCCGGCCGGGTTCGACTTCACCGACCCGGACGTCTACGCCGAGCGCATACCGGTGGCGGAGTTGGCCGAACTGCGGGCCACCGCACCGATCTGGTGGAACGCCCAGCCGCCCGACCGGGGGTTCGGCGACGGTGGATTCTGGGTGATCACCAAACACCGCGACGTCAAGGACGTCTCGCGACGGTCCGACGTGTTCTCCAGCCTGGTCAACACGGCGCTGCCGCGCTACAAGGAGGGCACCACCGGCCAGCAGCGCGAGGCCGGCCGGTTCGTGCTGTTGAACATGGACGCCCCGGCGCACACCCGGCTGCGGCGCATCATCTCCCGCGGGTTCACCCCGCGGGTGATCGAACGGCTGCGCGGCGACCTCACCGAGCGGGCCCAGACGATCGCCCGCGAGGCCGCGGCGTGCGGCTCGGGGGACTTCGTCGAGCAGGTGGCCAGCGAGCTGCCGCTGCAGGCGATCGCCGGGCTGCTCGGTGTGCCGCAGGACGACCGCACGAAACTCTTCGACTGGTCGAACGAACTGGTCGGGGCCGAGGACCCCGAGTTCGAGCGCTACGACCCGCAGACCGCCGCCGCCGAATTGATCGGCTATGCCATGCAGCTGGCCCGGATCAAGCAGCGCGACCCCGGCGCCGACATCGTGACCACCCTGGTGGAGGCCGACATCGACGGCGAGAAGCTCTCCGACGACGAGTTCGGGTTCTTCGTGGTGCTGCTGGCCGTCGCCGGCAACGAGACCACCCGCAACTCGATCACCCAGGGCATGATGGCGTTCACCGAGCACCCCGAGCAGTGGGAGTTGTTCACACGCGAGCGCCCGCAGACCACCGCCGACGAGATCGTGCGGTGGGCCACCCCGGTGACGTCGTTTCAGCGCACCGCGCTCGAGGACACCGAGCTGTCGGGGGTCAAGATCAAAAAGGGCCAGCGGGTGGTGATGTTCTACCGGTCGGCGAACTTCGACGAGGAGGTCTTCGACGACCCGTTCTCGTTCGACATCACCCGCGACCCCAACCCGCACGTCGGGTTCGGCGGCACCGGGGCGCACTACTGCATCGGCACCCACCTGGCGCGCATGACCATCCAGCTGCAATTCGAGGCGATCGCCGACCACATGCCCGACCTGTTGCCGTTGAGCCGGCCCGACCGGCTGCGCTCGGGCTGGCTCAACGGGATCAAACACTGGCAGGTGGACTACCGAACCCGCCGTTGAGGCCCCTACTCGGCGGGCTGCTCGGGCTCGACCGGCGGCGGGAGCGGCTGGTCGGCGCCCTCCTCGGGGGCCGGCTCAAAAGCCTGCTCCTCGGGCGTCTGCTCCTCGGGCACCTCAGAGTCCTCGGGCGCCCAAGGCGCGGGAGCCTCGGGCTGCGCCGGTTCGTGCACATCCACCGGCGCGACCGTCGGTTCCGGCGGTGGGGACACACTGCGCTCCACGGTGGGTTCGGTGGTGGTGGCGACCCGTTCGATGGGTCCCACCTCCCGCTCCGGGGTGTTCTGCAGGCTCACCGCCAGCGACAGCGACACCACGAACGTCAACGCGCCGACGACCAGCGTCGCCGCCGCCCCGGCGTACTGCAGCGACTGGGGCGTCGGTCGCGTCTGCGCGGCGGGGCGCCGCGCCATGTCCACGGCGGTGACGTGCGGAAACGCGGGGTTACGGGTGGCCTCGCGGGCGGCGCCGACGGCCTGCTGCCCCGGCGCCGCCTCGGTGGCCTGCGCGAACCGCACCGCGACCACGTTGGCCACCCCGGCCCGGGTCAGCTTCTCCAGCACCAGCGCGGCGGTGGTGGCCGCGTCGTCGGTCCAGGTCACCCCGAGGGCGTGGACCTGTCGATCTCGCTCGGCGGTCTCGGCCCGGGCCTGCAGTACGGCCTCGACGACCTCGCCGGCGACCTCGACTGCGGCCGCGCCGCCGGCGGCGGGCGTGTCGAGCAGTGTCTGGTACACCACGCTGCCGCGCGCCTCGCGACCGTCGACGGCGACCACCTCGGCGGTCCCCGGCGTCAGCGACAGCCCTAGTACCGTATCCAAAATCTCCCACCTCACATCGCGTCACCGGCCGGTATGATGGCGCCACCCAGCAGGTTTGCACCAAGATGGGGATGTAATGGGCACCGAAGCCGACCGCGTGGACGCTGGTTCTATTCGGCTTAACGCTCGCCGAGCCTACGCGGCCGGTGGCGCAGCCGCCACCGCCTGCCCCTATCATCAATGGGAGTCGACGGTCGGTGTTTGTGACCGAATCGAAATGTTGCGCTGGACCAATCGGGGTGGTCGAATCGACATTTCGGTTCCGTCACGGTAAATTCCACCGCGGCTTACGAACGCCCCCGATTGTAAAGGTTAGGTATGGGACACGTCAGCGAAAATAAACGCAGCTGGGTTCGCCGGCTGATGATCAGTGCCGTGACGGCCGCCGCGCTGCCCGGCTTGATCGGATTGGTCGGAGGATCGGCGACTGCGGGGGCGTTCTCCCGGCCCGGTCTCCCGGTGGAGTACCTGCAGGTGCCGTCGGCCTCGATGGGCCACGACATCAAGGTGCAGTTCCAAAGCGGTGGCGAGGGCTCGCCGGGCCTCTACCTGCTCGACGGGATGCGCGCCCAGGACGACTACAACGGCTGGGACATCAACACCGCCGCCTTCGAGTGGTACTACGAATCCGGTCTCTCGGTCATCATGCCGGTCGGTGGGCAGTCCAGCTTCTACTCCGACTGGTACAAGCCGGCCTGCGGTAATGACGGCTGCACCACCTACAAGTGGGAGACCTTCCTCACCAGCGAACTGCCCCAGTTCCTGGCATCGCAGTACGGCGTGAGCCAGAGCACCAACGCCGCGGTCGGCCTCTCGATGGCGGGCTCCTCGGCGATGACGCTGGCGATCTACCACCCGAACCAGTTCACCTACGCCGGTTCGCTGTCGGGCTACGTCAACCCGTCGGAGGGCAAGGGCTGGATCGGTCTGGCCATGGGTGACGCCGGTGGCTACGAGAAGGAAGACATGTGGGGCCCGGACGACGACCCGGCCTGGCAGCGCAACGACCCGACCGTGAACGTGGCCAAGCTGGTCGCCAACAACACGCGCCTCTGGGTGTACTGCGGGAACGGCACGCCCAATGAGTTGGGTGGTGACAACATTCCGGCCACCTTCCTGGAGGGCAACTTCATGATCGGCCAGAACGAGAAGTTCCAGCAGGCCTACGAGGCCGCCGGTGGTCACAACGCGGTGTTCGACTTCCCGAACTACGGCACGCACAGCTGGGAGTACTGGGGTGCTCAGCTTCAGGAGATGAAGCCGGACCTGCAGAGCCACCTCGGCGCTGCCTGACGCGCACCACGCAACGAAGAAAACCCCGGCCGGGTGAGAACCGGCCGGGGTTTTCTCGTCGCGCTCTTGCCTGGCGCCCAGAAACCGGCAAGATGGGGGTATGGCCGATCGGACGGCGGTCGGGCCGTGGATCGAAGGGTGCGCGGTCGATCGGATCGCGTTTCGTGACGGGCTGGTGTTGAGCCTGGACGGGTATAACGAGCTGGTCATCTCGGTGCCGATCCGGTTGGGCCTGCCGCCGACGCGGCGCCAGCCCGCCGAGGTCGTCACCGTCGACCCGCGGGCCGCGACCGCCGCGCAACGCCCGCTGTTCGACTTCGCCGGCACCCAGTGCACCGGTTTCGCCTTCGACGACGACGGTGTCCTGCGCATCGAGTTCGCCACCGGGCATCACATCGAGGTCATCCCCGCCTCGGGGCCGTCGTGGGAGCTGTACTGCAAGTACCACGGCTACGCGGCGTGCTTGGGGCGCGGCCGCGTGCGGGTGGTGCGCCACGACAACCTCGAGGACGACTGATCGGCGCGAGGTCAATAACGCGCCGGTAACACTTTGCGCACAAGTTGCGACACACCGGGCATGAACCGTGTGCGCAGCCTCGTCACCCAGACCGCCGTTGTCGGCGCCATGGCCGCCGCGGGGTTGGCGCTGTCGACCGGGTCCGCGGCCGCCGACACCGGCGGCTCGGTCAACTGGGACTCGATCGCGCAGTGCGAATCCGGCGGCAACTGGTCGGCCAACACCGGCAACGGCTTCTACGGGGGCCTGCAGATCAGCCAGGCGACCTGGGCGGCCCACGGCGGCGCCGGGTCGCCGGCCACCGCCAGCCGCGAACAGCAGATCCGGGTCGCCGACCGGATTCTGGCCAACCAGGGCCCGCAAGCCTGGCCCACGTGCGCGAACCACCGGGCCGGGCCGTCTGCGCGCTGGTCGGCGCCGGCGCGCACCCCGGGTTCCTACCTGGTCAACAGCGTCACCGAGATCATCGGGCTGTTCAGCCCCGGGCGGTGAGGGCCACCGGCGTGGTTGGATCGAGCCATGGCAGGAATGCAGGGAGCGGCCACCGTCCACATGAACGCCACCCCGGAGGCGGTCTGGAACCTCATCGCCGATATCGGCAACATCGGGCGGTACTCCCCGGAGACCTTCGAGGCGGAGTGGCTCGACGGGGCGAGCGGCCCGGCGCTGGGCGCGCGGTTCCGCGGGCACGTCAAACGCAACGGCATCGGACCGGTCTACTGGACGACCTGCCGCGTGACCGCCTGCGAGCCGGGGCGCGAGTTCGGTTTCGCCGTGCTCGCCGGGGACCGACCCATCAACACCTGGCTGTACCGGCTGCACCCCGACGGCGACGGCGTGGCGGTCACCGAATCGTTCCGGCTGGCCGACTCCGCGCTCACCGCCGTCTACTACTGGGTGTTCGGCGGTTGGCTCCGTCGCCGCCGCAACATCCGCGACATGACCCGCACCCTCGAGCGCATCAAAGCCGTCGCCGAGGCCGCCTGAGCCCCTCGCCGCGGCTCACCGCAGCGTGTCGGCGTCGACGAGCGGGACCAGCAGATAGGACGCCTCGGCACCGCCCTGCTGGAGCTCATAGCGCCCGCCGGCGAGGGCCCGCTGGGCCGGGCGGGCGGGCACCAGCTGCGGAAAATCGAAACTGGTCACGGTCAGCCGCAGCCGGTGCCCGGCGCGCAGCCAGGCCGCCGTCGGGAAGATCTCCAGGTCGTAGCGGGTCAGCACGCCGGGCTCCACCGGTGCGCAGGCCGCACGGGTGCTCAGGTGGTGGGGCCGCAGCACCGTGCCGTCGGGCAGATACCAGGACCGCCGCGGGTCCAGCGCCCGGTGCGAGCCGAGCAGAGCACCCTGGGTCAGCGGACGGCTGACCCCGTCGGGGGCCACGTCGTCGAGATGGGCCACCCACAGGGCCTCGGTGGTGGAGGCCCGCGCATACAACGTCAACGCGATCGGCCCGGCGACCAGCACCGGCGCCGGCACCGCGGCGGTGGTGTAGGTCAGCGCCCCGCGCTGGAGCCGCCGGTTGTCGCGGTCGTAGCGGATCCGCCCACCGCTGCGGCCGACCGCGAAACTTCCCAAGCCGAGGCTCCACTGTTCCAGGCTGCGCCCCGAGACCGGGCCCCGGGACCGGAACACCATGGTGGCCGCCGAGGTCTCGACGTCGGCGGTCTCGGCCAACCGGCCCGACTCCGACAGGTAGAGGCGGGTGGGCACCGCCTCGGGCAGCGGGTATTCGCGGGCCCGCAGCCAGTGCGGACTGCCGATCGGCCGAAACGTCAACGGGGCGTCGGGAAGCGCCGCATCCGCGTCGTCTTTGAGCCAGTGATCGAACCACCGCAGCTGCAGCGCGTCCAGGTGCATCCCGCCGTAGTCAGAGACGTGGTACCAGGGCCCCATCACCAGCTTGATCCGCTCGGCGATCGGCTGACCGGGCTGCATCGGCGCGTGCACGTCGCGACCGGCGGCGGCGTTCTGCAGCCCCGCGTAATTCAGCGGAGCCGCCCGTTGGAAGGCGTCGTGCCAGCCCCCGGTGAGCAGCACCGCCACCCCGTTGGCCGCGATGTCGCCGAGCACCTCCGACGGGCGCATGCTGTCCCAGAACGGTCCGTCGAAGGCGGTGTCTCCCCCGCCGCGGACGTCGGCGGCGAGCGGCCCGAAATAGCCGCGCTGGGTGCGGCCGCGCCGGCGCACCGCCGCCCAGCCTCCCGACCTCGGGCGGGGATGGCCCCCGCCGGTGAGCGCCTCCAGGGTGGGGTTGATCACGTTGAGCAGCCGGTAGGCCGCGGCGTAGCCACGGATCGCCCACAGGTGCGGCACCCCGCCCATGGTGGCGGCGTCGCGGTAGAAGTCGGTGGCCGCCATCACCGGGAAGATCGCCCGCAACGGCGAGTCCGGGCCGACCGCGGCGGCGGTGAACAGCTGGTTGATCCCCAGGTAGGACAGCCCGAACAGGCCGACCCGACCGCTGGCGTGCGGCAGCGTGGCCGCCCAGTCGACCAGCTCCACCCCGTCGCGGGTCTGGCGTGCGCCGAACATCTCGAAGGCACCGTCGGAGGCGCCGGTGCCGCGCACGTCGACGAGCACCTCGATGTAGCCGCGGGTGATCAGGTAGGGGCTGGCGCCCCCACCGAGTTGCGCGGCCGGCGGCGGCGCCTTCTTGCCGTAGGGCGTCACACACACCAGCACCGGGAACGGCCCCGGCGCGGCCGCGCCGGTCGCCGGGTCGGTGGGATAGTGCACCTCGGCGCGTAACACCACGCCGTCGCTCATCGGCACCGCCACGTTGTGGCGCACCCCCACGCCGTAGCGGGGCGGTCCCGGTGTCCACTGCGGGGTGAACGGCGGGGCGACCCGCCGGGTGTTCCGCTGCGCGCGGGTACGGCCGGCCACCAGCGCCGCGGCCGCCGCCGCGACGCCGGCGCCCAGGAGGCCTAGGAGGGCGGCCGGGAGACGCACTGCGCCAGGTAGAGCTCTTCGCCGAGTTTGTCCATCAGCTCCAGTTGGGTCTGCAGGTAGTCGATGTGCTTCTCCTCCTCGGCCAGAATGTGCTCCAGCAGGGTGGCACTGGTGCTGTCCTGTTTCTCCCGGCACATCACGATGCCCGGCTTGAGCCGGTCGACCACGTCCAGTTCGATCGCCAGGTCGCTCTCGAACTGTTCGCGCAGGGTCTGGCCGATGCGCAGCGAGCCGATCCGTTGGTAGTTCGGCAGGCCGTCGAGCAGCAGAATCCGGTCGGTGATCGACTCCGCGTGGCGCATCTCCTCGAAGGATTCGGCGCGGGTGTGGCCGGCCACCTCGGTGAAACCCCAGTTCTCCTGCATCTTCGAATGCAGGAAATACTGGTTGATCGCGGTGAGTTCGCTGGTCAGTTGTTCGTTGAGCAGACGTAATACGTCAGGGTCGCCCTGCATGGTGCTCACTCCTCATCCTCAGGTGTCGAACGGCATCGACGGCGCGGGCTGTGCGCCATCGTGGGGCTGCCACCGTCAAATTTAGTGCACTCCGGCCGCGGCCGCGCCGGGTTTCGCAGCGGTGCGCGCGTCGGCCCGAAACGCCGTGAAAGGCCAGGTCACAGCCGTATCGAAAGTTAGGTTAGACTGCACTAATCGAGTTAGGTTAGACTGCACTAACAAGAACTTCTCCGGGTTCGTCGGCGAGGTCGGCGCGCTTAGGTGACCAGCAGTGGAGATGCGTTGATGTATGTGTGTCTGTGCGTCGGGGCTACCGCCCAGACCGTGTCCGACGCGGTGGCTGCCGGGGCGTCGAACTCCAAGGAGGTCGCGGCGATGTGCGGTGCCGGGTCCGATTGCGGCCGGTGCCGCTGCACGGTGCGCTCGATCATCGCCTCGGCGTCCGACGAGTTCGCCGAGGCCGTCTGCCCGCCCGACGCGCGACTGCTCCAGGTCGTCTGAGCGTCGCCCGCACCCGCGTCGCGGTTAGTCGGCGCGGCGCCCGGCGAACTCCGCCAACGCCGCCGCGTTGGCCTGCGCGCCCAGCAGTTCGGCGAACTCGGCGTTCTCCCGCTCGCTGGCCGTGGTGATCTGCCCGCGGTGCGGCGCCATCATCGTGCGTTTGACCGCCATCAGGCTGGCGACCGGCCGCGACGCGAGGATCTCGGCGTGCCGACGCGCCTGGTCGAGCAACTCGTCGGGTTCGCAGACTCGGTAGACCAGACCCATGCGCTGCGCTTCCGCGGCGTCGATCCACTCCGAGGACAGCAGCATCCAGGCCGCGTTCTGCCGGCCGATCAGCTGGGGCAGCAGATACGACGACGCCGCCTCCGGCGCGACCCCCAGGCTGGTGAACGGGCACTTGAGCCGTGCGGTGGTGGCCATGAACGCCAGGTCGGCGTGGCCGAGCACGGTGGCGCCGATCCCCAGTCCCACGCCGTTGACGGCGCACAGCAGTGGTTTGGGAAAGCGGGCCAAGGCGTCGATGAGCCCGGTGAAGCCGTGCCGGCCGGGCACGAAATCCGGGTCGGTGACCCGTGCCTGCATCTCGGTGAGATCGGTCCCGGCGCTGAACGCCCGGCCCGCGCCGGTGAGCAGCACCACCGCGACCTCCGGGTCGTCGGCGGCGGCCAGCAGCGCCTCGGTGGTGGCGTCGTAGAGCGCCTCGTTGAACGCGTTGAGCGCCTCGGGGCGGTTCAGGGTGAGGGTGCGGACTCGGTGGCGATCGGCGATCTGCAATATCACGACGGAAAGCTTAGGCGATGCGGCGCACGGCGGGGTCACGGCCGATCGCGTCCGCGACCACCACGGCGAGTCGCCGGTAGTGCGCGTCGCGTCCGCTCGAGGAGCGAAACACCAACCCGATGCGCCGGCTCGGCCGTGGCGTGGCGAACTGCGCCAGCGCCAGTCGGCTGCGCGCCGATTCGACGTCGACCGCACTCGCCGGTATCAGCGTCACCCCCAGCCCTCCGGCCACGCACTGCACGGCGGTGGCCAGCGAGGCCGCCCGGGTGTCGGCCACCTCGGCGCGCACCCCGGCGTCGCGGCACACCTCGAGGGTCTGGTCGCGCAGGCAGTGGCCCTCGTCGAGCAGCAACAGGGGCAACTGGCCGAGCAGGCTCGGTTCGACCCGGCGTTTGCCGGCCAGTCGATGCCCCGGCGGCAGCGCCAAGACGAAATCTTCGTCGTAGATCGGGATCTCGGTCAGCCCGGGCGAGTCGGCGGGCAGCGCGATCAGCGCCGCGTCCAGTGCTCCCTCGCGCAGCGTGGTCACCAGCCGGTCGGTCTGGTCCTCCACGACCCGCAACATCAGGTCCGGCAGCCGCTGCGCCAGGCCGGTGAGCATGGCCGGCAGCACATACGGTGCGGCGGTGGGGATCAGGCCCAGGCGCAGCGTGCCGCGCAGCGGATCGACCGACCCGGCCGCCGCGGCGGAGAACTCCCCGACCGCCTCGACCACCGCCTGGGCGTGCGGCAGCAGGCGACGGCCTTCGGGGGTCAAGAACACCTGGCGGGTGGAGCGCTCGACCAGGTGAACGGCGAGGCCGGCCTCCAGCGCGGCCAGGGCCTGCGACAGCGTGGACTGGCTGACCCCCAGACTGGTTGCGGCGCTGCTGAAATGATGGTTCTCGGCGACCGCGACGAAGGCCCGCAGACCCGCCAGGGTAGGTTGATAGGTCTTATCGGTCATAGCAATAAGTATAGATTGAAGTATCACCTTTCATTTATAGTGGTTTTACGGCAAGATGGGATCAGACCCCCAACGGTCCGCAAATCTCGCGACGAAGATGATCAACCTCAACGAAGGAGTGTTATGTCCCTGCTGACCATCGGCGACCAGTTCCCCAGCTACCGGCTCACCGCGCTGATCCCGGGTGATCTGTCCCAGGTCAACGCCAACGCCCCGGACGACTACTTCACCACGATCTCCAGCGACGACCACCCGGGCAAGTGGCGGGTGGTGTTCTTCTGGCCGAAGGACTTCACCTTCGTCTGTCCGACCGAGATCGCCGCGTTCGGCAAGCTGAACGACGAGTTCGCCGACCGGGACGCCCAGGTGCTCGGCGCCTCGGTCGACAACGAGTTCGTGCACTTCCAGTGGCGCGCCCAGCACGAGGATCTCAAGACGCTGCCGTTCCCGATGCTCTCCGACATCAAGCGGGAGCTGGTCGAGGCGACCGGTGTGCTCAACGCCGACGGGGTGGCCGACCGGGCCACCTTCATCATCGACCCCAACAACGAGATCCAGTTCGTCTCGGTGACCGCCGGTTCGGTCGGCCGCAACGTCGATGAGGTGCTGCGGGTGCTCGACGCGCTGCAGTCCGACGAGCTGTGCGCCTGCAACTGGAAGAAGGGTGACCCGACGCTGGACGCCGGAGAGTTGCTCAAAGAGTCGGTCTGAGGAGTAGCCGATGAGTGTTGACAACCTCAAGGAGGCGCTGCCCGAGTACGCCAAGGACCTCAAGCTCAACCTCGGATCGATCACCCGCACCACGGTGCTCGACGAGGAACAGCTCTGGGGCACGCTGCTCAGCTGCGCCGCGGCGACACGCAACGCCAAGGTGCTCGCCGAGATCGGCGCCGAGGCCGCGGACACCCTGTCGGCCGAGGCCTACCGGGCCGCTCTCGGCGCGGCGTCGATCATGGGGATGAACAACGTGTTCTACCGTGGCCGGCACTTCCTGGACGGCAAGTACGACGACCTGCGTCCGGGCCTGCGGATGAACATCATCGGCAACCCCGGCGTGAGCAAGGCCACCTTCGAGCTGTGGTGCTTCGCGGTGTCGATGGTCAACGGCTGCTCGGCCTGCACGGCGGCCCACGAGCACACCGTGCGCGAGGAGGGGCTCAGCCGCGAGGTGGTGCTCGAGGCGTTGAAGGTCGCCTCGATCGTCGCCGGTGTCGGCCAGGCGATGCTGGCCGCCGAGGCCCTGCCGGACACCGCCGGCTGACTCGCCTGACTCGCTGAGTGCCACACCGACCCCTAAACTGGCCGGTGTGGCACTCAGCGACACCGACCGGCAGCGGCTGGCCCGCTGCGTCGAGTTGGCCGGTGAGGCGCTCGACCACGGCGACGAACCCTTCGGGGCTCTGCTGGTCGGTCCCGATGGGCAGGTCCTCGTCGAGGACCGCAACCGCACCGGCGACGGCGAGGCCACCGCACATCCGGAATTCGCGATCGCCGACTGGGCCGCGGCCAATCTCGCACCGGTGCACCGCATCCGGTCCATCGTCTACACCTCCGGGGAACACTGCCCGATGTGTGCGGCCGCCCACGCGTGGGTCGGGCTGGGACGCATCGTCTACGCCACCTCGGCGGCGCAGCTCGCCGATTGGCTCGGCGAGTGGGGCGCGCCCACCCCGCCGGTCGCTCCCCTGCCGATCACCACCGTGGTGCCACGCGCGGTCGTCGACGGCCCCGCCCCGGAGTTGGCCGAGCCGATGAAGGAGCTCTACGCCGCGAGATATCGGCGTTCGCGCTAAGGCTCCGGGCGCGGCGGCCTCAAGGTAGGCTCCCCCTCGGTAGGGCCGGACACAACTGACCAGGGTGTGAGGGATTCGATGAGCGCGTCGCCAGAATCCGCCGAGACCGAGTCCGGCCCGAGACGCCGTCGGCGGCGGCGCCGGCGGGGCCCACGCCGCCACGGCGCCAGCATCCTGTCGAAACTGCTGCTGATGATGCTGGTCACCAGCGTGCTGTCGGCCGCGGTGGTCGGTGCCATCGGGTATCGCTCCGGACGTGAGTCGTTGCAGGGAGCGGTTGTCGACCGGTTGACCCAACTGCGCACCGCGCAGAAGCGGCAACTGCAATCGTCGTTGGATGACCTGCGCAACACGGTGATCGTCCAGACCCGCGGTGACACTGTCGCCGGGGCGCTCGAGGCGTTCGGCAAGGGCTTCGACAAGCTCTCCGACGCGGTCATCGAGCCTGCCGGCGAGCGGGTGCTGCGCCGCTACTATGAGCAGACACTGGGCCAGAGGGAGAAGGTCGCCACCGGCTCCGACGTCGACATCACCTCGCTGCTGCCCTCCTCTCCGGCGCAGAAATACCTGCAGTTGCACTACACCGTGCCCCGCGCCGACCGCGATGTCGGCATCAACACCGACGACGTCGGCGACGGCAGCGAGTGGTCGGCCGCCAACGCCCGCTACAACGGCTATTTCCGCACCGTGGTCACCCGGTCGGGATTCGAAGACGCCCTGCTGATCGATCCCGACGGCAACGTGGTCTATTCGGCCTACAAAAACGTCGACCTGGGCACCAACGTGCTGACCGGTCCGTACCGCGACAGCAACCTGTCGGAGATGTTCCGCACCACGCTGAACGCCCGGGCCGTCGACTACATCGGCATCGCCGATTTCGCCGAGTACGAACCGGTCGGTGAGCCCACCGCCTGGGTGATGGCACCGATCAGCGTCGGCAGCAGCCGCACCGGGGTGCTGGCGCTGGAGTTCCCGATCGTCAAGCTCAACCGGATGATGACCGTCGCGCAGAAGTGGTCCGGTGCCGGGATGGGCGAGACCGGCGAGACCTTCCTGGTGGGGCCGGACAATCTGATGCGCTCGGATTCCCGGCTGTTCTTGGAGGATCCGGAGAAATACGAACACGACGTGGTGCAGGCCGGCACCCCGCCGGAGGTCGCCGAGAAGGCGATCCGCCAGCACGGCACCACCCTGGTCCAGCCGATCGGCACCGAGGCCACCCGCCGAGCGGCACGCGGGGAGACCGGCCACGTGATCGCCCGCGACTACCTGGGCAACGAGACCCTGCAGTCCTATGCTCCGGTCACGTTGCACGGGCTGCAGTGGACGATCGTGGCCAAGATCGACACCGCCGAGGCGTTCGCCCCGGTGGCGGCGTTCACCCGCACCCTGGTGCTGTCGACGGCGGCCATCATCTTTTTGGTGTGTATCGCCGGGATGCTGTTGGCGCGCATCTTCGTGCGGCCGATCAAGACGTTGACCGCCGGGGCCAACCGGATCAGCTCCGGGGACTACGACGTCGATCTGCCGATCCGCACCCGCGACGAACTGGGCGATCTGACCGTGGCCTTCAACGACATGGGGTCGAGTCTGCGGACCAACAAGGAACTCATCGACGAACAGCGGCGCGAAAACGACCGACTGCTGCTGGCGGTGATGCCCGAGGCGGCCGCCCAACGCTATCGCGACGGCGCCGACGAGGTGGTCATCGAGCACCCCGACGTGACCGTGATCGTCGCCGAGACCGACAGCCTCGACGGGTTGTCGGCCGCACTGACCTCCGACGAGTCGCTGTCGGTGGTCAACACGTTGGTGCGGCAGTTCGACGCGGCGGCGGAGAATCTCGGGGTGGAGACGGTGCAGTCGCTGCACGACTGGTACCTGGCCAGCTGCGGTCTGAGCGTGCCGCGGCTGGACAACGCGGGGCGTGCGGTCGCGTTCGCGATCGAACTGCAGCACATCGTCCGGCGTTTCAACGACGAGACCGGCCACGCCTTGAGCCTGCGGATCGGTATCGACACCGGGACGGCGACCAGCGGCCTGCTGGGCCGGTCCAACCTCGCCTACGACATGTGGGGCTCGACGGTCAACTTAGCCCGCGAGCTGAAGAACACCGCCTCGGAGCCCGGCATCTATGTGACCGGCAGGGTGCGCGACGCGGTCGGCGAGGCACATCGGTTCGTCGCGGCCGGTGCGGTCGACGGCGGACACGAACCGGTGTGGCGGCTCGACGAGGAGACGCCGTGAACGCACTGCCGCAGTCTTCCTGGTTCTACTGGGCGCTGGCGGTGGTCGTCGGGTTGCCGCTGTTGCTGGTGGCTTTGACCGAACTGCATCAGGCCCTGGTGCGCCGCAACAACGTACTGGCCAAACCGGTGAACCTGCTCCGCAACTACCTGTTGCCGCTGGGTGCGCTGCTGGTGCTGCTGGTCGGCGCCAACGACATCTCACCACAGGCCACCGTGGTACGGGTGGTGGCCACCGTGTTCGGCTTCGCGGTGCTGTTGCTGCTGCTCTCGGCGTTCAACATCACCTTGTTCCAGACCGCCCCGCAGGGCAGCTGGCGGCGCCGCTTGCCGTCGATCTTCCTGGAGGTCGCCCGCTTCGTGCTGATCGCGATCGGCGTGGCGGTGATCTTGTCGCGAGTATGGGGCGCCAACGTCGGTGGACTGTTCGCCGCGTTGGGGGTCACCTCGATCGTGCTGGGGCTGACCCTGCAGAACTCGGTCGGCCAGATCATCTCCGGGCTGTTCGTGTTGTTCGAGCAACCGTTCCAACTCGGCGACTGGATCGACACCCCGTCGGTCAAAGGCGAAGTCGTCGAAGTGAACTGGCGGGCCACCCACATCCGCACCGCCGGGGGCCTGCAGATCATGCCGAACTCGGTGTTGGCCGCCGCGTCGTTCACCAACCTCAGCCGCCCCGCCGGCGCCTACGAGATCACCGTGGAGACCACGTTCGTCGCCGACGATCCCCCCGACCGGGTCTGTACGGTGCTCTCGACCACGGCGGCCGGGCTGCCGCACTGCCGTGGCACCGCGCTGCCCGCCAGCGTGCCGGTGGGGGCCGCGGGGTATGCCACCACGATCCCCCTGCGTTCCCCGGCGGACGCCGGGCCGGCGCGGGCCACCTTCCTGCGCTGGCTGTGGTACGCCGCCCGGCGCGCCGGGCTGCATCTCGACGAGGCCGGTGACGATTTCGTCACCGGCGAGCGGGTGCAGCGGGCGCTGGAGATCATGACCCCCACGCTGCGGCTCACCGCCGACGACGAACAGGGCCTGCGCGACTGCATCCGGATCATCCGCTACGGCGCCGAGGAGATCATCCACTCCCCCGGTCACGTACCCGAGCAGATGTCGTGCCTGTTCGCCGGGCGGGTCCAACTCACCGTCACCGGCCCGACCGGGGTGAGCGTACCGGTGCGCACCCTCGGTGAGGGCGACTGGCTGGGCCAGACCACCTTGACCCGCGAGCCGGTCACCACCACCGCGCGGGCGCTGACCGAGACCGCACTCATCCAGATCGAACGCCACCATCTGGAGGCGCTGGTCTACCGCAAACCGCTGCTGCTGCAAGACATCAGCCGCTCCATCGACGACCAGCGTGACAACGTCAAGCAGGCGCTCGGGGGTGCGGCGAACGCGGCGCCGAAAGGCGTGCGATGAAACGGCGTCTGCCGCGTCCCCAGGAGTTGGCGCCGCTGATCCGATTCCGTGCTCCCGCTCTGCGGCCGAGTCGACGCCGACTCGCCGCGGCGTTGACGATCGAGGATCTGCGGGCGATCGCCCGCCGCCGAACCCCGCGGGCGGCCTTCGACTACACCGATGGTGCCGCCGAAGACGAGATCTCCCTGGGGCGGGCCCGGCAGGCCTTCCGCGACATCGAGTTCCATCCCGCCGTGCTGCGCGACGTCACCACCGTGACCACCGGGCGCGACGTGCTCGGGGCCCCGGTGGCGCTGCCGTTCGGGATCGCGCCGACGGGGTTCACGCGGCTGATGCAGACCGAGGGCGAATTGGCCGGGGCCGCCGCGGCGGCCGCAGCCGGAATCCCGTTCACGCTGTCGACCTTGGGCACCGCATCCATCGAGGACGTGGCGGCCGCCGTGCCCGGCGGACGACGCTGGTTCCAGCTGTACATGTGGAAGGACCGCGACCGGTCGATGGCGTTACTGCACCGTGCCGCCGACGCCGGCTACGACACGGTGCTGGCCACCGTGGACTGCCCGGTGGCCGGGGCGCGGCGGCGTGACATCCGCAACGGGATGGCGATCCCGCCGGCGCTGACCCTGCGCACCGTGCTCGACGCCCTGCCGCGGCCCGCGTGGTGGATCAACCTGTTCACCACCGAGCCGTTGGCGTTCGCCTCGCTGGACCGCTGGCCGGGCACCGTCGCGCAGTACATGGACACCATGTTCGACCCCGGCGTGACCCTCGACGACCTGGTCTGGGTGCGCGACCAGTGGCCGGGCAAGTTCGTGGTCAAGGGCATCCAGACCGTCGAGGACGCCCGCCGCGTCGTCGATGCCGGTGTGGACGGCATCGTACTGTCCAATCATGGTGGGCGCCAACTGGATCGTGCACCGGTGCCGTTTGAGTTGTTGCCGACCGTGGTCCGCGAGGTGGGCGCCGACACCGAGGTCCTGCTGGACACCGGCATCATGTCCGGCGCCGACATCGTCGCCGCCGTCGCGCTGGGCGCCCGGTTCACCCTGATCGGGCGCGCCTACCTGTACGGGCTGATGGCCGGCGGGCAAGCCGGTGTCGCGCGGGCGATCGAGATCCTCACCGAGCAGCTGACCCGCACGATGCGTCTGCTCGGGGTGGCCAGCCTGGAGGAACTCACCCCCGGGCACGTCAGCCGGCTGCCGGGCAGACGATGACCGCGCAGCCCCGGCCGGTGGGGCATCGAGGCCGACCGTGCTCTCGGCCCAGGGCGAATCGGGTTTGCCCCCGCCGCCGTCGGGTACCCCGGGCGTATGGATCCGCACACGGTGGCGAGAAAACTGCTTCGCAGCGCCGGGGGCACCTACGCCGCTGAAGCCGGGATCAGGATGAAAAACACCCCGATGCCGCTGTTTGAGCTGCTCGTGCTGTGCATGCTGGCGAGCAAACCGATCGATGCGGCCATCGCGATGCGAGCGGCGCGCGAACTCTTCGGCAGCGGGGTGCGCACCCCGCAGACCGTGCTGGCGGCCGAGCGGCGCGACGTGATCGCGGCGTTCGGGCGGGCCCACTACGTGCGCTACGACGAAAGCTCGGCCACCCGGCTGGTCGACCTCGCCACCGCGGTGGGTGACCGCTACCGCGGCGACCTGCGTCGGCTGGCCGACCGGGCCGACGGAGACGTCGGGACGGCTGCGCGTCTGCTCCAGCAGTTCACCGGGATCGGCGCCACCGGGGCCGGTATCTACCTGCGTGAGGTGCAGGACGTCTGGACCTGGGTTCGGCCCTACTTCGATGACCGGGCGCTCACCGCGGCGCGCCGCCTCGGGCTGCCCACCGACCCGGTGGAGCTGGCCGCGCTGGCCCCGCGCCGCACCGCTGGGCTGGCCGCCGCGCTGGTGCGCGCCCACCTCGACGAGAGCGTCTATGACCGCATCGCGGGCTGAGCCGTCGCACGAGGCGACCGCGGGCACACGGTGACCGGGCACCGAGGCAACCGACGATGTGACCGGGGGAACAATCGCGCCGCCCGTCCTGTTGCGCGCAGTAGCGGGTCGCCCACCTGGGCCTCTCAGCACCGACCATCGAGCCAACCGAACGGAGCATCGTCATGACACAGACGCAGACATTCGTCGTCATCGGGGCCGGGTTGGCCGGAGCGAAAGCCGTCGAAGCGCTGCGGGAGAAGGGCTTCGACGGCCAGATCGTGCTGATCGGCGAGGAGGAGCGACTCCCCTACGAGCGGCCCCCACTGTCGAAGGAGTTTCTGGCCGGCACCCAATCCCTCGACGATTTCACCGTGCACCCCGCCGACTGGTACCGCGACCACCGGGTGGACCTGCGCCTGGGGGTGCGCGCCGAGGCGCTCGACCCCCGGGCGCACACGGTGCGGTTGGCCGACGGCACCACGATCGGCTACTCCAAGCTGCTGTTGGCCACCGGATCGCGATCGCGGCGCCCCCCGATCCCGGGTTCCGGCGCCACCGGGGTGCACTATCTGCGCAGCATCGACGACGCGACGGCGCTCGACACGCTGCTGTCCGGGCCGGCGACGCTGGCGGTGATCGGTGCGGGATGGATCGGGCTGGAGGTGACCGCCTCCGCACGCCAGCGCGGAGCGACCGTGCACGTGGTGGAGGCCGCCCGCGCGCCGCTGCTGCGGGCGCTGGGCCCCGAACTCGGTGAGGTGTTCGCCGCACTGCACCGCGACCACGACGTCGACCTGCGGTTGGGCGCCAGCGTCGCCGAGATCACCACCGCCGACGGTGCGGCCACCGGGCTCAAACTCGGTGACGGCTCGACGATCAGCGCCGATGCCGTGCTGGTGGCCGTCGGCGCCCAACCCAACCTGGAACTGGCCGAGGGCGCCGGACTGGCCACCGCCGACGGCGGGGTCGTCGTCGATGCGGCGCTGCGCAGCAGCGACCCGGACATCTACGCCGTCGGTGATATCGCCGCGGCGCAGAATCCGGCGCTGGGGGCCCGGGTGCGCACCGAGCACTGGGCGAACGCGTTGAAACAGCCGGCGGTGGCCGCCGCGGGCATGCTCGGCCGGCCCGGCGAGTACGACGAGTTGCCCTACTTCTTCACCGATCAGTACGACCTGGGCATGGAGTACGTCGGGCACGCCCCGGACTACGCGCGGGTGGTGCTGCGCGGTGACGTCGCCGGCCGCGAGTTCACCGCGTTCTGGCTCGACGGGGACAACCGGGTGCTGGCCGGCATGAACGTCAACATCTGGGAGGGGCTCGACGACATCAAGGCGCTGATCGGGGCGAAAACGCCGGTCGACACCGAGCGGCTCGCCGACCCGGGCACCCCGGTCGCGTCGCTGGTGAGTTAAGCGAGGGCCGCGGTGCCGTCGGCGTGCACGGTGACCGCCGCGCCGGTGATGTCGGTGTCCACGGTGTCGGCGGCCGCGGCCGGGTCATCGATCCAGGCCAGGGTGCGCCGCCGGTCCGGGGTGCGCACGGACACAAACGCCTTGGCCGGGTTGCCGTCCCGGTCGTAGGGCACGGTCCACGCCTCGACGGTGCCGGTGCCCTCCCACTGCACCGCCGCGGTGCACCCCGGCTCGGCGTCGACCTCCGGTTGCACGTCCTCCCAGGTGAACGGGGACGACGGTGGCTCGGTGCCGTACACCCCGAAACTGTGTTTGGTCAGGTAGCCGCCGTTGGCGGTGACCAGCCCGCGGCTGCCGGGGTGGGCGACGAGCCGCTCGGCCATCGTCGCGATCGCGTGCATGACGTAGTTGTTCCACGGCCCGCCGGCGAAGGTCAGCCCGCCGGTGACGGTGAGCGGGCGGCCCGGATCGTCGAGGCCCAGCCCGATCTCGGCGGCCGCCACCTGCACCGCCGACGGGAAGCAGGAGTACAGGTCGAGGTAGTCGACGTCGTCGACCCCGAGCCCGGCCCGCTGCAGCGCGCGGGCCGCCCCGATTCGGATCGCCGGTGAGCGGTGCAACTCGGCGCGCTCGCTGATCGCGTAGGTGTCGTGCGCCTCGGTGCCGGTGTAGGGGAACACCCACCGCTCGGTGGGGATCTGCAGCCGGATCGCGGTCTGCACCGACGTCAGGATCAGCGCCGCCGCCTGGTCCACCATGTTGTTGGAGTTCATCAGTTTGGTGTAGGGCCAGCTGATCATCCTGTTGTCGCGGCCCGGCCGCCAGATCTGTTCGGCGGCGACCGGTTCCCGGATCCAGGCGTGCGGGTTCTGCGCGGCGACCGCGGCGAACCGTGCCCACAGCGCGCCGAGGCGACCGCGGTGCTCCTCGATGCCGACACCGGCGGCGCCGCGCAGTGCCTGCTCGAACAACGGATACACGTAGGCGGGGCGATCCAGCCGGATCCGTTCCTCGGCCGGGCCGGCCATCGGCACGTCCTGGTCGGTGCGCGCAGCCGGTGCGACCGTGTCGTCCTGGTGGGTCCAGCTCAGCTTCCCGCCGGCGGCCCGCAACCGGGTGCGGGTGCGCCAGGTCTCCCCGCCGGCGAGCAGCACCACCCCCGCGCGGCCGTGCTGGATGTCGTGGCAGGTGCGGTTGAGCAGCGTCTGGGGCGTGTTGCCGCCGACACCGGTGTAGCCGGTGCGCACCTCGTCGAGCCCGAGGCGCTGTGCGAGCAGCAGACCGGGGTCGCGGTACTGCGCCGAGAGCAGGTTGACCACCCGCACGGTGTCGACGGCCTCCAGCAGGGCCGGCGCCCCGGCGCGGCGGGCGGCGGCCACCATCAGCTCGACCGGTTCGACCGGGTCGGTGTGGTGGTGGTTGATCTGGCCGTAGCCGACCAGCACCGGGGTCTGGGGATTGACGGCCATCAACCCACCTCGTCGGCACGGGACGGGGATCGGATTTCGGCGGGGTCGGCGGCGAACAGCGCGCCGTCGGTCAGCAGTCGATCGATCTCGGCGTCGGTCAGGCCCAGCACGGTCGTGCAGATCTGCCGGGTGTGTTGACCGGGTTGGGGCGCCGGGCGTTGCGGTGCCGGCGGAATGTGATGAAACGGTGCCGGCCCGGTCTCGGCCGGCAGCGGATGGTCGAACAGCGGGTGGGGCATCTCGGTGAAGACCGCGCGGTGGCGCAGCTGCGGATCCTCGGCGACGTCGGGGGGCCGGTTCATCGGGGCGGCCGCCAGCCCGGCCCGCTGCACGGCGGTGGCCGCGGTCAGCGGATCACGGTCGCGGGTCCACGCTGTCAGCGTGTCGGTGAGCGCCTCGCGGTGTGCCGGGCGCGCCGCACCGGTGAAACGCGCGTCGTCGGCCAGTTCGGGCCGGCCGATCAGCGTGGCCAGTCGCTGCCAGTCGGCATCGGAGCGCACCGAGATCACGCACCATTCGTCGTCGCCGGCGGCCGCGCAGACCACGTCGACGCCGGTGGCCGCCTCGACGGTCGCCGCGGTGCCGGCCCCGGCGGCCACGAAGTGGGGGGCCAGCTGGTTGATCGCGATCTCGGTCTGCGCGACGTGCACTCGGTGGCCACCGCCGCCGCGGCGGCGGTCGATCAGCGCGGCCAGCGCACCGATCGCGGTGACGCGCCCGGCCACGTGGTCGGGGAAGATCGTCGTCGCGTCGTAAAACGGGTGTCGGTCGGCCGGTGCGGCGCCGTCCGGGGCGGTCCACAGCTGGGTGACCCCGGTGGTGGCGCGCACCAGCGGGCCGTAGCCCATCCGCCCGCTCCACGGTCCGGTGTCGCCGAACGCGCTGCTCTCGGCGACCACCAGGTTCGGGTTGAGCGCGCGCAGCCGCGACGCGTCGAAGCCCAGCCCCGCCAGCGTGCCGGGTTTGAAGTTGGCCAGCAGCACGTCGGCGTCGGCGACCAACCGGGCGAACAGCGCCGCACCGTCGGCGCGGCGCAGATCCAGGCCCAGCCCGAGACTGTTGCGGTGCGCCCAGGCGAACGACTCGCTCATCGGCTGGCCGGGGCGGGCCTGGCGCAGCCCGTCGGGATGATCGCGGCTCTCCACCTTGATGACCTGCGCACCCAGGTCGGCGAACAGGCGGCTCGTCTCGCCGCCGGCCACGATGATGCCCAGGTCGATCACACGCAGCCCGGCGAACGGATAGCCGGTGGCGTCCTCGGGGCCCTTGGGCTCTGTGGCGTCCGTGGTGTGCGCCGATGTGTCGGTCGGTGTCGGTGCGGCCCAGTCGATCCCGCCGCTGGTGGGAGTCGGTGCCGGGGTGCGCCAGCCGGCGCGGCGTCCGTCGACGCGGAAATAGCCGACCGGCGCCGGGACCGTCAGACCCGGCGCGAGTTCGGTGTCGCTGATCGCGCCGACCGCGGTGAAATGGTCGGCGGTGAGCACCTGGGCGGGGCTCAACACCGCCGCGATCGGCACCCGGTGGGCCTGCCCGGCGTCGACCAGTTCGGCCATCGTGTGGGCGGCGAACAGATCGGCGACCAACTCCGCGATCTGCGGCCAGGCGGCGAACCGGGCGCCGATCCGGTCGAACTCGGCGCTCTGAAACCGCGCGGGCTCCCCGAGCCAGGCACGCAAACCGTGCCACTGGCGCGGCGACATCACACAGATCCGCACATGACCGTCGGCGCACGCGAAGATCGGGTAGGCGTCTTGGTTTTTCGGTCGGCCGCGCCACCGCTGTGGACCGCGTCGGGCGGCCGCGGTCTGACCGTGGGTGCCGAACACCGGATCCAGGCCGGTCGCCACCGCGTCGAAACGGGAGAAATCGAGGAAGTCCCCGACCCCGCAACCCAACCGGTGATAGTAGGCGACCAGGGTCGCCCAACAGGCCTGCAGGGCCGCGGTGGACGAGGCGATCCCGGCGGGCGGCAGCACCGGGGTGCCGGCGGTGGGTCCCGATCGCGACAACGCCCCCGACAGCGCGTAGAACACCGCGTCGGTCGCCTGCCAGTGCGCCCGTGGCCCGGTCGCGCCGAACGGGGTCAACGTCACCGCCACCAGCTGTCGGTGGCGGCGCACAAGCTCGGCGGCCGAGGCCCCGTACTGCGCCGCGCGCCCGGGCCGCCCGCTGTCGACCAGGACGTCGGCGGTGGCGGCCAACTCGGCGAACCGGCGCCGATCGGCCGGATCCCGCGGATCCAGGGCGACACCGCGCTTGTTGGCGTTGTGCACCGCGAACGGGATACTCACCCCGGCCACGGTGGGCCGCTCGGTGCGATCGGCGCTGCCGCCGGGCGGCTCCACCTTGAGCACGTCGGCGCCGAGGTCGGCGAACAGCCGGGACACCGCCGCGGCGCCGTCGCTCTCGGCCACCTCGAGCACCCGCACCGCTTCGAGCAACATCGTCTCAGCGTAGGCAACCGATGTCGTGGGCATAGCTGACAGGGGCACCGCCACAGCCGACAATGAGAGAGGTGAGCGCCGTGAACTCCGCGACCGAATCGTCGTCCGGGCCGCTATCCGACGAGGAGCTGGCGCGCCTGGACGCCTACTGGCGTGCCGCCAACTACCTCGCGGTGGGCCAGATCTACCTGCTGGACAATCCGCTGCTGCGGGCGCCGCTGGAGCCGGCCCACATCAAACCCCGGCTGTTGGGCCACTGGGGCACCACACCGGGGCTCAACCTGATCTATGCGCACCTGAACCGGATCATCCGCGAGCGTGACGCCAACCTGATCTATGTGACCGGCCCCGGTCACGGCGGTCCGGCGCTGGTGGCCAACGCCTATCTGGAGGGCACCTACAGCGAGATCTACACCGGCGCCGGCCAGGACACCGACGGGATGCGGACCCTGTTCCGCCAGTTCTCCTTCCCCGGCGGCATCCCCAGCCACACCGCCGCGGAGACACCGGGCTCGATCCACGAGGGCGGTGAGCTCGGATATGCGTTGGTGCACGCCTACGGCGCGGCCTTCGACAACCCCGACCTGGTGGTGGCGTGTGTGATCGGCGACGGGGAGGCCGAGACCGGTCCGCTGGCCGCCGGGTGGCATTCGAACAAATTCCTCAACCCGGCGCGCGACGGCGCGGTGCTGCCGATCCTGCACCTCAACGGCTACAAGATCGCCAACCCGACGGTGCTGGCGCGTATCCCCGCCGCGGAACTCGAGGCGCTTCTGACCGGCTACGGCTACGCCCCGATCACCGTCGCCGGCGACGACCCGGCGACGGTGCACCGGGAGTTGGCCGCCGCCCTCGACGACGCCTTCGACCGGATCGCCGCGATCCAGGCCGCCGCGCGCCGCGGCGGCGCCGAGGCCGGCACCCGCCCGCGCTGGCCGATGATCGTGCTGCGCACCCCCAAGGGGTGGACCGGGCCGCGCACCGTCGACGGAGTGCCGGTGGAGGACACCTGGCGCTCCCATCAGGTGCCGCTGCCGGCGACCCGCGACGACCCCGACCACCGCGCCCAGCTGGAGCAGTGGCTGCGCAGCTACCGGCCCGACGAACTGTTCGACGAGGCGGGGGCACCACGTCCGCAGGTGCGGTCCGGTGCCCCGGCCGGGACGCGGCGGATGAGCGCCAACCCGCACGCCAACGGCGGTCTGCTGCTGCGCGAGCTGACGCTGCCCGATTTCCGGGACTACGGGCTCGCGGTGGACGCGCCGGGCACCGAGACCCACGAGGCCACCCGGGCGTTGGGCACCTTCCTGCGCGACGTGCTGACCGCCAACCCCGACCGGTTCCGGCTGATGGGGCCCGACGAGACCGCCTCCAACCGCCTCGACGCCGTCTATGAGACCAGCGACAAGGTGTGGCTGTCGGCGACCCGCCCCACCGACGAGCATCTGTCGCCGGACGGCCGGGTGATGGAGGTGCTCTCCGAGCATCTGTGCCAGGGCTGGTTGGAGGGGTATCTGCTGACCGGCCGGCACGGGCTGTTCAGCTGTTACGAGGCGTTCGTGCACATCGTCGACTCGATGTTCAGCCAGCACGCCAAATGGCTGTCGGTGAGCCGCCAGCTGCCGTGGCGCGCGCCGATCGCCTCGCTGAACTACCTGCTGACCTCGCACGTGTGGCGCCAGGACCACAACGGCGCCTCCCACCAGGACCCCGGTTTCATCGACCTGGTCGCCAACAAGCGCCCCGAGGTCGTGCGGGTGTATCTGCCGCCGGACGCCAACACACTGCTGTCGGTCGCCGACCACTGCCTGCGCAGCCGTGACTACGTCAACGTCATCGTCGCCGGCAAACACCCGGCGCCGATGTACCTCGACGTCGGCAGCGCGGTCGCGCACTGCACCCGCGGGCTGGGCATCTGGGAGTGGGCGGGCACCACCACCGGCGAACCCGACGTGGTGTTGGCCTGCGCCGGCGACGTCCCCACCCTGGAGACCCTCGCCGCCGCCGACATCCTGCGCCGTGAGCTGCCGCATCTGGCGGTGCGAGTGGTCAACGTGGTCGACCTGATGCGGCTGCTGCCCGCCACCGACCATCCCCACGGGCTCACCGACGCCGAATTCGACACGCTGTTCACCGCCGACAAGCCGGTGATCTTCGCCTACCACGGCTACCCGTGGCTGATCCACCGGCTCACCTACCGGCGCACCAACCACGACGAGTTCCATGTGCGCGGGTTCAAAGACCGCGGCACCACCACCACCCCGTTCGACATGGTGATGCTCAACGACCTGGACCGTTTCCGTCTGGTGATCGACGTCATCGACCGGGTGGCGACGCTGGGGACGCGCGCGGCGGTGCTGCGTCAACGGATGGCCGATGCGCGGCTGGCGGCCCGGCGCTACACCCGCGAGCACGGCGAGGACGACCCGCAGATCAGCCAGTGGCGCTGGCCGGCGCCGGCCCGGTGAGCCCGCCGGTGTGAGCGATCACGCCTCGCCCGAGACCGCGGTGCGCCGGTAGACTGGCCCGATGCCCGAACACGACGCCGGGGTGGCGGCCGCCCCGAATCCGTTGTTCGCGCAGCTCACCGCGTTGAACCAGGTGTGGGTCTACGTCGACATCGCCGTCGTCGTGGTGGTGTTGGCACTGACCAACCTGATCGCGCATTTCACCACCACCTGGGCCGGGATCGCCACGGTTCCGATCGCGGCGGTGGGGCTGGTGCTGTTGATCCGGGCGCGGGGCCTGGGCTGGGCCGAACTCGGGCTGGGCCGCGAACACTGGCGGTCGGGGGCCGGCTATGCGCTCGCCGCGGTGGCCATCGTGTTGTCGGTGATCGTGGTCGGTGCGGCGCTGCCGTGGACGCGCACCATGTTCCTGAACAACCACTACGCCACCGTGTCGGGCGCGCTGGTGGCCTCGATGATCATCATCCCGCTGCAGACGGTGATTCCCGAGGAGCTCGCGTTCCGGGGGGTGCTGCACGGGGCGCTGGATCGGGCCTGGGGGTTCCGCGGGGTCGCGGCGGCCGGCTCGCTGCTGTTCGGGCTGTGGCACATCGCCACCTCACTGGGGTTGACCAGCAGCAACGTCGGGTTCACCCGGTTGTTCGGCGGCGGTGTGCTCGGCATGCTGGCCGGGGTGGTGCTCGCGGTGCTGGCCACCGGGGCCGCCGGGTTCGTGTTCACCTGGCTGCGTCGCCGCAGCGGCAGCCTGATCGCCCCGATCGCGCTGCACTGGTCGCTCAACGGCATGGGGGCGTTGGCCGCCGCGCTGGTGTGGCACCTGTCCACCTGAGCCGCTCCGGCTGAGGCGTTGGGGGCTTTGGGGCGTTACGCGGGGCGGTAGACGCCGGCGCCGGTGACCAGCGGAAGGTCCAGGGCGGTGCGGATACCCGGCTCGGCGGCCACGACATCGGGGATCGCGTTGACGATGCGTCCTGCGGCCAGCAGGATGGCCGAGTGATTGTGGTCACCGTGGCGACTCGACGGACAGATGTCGACACTGTAGGACGGCTCGCCGGTGATCTCGACACGGTAGGAGCCGCCCGGCTGGGCGGGCTGCGCCCAGTCGGGGCGCAGATCCCCACGCACCCGGGTGACATGCTCGACGACCACCACCGGCTTGTCGTCGACCAGCCCGGTGATCTCGAACCGCATCGCCGCGGTGGTGCCCTTGGCGATCAGCCCCGCCGCGACCTCGATGTCCTGCGGTGCCGGCTCGAGTTCGTAGTGCTCGGTGATGTCGTCGATGTCGACGCCGAGGCCCGCGCCCAACATCCGCACGGCCGTCCCCCACGCGGCGCCCAGGTAGCCCGGCCAGAACAGCAAGCCGGGCTGGTCGAGCGGTTTGCCGAACCCCATCACATCGAACATCACCTCCGCGCCGTCGTAGGACGCGTAGTCGGCGATCTCCAGGGTTTTGATCTGTTCGACGCGCTGACAGGTGCCCGCCAGCGCCAACGGCATCAGATCGGTGACGAACCCCGGGTCCACTCCGGTGATGAACACCGTCGAATTGCCTTGCCGGGCAGCATCTTCAACGCGCGTGATGACCTTGTCGGGCACCCCGCCCCACGGGAACTGCAGTCCGCCCGGAGCCGAACCCACCACATTGATCCCGGCGGCCAGGGCAGCACGCACATCGCGGGTCGCCTCGACCGGCCGGGTGTCGCCCATGGCGCAGTAGACCAGGCAGGTCGGTTTGGCGGCCAGCGCCGCGTCGAGTCCCTTGGTCGCGGTGACGCCGGTCGTGAGGTCCAACCCGGCCAGCTCCCCGGCATCCTTGCCGACCTTGTCGTCGGTGGACACACCGACGGCAACCAGATCGAAGCGCGGATCCTGAATGAGTTGGGCCAGGGCCAACCTGCCGCAGTTGCCGGTGCCGACCAGCGCAACGGGAATGCCCACGAAGGCCTCCTTCGGATGGTGAGTTTCGTTGGTAGTATTGCCGATCCTCGGCAGAATTGAAACACGTACTAGTTTTGCGCCGGCCGTGCGGTAGCCTAAGCGCCCATGGGACGCGTCGACGACAAAGTTGCACTCATCACCGGTGGCGCGCAGGGCATGGGTGCCGCCCACGCCCGTGCCCTCGTCGCCGAAGGTGCCAGGGTCGTCATCGGCGACATCCTCGATGACCGAGGCGAGGAGCTGGCAGCCGAACTCGGCGAGGCTGCGCGCTACGTTCATCTCGACGTCGCCCAGGCCGACCAGTGGGACGCTGCGGTCGCCACCGCGCTGAAGGAGTTCGGCGCGCTCACCGTGTTGGTGAACAACGCCGGTATCGTCGCGGTGGGCAAGATCGGGAAGTTCGATATGACCCAGTGGCAGCGCGTCATCGACGTCAATCTGACCGGCACCTTCCTGGGCATGCAGGCCGTCGTCGACCCGATGAAGACCGCGGGCGGCGGCTCGATCATCAACGTGTCCTCCATCGAGGGGCTGCGCGGTGCGCCGATGGTCCACCCGTACGTGGCGTCGAAGTGGGCGGTGCGGGGCCTGGCCAAATCTGCCGCTATCGAACTGGGCAGGTACAACATCCGGGTCAATTCCCTGCACCCCGGCTTCATCAAGACCCCGATGACCGAGCATTTCCCCGACGACATGGTCACCGCGCCGCTGGGGCGTCCCGGCCAATCCGAGGAGGTGGCGGCGTTCGTGGTTTTCCTGGCCAGTGACGAGTCGTCGTTCGCCACCGGCAGCGAGTTCGTCGCCGACGGCGGACTGGTCACCGACGTGCCCCACAAGAACGTGCTCTGACGCGACAGTGTGAACCCGGGCCGTTCTCGGCCCCGGGCGCGCCGGCTCAGCGGTGACGGTCGAGATAGCTGCCGAGGACCTTGACAAGCGTGCGGCGCTCGCGGGCGGTGTCGACGGGGCGGTCCATGATCAGCTGGGTGGCGACCAACCCGCGGAGGTTGGTCAACAGCAGAGTGCCCAGGGCGCTGCTTTGGCTGGCGTCGAGGTCGGCGCCGACCGCCCGGCCCAGCTCGCCGAAGGTCTGTGCGAGGCGATCGAGGTGGCCGGCCGCACCCGCCCCCCGGGTGGCGCGGGTGCCGATCAGGATTTCGACCGCGGCCCGCGATGTGGCACTCGACATCGCATCCCACGCGGCGTCCACCACTTGTTGCACGCGTTGCTCGGTGCCCATCGCCGCGTCGGGTGTGCCCAGTGCGCCCAGTGCGTCCAGCAGTTCGGCGAATCCCTGGTCGACCACCGCCATCAGCAGCCCGTCGCGATCACCGAAATGGTATTGGATGACGCCCCAGGTCATCCCGGCCCGCTCGGCGATGTGTTTGGCGCTGGCCGCGGCGATCCCCTCATCGAGCACACAGCGCACCGTCTCGTCGATCGCCAGCGCGCGGGTCCGTTCGGCGCGTGCCTGGTTGCCGTGTGCGGGACGGCGGGGGGCGACTCGGGCAGCCATACGCTCAACAAGACCATATCGCCGAGCCGCGGGCGAGCATGTTGACACCAAAATATTAAGGGCTTTATTGTTTAGTGCCGACGGCGATGCCAGGAGGGATGCCCATGGGTGCACTAGACGGCAAGGTCGCGATCGTCACCGGTACCAGCCGCGGCGTCGGCGTCGGCATCGCGCACGAACTGCTGCGTGCGGGCGCCACGGTGGTCGGCTGTTCGCGCACACCGCTGGATGCGATCCCCGGCGTAGAGCAGAGTCCCGGCTGGGCGCAACGCTCGGCTCAGTTGGTGTGCGACCAAGGCGATTACCGTGCGATCGATACCACGGTCCAGCAGGTGGTCGACGAGTACGGCCGCATCGACATACTGGTCAACAACGCCGGTGGCACGGTCCCGGCACCCCATGCCGACGACATCCCCGAACTGGTGCAAAAGATCCAGGGGGCACCGCGCAGCGGTGACGATTACGAACGCACGGTGTTGTTCCACGCCTTCGCGATCCAGATGAATCTCACCAGTCCGCTGTGGTTCGCCGTGCGGGTCTACCGACAGATGAGGCGGCAGGATGGGACGGGCTGCATCATCAACATTTCCAGCGGAGCATCCCATAGTGCCGGCTCCCCCACCCTGGTCTCCTACGGCGCGGCCAAGGCCGGGCTGAATCACATGACCCGATCGTTGGCCGAGGAGTGGGGCCCGCACGCCCGGGTCAACGCCCTGGCTCTCGGTCCGCACATCACCGACAACTTCCGTTCGTTCGTGCTGCCCGACGACGACCCGACCGGCACCGAGTACTTCGCGAAAATCCCGTTGGGCCGCGGAGGCGAACCCGACGAGGTCGGCCGTACCTGTGTCTTCCTGGCCGCCGGTGGCGCCGACTTCATCAACGGCACCACGATCGAGATCGACGGCGGCATGATGCCCGGCGTGCTCTACGAAGCGGGGCTGAAGACCATCACCGACCTGTTGTGAGGGGATGATTTCCCATGAGAAGCAAAGTCATTCAGTTCTCCACCGGCAATGTGGGCGTCCACTCCCTGCGCGCCCTGATCGGCCGGCCCGATCTCGAACTCGTCGGTGTGCACGCCCACGGCGCCGACAAGGTGGGCCGCGACGCTGCGGAGCTGTGCGGGTTGAGCGCACCCACCGGCGTCACGGCGACCGATGATCTCGACGCCCTGGTGGCGCTGGGAGCAGACTGCGTGGTCTACACCTCCCAGGCGGAGACCCGCCCCGACAAGGCGATCGCCGAGATCACGCGGTTCCTCCGCTCGGGTACCAATGTCGTTGGTACGTCGATGGTCTGGATGGTTGCGCCCCAACACGCCGATCCCTGGATGCGCACGCCGCTTCAGGACGCCTGCGCCAGCGGAAACAGCACCCTGTATATCAACGGCATCGACCCGGGCTTCTCCGGGGACACCCTCGCGCATGCCGCCCTGAGCCTCACTTCTCGGGCGAAATCCGTCACGGTTCAGGAGATCTTCGACTACGGCAGCTACGACGACGCCGAATTCACCGGGGCCGCATTCGGCTTCGGCGCATCGCCGGACCACACGCCGATCATGTTCTCTCCGGGTGTCCTGACGTCGCTGTGGGGTGGACAGGTGCGGGCCCTTGCCGACAACCTCGGCATCGAACTCGACGACGTGACCGAACGCCATGAGAACTGGGTGACCCGACAGCCGATCGAGTGCGTGATGATGACCGTCGACCCCGGCACGGTCGCGGCGGTGCGATTCGGCGTCGAGGGCATCGTCGACGACACCGTGGTGATCACCATGGAACACATCAACCGACTCACCGATGCCGCCGCTCCGCAGTGGCCCTATCCGCCCGGGGGCCGCCCCGGCGTGCACCGCGTCACCGTCGGCGGCGATCCGGGTGTCGAGATCAACACCCACGTCGGGATCGGGGTGGACCACAACCAAGGCGGTGTCATCGCGACCGCCGCGCGCGGTGAACGCCATCGGGGCGGTCTGTCGAGCTCCGGCCGGCATCCTTGCGGCCTCCGAACTGCATCCGGCCGATCAGTTGCGCGGTGTGATGTGGTGAGCAAAGACCGCGTCGCCCCGGGCCGGCCCCAACGGTCTCAGATCTGGAGCACCGCCGCCCCGGCGATACGTCCGCCGGCCAGGTCGCGCAGCGCCCGGTCGGCGTGCGCCAGGGGATACTCCGGGGTGGTCACCGCGATGTGGTGGTGAGCGGCGAAGTCGAGGAACGCGCGGGCGTCGGCGCGGGTGTTGGACGTCACCGACCGGATCTCCCGTTCGAAGAACAGGTGCCGCTGGTAGTTCAACGACGGAATGTCGCTGAGATGGATCCCGGCGATCGCCAGCGTGCCGCCCCGGTCCAGCGCGGCCAACGCCGGCGGCACCAAATGGCCGACCGGAGCGAACAGGATCGCCGCATCCAACGGCACCGGGGGCGGTGCGTCGGCGCCCTGCGCGGAGGCGGCGCCGAGGCGCAGCGCCAGCTCGCGGGCCGCCGCACCCCGGGTCATGACATGCACCTCGGCGCCCTGGGCGAGGGCCACCTGGGCGGTGATGTGGGCGCTGCCGCCGAACCCGTAGAGCCCGAGGCGGCCGCCGGCGGGCAGGTCGGTCCGCAGCAGGGCACGGTAGCCGATGATGCCGGCGCACAGCAGCGGCGCCAGTTCGGTGTCGGCGTAGCCGGCGGGCAGCGGGTGGGCGAACGCGGCGGGCACCGTGGTGAACTCCGCATAGCCGCCGTCGGCGTCCCAGCCGGTGTAGCCGGAGGCCGGGCAGAGGTTCTCCGCGCCGCGCCGGCAGTACCGGCACCGCCCGCAGGTGTGGCGCAGCCAGGCCACCCCCACCCGGTCGCCGACGGTGAACCCCTCGGCGTCGGCGCCGACGTCGACGACCTCGCCGACGATCTCGTGGCCGGGGATCACCGCACGGCGGTGGACCGGCAGATCGCCTTCCACCACATGCAGGTCAGTGCGGCACACTCCGCATGCGTGCACCGCCACCAGCAGTTCGTCCGCGGCGGGGCGCGGCACCGCGACCCGCACCCGGTGCAGCGGCGCGGAGGCGACCGGTCCCGGTGTGCCCACCTGCCAGGCGCTCATGGTCGGCGCCCCGCCCTCGCTGCGCACGGGCCTAGCCTCTACCCGCCGGTTCTGCCCGGTGCGGTCAGCGTTTCTTCTGGACCAATCCGAGCAGCCACAGCAGCAGCACCGACCCGAGGATCGCGGTGAACAGGGTGAACCACCACCCGCCGCCCGCGGTGTCGAGGAAGAAGCTGAGCAGGTATCCGCCGAGCAGCGCCCCGCAGATCCCGATCACGATGTTGACCAGGATGCCGGAGCCGGCGCCCTTGACGATCTTGCCGGCGATCCAGCCGGCCAGCGCCCCGATGATGTATGTAGCCGATCCATCCGACGCTGGTCAGCGTGGTGGAGCGCTCGGCCAGCAACTCAGTGGCCGCGAGCACGTTCATCTGCCCTTCCTTTCGTCGGGGCCCGCGCCGGGTTCGCCGCTGTTAGGCGGGTTGTGCCGGTGCCGGGGCCTCAGGTGCCGGCGCAGCCGGGGGTGCTGGCGGTGCCGGGGCTTGCGGGGCTGGCGGGACACCCGGGGCCGCGGGTGCCGGCGGGGCGCCCGGGGCCGGTGCGGGGGCCGCCGGCTCCTCGGGGGCCGGCGGGGCGGTGAACGGCCGGAGCGATTCGGCCAGCCCGGTGGCCGCAGCCCTGTCGATCGGGTCGTCGGCGGTGCCGAGCCACACCACGAACCAGCGGCCGGTGGTGGGATCGTCGGTGTCCGAACCGACCACCCCGGACCAGATCTGACCGTTGGGTTTGGATTCGTCGGTGAATTCCACCTCGTAGAACGAAAAGTCACCGCTGAGGTCACCGGCGGTGAGCTCCCCGGTCTCGGAGTTGACCCGGGTCCCCGGGTAGGGCATGAAGAACTCACCCATGTCGGAGGCCAGCTTGGTGGCGGCCTTGGCGTTGTCGGCCTCCGAGGCCGCGTAGAGCTTCTGGTCGAGCCGGCCCAGCAGGATCCGGGTGTCGTTGGCGACCACGGGAGGCTGTCCGGGCGGCCCGGGACTGATCTCCTTGCTCAGCAGCGCCGAGCCGTAGTTCAGCTGGCCCGGATCGGATTCCACCCAGCCGGCGGGCAGCACGAAGCTGAAACCACCCGGCGCATTGTCCAGGCGGCCCGGCTCCGGAGCGTTGGGGTCGGCGGGCGGCGGAGCGGGGGCGTTGGGATCGGCGGGATCGGCCGGCGGTGGCGGGGCATTCGGGTCGACCGGAGCCGGGGCGTTGGGGTCCGCGGGGTCGGCGGGAGCCGGAGCCGGGGCGTTGGGGTCCGCGGGGTCGGCGGGAGCCGGAGCCGGGGCGTTGGGGTCCGCGGGGTCGGCGGGAGCCGGAGCGTTGGGGTCGACCGGAACCGGCGGGGGCGGTGGGGGCGGGTCGGCGTAGGCCGAGCCGGTCGGCAGCACGATCGTGACGGCACTGACGCCGGTGACCGCGGCCACGGCCAGGGTCGCCCACAGTGATTTGCGATGCGTATTCGGATCCACCTGCTCCATGGCGCAGAAATCTACCGTGTTACCGCCGTGACGCAAGCGCGAAATGCGGACAACGGGGTTTCCGATTTAATCCGGGTGGTGCGGCGCCGCGGGGTGCAGCGCCACCTCCTGGGCTTTTACCGACAGCCAAATCCGTTCCCCGGCGGTCAACCGCAGCTGGGCGGCCGCCTCGGCGGTGACCTCGGCGGCCAGCCCCGCCGCGCCGCCGGGTTGTTCCTCGGCCCGCACCCGCACCGCCGGACCGCGGGAGTCCAGTTCGGCGACGCTCACCGCGACCGTGTTGCGGGGGCTGCCGTGCGGCGGGTCGCGCCACACCGACACCGACGCCGGGGCGAAGACCGCCACCGCCGCCTGCCCGGGTGCCAGCGGTGCGACCGCGTGCCCCCGCCAGCGCATCCCGGTGGCGTCGCGCAGCACCCCCTCGGCCTCGAGGACCCCGGCCACCAGGTTCACCCCGGCCAGCCGCGCGCCGAATCGACTGCGCGGCGCGGCCAGCACCGTCGCCACCGGTCCCGACTCGGCGATCCGGCCGTCCTCGAGCACCAGCACCCGGTCGGCCATGGCGACCACGTCGAGCAGATCGTGGGTGATCAACACGGTGGCGCGACGGCTGCGGGTCACCGCCCGGCGCAGCACGGTGCGCAGCGCGGCCGCCGCGGCGACATCCAGGCCGGCCAGCGGCTCGTCGAGCAACAGCACCTCCGGTTCGGCGGCCAACGCCCGGGCGATCGCCACCCGCTGCGCCTGGCCCCCGGAGAGCTGGTGGGGCCGCCGATCGGCGAGCGCCTCGGCGTCGACCTCGCGCAGCCAGTGCCGCGCCGCGTCGCCCGCTCCGCCGCCGCGCCGGCAGCGCGGCCCGAACGCCACGTTGGCGGCCACACTCAAATGCGGGAACAGCAGCGGATCCTGCAGCAACAGCCCCACCCGGCGGTCGTGGGTGGGAACGTGGATCCCGGCGGCGGTGTCGGTCAGCACCCGCTGGCCCAACCGGACCAGCCCGGTGTCGGGGCGCAGTAGCCCGGCGATGACGTGCACGGTGGTGGATTTGCCGGCTCCGTTCGGGCCGATGACCGCCAGCACCTGGCCCGGGGGCACCGACAGCGTCACGTCCAGTCCGCGTTCGGCGACCACCGCGTGCAACTCCAGTGCGTCCATGCCCGACTCAGCCCACCCCGGTCAGCCGGCGCGATCCCACCCCGACGACCACCACCGCGGCGACTGCCACCAGCAGCACCGAGAGCGCGACCGCGGCGTCGGCGTCGGTGACCCGCTGCAGATAGATCTCCAGCGGCAGCGTGCGGGTGACCCCCTGGCGGGATCCGGCGAAGGTCAGCGTCGCACCGAACTCGCCCAGCGAACGGGCGAAGGCCAGCACCGCCCCCGACAGCAGCCCCGGCACCAGCAGCGGCAACGTCACCCGCCACCACACCGTGGTCGGCCGGGCCCCCAACGTCGCGGCCACCAGCTCGTAGTCGGCGCCGGCGGTGCGGGCCGCACCCTCGAGCGCGATCACCAGAAACGGAAGCGACACGAACGTCTGAGCCAGCACCACCGCGGTGGTGCTGAACGCGATGTCGAGACCGGCGGCGCTCAGATAGCGGCCCACCAGACCGAGCCGGCCGAACGCGTAGAGCAGGGCGATGCCGCCGACCACCGGCGGCAACACCAGCGGCAGCAGGATCACCGGGCGCAACAGCCGCACCAACCGCGCGCGGCTGCGCGCCAACACCAGTGCCATGGGCACCCCCAGCAGCACACACAGCGCGGTGCTGGCGGCGGCGGTCTTGAGGCTCAGTGCCAGCGCGGCGGTCGACGACTCGCTGGTCAACAGCGCTGTAAAACGGGGCCAGTCCACCCGTACCGCGATCGCCAGCAGCGGCACCACCACGAACGCCGCCCCCGCCGCCGCCGGCAGATACACCCAGCGGGGCAGCCCGGCGGGGCGACTCACCGGCCTCGCACCGCCGCCGTGATCAAGGCTGGGCGAAGCCGTACGTGGTGAGAACCTTCTCGCCGAACTCCCCGGTCACCAGGAACACGAAGTTCTCGGCGGCCTCGGGAGCCTGCCGCAGCAGCGCGATCGGGTAGACGTTGACCGCGTCGGCGGCCTCCGGGAATTTGACCGTGGCGACCTTGTCGCCGGCGTTGAGCGCATCGGTGACGTAGACCACTCCGGCGTCGGCCTGCCCGGTGGTGACCTTGTTGAGCACATCGGTCACGTTCGGTTCCTCGCTGGCGGGGTTGAGGTGCACGTTCGCGGCGTCCTCGACCCGCTGGGTGGCCGCGCCGCACGGCACGGGGGTTTGGCAGACCACGACGTTGAGTTCGGGGCGGGCCAGGTCGGCGAACGAGCCGATCTTTTTGGGGTTGTCCGGCGCGGTGACGATGACCAGGGTGTTGGAGGCGAAGTCGGTCTGGGGGCCGTCGAGCAGGCCCACCTGGTCGACCTTGTCCATCTGGACGGTGTCGGCCGAGGCGAACACGTCGGCGTCGGCCCCCTCGATCAGCTGGGTGGCCAGCTCGGAGGACCCGGCGAAGTTGAACTCCACGTCGACACCGGGGTTGTCGGTCCGGAACTGCTCGGCGATCTCGCTGAACGCCGGTTTCAGTGACGCCGCCGCGAACACGGTGATCGAGGAGGCCTGGTGTCCGTGGGCGCCGCAACCGGTCAGGGTTGCCGCGACCAGCGAGACACCGGCGGCCAGCACGGCGAGTCGGCGCACACGGAGATTCATGGGGAAATCTTAGCCAGGCCACGCGATCCCGGCCGGGCCGGGTCACCGGGGCGGCCCCGAGCACCGTCGGGGGACCCGATCGTGGCGGGTGCGACGGTCGGTCGCGGTGCGCCGTGTAGCTACTGTCCAGTAACCTGAGCCCCGGGTCGACGCCAACACGAGGAGGTCATGGCGATGGAGGTCCTGGTAACCGGCGGTGATTCCGAACTGGGCCATGCGGTAGCCGAGGCGTTCTGCGCAGCCGGCCACCACGTCACTCTCACCGGGGCCGACCGTGAGCGGCTGCAGCAGATCGCCCAGCGCCTCGACGTCGACGCCATCGCCTGCGACACCGCCGACCCGGCCAGCCTGGCCGAGGCGCGCACCCTGTTCCCGCACCACCTGGACGCCCTCGTCAACGTGCCGGTGGCGCGCACCGAACTCGGCGATCCGCGCACCTTCACCGTCGCCGAGGTCGCCGAGGCGTGGCGCGGCACCCTGGACGCCACCGTGCTGTCGGCGGTGCTCACCGTGCAGACCATCGGTGACCACCTGCGCTCCGGCGGGTCGATCATCAACCTGGTCGGCGAGGCGGCCTCCGACGGCGGTGTCGACGCCGCGATGAAGGCGGCGCTGGGCAACTGGACCGCCGGGCAGGCCACCGTGTTCGGCACCCGCGGCATCACCGTCAACGTGGTCGCCTGCGGGGAGAGCTTCCGGCCCGGCTACGACGGGCTGACCCGCACTCCCCCGCCGGTGGCCGCCGAGATCGCGCGGTTGGCCGTGTTTCTGACCACCCCGGCCGCCCGCCACATCACCGGTCAGACCCTGCACGTCAGCCACGGCGCCCTGGCCCAGTTCGGCTCCTGATCGGGTTAGGCGCCGGTGGTCGATGCCACAGCGCCCAGGCGAGCGGTGCCGGGGCACGCCGACTACGGTAAAGGGGGAAACGCAGCCGCCCCACAAGGAGCAACCTGACCGTGAGCGTGCAACCCGATACCGCTGGCGCCCCCGGCCGTCGCCATCAAGTCGTGGTGATCGGCTCCGGGTTCGGTGGCCTCAACGCGGTCAAGAAACTCAAACGCGCCGACGTCGACATCAAACTCATCGCCCGCACCACCCATCACCTGTTTCAGCCGCTGCTCTACCAGGTGGCCACCGGGATCATCTCGGAGGGCGAGATCGCCCCGGCCACCCGGGTGATCCTGCGCAAGCAGCGCAATGCGCAGGTGCTGCTCGGCGATGTCACCCACATCGACCTGGTCAACAACGTCGTGGTCTCGGAGCTGCTGGGCCATACCTACGAGACGCCCTACGACAGCCTGATCATCGCCGCGGGCGCCGGTCAGTCCTACTTCGGCAACGACCATTTCGCCGAGTGGGCGCCGGGCATGAAGTCGATCGATGATGCGCTGGAACTGCGCGGGCGCATCCTGAGCGCCTTCGAACGCGCCGAGCGGTCCCGCGATCCGGCACGCCGGGAGAAGCTGCTGACGTTCACCGTCATCGGCGCCGGGCCGACCGGGGTGGAGATGGCCGGGCAGATCGCCGAGATGGCCGACCGCACCCTGCGGGGCACCTTCCGCCACATCGACCCCACCGAGGCGCGGGTGATCCTGCTCGACGCCGCGCCGACGGTGCTGCCGCCGATGGGCGAGAAGCTGGGCGGCAAGGCGGCCGCCCGACTGGAGAAGATGGGCGTGGAGATCCAGCTCGGCGCGATGGTCACCGACGTCGACCGCAACGGACTGACCGTCAAGGACGCCGACGGGGCCATCCGGCGCATCGAGTCCACCTGCAAGGTGTGGTCGGCCGGGGTGTCGGCCAGCCCGCTCGGTCGCGACCTGGCCGACCAGTCGGCGACCGAACTCGACCGGGCCGGGCGGGTCAAGGTCCTGCCCGATCTGTCGATCCCCGGACATCCGAACGTGTTCGTCGTCGGCGACATGGCCGCGGTCGACAGCGTGCCGGGGGTCGCCCAGGGGGCGATCCAGGGCGGCAAGTACGCCGCGAACCTGATCAAGGGCGAGCTGCGCGGGGCCGATCCGGCGCTGCGCGAGCCGTTCCAGTACCTCGACAAGGGCTCGATGGCGACGGTGTCGAAGTTCTCCGCGGTCGCCAAGATCGGCCCGCTGGAGATGAGCGGGTTTTTGGCCTGGTTGGCCTGGCTGATGCTGCACCTGATCTACCTGGTCGGGTTCAAGAGCAAGATGAGCACCCTGCTGTCGTGGGCGATGACGTTCCTGTCCGACGCCCGCAGCCAGCTGACCATCACCGACCAGCAGGCGTTCGGCCGGACACGGCTCGAACAGCTCGAGGTCTACGCCACCGAGGCGCAACGCGCCGAGGTGCACCGCATCGCCAACTAGCCACCCCGGTGACTAGGCCCCCCGGTGACTAGGCGGGATCGGCGGGCAGATTCTGCAGCCGTACCTGGCCACGGGCGATCAACCGGTCGGGGCGGTCGGGGTCGTCGACGATGCTGACCGCCCACAGTTGCTGGCGGCGGCCCCGATGCAGCGGGGTGGCGCTGCCGTGCAGTGTGCCGGTGCGCGCCGAGCGCAGGAAGTCGGTGTTGTTGTTGACGCCGACGACGTTGCCGCCGCCGTGCTCGGAGAGCCAGGCGAACGCCGCAGAGCTGGCCATGCTCTCGATCATCGCGCAGTAGACGCCGCCGTGGACCAGCCCCATCGGCTGCAGCAGCCTGTCGTGGACGGTCAGCCGGGCGCGGGCGCCGGCGGGGCCGAGTTCGGTGTAGACCAAACCGATCTCGGTGTCGAAGGCGGCGGCGAGACCGGCCGGAACGATCGAGGACCCTCGCGTGGACGCGTCGTCATGCACATCAGCGTGTCTACACCATCGCAGCATCGTCGAGTGCGGGCGAGCCCCGGCGCAGAGCGCACGGGGCTCGCCCGTCGAGCGGGCCGGGGGTCACTGCAGCCCTCAGGACACCGGCGCGGCCGTGCAACACTCGACTCGGCTAGCATAGGCAAGGCTGCCCTAACCGCGCAAGGGGGGGTCCGGATACGCGGGTACGACGCCGTGTAGTGGACAGGGGTAGGCTGCGAACCAGTGCGGAGGAGATGAAACACCTATGGCCAACCTGACGCGACTGGGCGACCTGGAACGCGCGGTGATGAACCAGCTGTGGGCGGCGCCGGAACCGCAGACCGTCCGCCAGGTCCACGAGGTGCTGATCGCCGAGCGCGACCTCGCCTACACCACGGTGATGACCGTGCTGCAGCGGCTGGCGAAGAAGGGGCTGGTGGCCCAGTTGCGCGACGACCGCGCGCACCGCTACACCCCGGTGCACAGCCGCGACGAACTGGTCGCCGGACTGATGGTCGACGCGCTCGACCAGGTGGCCGATTTCGGCGCCCGGCGCGCGGCGCTGGTGCACTTCGTCGAACGGGTCGGCGCCGACGACGCCGACGCGCTGCGCCGCGCGCTGGCGGAGTTGGAGGCCGCCGACCCCGACCGGGCCGGTGGCCCAGGTGGCGTGCCGCCGGTCGCCTGAGAGAGACTGACAGCGTGTCCGCGCTGGCTTTCACCCTCCTCGCGTTGCTGCTGACCGCCCCGGTGCCGGCGCTGCTGGCCCGCGCCCGGTGGCCGTTGCGCGCGCCGCGCGCCGCGTTGGTGCTGTGGCAGGCGGTGGCGTTGGCCGCGGTGCTCTCCACGTTCAGCGCCGGGATCGCGATCGCCAGCCGGCTGTTGATGCCCGGACCCGACGGACGGCCCACCACCACGCTGGCCGGGGACATCGGGCGCCTCGGCTGGCCGCTGTGGCTGCTCTACGTCGGTGTGCTGACGGTGACCGTGCTGGTCGGGGTGCGGTTCGCGCTGGCGGTGCTGCAGGTGATGATCAGCACGCGCCGCCGCCGCGCCCGCCACCGGATGCTGGTGGACCTGTTGGGCACCAACTCCCCCGCCCCGCCGGGGCATCCCCCGCTGCGGGTGCTCGACGTGCATGCCCCGCTGGCCTACTGCCTGCCCGGCCGGCACAGCCGGGTCGTCCTGAGCGACGGGGCCCTGACCAGCCTGGCCACCCCCGAGCTGGCGGCCATTCTCAGCCACGAGCGCGCCCACCTGCGCGCCCGCCACGACCTGGTGCTCGAGGCGTTCACCGCCGTGCACACCGCGTTCCCGCGGCTGGTGCGCAGCGCCAACGCGCTGGACTCGGTGCGCCTGCTCATCGAGGTCCTCGCCGACGACGCCGCGCTGCGCCGCACCGGTCCGGCGCCGTTGGGCCGGGCGCTGGTCGCCTGCGCGGCCGGGCCGGTGCCCGCCGGCGCGCTCGCCGCCGGGGACACCGACACGGTGCTGCGGCTGCGCCGGCTCGCCGGACGACCCAACAGCCGCGCGCTGGCGGCCGCCGCCTACAGCGGCGCGGTGGGGATCGTGGGCATCCCCACCGTCGCCCTGGCGGTACCGTGGCTGGTCGAGCTGCAACGACTGCTACTGCCGTGACAGCCGCACAGAAACCGCACCAGCGCAGCCGAGTTCGAGCCGGGGAGGCGATTGCATGACCGCGTCGGAGTCCGACGGAAAGGCCCAGATCGGGGTGACCGGCCTGGCGGTGATGGGTTCCAACATCGCCCGCAACTTCGCCCGGCACGGCTACACGGTGGCGCTGCACAACCGGTCGGTGGCCAAAACCGAGGCGTTGTTGGCCGATCACGGCGACGAGGGCACGTTCGTGCGCACCGAGACGATCGCGCAGTTCCTGGCCGCGCTGCAGCGTCCGCGGCGGGTGCTGATCATGGTCAAGGCCGGCGCCGCCACCGACGCCGTCATCGAGGAACTGGCCGCCGCCATGGAACCCGGCGACATCATCATCGACGGCGGCAACGCGCTGTACACCGACACCATGCGCCGGGAGAAGGCGCTCGCCGCCCGCGGCCTGCACTTCGTCGGGGCGGGCATCTCCGGCGGCGAGGAGGGCGCGCTGCACGGCCCGTCGATCATGCCCGGCGGGCCGGCCGAATCCTATGCATCGCTGGGGCCGCTGCTCGAGGAGATCTCCGCGCACGTCGACGGGGTGCCGTGCTGCACCCACATCGGCCCGGACGGCTCCGGGCACTTCGTCAAGATGGTGCACAACGGCATCGAATACGCCGACATGCAGCTGATCGGCGAGGCCTATCACCTGCTGCGTGACGCACTCGGGCTGTCGGCGCCGGAGATCGCCGACGTGTTCGCCGAGTGGAACACCGGCGAACTGGACTCCTACCTGGTGGAGATCACCGCCGAGGTGCTGCGCCAGGTCGATGCCGCGACCGGCGAACCGTTGGTGGACGTCATCGCCGATGCCGCTGAGCAGAAGGGCACCGGGCTCTGGACGGTCAAATCGGCGCTGGACCTCGGGGTGCCGGTCACCGGGATCGCCGAGGCGGTGTTCGCCCGGGCGCTGTCGGGCGCCGAGGCGCAGCGCCGTGCCGGCGTCGGGTTGGCCGCCGGGACGCTGGGGGCCGCCCCCACCGATGTCGCCGGGTTCACCGAGGATGTGCGCCGAGCGCTGTACGCGTCGAAGATCGTCGCCTACGCGCAGGGGTTCAACCAGATCCAGGCCGGCAGCGCCGAATACGGCTGGCAGATCGCCCCCGGCGACCTGGCCACCATCTGGCGGGGCGGCTGCATCATCCGCGCCACGTTCCTCAACCGCATCAAAGAGGCCTTCGATGCCGACCCGGACCTGGTGAGTCTGCTTGCCGCGCCGTACTTCCGCGAGGCGGTCACCGCGGCGATCGAGAGCTGGCGACGGGTGGTGATCACCGCCACCGGCCTGGGCATCCCGGTGCCCGGATTCGCCTCGGCGCTGGCCTATCACGACGGGCTGCGCACCGAGCGCCTGCCGGCCGCCCTGACCCAGGCCCAACGCGACTACTTCGGTGCGCACACCTACGGGCGCATCGACAAGCCCGGCAAGTTCCACACGCTGTGGAGTGGTGACCGCAGCGAAGTGCCGGTCTAGCGGCAGGTGATCGACCAGCGATGAGGTTTCTCGACGGGCACCGGCCCGGATACGACCTGACCTACGACGACGTGTTCATCGTCCCCGGACGGTCGCAGGTGGCCTCGCGGTTCGACGTCGATTTGGCCACCGCCGACGGGTCGGGCACGACGATCCCGGTGGTGGTCGCCAACATGACCGCGGTGGCCGGACGGCGGATGGCCGAGACGGTCGCGCGCCGCGGCGGGCTGGTGGTGCTGCCGCAGGACCTGCCGCTGCCGGTGGTGCAACACACCGTCGGGTTCGTCAAGGGCCGCGACCTGGTGGCCGACACCCCGGTGGTGCTCGACCCGGACGACTCGGTGACCGCCGCGCTGGGGTTGCTGCACAAACGCGCCCACGGGGCGGCGGTCGTCGTCGACGGCGAGCGGCCGGTCGGGGTGGTGACCGAGGCGTGCTGCGCGGGAGTGGACCGGTTCGCCCGGGTCCGCGATGTGCTGCGCACCGACATGGTCACCGCGCCGGTGGGCACCGCGCCGCGGGCGGTGTTCGACCTGCTTGAGCACGCACCGATCGACTTGGCCGTGCTGACCGGGCCCGACGGCCGGCTTGCCGGGGTGCTGACCCGGCTGGGGGCCCTGCGCGCGGGCATCTACACCCCGGCCACCGACGCCGCCGGGCGGCTGCGCGTCGCCGCCGCGATCGGCATCAACGCCGACGTCGCCGCCCGGGCGCAGGCGCTGGTGGCCGCCGGGGTGGACCTGCTGGTCATCGACACCGCGCACGGCCACCAGGAGAAGGCCCTCGATGCGATCGCGCGGGTCGCCGGGCTCGGGCTGGGGGTGCCGCTGGCCGCCGGCAACGTGGTGTCGGCCGCCGGCACCCGCGACCTCATCGACGCCGGCGCCGACATCGTCAAGGTCGGGGTGGGGCCCGGCGCCATGTGCACCACCCGGATGATGACCGGGGTGGGGCGTCCGCAGTTCTCCGCGATCGTCGACTGCGCGACCGCGGCACGCGAACTCGGCCGCCACGTCTGGGCCGACGGCGGGGTGCGCCGGCCCCGCGACGTCGCGCTGGCGTTGGCCGCCGGCGCCTCCAACGTGATGATCGGATCCTGGTTCGCCGGCACCTACGAATCCCCCGGCGACCTGATGTTCGACCGTGACGCGCGGCCCTACAAAGAGAGCTACGGGATGGCCTCCAAGCGGGCGGTGGTGGCCCGCACCGCCGGGGAGCACGCCTTCGACCGGGCCCGCAAAACGCTGTTCGAGGAGGGCATCTCCACCTCGCGGATGAGCGTGGACCCCGACCGCGGCGGCGTGGAGGACCTGCTCGACCACATCACCGCCGGGGTGCGCAGCACCTGCACCTACGTCGGGGCGGCGACCCTGGCGCAGCTGCACCAGCGGGTGGTGCTCGGGGTGCAGTCCACGGCGGGGTTCCTCGAGGGGCATCCGCTGCCCCAGGGGTGGTGATGGGGCACCGATGAACGTCGTGGTGACCACCGCCTCGCTGCTCGGTTTTTTGGTGCTCACCGCCGGCACCGCGCTGTTCGTCGCCGCCGAATTCGCGCTGACCACCCTGGAGCGCAGTGCGGTGGAGGCCAACGCCCGCAGCGGTGACCGCCGCGACCTGTACGTGCAGCGCGCCCACCACAGCCTGTCGTTTCAGCTCTCCGGGGCCCAGCTGGGGATCTCGATCACCACGCTGGCCACCGGGTACCTGGCCGAGCCGCTGCTGGCCCGCTGGATCCGGCCGGTGCTGGGCGCCGTGGGCGTGCCCCATGGCGCCATCGGCGGCGTCGCGCTGGGGGCGGCGCTGCTGATCGCCACCTCGCTGTCGATGGTCTTCGGCGAACTGGTGCCCAAGAACCTGGCGGTGGCCCGACCGCTGCCGTGCGCCCGGGCCGCCGCCGGGCCGCAGCTGCTGTTCTCGGCGGTGTTCGCGGTGGCGATCCGGCTGACCAACGGCGCGGCCAACGCGATCCTGCGTTGGCTGGGCATCGAACCCGCCGAGGAGCTGCGCTCGGCGCGTTCCCCCCGCGAGCTGGTCGCGCTGGTGCGCACCTCGGCGCGCAGCGGCGCGTTGGACGCCCCGACCGCTGCGCTGGTGGGCCGCTCGCTGACGTTCGGCACGCTCACCGCCGACGAGCTGATGACCCCGCGCTCGAAGGTGGTGGCGCTGCAGGCCGACGACACCGTCGCCGATCTGGCGGCCACCGCCGCCGACACCGGGATCTCGCGGTTCCCGATCATCCGCGGCGACCTCGACGAGACGATCGGCATCGTGCACGTCAAACAGGTCTTCGAGGTGCCGCCCGCCGAGCGGGCCGGCATCCGACTGGAGAGCATCGCCGGGCCGGTGGCGGTGGTGCCCTCCACCCTCGACGGGGACGCGGTGATGAGCCAGATCCGGGCCAACGGCCTGCAGACCGCCCTGGTCGTCGACGAGTACGGCGGCACCGCCGGGATGGTCACCGTGGAGGATCTGATCGAGGAGATCGTCGGCGACGTGCGCGACGAGCACGACGACGCCGCCCCCGACGTGGTCGCGGTCGGCGCCGGATGGCAGGTCTCCGGGCTGCTGCGCATCGACGAGGTCGCCGCCACCACCGGCTACCGCGGCCCCGACGGCGAGTACGACACCATCGGGGGCCTGGTGCTGCACCAGCTGGGGCGCATCCCGCAGGGCGGCGAGGTCGTCGAGCTGCCGCTGGTCGACCCGGAGGCCGGTGTCGAGCCCTCGGTGCGCTGGCGGGCGCGGGTGGTGCGCATGGACGGTCGGCGCATCGACGTGCTCGAGCTCACCGTCGAGCGGGGGGCGCGCTAGATGCTCAGCGTGGCGGCGGTGCTGCTGACCGTGGCGCTGCTCGGCGCCAACGCGTTCTTCGTCGGCGCGGAGTTCTCGTTGATCTCGGCGCGCCGCGACCGGCTGGAGGCCCTGGCCGAGCAGGGCAAAAAAAGTGCGGTCACCGTCATCCGGGCCGGCGAACAGCTCTCGCTGATGCTGGCCGGGGCCCAGTTGGGTGTCACGGTCTGCTCGATCCTGCTGGGCCGGGTCGCCGAGCCGGCGGTCGCCGGCCTGCTCGACGACCCGTTCGCGCTGATCGGGGTGCCCGACCCGGTGCTGCACACGGCGGCCTTCGTGGTGGCGCTGGCGATCGTGGTCACCTTGCACGTGCTGCTCGGCGAGATGGTGCCCAAGAACATCGCGATCGCCGGACCGGAGACCGCCGCGATGCTGCTGATCCCCGGCTACCTGGTGTATGTGCGTGCCGTGCGTCCACTGATCGCGTTCTACAACTGGTGCGCCAACATCACCCTGCGGGCGCTGCGCATCGAGCCGCGCGACGAACTCGACATCGCGGTGTCCACCGTCGAGCTCTCCGAGATGATCGCCGAATCGGTCTCCGAGGGGCTGCTCGACTCCGAGGAGCACACCCGGCTGACCCGGGCGTTGGCGATCCGCTCGCGGGTGGTCGCCGACATCGCCGTGCCGCGCCGGGCGATCCGCACCGTGACCGCCGCCCCGGGGGCCGGGCCGACCGTCGGGGCGGTGGAGACCGCGCTGGCCGCCACCGGCTTCTCCCGGTTCCCGGTGCTCGACCCGGCCGGAACCTTCATCGGCTACGTCCACATCAAAGACGTGCTCGGGCTCGGCGACGACCCCGCTGCGGTGCTTGAGCGCGCCGCGGTGCGGCCGCTGCCCCGGGTGCCGGCGGCGCTGTCGCTGGCCGAGGCGTTGTCGCGGCTGCGCCGCACCAACAGTCACCTCGCACTGGTCACCGCCGCCGACGGGGCGGTGGTCGCGATGGTGACCCTGGAGGATCTGGTCGAGGACCTGGTCGGCACGGTGCGCGACGGGACCCACCGGATCTAGATGGACGCGGTGCTCCCGGTCGCCGTCTGGCGCGTTCGGCGACACGCCCACCGGGCCCGGCTGCAGGCGGTGCTCGGCGACTACCTCACCGGCCGCGCCGACGGGCAGAGCGACCCGGTCATCGACTTCCTGTTCACCTACTACCGTCCGCGGCCCGGCCGGCTGCTGCGCTGGCATCCCGGATACGGGGTGCACCTCGGTGCGTCCGGCGCCGACGAGGCGGCGCGCCGGCAGCTGGGCGCCTACGCCGGCTACCGCGGCTACCACCGCACCGCCGCCGGGGTCGGCGTCGACCCGGCGTTCGCGCGTCGCCGCCGCGACACGGTCGCCCACCTGGCCCGGTTGCTGGCGGCCATCGCCGCCCGGCCGGCCCGGCTGTCGTGTTTCGGGTTGCACGAGTGGGCGATGGTCTTCCGCGACACCCGGCGCCAGCATCCGCAGGTGCCGCTGCGGCTGGGCCGTGCGGGCACCGACGCCGTCGTCGAGGAGCTGGAGCTGCGCTGCACCCACTACGACGCGTTCCGGTTCTTCACCGCCGCGGCCCGACCCCGCAACGACGCCGCCCTGAGCCGCGCCACCCAGATCGCCCACGAACAGCCCGGCTGCCTGCACGCGGCGATGGATCTGTACCGGTGCTGCTACCAGCTGGAACCGTTGATCCCCGCCGAGCTGACCGCCGAGTGCTTCCTGCTGGCGCGCACCGCCCGCATCCTGGACATGCGGGCCAGCCCGTATGACCTCGCCGGGTTCGGCTACCCGGCGGTGCCGATCGAAACCCCGGCCGGACGCGCCGAGTACGTCCGGGCCCAGACCGCGATCGCCGAGCGCGCGGCACCACTGCGGGCCCGGGTCTTGGCGCACTGCCGCGACCTGCTGGAAACGATCCGCTGAACCGATCGGGGCCCGCCGGTTGCCGGTTGCCGGGCCGCGGCGTACTGCCCGGTAAGGTGGGCACGTTGCTTCGCCAACGGAGCCAGCAAGGGAGGAAGCATGACGGACCGCGTGTCGGTGGGTGAACTGCGTGTCGCCCGTGAGCTCTACGACTTCATCACCGACGAGGCGCTACCGGGCACCGGCGTGGACCCGGATCGGTTCTGGACCGGTGTCGACCAGATCGTCACCGACCTGACCCCCCGCAACCGCGAGCTGCTGGACCGCCGCGACGACCTGCAGGCCCAGATCGACAAATGGCACCGGGCCCGGGTCATCGGACCCCACGATCCGCAGGCCTACCAGGAATTCCTCACCGAGATCGGCTACCTGCACGACGAGCCGGGCGGGGTCGCGATCACCACCGCCGACGTCGACGCCGAGATCACCACGACCGCCGGTCCGCAGCTGGTGGTGCCGGTGACCAACGCGCGGTTCGCGCTGAACGCCGCCAACGCCCGGTGGGGATCGCTGTATGACGCGCTGTACGGCACCGACGTCATCCCCGAGGACGGCGGCGCGGAGAAGGGCACCAGCTACAACCGGGTCCGCGGCGACAAGGTCATCGCCTACGCGCGCGACTTCCTCGACGAGGCGGTCCCGCTGGCCACCAGCTCCTACACCGACGCCACCGCGTTCGAGGTCGTCGACGGCCAGCTGATGGTGAGCCTGGGCGCCGACCGCTCCACGCTGCTGGCCGACCGGGACCAGTTCGTCGGCTACCTCGGCGAGCCGGATGCGCCGACCGCGCTGCTGCTGGCCCACCACGGCCTGCACATCGAGATCCTCATCGACGCGGACTCCCCGATCGGGCGCACCGACGGCGCCGGCATCAAAGACGTGGTGCTGGAGTCGGCGGTCACCACGATCATCGACTTCGAGGACTCGATCACCGCGGTCGACGCCGAGGACAAGGTGCTCGGCTACCGCAACTGGCTGGGCCTGAACCGGGGTGACCTCGCCGAAGAGGTGAGCAAGGACGGCGCCAGCTTCACCCGGGTGCTCAACGCGGACCGCAGCTATGTCACCCCCGACGGCGGGGAGCTCACCCTGCCCGGGCGCAGCCTGCTGTTCGTGCGCAACGTCGGGCACCTGATGACCAACGACGCGATCGTGTTCGCCGACGGCACCGAGGTGTTCGAGGGCATCCAGGACGCGCTGTTCACCGCGCTGATCGCCGTGCACGGGCTCAAATCCGGCGACGACAACGGCCCGCTGGTCAACAGCCGCACGGGCTCGGTCTACATCGTCAAACCCAAGATGCACGGCCCGGAGGAGGCGGCGTTCACCGCCGAGCTGTTCGGTCGGGTCGAGCAGCTGCTCGACCTGCCCACCGCCACCCTCAAAGTCGGCATCATGGACGAGGAGCGCCGCACCACGGTCAACCTGATGGCCTGCATCCAGGCCGCCGCCGACCGGGTGGTGTTCATCAACACCGGTTTTCTGGACCGCACCGGCGACGAGATCCACACCTCGATGGAGGCCGGGCCGATGGTCCGCAAGGGCGCGATGAAAACCCAGCCGTGGATCACCGCCTACGAGGACAACAACGTCGACGTCGGCCTGAGCTGCGGGCTGGCCGGCCGCGCCCAGATCGGCAAGGGCATGTGGACGATGACCGACCTGATGGCCGACATGATGGAGCAGAAGATCGGCCAGCCCCGCGCCGGGGCGTCCACCGCCTGGGTGCCGTCGCCGACCGCGGCCACCCTGCACGCCATCCACTACCACCAGGTGGATGTGCGCGCGGTCCAGCAGGATTTGGCCGGGCACCGCCGCGCCGGCCTCGAGCAGTTGCTGACGATCCCGCTGGCCAAGGAACTGGCCTGGGCGCCGGAGGAGATCCACGAGGAGGTCGACAACAACTGCCAGTCGATCCTGGGCTACGTGGTGCGCTGGGTCGGTCAGGGGGTGGGCTGCTCGAAGGTGCCCGACATCCACGACGTCGCGCTGATGGAGGACCGCGCCACCCTGCGGATCTCCAGCCAGCTGCTGGCCAACTGGCTGCGCCACGGGGTGATCACCGCCGAGACGGTGCGCGCCAGCCTGGAACGCATGGCGCTGGTCGTCGACGAGCAGAACGCCGGCGACCCCGCGTACCCGCCGATGGGCCCCGACTTCGACGCCAGCATCCCGTTCCTGGCCGCCGAGGAGCTGATCCTGTCGGGGACCAGCCAGCCCAACGGCTACACCGAGCCGATCCTGCACCGCCGTCGCCGCGAGTTCAAGGCTCAGGCCGGCCTGTGACCGACCACTGACCCGACCACCACGACAGCGCCATGGGTAGACACAGCATCCCCGACCCCGACGAGCAGCCCGACGAGCCCGACCGGCTCGACGACGACGGCCCGGGTGCCGAGACCGACGCGGCCGACGCGCCGGACGCCGCCGACCGCGGTGCGCGGACCGGCCCGGTGCCCACCGGCGGTCCCGCCGTGCCCCGGGCCCGGCGCAGCCTCGGCGAGTGGCGCGGCGGCCACCGCAGCGAGGGCGGTCGCCGGGGAGTGTCGGTGGGCGTGATCGCCGCACTGATCACCGTGGTGGTGCTGGTCAGCGGGGTGATCCTGTGGCGGTTCTTCGGGGCGGTGCTCTCCCACCGCTCGGATACCGCCGCGGCCCGCTGCGTCGACGGTGACGAGACCGTCGCGGTGGTCGCCGACCCGTCGATCGCCGAGCACGTGCAGCAGTTGGCCGAGGAGTTCACCGGCACCGGACGTCAGGTCGCCGACCGGTGCGTGTCGGTGACGGTGAAGGCGGCCGGCTCCAACGCGGTCATCAGCGGGTTCATCGGCGACTGGCCGGCCGACCTCGGTCAGCGCCCGGCGCTGTGGATCCCCGGCAGCTCGATCGCCACCGCCCGGCTGCAGGCCGCGGTCGGCACCGAGACCGTCAGCGACGCCCGCTCGCTGGTGCGCTCCCCGGTGCAGCTGGCGGTGCGCCCGGAACTGCAATCCGCTCTCGGTGAACGGGACTGGGCGGCGCTGCCGGCGCTGCAGACCACCCCCGACGCCCTCGACGGGCTGGATCTGGCGCACTGGGGCTCGCTGCGGCTTTCGCTGCCGACCAGCGGCAACGGCGATGCCGCGGCGTTGGCCGCCGAAGCCGTCGCCACCGCGTCGGCCCCGGCCGACCACCCCGCCACCGACGGGGTCTCCGCGGTGCGCAGCCTGGTCGGCGGCCAGCCCACACTCGCCGACACCTCGCTGGCCGAGGCGATGAACGTGCTGCTCGGCGCCGAGGACCCGGCGAGCGCACCGGTGCACGCGGTGGTCACCACCGAACAACAGCTCGTCGCCCGCGCCGCCTCGTCGGCCGACCGCACCGACACCCTGGCCGGCTGGCTGCCCTCGGGGCCGGTGGCGGTGGCCGACTACCCCACCGTGCTGCTGGCGGGCAGTTGGCTCTCCGACGAGCAGGTCACCGGCGCCAGCGAATTCGCGCGGTTTCTGCGCAAACCCGATCAGTTGGCCACCTTCGCCGAGGCCGGTTTCCGGGCCCCGGACACCGACGACGACACCGACGACGCCCTGCCCGACAGCGACGTCACCGACTTCCCCGCCATCGAGGCGACCGTGCCGGTCGGCGACGACTCGCTGCGCGCCACGCTGGCCAACACGGTGAGCGCCCCGGCCGCCGGTCCGGCCACGGTGATCATGCTCGACCAGTCGATGGGCGAGCAGGACGGGGCGCGCAGCCGGCTGGCCAACGTCACCGCCGCGCTCGGCGCGGCGGTGGCGGGGCTGCCGGCGGATTCCACCGTCGGGCTGTGGACGTTCGACGGCACCGAGGGCAACGCCGCGGTCGCCGCCGGGCCCGTCGACGAGGTGCGCGACCCGGTGACCGAGCGCCTCGAGGCGCTCGGTGCCACCTCCGACGGGGCGGTGTCGTTCACCACGCTGCGGCTGGTCTACACCGAGGCGCTGGCCCAGTATCAGCAGGGCCGGCCCAACGCGGTGCTGGTGATCACCACCGGGCCGCACACCGACAAGACACTCGACGGTCCCGGCCTGCAGGATTACCTGCGCGGCGCCGTCGACCCCGCCCGCCCGGTCGCGGTCAACGTGCTCGACTTCGGCGACGACGCCGACCGCGCCACCTGGGAGGCGGTCGCCGAGATCAGCGGCGGCAGCTACCGGCAGCTGCCCAGCTCGGACACCCCCGAACTGGCCACCGCGCTCAGCGCCCTGCTGGGCTGAGCCGACCCGAGCGGCCGACCCCAGCGCGGTTCCGGCGGCCCGCCGGGCCGGTGAGCCCTCAGCGGTAGCTGTCCACCGGCGGGCACGAGCACACCAGGTTGCGGTCGCCGTGGGCGCCGTCGATGCGACGCACCGGCGGCCACACCTTCGGCCGGTAGGCGGTGCCCAGCGGGTAGCCGGCCTGCTCGCGGCTGTACGGATGGGCCCAGTCCTCGGTGAGCAGGCACGCCGCGGTGTGCGGCGCCCCGCGCAGCGGGTTGTCCTCGGCGTCCCACCGTCCCGCCGCGACCTGCTCGATCTCCTCGCGGATCGCGATCATCGCGGCGCAGAACGCCTCCAGCTCGGCGAGGCTCTCGCTCTCGGTGGGTTCGACCATCAGGGTGCCGGCCACCGGGAAACTCATCGTCGGGGCGTGAAAGCCGTAGTCGGCGAGGCGTTTGGCGACGTCGTCGACGGTGACCCCGGTCGCCTTGGTCAGCGGCCGCAGATCCAGGATGCACTCGTGGGCGACCATGCCGTCGGCCCCGGTGTAGAGCACCGGGTAGTGCTCGCCGAGCCGGTGCGCCAGATAGTTGGCCGAGGCGATCGCGGTCAGCGACGCCGCCCGCAGCCCCGCCGCCCCCATCATCCGGATGTAGGCCCAGGTGATCGGCAGGATCGAGGCCGATCCGTAGGGCGCCGAGGAGACCGGCCGCCCGCCGGGCAGCCCGTCGGCCAGCGGATGGCCGGGCAGAAACTCCGCCAGGTGGGCGCGCACCGCCACCGGGCCCACCCCCGGCCCGCCGCCGCCGTGCGGGATGCAGAACGTCTTGTGCAGGTTGAGATGGCTGACGTCGCCGCCGAACTTCCCGGGGCGGGCCAGCCCGACCAGCGCGTTGAGGTTCGCGCCGTCGACGTAGACCTGCCCGCCGGCGTCGTGGACGGCCGCACAGATCTCGGCGATGTCGCGTTCGTAGACCCCGTGGGTCGACGGGTAGGTGATCATCAGGGCGCCCAGGTGCTCGGCGTGGTCGGCGATCTTGGCACGCAGGTCGTCGAGGTCGACGTCGCCGTTGTCGCGGCAGGCCACCACCACCACCCGCATCCCGGCCAGCGCGGCGGAGGCGGCGTTGGTGCCGTGCGCGCTCGACGGGATCAGGCAGACATCGCGGTGGGGCTGGCCGCGGCCGGCGTGGTAGTCGTGGATGGCCAACAGCCCCGCGTACTCCCCCTGCGAGCCGGCGTTGGGCTGCAGCGAGACCGCGTCGTAGCCGGTCATCTCCGCCAGCCAGGTCGCCAGCTGCTCGATCAGCGCCCGCAGGCCCGGGCTGTCGGCCTCCGGGGCGAACGGGTGCAGCCCGGCGAACTCCGGCCAGGTGATCGGCTCCATCTTCGCGGCGGCGTTGAGTTTCATCGTGCACGAGCCCAGCGGGATCATGCTGCGATCCAGTGCGATGTCCTTGTCGGCCAGGCTGCGCAGATAGCGCATCATCGCCGTCTCGGTGCGGTAGGCGGTGAACGCCGGATGGGTGAGGAACGCCGAGGTGCGGGTGGCGATCGCGGGCTCGGCCGGTTCGGCCGCGCTCACCCCGAAGGCGCCCAGCACCGTCGCGACGTGCTCGGCGGTGGTGGCCTCGTCACAGGCGACCGCGACGTGGTCGGCGTCGACGAGCCACAGGTTGACGCCCTCGGCCTTGGCGGCGGCCACGATCTGCGCGGCGTGGCCGGGCACCCGCGCCAGCACGGTGTCGAAGAACTGCCGGTGCACCAGGGCCTCGCCGAGCGCGCCGGCGATCGTGGCGGCGTGGCCGTGCACGCGACGCGCGATCGCGGTGAGGCCCTCGGCGCCGTGGTAGCTGGCGTACATGGCGGCCATCACCGCCAGCAGCGCCTGCGCGGTGCAGATGTTGGAGGTCGCCCTGTCGCGGCGGATGTGCTGTTCGCGGGTCTGCAGCGCCAGCCGGTAGGCGGGGGCGCCGTCGGCGTCGACGGAGACCCCGACGAGGCGCCCGGGCAGCTGGCGGGCGTGGCGCTCCCCGACCGCCAGGTAGCCGGCGTGCGGACCGCCGAAGCCCATCGGCACCCCGAACCGCTGCGCGCTGCCGAAGGCGACGTCGGCACCGATGTCACCGGGCGGGGTGATCAGGGTCAACGCCAGCAGGTCCGCGCCGAGCGCGACGAGGGCCCCGCGCCGGTGCGCCTCGGCGACCAGCGGTTCCCAGTCGGTGACCCGCCCGCTGGCGCCGGGCAGCTGGGCGATCACGCCGAAGAACTCCTCCCCGTCGGGCAGCTCGGGAAGACCCCGGCGCAGGTCGGCGACGACCAGGTCGATGCCGAGCGGCTCGGCGCGGGTGGCCAGCACCGCCGCGCTCTGGGTGAACAGGTCGACGTCGACGGCCAGTCGAGTGGATTTTCCGCGCGCCGCCCGGTGCATCAGGGTCATCGCCTCGGCGGCGGCGGTGCCCTCGTCGAGCATCGAGGCGTTGGCGATCGGCAGCCCGGTCAGGTCGGCGACCATCGTCTGGAAGTTCAGCAACGCCTCCAGCCGGCCCTGGCTGATCTCCGGCTGATACGGGGTGTAGGAGGTGTACCAGGCCGGGTTCTCCAGGATGTTGCGGCGCAGCACCGCGGGGGTGAACGTGTCGTAGTAGCCCTGGCCGATCATCGAGACCGCGACGGTGTTGGTCAGCGCCAAATCCCGCAGCTCCGCGAGCGCCTCCTGCTCGCTCACCGCCGGCGGCAGGTTCTCCAGCCCGGGCGCCGGTGCGGCGCCGCCGCCGGGGTCGAGGATCGCCGCCGGCAGCGCCCGCTCGGCCAGCTCCTGCAGGGAGCCGACCCCGATCGCGTCGAGCATGGTCTGCAGCGCGGCGGGGTCGGGGCCGATGTGGCGGTCGGCGAAGTCGGCGGTGTGGGGCGGGTGGTAGGCGGTGGACACTGATGACGCTCCTGACATGGGTCGACGGCCTGACGGCGGGCCCTCTCCCTCTGTCTTCACCCGGGCACCGGGCGCCTGAAAGATTCGGTGTCCGCCCCGCGGGCGGGCGCACCTTTCCCCATCGGCGGGCGAGCCCAGCGGGTCGCCGCTTTCCAGAGGCATCGGGGCCAGGCGCGGTCCGGGTGCCTGAGAGGTTGACGGAGAGGTGTTGCTCCTTCGGCGTCCGTGACTGGCGGTCACGGAACTCTCCCGCGCGAGGGCGATGCGCCCCCAGCCTACCCAGTGCCGCCGGCCCGGCGGCGGGCCCGCTACCCGGTTTTGCGGTCCCGGTTGCGCCGCCGGCTGGCCAGCTCGTCTTCGGGGGCGGCGATCGTCTCGCCGCCGTCGGCGCGTTCGCCGGGGAAGTCGGCGATCGCCCCGGTCAGCTCCCGCATCGTGCCGGAGACCGCGATCCCGAACACCCCCTGTCCGCCCTGCAGCAGGTCGACGACCTCCTCGGCGGAGGTGCACTCATAAACGGTGGTGCCGTCGGAGAACAAGGTGATGTTGGCCAGGTCCGACACGCCGCGCTGACGCAGGTGATCGACCGCCACCCGGATGTTGTGCAGCGAGATGCCGGTGTCGAGCAGCCGTTTGACGATCTTGAGCACCAGGATGTCTTTGAACGAGTACAGCCGCTGGCTGCCGGAGCCGGCCGCGCTGCGGATCGACGGCACCACCAGCGAGGTGCGCGCCCAGTAGTCGAGCTGGCGGTAGGTGATGCCGGCGATCTGGCAGGCGCTGGGTCCGCGGTAGCCGACCAACTCGTCGGGCAGGGAGTCGTCGGGGAACAGCCCGCCCTGCACCGGCTGATCCGACGCGGCCGGAGCCGCGCCGAGGGGGTCAGCAAGGTCCAGCTGTTCTTGGCGGGGTCCTTCACCCACGGGCGCATCCTCTCGCTGATCACGCTGATAATCCCTGGCCGTCGGCGTCACCGGCATCGCGTGCGGCTGCTCAAGTGCTTTCTGAGCATACGCTTTTCGGCGGGCTCTTGGCTTGCGGTCGCTATGAAAGTATGGGTGTCGCCCCACCGATCCCGGGGTTATGTCGGGCGTGTCGGACATCGTGAGACCCATCCGTGACTCGGCCGACTCCGGGCCGACTCCGGACCGGCGGTCCCGCGGGCAGTCTACGGGCCGGCTCAGGTGGCCTTGAAATCGTCGGGTGAGATGCTGTCGAGGAACTCCTTGAACTTCTCCACCTCGTCCTCGCGGGCGGCGCCGGGTTCGTCCTCGTCGCTCTCGTCGGGGATCAGCAGCCCGGCCTCCGCCAGCACGGTGTCCTCCACGTAGATCGGCACCCCGGTGCGCAACGCGATCGCCACGGAGTCCGAAGGGCGTGCCGAGACCGTCACCTCGCGGTCGAAGACCAAGTCGGCGTAGAACGTGCCTTCCTGCAGGTCGACGATGCGGACCTCCTTGAGGGAATGGCCCAGCGCGGCAATGAGATCGCGGATCAGGTCGTGGGTCAACGGCCGGGCCGGCTCGACCCCCTGCTGCTCCAGCGCGATCGCCGCCGCCTCAGCCTGCCCGATCCAGATCGGCAGATAGCGGTCCCCGCCCGCCTCGCGCAGCAACAACACCGGTTGGTTCTGTGGTTGTTCGACGCGAATGCCGACGACGTGCACTTCACCCATCAGTGTCTGCCCTCCGCCCGTGCGGTGCCAACTCCAAGACCGTCACCGGAAGTCTAGTCCTCAGGGGTGCAGGACGTCGCGCACCGCGGACTTGATCAACGATGTGTGCAGCGTGATGGCCAGCGCCGCCACCTCGCGGGCCAGGTCGTCGGCGCGGTCGCGCGCGCCGGCCTTGCCGGCCTTGACCACCGGTCCGGCGATCTGGGCGATCAGGTCGGATTGCCGATCGGCCGCCGAACGGAACGCCCGCAGGTGGCGCGGCTCCACGCCGTAGTCGCCGAGGGCGCGGGCGCACTGCAGGATCGTCACCGCGTGTTCGTCGAAGAACCCCCCCGGCCCGGTGGTGATCACCCCGGCCTTGAGCAGGGCGGTCAGCAGCGTCTCGTCGACCCCGGAGCGGGCCAGCAGATCCTCCCGGCGCAGCCGCACCTCGGTGGGGGCGACCGCGGTGGTGTCCGGGCTCTGCCCGGCGGCCGGGACCAGCCGCGGCACCCCGTAGCCGGTGGCCGGCAACTCCCCGTCCGGCTGGGCGTCCAGTTGCGCCTTGATCACCTTCAGCGGCAGATACTGGTCGCGCTGGGCGGCGAGGATGAACCGCAGCCGCGCGCAGTCGTAGGCGCTGAATCGGCGATATCCCGACGCCGTGCGCTGCGGGGTGACCAGACCCTCGGCCTCCAGGAAACGGATCTTGGAGATCGTGACGTCCGGGAAGTCCGGGCGCAGCGCCGCCAGCACCGCCCCGATCGACATCCCGGGCAGCGCGGGCGTTTCGGGCGCGGTCACGGGCTCGCGGATCCCCCGTCGTCGGCTTTCGGGCCGGTCAGGAACACCAGACGGAACTTGCCGATCTGGACCTCGTCGCCGTTGGACAACACCGCCGAGTCCACCGGTTCCCGGTTGACGTAGGTGCCGTTGAGGCTGCCCACGTCGACCACCTGGAACTCCTCGCCCTCCAGCCGGAACTCGGCGTGCCGGCGGCTCACGGTGACGTCGTCGAGGAAGATGTCGCTGTCGGGGTGACGTCCCGAGGAGGTGATCGGCCGGTCCAGCAGGAACCGGGATCCGGCGTTCGGGCCGCGTTTGACCACCAACAGCGCCGACCCGGCCGGCAGGCCCTCGACGCCGGAGACCGCGCTGTCGGAACCCACCTGGGCGGGGGCGTCGAGTTCGCTGAGGAAATCAGCGCGGAATACCGAGGTTGTCTCCGCGGTGACGTCGTCGGAGTCTTGATCGTTGTCGTTCTCCGTCACCCGCTCCTCCTTATTGGCTGAAGATACGCGCTGACCGGGCCCGCCCACGGCATCGTTGCCGGCGTTTCCGTCGCAGTGTCGACCGTACCGCGCCGCGGGCGGGAATGTACCCGCCACGCCACGATCCGGCGGCCGTTCGGCGGTCAAACCTTAACAATGCTCACTCGGCGAGGGTCGCCCGGTAGCCGTCGGCGTCGAGCAGGGCGGCCGCCTGCTCCTCGGCGGAGCCCGCGTCGATCCGCAGATCCACCAGCCAGCCCCCGCCGTACGGGTCGGTGTTGACCAGTTCCGGGCTGCCCGCTAAATCCTCGTTGACGGCAACCACTTTCGCCGTCACCGGGGCGAACAGGTCCGAGACCGACTTGGTGGACTCCACCTCGCCGAACGACTCGCCTGCGGTGACCGTCGCCCCGACCTCGGGCAGTTGGACGAAGACGACGTCGCCGAGCGCGGCCTGCGCGTAGTCGGTGATGCCGACCCGCAGCACGTCGGCCTCGGTCGGGCGCACCCACTCGTGCTCGGCGGTGTAACGCAGGTCATCGGGGACGTGACTGGCAGGGCTCACAGCGATCTGTTCCTTGGCTCGGGACGGTTTACTTGACGGGCTGAGCGTATTGGCGGGGTTTCGGTTGTCGCAAGGCGGTGATCTCCACGAAGTCGGCCTGCTGCACCCCCATCTGGCCGCCGGAGGTCTCGACACTGTCGACCGCGCCGCCGGGGATTTTCATCGCGGCCGCCAACGTCGGCGGATCGCCAATCGCGACAACCGAATAGGGCGGCGTGAGGGTGCTGTCGTCGACGACCAGCGCGCCGGGCACCCCGGCGACCCAGGTGTCGACGCCGATCCGCACCGCCTGCCGGTCGTCGCTGACCTGCATCGCCTCGGCGCCGGCGGCCCGCAACTCGTTGATCACGTCGAGCAGGTCGTCGGGGTTGACCCCCGGGCGGGGATCGTCGATGGTGATGGTGATCCCCGGCCCGGTGGCCCCGACGGTGCCGATCAGGATCGACAGCGCCGCCAGCCGCGCCTGCGCCGATTCGATGGCGGCCTGATCGCCGCTGCCGGCGGCCTGCAGCGCGGTCAGGGTGCGCTGCAGGTCGGCGACCTCGGTGTTCAACGTGGCCTCCCGTTGCCGCAGCGAATCCAGCAGCACCAGCAGGTCGGCCGGCCGCGCGGTGTCCAGCGAATCGCCGGTGTCGGTCTGGCGCACCTGGGTGGCGATGGCCACCCCCAGGGCAAGGCAGAGCAGGACCGCCAGCACCGCGAAGACCGGTTGGCGCCGGCCCCGGCGCAGCAGCGTGCCGGCCGGACCGGTTTCGCGGTCGGGATGGTCGGCGGGCAGTTCGTGGCGACCGTGGCCGGGGTCGGCGGAGGTGCTGTGCGACGTCGGATCCTGGCTCATCGCTCACGCCCCGAACAGCCGGCGGCGCAGCGCCGCGGCGTTGCCGAAGATGCGGATACCGAGCACGACGATGATCGCCGTGGACAGCTGGGTGCCGACACCGAGCTGGTCGCCGACGTAGACGATGAGGGCGGCCACCAGGACGTTGAACACGAACGAGATCACGAACACCTTCGGGTCGAAGATCTTCTCCAGGTAGGCGCGCAACCCGCCGAACACCGCGTCGAGGGCGGCGACCACCGCGATCGGCAGATAGGGCTGGACGGCCTCGGGAACGCTGGGATGAAACACCAACCCCAACACGATGCCGATGGCCAGTGCTGCGATGCCGATCATGGGCGCTGTGAACTCCTGACTGGGGGGACGGGGGGCGGGGCGGTCGGGGTGGTCACGGCCCGCCCGGCTCGGTGCTGTTCCGGGCGTAGGTGACCTCGCGCATCGTTCCGGCCGGCAGCGCCAGGCCGTCGCCGGCGCTGACGGTGACCCCCACACCGTAAGTGACCTCGAGTCGACGCAACCAGCGCAGGCCGGCGGTGCGGTCGAAGGCCTTGCCCATCGACGGCGGGCCGATCGCCAGGATGGTGTAGGGACTGCTGATCGGGGTGTTGTCGACCAGGATCGCCCCACCGGCCTGGCGCAGCGTCACGTTCGGGCCGACCCGGACGTCGTTGACGGCGATCGCCTCGGCCCCGGCCGACCACAACGAGTTCACCACCGACTGCAGGTCGCGGTCCAAGATGATCTGCCGGCTGCCGGCGACGCGCTGTTTGGAGACGTCGCTGAGGTTTCGGCTCACCCCCGGGTCGGTGACGGTGACGGTCAGCCCCGGCCCGATCACCGGGGTGTCGGCGGCCGCCAGGGCGAGTGCGTCCAGGCCGGTGAGCAGCCGACGGCCCTCGCTGTCGGCGCGCAACTGGCGGCGCTGCGAGTCGCTGACCGCGGCGGCCAGGGTGTTGCGGCGCGCGGTCAGCTCGTCGGCGGAGTGTTTGGCCGCCCGCACGTTGGCCGCCAGGGTGCGCTGCGCGGCGTTCATGCCCGGGGCCACCGAGCGGGCCTGCGCGACCGCCCCGGCGAACACCACGGTGATCAGCAGCGCCCCCAGCAGCTGCCAGCCCCAGCGCAGCGGGCGCGGTTGCCGGGCCTCGTGGCCGCGTTGCGCCGCGGCGGCGTAGCCGGGGTCGAGGTGCTCCGAGAGCAGGGACCGCAGCAGCGACGGCACCGCGCGGCGGCCCTGGTTGTCGTAGCCGCTCAGCGCGAAGAACGGTTCAGCCACCGCCACCCCCGGTGCGGACCGCCGGCGGTGTGCGCAGCACCAGGCCCACCTGCAGCAGATACAGCACGCCGGTCCACAGGTACAGGTAGAGCCCCCAGCACAGGAACGCCCCGCCGCCGGCGCCGAGCACCCGGCTCCACACCGCCTCCTGCTGGCCGAGCAGCAGCAGGGGGAATCCCGCCATCAGCGCGAAGGTGGCGGCCTTGCCCAGGTAGGTCACCGGCAGCGCGGTCCACCCCCGGCGGCGCAGCAGCGGCAGCGTGGCCGCCAGCAGCCCGTCGCGGCCCAGCAGCGCCGCGACGAACCACCACGGCACCAGCGAGTGCACCGCCAACGCCAGCGGCACGATCACCATGTAGAGCCGGTCGACGGCCGGGTCCAGAAGCTCCCCCAGCCGCGAGGACTGGTTGTACAGTCGCGCGATCTTGCCGTCGGCCCAATCCGAGGCGCCGGCGATGATCAGCACCACCGCGGCGGCGAACTCGGCGTCGGCGGCCAGCAGCAGATAGAGGAAGACCCCGATCAGCGCCAGACGCAGCACGCTGAGCGCGTTGGGCACGGTCAGCACCCGGTCGTGCACGGCAGGGTCCATACGGCGCGACCTTAGCGGAACACCCCGGGCAGGCTGAGCGCGGCGAGGGTGTCGTCGGCCAGCGGGTTGTCGTGGACCATGTAGGTCCACGTCGAGGTCGGGCGGGCCAGCTTGGACAGGTCGACCCCCGGCTCGTCCTCGATGTTGGCCGCGGTCTCGAAGGTCTGCTGGGCCGCCTCGATCGCGTCGGCGGCCAGCGAGGCGAACGCGTCGACGGCCATCCGGTGGAATTCGTCTAGCGGGTTCTGCCGGCCCAACGCCCGCAGGTGGATGCTCTCGCGGATGTCCGCCAGATACGCCAGGTGATCGGCCCACCCCCGGTCGAGGTGGTAGAGCATGATCTGGCGGCAGATGTGGCTGAGCTTCTCCTCGCTGAGGCGGTCGCGCAGCTCCGCGTAGCGGTCGGCGGCCAGCTCGGCGAGTTCCTCGCGGGCGGTGTCGGTGGACAGCAGCGTGTTGCGCCGCTCCACGATGATGGCGCGCTGCTGGGCGGTGAGCTGGTTGTAGCGCCACGTGTTGGCGTGCACGTCGAGCAGCCGGCCCTCGGCGACGCGCTGGGCGTGATCGAGCAGCGACGCCGCCTTGGTGCTCTGGATCCGCCCGTCCTCGTCGGTGTCGAGCGGGCGTTTGGCCGGCTCCAGGTAGTCGGTGACCACCTCGTCCTCCCAGGACGCGAAGAACACCGACGATCCCGGGTCGCCCTGGCGGCCCGCCCTGCCGCGCAGCTGGTTGTCCAACCGGGCGGTGCGGTGCCGGCCGGTGCCGACCACGTGCAGCCCGCCGAGGTCGGCGACCGGGTCGTGGTCGGCCTCGTCGGAGCCGCCGAGGCGGATGTCGGTGCCGCGCCCGGCCATCTGGGTGGAGACCGTCACCCGGGCGAGCTTGCCGGCCTCGGCGATGATCTCGGCCTCCTCGGCGTCGTTCTTGGCGTTGAGCACCACCGCCGGCACCCCGGCGCGGACCAGGCGTTCGTGCAGGTCCTCGGACTCGGCCACGTCGTGGGTGCCGATCAGCACCGGCTGGCCGGTCTCGTGCACCGCGGCGATGTGCTCGATGATCGCGGTGTGTTTGGCCGCGGCGGTGATGTAGACCCGGTCGGGCTCGTCCTCGCGGACGTTCGGGGTGTTCGGGTCGATCGGGGACACCCCGAGCGAGTAGAACTGGCGCAGCTGCTCGCCGGCGGCCAGCGCGGTGCCGGTCATCCCGCACACCGTCGGGTAGCGGTTGACCAGAGCCTGCACCGTGATCGTGTCGAGCACCTCGCCGGTCTCGGTGGTCTCGATGCCCTCCTTGGCCTCCACCGCGGCCTGCAGCCCGTCGGGCCAGCGCTGCAGTGCCGCGATCCGGCCGCGGGAGGCGTTGATCAGCTGCACCTTGTCGTCGCGCACGATGTAGTGCACGTCGCGCTGCAGCAGCACGTGGGCGTGCAGGGCGACGTTGATCTCGGTGAGGGTGCTGACCACGTGCTCCTCGGAGTACAGGTCGATCCCGCCGAGTTTGGCCTCCAGGGCGCGGGCGCCGGACTCGGTCAGGTGCACGTTGCGGCTGTCGGAGTCGGTGTCGTAGTCGCGGCCCGGCCGCAGCTCGCCGACCCAGCGGATGATCTCCACCCGCGGGGTCTCCCGGTGGCTGGTGCCGGCCAGCACCAACGGCACCAGCGCCTCGTCGACGAGCACCGAGTCGGCCTCGTCGATCAGCGCCACGTCCGGTTTCGGCGACACCAGGTCGGCGATGTCGGTGACCAGCTGGTCGCGCAGCACGTCGAAGCCGATCTCGTTGACCGAGGCGTAGGTGACGTCGCAGCGGTAGGCGGCGCGGCGCTGGTCGGCGCTGGACTCGGCGGCGACCCAGCCGACGCTGACCCCCATCGCCTCCAGCAGCGGGCCCATCCACTCGGCGTCGCGGCGGGCCAGGTAGTCGTTGATCGTGATCAGGTGCACGTGGCGGCCGGCCAGCGCGTAGCCGGCGGCCGCGATCGCCCCGGACAGGGTCTTGCCCTCCCCGGTGGCCATCTCGATGACGTCGCCGGCCAGCATCCGCAGCGCCCCGAGCAGCTGCACGTCGAACGGGCGCAGCCCGGTGGTCCGTTCGGCGGCCTCGCGTGCGATCGCCAGGAACTGGGGGATGTCGTCGGAGTCGGCGAGGTCTTTGAGGTTGAGCAGCTTGGCGGCCTTGCGCAGCTTCTCGTCGTCGAGGTTGGCCGCCTTGGCGTCGTAGTCGGCCGCGGCGTGCACCTGCGCCAACGAGTGGGACTGGTTCTTCTCGGTGCTCGCCCCGAGCAGCTTCCAGAACTTGGCGCTGAGGCGGCCGGGTTTGGTTGGGGTTTTCGCCACACGATTACCGTACGCGGAGCCGGCCCGCTGGCTGCGTCGAGACGCACGTTTGGGTGCGGTTACGGCGCGAAAATGCACTCAAACGTGCGCCTGAGCGCCGCGGCGGCCGGCCGGTCGGGCTCACGCCGGCGGGGTGCGCCGCGGGTAGGCGACGGTGGGGTCGGTGAGCACGTTGATCACCGCCGGCACGCCGCGGCGAAACGCCTGCTGCAGCGCCGGGCGCAGCTGGGTGGGCTCGGCGACCAGCTCGCCGCGACCGCCCAGCGCGCTCACCACCCGCTCGTAGCGGGTGCCCGCGCGCAGCTCGGCGACCACCGAATACCCGTAGAGCTGCTCCATCGGATGCTTCTCCAACCCCCAGACGCCGTTGTTGCCGATCACCGCCACCACCGCCACGTCGTGGCGGATCAAGGTGTCCCACTCGAGCCCGGAGAATCCGAACGCGCCGTCGCCTTGCAGCAGCACCACCTGGCGGTCGGGGTGGGCCAGCTTGGCGGCCAGCGCATAGCCCGGCCCCGACCCCAAACAGCCGAACGGGCCGGCGTCCAGCCAGGCCCCGGGCACGTAGGAGTCGATCATGCGTCCCGCGTAGGAGCCGAAATCACCCCCGTCGACGACGATGATGGCGTCGCGGTCCAACAGCGGCACCAGCTCGGCGTAGACGCGCATCGGATGCAGCGGAGCCCGGTCGTCGGCCAACTCGGTGCCCTCCATCCGGCGGGCGGTTTTCTCGGCGATCCGCAGGGTGGCGAGCCAGTCCGCGCCGGCGGCGGGTCCGGTGGGCGGGTCGGCCAGCGTGGTCAACGCCGCCGTCAGGTCGCCGTAGACCCCGGCGGCGACGTCGCGCGGATACGGCGACGACGGTGCGACCCGGTCGACGGCGATCACCGCGGTGTCGGGACCGAACACCGCGCCGAACCCGAGTCGGAAATCCATCGGGGCCCCGACCAGCACGACGACGTCGGCCTGGCGCAGCGCGAGGGCGCGGGCCCGGGAGAAGGCCAGTTCGTGATCGGCGGGCAGCATCCCGCGGGCCATGCCGTTGGCCAGCACCGGGATACGCCGGCTCTCGGCGAGCACGCGCAGCGCCGCCTCGGCGTGACCCCACCACACGTTGGTGCCGGCCACGATGACCGGGCGGCGTGCGGTGGCCAGGACCTCCAGGGCGCGTTGCACGCCCGCGTCGGGGCCGATCGCGGGCGCGGGCGGGTCGCTCAGGGCGCCGGGGCCGTCGGTCTCGGCGGCCTCGCCGAGCAGATGATCGAGCGGGACGTCGACGAAGCCCACCCCGGACGGGGCGGCGACGCTGGCCTGCAGCGCGGCGTCGATGAGGCCGGCCACCTGCTGCGGGGCCGCGGCGGTCGCGGCGAACCGCGCCAGCGGCGCCACCACCGGCACGGGGTCGAACTCCTGCAGCGAGCCCATGCCCCACCGGGCGGCCGGGGCCCGGCCGGCCAGCACCAGGAGCGGGCTCTGGTTCTGCTGGGCGGCGGCCAGCGCGCTCATCGCGTTGGTGACCCCCGGCCCGGCGGTCACCGCGACCACCCCGGGCCGGCGGGTCACCTTCGCCCAGCCCTCGGCGGCGAACGCGGCGGTCTGCTCGTGGCGGGTGTCGATCAGTCGGATGCCGGCGGCCCGCAAGCCGTCGTAGAGGGGGAACAGGTGGCCGCCGGAGAGGGTGAACACCGTGTCGATGCCGGCGGCGGTGAGGCGGCGGGCCGCCAGGTGTCCGGCTGGCAGGGTGCGCATGGGCTGAGCCTAAGGCGGCTGCCGGGACGCCCGGTGCGGTAGTTTTTCGCTCCGGGGTGTCGCCGGGGCGCCCCGGGCGAGGAGTGATAGCCGGTGGACACGCTGAAACCGTTCACGCCCCGGATCGACTGGGCGCATGCGCTGCCCGATTCGTTGACCTGGGTGGCGATGGCCTGGGCGATCACGGCGGCCTGCCTGGTGGCGGTGCTGGTGGCGCTGCGTTACCTGACGCCGTGGGGACGGCAGTTCTGGCGCATCACCGGCGCCTATTTCACCGGCCGGTCCAGCGTGCGGGTCTGGGCGATGCTCGGTGTGCTGCTGGCGTCGGTGATCGTCGCGGTGCGCCTCAACGTGTTGTTCAGCTACCAGGGCAACGACATGTACACCTCGCTGCAGGTGGCCTTCGAGGGGGCCGCGGCCGGCGATGATCCGGTGAAGAACTCCGGGGTGCACGGCTTCTGGGTCGCGATCGGGATCTTCGCGGTGATGGCGGCGCTGCACGTCGCGCGGGTGATGACCGACATCTACCTGACCCAGCGGTTCATGGTGGCCTGGCGCACCTGGTTGACCGACCGGTTGACCGGCGACTGGCTGGAGGGCCGCGCCTACTACCGCACCCGGTTCATCGACACCGAGATGGACAACCCCGATCAGCGCATCCAGCAGGACGTCGACGTGTTCACCGCCGGGGTGGGCGCCTCGCCCAACCAGCCGGTCAACAACACCACCAGCACCCTGCTGCTGGGCGCGGTCTACTCGATCGTGTCGGTGATCTCGTTCGCGGCGATCCTGTGGAATCTGTCCGGCCCGCTGACGGTGCTCGGGGTGAGCGTGCCGCGGGCGATGTTCTGGATCGTGTTCGCCTATGTGCTGGCCGCCTCGGTGATCGCGTTCTGGATCGGCCGGCCGCTGATCCGGCTGAGTTTTCGCAACGAGTTGACCAACGCCGCGTTCCGCTACGCGCTGGTGCGGGTGCGCGACGCCGCCGAGGCGGTCGGCTTCTACCGCGGGGAGCGCGCCGAGCGCCGCCAGCTGCGCGCCCGCTTCGACGCGATCATCGCCAACTATCTGCGGTTCGTGAACCGCAGCATCGGGTTCACCGGCTGGAACCTGTCGGTGAGCCAGTCGATCGTGCCGCTGCCGTGGGTGATCCAGGCGCCGCGGCTGTTCACCAACCAGATCACCTTCGGCGATGTGGTGCAGACCGCCTCGGCGTTCGGCAACATCCACGACTCGCTGTCGTTCTTCCGCAACTCCTACGACGAGTTCGCCGGGTTCCGCGCGGCGATCATCCGGCTGGACGGGCTGGTCGACGCCGACGCGAAGTCGCGGGCGCTGCCGGAACTGCGCACCGTGCCCAGCGCCGACGGCGCGGTGGTGATCGACGCAGTCGAGGTGCGCAACCCGGCCGGTGAGGCGTTGATCGACACCCTCGACGTGGAGTTGGCCGCCGGGGACACCCTGGTGATCACCGGTCCGTCGGGCAGCGGCAAGACCACCCTGCTGCGCAGCCTGGCGCAGCTGTGGCCGTACGCCTCGGGCACCCTGCACTGCCCGGCCGAGCCCGGGGCGACGATGTTCCTGTCCCAGCTGCCCTATGTGCCGCTGGGGGATCTGCGTGCGGTGGTGTCCTACCCGGCCGCCGCCGGGGAGGTCCCCGATGCGGCGTTGCGCGAGGTGTTGACCACGGTGGCGCTGCCGCACCTGGTGGACCGCCTCGATGAGGTCACCGACTGGGTCAAGGTGCTCTCCCCCGGCGAACAGCAGCGGGTGGCGTTCGCCCGGGTGCTGTTGGGCCGCCCGGAGGTGGTCTTCCTCGACGAGGCCAGCTCCGCCCTCGACGAGGGGCTCGAGTTCGCCCTCTACCGGCTGCTGCGCACCGCGCTGCCGGCGACCACGCTGGTCAGCGTCAGCCACCGCGGCACCGTCGAACAGCATCACCGCCGCCACCTGGAGCTCACCGGCGGCGGTGGCTGGCGGTTGGGCCGCATCGCCGCCGCGGAGTGACCAACCCCGCCGGGGGTTTGTGCGCCGACGGTGGCGCAGACGCCGCGCGGGCCGCCGTGACCGCACAACCGATCGCCCCCACCGCACACGCGGGCAGGCCGGCCGGTGCGGGTCAGCCGCGCGCGGCGCGGGCCGCGGCGTGCGCCCCGGCGCGGCGGCCGAAGAACGACCCCTCCCCCAGCTGGGTTCCGCTGGCGTAGCCCTTGCCGTCCTGGGCGAGGTTGGCCGCGCACGCCCCGACCGCGTACAGCCCCGGGACGACGCTGCCGTCGGCGCGTCGCACCTCGGCGTCCACGGAGGTGGCCAACCCGCCGAGGGTGAACCCGGCGTACATCGCCTTGCCCAGCGACAGGTCGAACGCGCCCCAGGGCCCGGTGTCCTGGGGGGCGAGGAACTCCGGCTGCTTGTGGAAGTCGGGGTCCTCGCCGCGGGCGGCGAAGGTGTTGTAGCGCTCCAGGGTGGCGGCCAGGTTGCCGGCCGGGATGCCCAGCGCGGTCTCCATCTCCGCGACCGTCTCCCAGCCGTCGATGAGCGGCACCAGCGGCACGTGCGGACGGCGCAGGTGCTCCTCGTCGACGATGAGGAACGCCGCGCTGTCGGGCTGGTCCATCACGAACCCGGCGGTGCGCGAGTGGTAGGAGTCCTCGGCGACGAACCGTTTGCCGTCGGAGTTGACGATCACCCCGGTCAGCAGGATCGCCGGCGGATAGGCCGGAGCGGTGATGAAGATCTGGTCCATGTGTTCGGTGGTCCCGCCGGCCGACATGCCCATCCGGATGCCCAGCCCGTCGTCGTAGGTGTTGCCCAGCACGAACGGTTTCTCCGCGAGTTTGGGGGTGTGGGCGGCCACCATCGCCGGGTTCATCACGAACCCGCCGGCGGCGATCACCACCGCCTTGGCGTTGATGACCCCGGTGTCGGCGAAGTGCTTCCAGCACACCCCGGTGACCGCGCCGGCCTCATCGACGACCAGCTCGGTGGCCCCGGTCTCGTAGCGGACCTCGACACCGAGCGTCTGCGCACGCGCGACCAGCAGGTCGATCACCATCTTGGCGCCCTCGGTGTCACCGGGGGCGGGCACCTTGTGCCCGCGCGGGGCGGGGGTCGCCTCGGTGAAGAACGGCCACACCTTCTCGTTGCCGGTGTACATCAGCCCCTCGGTGCCGGGCTGGATCACCGCCTTCTCCGGATAGTAGCTGCGCTCGAACTCGAACCCCAGCTCCTCGAGCCAGGTGAAGTGCTCGACGCTGCCGTCGCAGTAGGCGCGGATCTTGGCGGGGTCGGGATCGCGGGAGACCGCCGTGAGGTAGTTGTACATCTGCTCGGGGGTGTCGGGGTGCCCGGTGGCCTGCTGCACCGCGGTGCCCCCGCCGAGGTAGAAGTGCCCGCCGGCCATGGCGGTGGTGCCCCCGGCCGCGGCGGCGCGTTCGAGCACCAGCACCCGCGCCCCGGCGGCCGCGGCGGTCACCGCGGCGCAGCCGCCGCCGATCCCGAAGCCGATCACCACCACGTCGACGTCGTCGGAGTACGCCGACACGTCGCCGGCCGGAACGGTTGCGGGGATCTCGGTGCTCACTGCTGCTCCTGTCGGCGGGGACCGACCCGCCCGTGCGGGCGGGTCGCGGTCACGGCACAGCCCGCCCCGGCACTGGACTGGACAGGTGTCTGGGCAGCTGCATGCATCGTGGGGCAGGATAACCCAGCCGCGCCCGGTTACCCGCCGCCGGTGTCCTCGCGGATCTGAGCGTGGGCGGCCGACCAGGACACCGCCGCCGGATAGGCGCCCCAGGTGCTGTTGAACAGCCCGACGATGCGCCCGGAGCCGTCCGGGGTGAGCACGTAGACCGGCCCACCGGAGTCGCCCTTGGCGCTGACCACGCCGTTGGTCATCGTGAACCACCCGTTGTTGACGGCCTGCACCTCCCCGCAGCTCTCGCCGGTGATCACCCCGAAGTGACAGACCCCGTCGCCGGGCTGAACCGCCAGGTCGGGATCCGAGCGCAGCACCCGGCCGCCGGGCAGGATGTCGTTGACCGCGACGTCGGGAGCCAACAGGATCACCTCGTAGTCGGCGATGACCTCATCGGTGTTGACGGTGGCACCGTCGGGGGTGTTGTCCCGGAACGCCGCCAGCGTCCCGATGACGTGGTCGGCGACATCGGTGACCGGCCCGCTGCCGCGGCAGTGCCCGGCGGTGAACCCGACCCGCGCGGCGGTGTCGACGAAGCCGAGCGTGCACACGGCGGTGTCCTGGTGGATCTCCATGCCCGGATACACCAGCACCGGGTCGGCGCCGGCGCGGCCGACCGCGCCGCCGGAGGCCGCGCCGGCCAGCACGGCAGCCACCACACCGATCCGCGCGAGCATCCGGCGCACCCTCGACTCCGATCCGTCGGGTCGGCGTGGTGCCGACCGGAGATATTGCTGTCGAGAATATCGGCGGGCACGCCCGCAGCGTTACCGGCCCGGCGCCGCGGGTGCCGCGGCCGGCCTCTCGGCGGCGGGCTAGGCCTGGGCTAGGCCTGCGGGGCCTGGGGCTTGGCGGTGGTGTCGGTCTTGGTCGACCAGGCCGGCCCGTCGGCGGCGTAGAGCACCAGGTTGCGGTCGTCCTGCAACACCAGCCTGACGTCCTTTCTGCCCGTGGTGCCGGTGTGCCAGACCGGCTCGTTCGGCGTGTACAGCACGACGTCGCCGTCGTTGCGCACCTCCGCGCGGACCACCTCTTGACCGCCGGTTCCACTGGCCCACACCGGTTTTCCATTCTCGGCCAGCACCAGGTTGCCGTTGTCGTGCAGGGTCAGGGTGTAGGCGCCGTTCTTCGACACCAACGAGTCGCCGGAGGTCAGCGTGTCGCCGGGGCGCAGGGTGTCTGCCATGGGGGTCCCTTCGCTCGGGCCGGTTGCCAACCGGGTGGCCCGAAGACATGGCCGAGCCGGTCGCGCCACCGGGTCGCGGCGGCCACGTCGCGGGCCATCGCCACGTATTCGTAGGTTTGCAGCGTCCAGATGTTGTAGGTGTCGACCTGGGTGGTCAGCCCGTAGTGCGGCCGGAACACCTCGGGGGTGAACGTGCCGAACAGCCGGTCCCACAGGATCAGGATCCCGCCGTAGTTCTTGTCCAGATACGGTGCGTCCCTGCCGTGATGCACCCGGTGGTGCGACGGGGTGTTGAACACGAACTCGACGGGGCGCGGCAGCTTGTCGATGCGTTCGGTGTGCACCCAGAACTGGTAGACGAGGCTCACCGAGAAGGCGGCCAACACCACCCACGGGGGAATCCCCAGCAGCGGCAACGGAATCCACATCAGGACCTCGCCGCTGTTGTTCCACTTCTGGCGCAGCGCGGTGGCGAAGTTGAAGTACCGACTGGAGTGGTGGGCCTGGTGGGTCGCCCACACCAGCCGGACCCGGTGGGCCATCCGGTGATACAGGTAGTACAGCAGGTCGACGCCGAGCAGCGCGATCACCCACGTGGACCAGTGGGTCGGCGAGAGCTGCCACGGCGCCAGGTAGGTGAAGATCGCGGCATAGCCCAACAGGGCCAGCAGCTTCCAGCCGGCGGTGGTGGCCATCGACACCAGCCCCATCGCGATGCTGGTCCAGGCGTCGCGGGCCAGATACCCGCCGGGCGCGGGCCGGTCGTGCTCTCGCGCCTGGATCCCATCGAGTCGGCGGGCGGCCAGCCACTCCAGGGTCAACAGCAGCAAGAAAAACGGGATCGCCGGGAGCACCGGGTCGCGCATCGGCTCCGGAAGGGCCGCGAGGACGCCCGCCAGCCCGATCGGGTCCGACACCGCCATCACCTCCCGCGCTCAAGGGTAACCGGCGTCGGTTCCCGGTCAGTCCCGGTCGGTCGGTCCGAAACCGGCGACCGGGTCCGTCTCGTCGGCGTTCCAGTGCACGCCTTCGACCCCGGGCTGCAGCGACAGTTCGGCGACCAGGCGCTCCAGCCGGTCCGGGGCACGGCCGTCGACGAGCAGGTACGCGGTGACCACGGCGTTGTCGTCGTCGTCGCGGCCGGTGCGGATGCCGTGCAGCACCGGATCGCCACCGCTGGTGTGGCGCACGATCTGGGCGCGGGCGATCTGTTCGACCTCCGGGGCGCAGATCAGCTGCAGCCGATACGGCCGGGGGTCGACGTCCTCCTCGATGTGGTGGTCGCGGTCGATCCACCGACCCAGCGGCCGGCCCAGCAGGTGGGTGCTCACGATCACCGCGGTCGCGATCCCGGCGAACAGCAGGTGTCCGGCCGCCGCGAGCACCCCGACCGCCGCCGAACACCACAGGGTGGCCGCGGTGTTGAGGCCACGCACGTTGAACCCCTCCCGCAGGATCACCCCACCGCCGAGGAACCCGACCCCCGAGACCACATAGGAGGCCACCCGGGTGGGGCTGCCGGCGTCCTCGGCGGCCACCGAGTAGAGCACGAACAGCGTCGCGCCCGCGGCGACCAGCGCGTTGGTGCGCAGACCGGCCATCCGGGCGCGCCACTGCCGTTCCAGCCCGATGAGAGCCCCGCAGCCCAGCCCGACGGCCAGGCGCACCGTGAAGTCGGCGATGCTCAATGTCTGCACGGTGTCTGTGATACCAGTGCCGGGGCCGCCGCGCGCGCCGAGATCGGCCACCGGGCCGGTGTTGACCGGGTGTCGCGGGCGTGTTAAGCACGGTCGTGGACTGGCAACGGCTCGCCGACGAACAGGCGATCAGGGCGCTGCTCTACCGCTACGCCCGCGCGGTGGACACCAAGGACTGGGCGCTGTACCGGTCGGTGTTCACCGAGGACGCGGTGATCGACTACACCTCCGCCGGCGCGATCGCCGGATCCCGCGACGAGGTGGCCGACTGGCTGGAGGCGGCGTTCGGCGGGATCGCCATGAGCATGCACCACATCACCAACATCGAGATCCTCGAACTCGACGGCGAGCGCGCCGCGGTGCGCGCCCTGTTCTACAACCCGATGCAGCTGCCCGGTCACGACGAACCCAGCTACTTCGGCGGCTACTACCACCACGAACTGGTGCGCACCCAAACCGGTTGGCGCAGTGCCGGATTGCGCGAAGAGACCCGCTGGAGTGCGGCGCTTCCCGGCGCGCCGCGCCCGCCGGGCTGACCGCACCCGCTAGCCGGCCGGATCGGCGGTGATCCGCCAGTGCGCCGCCTGCTGCTGGTGGCGCCAGAACTGCGCGAACGGCCCCCCGGCGGCCAGCAGCTCCTCGATGCTGCCGTCCTCGACGATGCGGCCGCCGTCGACGAACAACACCCGGTCGGCATGGCGGATACTGGCCAGCCGGTGGGCGACGACGACCTGGGTGCGTGGCCGCAGCGTGGCGGTGAGCGCGGCGACCACCGCGGCCTCGTTCTCGGTGTCCAGGGCGCTGGTCGCCTCATCGACCAGCAGCACCGGTGCCGGCTTCAGCAGGGCCCGCGCGATGCTGACCCGTTGGCGCTCCCCGCCGGAGAGCGCCCCGCCGGCCTCGCCGACCCGGGTGGCCTCCCCGTCGGGCAGCCGGCTCAGCAGCTCGTCGACGCGCGCCAACTCGGCGACCTGGCGCCAGTGCTGCTCGTCGGCGTCGGGAGCGCCGGCCAGCGCGTTGTCGCGCACCGAGCCGTCGAACAGGTAGGGGTGCTGGAACACCACGCTGGTCGCCGCGCGACGCTGCTCGGGGTCGAGGCCGGCCACATCCACCCCGTCGAGCAGCACCTGCCCGCGGGTGGGGCGGTGCAGCCCGGCGATGAGCGCCAACAGGCTGCTCTTGCCCGACCCCGACGGGCCGACCACCGCGGTCGTGGTGCCCGGCTGCAACACCACGTCGATGCCGTGCAGCACCGGCTCGTCGCCGTAGCCGAAGGTGACGTCGACGAACTCGATGCGCGGGGCCGCGGCCGGGTCGGGCAGCCGCGCACTGCCCGACGGCAGTCGCGGCGCGGTGAGCACCGCGTGGATGCGCTCTAAGGTGGCGCGGGTGGAGTCCCACGCCGGGGCCAGCTCGCTGACGGTGCTGAACGGTTCCAGGTAGCGCACGATGACCACGATCAGCGCGATCGCCTCGGGCACCGACAGCGCGCCGGTCACCGTCAACGCCGTGGCCGCACCGGCGAGCACGATCAGCGCGGCCTGGCTGGCCAGGCTGAACAACAGCTGACCGGGGATCTGCATGCGCAGCAGCCGCAGCATCGCGCCGTGCTGGGCGGTGAGCGCCGTGCCCACCAGGCTCCGCGACTGGTCGGCGCGGCGCGCCGCGCGTAACGCCGGCTGGGTGCGGGCGAACTCGATGATGCGCTCGGTGAGCACGCTGTTGGCGGTGTCGGCCGCGGCGTCGGCGTTGCGGGACAACCGCACCGAGGCCGCCATCGCGCCGAGCAACAGCGGGACCCCGGCGAGTGCGGCCAGGCCCAACGGCCACGAGATCGGCACCAGCGCCACCCCGATCGCCGCGGGCAGCAACAGCGCGGTGGTCAGCGGCGCGCCGAGATAGACCAGCAGGCCGAGCAGTTCGGGACCGGTGGTCGCGATCGCCTGGCGCGCGGTGGCGGTGGTCTCGGCGGTGAACCAGTCCAACCGCACCTCGGCGAGCCGGTCGGCGACGACGTGCTGGGTGCGGTCGAGGGTGGCGAACCCGAGCTGAAAGCCGCGCCGGGCCGCCGCCGCGTCGATCAGCCAGCCCGCGGCGGTGGCGGCGGTGAGCGCGCCCAGCCAGCCCAGCGCGTCGGCGGGGGTGTCGCTGAACAGTGCGGCCACCAGCGGCACCAGCAGCACGATGGCACCGGCCCGGACCGCCACCGACAGCAGGGTCAGCGCGCAATAGACGGCGGCGCGGCGACGCTGATCGACCGGGAGCAGCCGGCCCAGGGTGCCGATCACAGCGCCACCTGCTCCCGGGCGCCGACCTGGCCGCTCTCCCAGAGCCGCCGGTAGCGGCCGTCGGCGGCCAGCAGGTCGGGGTGGGTGCCGCGTTCGACGACCCGGCCCGCGTCGAGCACCACGATCTGGTCGGCGTCAGTGATGGTGTGCAGCCGGTGGGCGATCACCAGCACGGTGCGCCCCCGGGTCAGCCGACTCAGCGCCTGCTGCACCAGGTACTCCGATTCCGGGTCGGCGAACGCGGTGGCCTCGTCGAGGATGAGCACCGGGGTGTCGGCCAGCAGCGCACGGGCGATCGTGAGCCGCTGGCGTTCCCCGCCCGACAGCGCGGCATCCGGGCCCAGCACGGTGTCGTAGCCGTGCGGCAGCGCCAGGATACGGTCGTGGATCTGGGCGGCCCGCGCGGCGGCGTGCACCGTCTCGGCGGGTGCGTCGGGCACCGCCAACGCGATGTTGTCGTAGACGCTGCCGTGCACCAGCTGGGTGTCCTGCAGGACGAACCCCACCCGCCGGTAGAGCTGGTCGGCGGTGAGCGTGCGCACGTCGTCGCCGCCGACCGTGATGGTGCCGTCGTCGGGGTCGTGGAAGCGGGCCAGCAGTGCGGCCAGGGTGGACTTGCCCGAGCCCGAGGGGCCCACCAGAGCGGTCACCGTACCCGGGGCCAGGGTCAGGGTGACGTCGTGGAGCACCGGCACCTCGGCGCGGTAGCCGAACGTGACCGCGTCGACGACGACGTCGCCGGGCGCGTCCGCGGCGCGCCGCCCCGGGGTGGTCGGCGCCGCGAGGGTGGCCAGCTCCGATTCGTCGAGGGCGGTCTGCACCTGCCGGGCGGCCAGCACCCCGGCGCGGATCCCGCCGAGGCCATAGGCGATACCGAGCAGCCGAGCGCCAAAGGTGGTGCCCAGCAACAGAAACGGCAGCAGATCCATCGGATCCATCCGCTCGCCGACGATCAGCAGCGTTCCGGTGGCCGCGATCAGCCACAAAAAGGTCGCCGGGCGGGTGATCAGATCCATCACGGTTTTCTTCCCGGTCAGCGGCTGCTGCCAGGCCACCAGGAAATCCAGGTACTGCCCGAGGTTGCGCCGGAAACTCGACGCCGTCGACCCGCCGAAGATCCGGATCACCGGCTGGGCCGCGAGGTAGGTGGCGGCCTCGTCGTTCATCGTCTGCGACCAGCGTTGCGCCTGGCCGGTGCGGGCGCCGGACTGGATCGACATCATCGACATCATCACCAGGTAGGCCAGCACCGGCACGAACAGCACCAGCGCCACCCGCCAGTCCACCGCGAACAGGTAGACCAGCACCGCCACCGGGGCCACCACCGCGGCGACCGCGTCGGGGATCGCGTGGGTGATCAGGTAGTGCAGCGCCATCGTGTCGTCGTGGACGAGCTGTTTGATGCTGCCGGCGCCGCGGGCGGTGAACCAGCCCAGCGGCAGCCGCGCCATCTTGTCGAGCAGCCGCCCGCGCAGTGCGCGGGCGAAACGGGCGTCGACGACGTGCAGCCACAGCGTCAGCGCGGCACCGAGCAGCGTGCCCACGCCCAGCAGCGTCACCGCCGCGATGCCCACCGGCCACAGCCGTTCGGCGGTGTCACCGGCCAGCAGCCGCCGCGACAACTCCACCAGCAGCACGAACGGCGCCAGCTGGACCAGGGTGATCAGCGCCTGCAGCACCCCGGAGAGCACCATCGGGGTGCGCAGCGGGCGCAACAACCGGCCCGCGGCCTGCGCCTGCCAGCGTCCCGGGGTCGGCGCCGCGGGCGCCGCGGCGGGTTCGGACGGGGCGGGCTCGGTCACCGGGGGCGCCGCGGTCTCGGTGCCGGCGTCGGTGTCGGTGTCGGTGTCGCGCACGGTGCCCATCGCGCGCCCGGCCTTCCAGTAGGCCTGCGCGTGGACCTCGGATTTGGGGAAGCCGAAGCCGTCGCGCAGCCGGGCGCGCACCTGTTTGAGGCTGCCGGCCTCCGGGGTGGCCCAGGCGTACCAGTTCGACCAGTCCCGGTTCTCGATCGCCTCGGCCAGCGAGCCCACGCCGCGCCGTGCCACCCAGTGCACCCGCAGTCGCGGATGGTCGGTCAGCGGGATCGCCCGGTCGTGCCGGTCGTGCTCCTCCAGATACAGCTCGATCGGCACGTCGTCGGCGACGGTGGCGATGATCGCGTTGATACCCGGGATCGACGCGGCGTCGCCGATCAGCAGATACCCCGCGGGGGGCTCGTCGGGCACGGCGAACCGCAGCGACCCCATCAGCGGGGTGGCGGTGATCGTGGCCCCCGGCTGCGCGGTGCGCGCCCAGCGTGAGGCCGGGCCGGCCGGCTCGTGCAGCAGCACGTCGACGGCGAACGCCCCGGTGTCCGGGTCGGCCTCGGTGAGGGTGTAGGCCCGCTGGAACTCGGTCGAGGAGCCGTCCGGGTCGGGAAACCAGAACCGCAGCCATGCCGCCGGTTCGACCACCGCGTCCTCGAACAGCGTCGGCGAGACCATCCGGATCCGCACGAAGTGCGGGGCGATGGGGACCGTCTCGACCACGGTGGCGTGGTGATCACGGGCGCCGAACCCGCGCAGCATCATCCCCTGCAGGCCGCGGGCCATCAGCGTGGCCCACCCGCACCGGGCACACCGGGCCCGGTCTTGATACCGGTCACTGGACACCACCTCACCTAGCCGGCCGAATTCAACTAAGGCTTACCTTACCTGTCGGGGGAATCGGCGTGAATCCCGGTGCGGCCGCCGTGCGGGCGGAGGGACTCGAACCCTCACGCTCTCGCGAGCACCGGCACCTAAAGCCGGCATGTCTGCCAATTCCATCACGCCCGCTGGACCCCGGAATCCTACCGGCCCGCCGTGTCCCACCGGCGGCGTGAGGGCGGTCACCGCAGCTCAGCACGGTACGGTCAGGGTATGTCCACCACACGGCGTCGCAGACCGGCGCTGGTGCTGCTGGTGACCGCGGCGACCTGCGGATGCCTGGCGCTGGGCTGGTGGCAGTGGACCCGCTTCGAGTCCGCCGCCGGCACCGTCCAGAACCTCGGGTATGCGCTGCAGTGGCCGCTGTTCGCCGGGTTCTGCGTCTACGCCTACCGCAAGTTCGTCCGCTACGAGGAGGTGCCGCCGGAGCTGCCCGCCGACCGCGCGCCGACCGAGATCCCCGCCGGGCTGCTGCCCGAGCGCCCCGCCGCCGGGGCACCGCCGGGCGACGCCGAGGATCCCCAACTGCGCCAGTACAACGCCTATCTGGCGGAGCTGGCCCGCGCCGATCGCCGCGCCGCAAAGACCCGCGACCACGACGAGCAGAACAGGACCACCGCATGAGCTCCTCCGACGCCCCCGCCGGCGCGGCCCCGGTCGACAAGATCCGCACCGCGCTGACCGGCTACCGTGCGCTGGCCTGGGCGACCGGGATCTGGCTGATCGCGCTCTGCTACGAGATGGTGCTGAAATACCTCGTCAAGGTCGACGACCCGCCGGTCTGGATCGGGGTGGTGCACGGCTGGGTCTACTTCGCCTACCTGTTGGCGACGCTGAACCTGGCCACCAAGGTGCGCTGGGGTTACGGCAAGACGCTGGGAATCCTGCTCTCCGGCACGATCCCGCTGCTGGGCATCATCGTCGAGCACTTCCAAACCCGCAGCGTCAAGGCGCAATTCGGCGTGTAGGGGCGCGCACCCGACGACACCGTTAGCGCAGCGCCCGCAGCGCGGGCACCAACAGCGCCAGCGCCCGGCCGCGGTGGGAGGCCGCGTCCTTCTGGGCGGGGGTGAGTTCGGCGGCGGTCCGGGTGCCCCCGGCCGGGACGAACACCGGGTCGTAGCCGAACCCGCCGTCGCCGCGGGGCGCACGGGCGATGCGGCCCGCCCACTCGCCGCGCACCACGGTCTGCTGGGCGGCGGCCGGGCCCCACACCAGCGCACACGCCGACACGAACGCCGCATCCCGGCGGTCGTCGGGAACATCGTGCAGCTGGGCCAGCAGCAGTGCGGTGTTGGCCGCGTCGTCGCCGTGGCGCCCACACCAGCGCGCCGAGAGCACCCCGGGCATCCCGCCCAGCGCGGCCACCGCCAGCCCCGAGTCGTCGGCGACGGTGGCCAGCCCGGTCGCGGTGAACCCGTCGCGGGCCTTGGCCAGCGCGTTCTGCTCGAAACTGGCGCCGGTCTCCGGCGCCTCGGGGAACGGCGGCACGTCGGCCAGCGACCGCAGCGTCAGCGCGGTCAGCCCGGCGTCGTCGAGGACCCGGCGCAGCTCGGCCAGCTTCTTGGGATTGCGGCTGGCCACCAGCAGCGCGGTCAGCTGCCGAACGCTTTCTTCGGCTCCGGCCCCTCCGGCAACTCCCCCGGGTAGGGCAGCTCCAGGGCGTCGCGCTGCACGGTGAACAGGCGCTCGCAGGCCTCCATCGCGGCGTCGAGCATCTTGTCCAATGTGGAGCGCGGGAACGTCGCCCCCTCCCCGGTGCCCTGGATCTCCACCAGGGTGCCGGTGTCGGTGGCCACCACGTTCATGTCGACCTCGGCGCGGGAATCCTCCTCATACGGCAGATCCACCCGCACCCGGCCGTCGACCACCCCGACGCTGACCGCCGCGATCGCACACGACAGCGGCCGGGGATCCGACAGCCGACCGGCCGCCGACAGATAGGTGACCGCATCGGCGAGCGCGACGTAGGCCCCGGTGATCGCCGCGGTGCGGGTGCCGCCGTCGGCCTGCAGCACATCGCAGTCGACGGCGATGGTGTTCTCCCCCAGCGCGGCCAGGTCGATGCAGGCGCGCAGCGACCGGCCCACCAGCCGGCTGATCTCCTGGGTGCGCCCCCCGACACGCCCCTTGACCGATTCGCGGTCGGAGCGGGTGTGGGTGGCCGCCGGCAGCATGGCGTACTCGGCGGTCAGCCAGCCCAACCCGGATCCCTTGCGCCAGCGCGGCACCCCCTCGGTGACGCTGGCGGTGCACATCACCCGGGTCTGGCCGAACTCGATGAGCACCGAGCCGGCGGGGTGGGCGGTGAAACCGCGCGTGATCGTTACCGGGCGCAACTCGTCGTCGAGGCGGCCGTCTTCGCGTGTGGACACCCGCACCACCCTAGTCGGCGGGTCAGCCGGTGCGACGGACCCGCTCGGAGTGCCCGATCTCGAAGGTCTCGTCGCAGGAGACGACGTGGACCGGCCCGTCGAACTCGGCGGTGGCCTCGGCCAGCACCTCCTCGCGGGACGTCCACGGCGGGATGTGGGTGAGCAGCAACTCCCCCACCTGGGCCTCCGCGGCGATACGGCCCGCCTCGGTGCCCGACAGGTGCAGGTTGCGGGGCCGGTCGGGGCTGTGCGTCCACGACGCCTCGCAGAGGAACACATCCGCGCCGCGGGCCAGGTCCACCACCGCCTCGCAGTAGCCGGTGTTGCCGCTGTAGACCAGCGACGAGCCGGTGCCGTCGGTGAACCGCAGCCCGTAGGACTCGGTCGGGTGGCACACCGCCTTCGGGGTCACCGTCAACGCCCCCAACGTCACCGTCTCGCCGTCCCGCCACGGGTGCACCTGGAAGATGTCGGAGAAGTCGTCGATCTCCCCGCCGTACGGCGAGGACGCCGCGCCCAGCCGCGACACGGTGTCGCTGGGCCCGTACATCAGCGCCCGCCCCACCGGGGCGGCGGGGTGGAAGCGCCGCCACACGAACAGCCCGGGCAGGTCCAGGCAGTGGTCGGCGTGCAGATGCGACAGCAGCACGTCGACCTCGCCGGGATCGACGTAGCGCTGCAGCGCCCCGAGCACTCCCCCGCCGAAGTCGACCACCAGCGGCGTGGTGTCCGGGGCGCGCAGAAGGTAGCCCGATGCCGGCGACGACGGGCCGACGACGCTGCCGGACCAGCCGAGCACGGTGAGTTGCACGGTGACCACTGTGCCACGTTCGTCACCGTGATGGCCACGACATGGCCGGTTGCATCCCGATTGTTATCGCCGCGGCCCGCCCGGGTGGGTCGGGCGCACGTCGGTGAGCACCGGCCCCAGAAACCGGGCGGCCAGCGCAGTGAACGCCGCCGGATCCCCGGTGGCCTCGAACCGCCGCAGCGGCGGCGCGGCGTCCCCGGCGTGCGCGTCGCGGTGGGGCCGCAGCAGGTCGGCCTCGGTGAGCACCCGCAGCAGCTCCTTGGCGGTCTCCTCGGCGCTGGACACCAGCGTCACCTGCTCGCCCATCACCAGCTGAATCAGCCCCGACAGCAGCGGATAGTGGGTGCAGCCGAGCACCAGGGTGTCGACCCCGGCGCGCTGCAGCGGCTCCAGATAGCCCTGGGCCAGGCCGAGGACCTGCCGGCCGCTGGTGATCCCGCGCTCGACGAAGTCGACGAACCGCGGGCAGGCCACGGCGGTGATCTCGGTGTCGCGGGCCGCGGCGAACGCGTCCTGGTAGGCGCGGCTGGTGATGGTGGCGTGGGTGCCGATCACCCCGATGCGGCCGGTGCGGGTGGCGGCCACCGCGCGGCGCACGGCCGGCAGGATCACCTCCACGACCGGCACCGGGTAGCGTTCCCGGGCGTCGCGCAGGCAGGCCGCCGAGGCGGTGTTGCAGGCGATCACCAGCGCCTTGACACCGCGGTCGACGAGGTCATCGCCGATCGTCAGGGCGTGGCCGCGCACCTGCGGAATGGTCAACGGGCCGTACGGGCCGTTGCCGGTGTCGCCGACGTAGATGACGTCCTCGTCGGGCAGCTGGTCGATGATCGCGCGGGCCACGGTCAGCCCGCCCACCCCGGAGTCGAAGATCCCGATCGGCGCGTCGCGCAGCGGGGTCGCGCTCACCGTCGGGCCCCGCTCCCCGCGTGCCCGCGCCGGCGGGCCTGCCGGTCCGGGCGGCTCAGCAGGACGGCGGCCAGCACCCCGGCCAGCGCCCCGCACAGGTGCCCCTGCCAGGACACCCCGTTGCACCGGTCGAGCACCGGGACCGCGCCCCACAGCGCCCCGCCGTAGCCGATGAGCGCCACCACCCCCACCGCGATCTGCCAACCGCGGCGCACCAGGAACCCGAAGACGATGAGAAACGCCAGCCACCCGAAGACCAGGGTGGACGCCCCGATGTGGTCCGACGGCAGCCGGCAGGCGCCCAAATCCCCGATGAGCCAGGTGCCGGCGCCGCCGACCAGCCACACGATCGCGGTGGCCGCCACCAGCCGGCCCACCCCGTTGAGCGCCAGCAACAACCCCAGCACCACCAGCGGACCGGTGTTGGCCAGCAGATGCGCCCAGTTGGCGTGCAGCAGGGGGGCGAAAAGGATGCCCCACAACCCGTCGGCGCGCAGCGGCCGGATCCCGTTGGCGTCCAGGCGATGCCCGCTGAGCTGGTCGGCGAGCTCCACCGCGTAGAGCACGGCGACGAAACCGAGCACCAGCAGCGCGCCGGTGCGCCAACCCGATCCCCGCCCCGGGTTGGGCCGGGGCCCCGCCGCGGGTGTCGGCTGCGCCCCGGTCACGCCCACAACTGGCCTTCCAACGCCTCCTCGGCGTCCTCGAGGGTGCCGCTGTAGGCGCCGGTCGACAGGTACTTCCAGCCGGCGTCGGCGACGACGAACGCGATGTCGGCGCGCTTCCCGGCCCGCAGCGCCTTGCCGGCCACGCCGAGCGCGGCATGCAGCACCGCGCCGGTGGAGATCCCGGCGAAGATGCCCTCGGCGTCGACGAGTTCGCGGGTGCGACGCACCGCGTCGGCCGAGCCGACCGAGAACCGGGTCGTCAGCACCGTCGGGTCGTAGAGTTCCGGCACGAACCCCTCGTCGATGTTGCGCAGCGCGTACACGCCCTCGCCGTAGCGTGGCTCGGCCGCGACGATCGCCACGTCGGGAACCCGCTCGCGCAAAAACCGGCCGGTGCCCATCAGGGTGCCGGTGGTGCCCAGACCGGCCACGAAATGGGTGATCTCGGGCAGATCGGCCAACAGTTCCGGGCCGGTGCCGCGGTAGTGCGCCTCGGTGTTGGCCGGGTTGCCGTACTGGTAGAGCATCACCCAGTCGGGATGCTCGTCGGCGAGCTGTTTGGCGGTGGCCACCGCGGTGTTGGAGCCGCCCTGCGCCGGGGAGTCGATGATCTGCGCGCCGTAGAGTTCCAGCAGCTGGCGCCGCTCGATCGAGGTGTTCTCCGGCATCACGCAGATCATCCGGTAGCCCTTGATCCGCGCGGCCATCGCCAGCGAGATGCCGGTGTTGCCGCTGGTCGGCTCCAAGATGGTGGTACCGGCGCGGAGCAGGCCCTCGGCCTCGGCCCGTTCGATCATCGCCAGCGCCGGGCGGTCTTTGATCGAGCCGGTCGGGTTGCGGTCCTCCAGTTTGGCCCAGAGCCGCACGGGGGGGCCCTCGGCGGTCGCGCGCCACCGCGGCGAGAGCCGGGGCAGCCCGACCAGCGGGGTGTCGCCCACGGCGCTGAGCAGCGAGTCGTGCCGCGTCATCGGCGTGCTCAGTGCCCCGCCACCGCGGAGCCGCCGGCCACGGCGGGCAGGATCGTCACCTCGTCGCCGTCGCCGAGCACGGTGTCCAGGCCGCCGGAGAACCGCACATCCTCGTCGTTGACGTAGATGTTGACGAACCGGTGCAGCTTGCCGTTGTCGACGAGGCGCTCACCGATGCCGGCGTAGTTGGCCTCCAGGTCGGCGATGACCGCGGCCAGGGTGGCCCCGGTGGCCGTGACGTGCTTCTCCCCGTCGGTGTGCGGGCGCAGGATGGTCGGGATGGACACGGTCACACTCATGGTGGCTCCTCGCTGTTGGGTCGGGACTAGTACTGCTCGACGACGTTGACGGGTTCCTCGGTGACCACGCCGTCGCGGATGCGGAAGCTGCGCAGCTCGACGGTGTCGGGGTCGCGGGTGGACACCAGCACGTAGTGCGCTCCCGGCTCACCGGCCAGGTCGACGTCGGTGCGGCTGGGGTAGGCCTCGGTGGCGGTGTGGGAGTGATAGATCACCACCGGCTCCTCGCCGGCGGCGTCCATCTCCCGCCACACGCGCAGCTGTTCGCCGGAGTCGAACCGGTAGAACGTCGGGGACCGTTCGGCGTTGATCATCGGGATGTGCCGGTGCGGTCGGTCGCTGTGTTCCGGGCCGGCGAGCACCCCGCACGCCTCATCGGGGTGGTCGGCACGGGCGTGGGCCACCATCGCGTCGACCAGGTCGGCCCGGATCACCAGCACGCCGCTCCTCCTCGTCAGTCCTCGTCACGGCGCCGCGCGGCGGCGCCCTCGGTGAACGCCCCGGGCAACAGGTCCCGGTAGGTGGGTATTCCGGCCACCGGCTGCGCGGCCAGCACCGCCACCAGCACCGCCCGCGCCAGGCAGTCGGCGGCCGCGGCCCCCACCGCGGTGACCACCGCGGTCTGCGGGGCCAGCCCGGCCGGGATCTCGGCCGCCGGGGCCACCTCGACCGCGCCGGTGGCCAGTGCGAACACCGTATCGCCATCCATCGGGGTGTGGGCCGGCCGGATGGTGCGGGCCAGCCCGTCGTGGGCGGCGATCGCCACCCGCCGGCAGCCGCTGGGGTCCAGTGCGGCATCGGTGGCCACCGCCGCGATGGTGGTGTTGAGCACCGATGCCTCGGCGCCGGCGGCGGCCAGCGCGCCGACCTGCTCGGCCGGCGGGGGCCGCAGCCCGAACTCGCGGATCTGGTCGGCCTGCCAGGGCAGGCCGGTGGCCGGGTCGACGACGTCGCCGGCGCTGTTGACCACCACCAGCGCCCCGACCGTGACCGTCGCGGTGCCCACGTCCACGGTCGTCGACGCGGTGCCGATCCCGCCCTTGAGCGCCCCGGCCCGCGCCCCCACCCCGGCGCCGACGGTGCCGACCGTGACCGCGGCGCCCTCGGGGCCGGCGGCGGCGGCCGCGGCGGCGTAGCCGAACTCGGCGGTGGGCCGATGGCGCCAGGCGCCGACCGGCAGGTCGAAGATGACCGCGGCCGGCACGATCGGGACCAGACCGCCCGGCAGCGCCAGGCCGCGCTGCTGCTGCTCCAGAAAGGTCATCACCCCGTCGGCGGCGGCCAGCCCGTAGGCGCTGCCGCCGGTCAGCACCACCGCATCGACGAACCGCACGCTGTTCGCCGGGTCGAGCAGGTCGGTCTCGCGGCTGCCCGGGGCCCCGCCGCGGCAGTCCACCGCCGCGACCGTGCCCGGTGGGGCCAGCACCACGGTGGTGCCGCACGCCCAGCCGTGCCCGGCTCGGGCGTCGGGATCGAGGCGCTGATGGTGGCCGACCCGCACCCCGGCGACGTCGGTGATCGCGTTCATCGGCCCGGTCCGCCGTGCCCGTCGATGAGCGCGAGCACCAGATACTCCTGCAACCAGGTCAGCCACTGGTAGACGTCGAGGTGCCCGGCCATCGGATGGTCGTCGGCCAGCCGCTCGGGGCCGTCGGGGCCGACGTCGAGCAGGGTGCCCAACGCCAGCCGGACGTCGTTGACCGCGGCCAGCCAGCTGTTGGCGTCGTCCTCGGTCAGCTCGAACCGGCCGCCCTGCGGGGGCACCGTGGCCAGCACCCGCTCGGCCGCGGCGCGTTTGGCGTCGATGATCTCCGGTTCGTGCAGGCCGCGCAGGGCGGCGTTGAGACTCGCCGCGGCGTCGGCGCCCTCGGCGTCCTCCGCGTCGGCGCCCCCGGCGTCCGGGCGGTGGAAATCCGGCAGCAGCCGGCCCAGCGTGGCGTCCTCAGGGCGGCGGCTGTTGCCGGTGCGCATCCCGGTGATCGCCTCCAACTCGTCGTCGGGCGCCGAGTTGGCGCGCCCGTCGAGCATCTCGATCAGGGAGCTGACCAGCCCGCAGAGCACCGCGGCCTCTCGGGCGTCGACCCCGGAGCGAAAGCGGGGGCCGTCGGGGCCGTCGATCCGTCTCCATCTGCGCACGACGTGCCGGCCCCGCTCAGCGGTCCTGCTGCAGGGTCGCCCACAGGCCGGCGGCATGCAGCTTGGCCACGTCGGCCTCCATCTTCTCGCGGCTTCCGGCCGACACCACGGCCTTGCCGTCGTGGTGTACCTGCAGCATCAGCTTGGTGGCGTGCGGCTCGCTGTAGCCGAACACCTTCTGGAACACGTAGGTCACGTAGTTCATCAGGTTGACCGGATCGTCCCAGACGATCGTCACCCAGGGGCTGTCGGTGCCTTCGCTGGCCTCGACGTCGTGGTCTTCGGCGGTGCCGGGCCGGGTCGGCGCTGACGCAACCATGTCCCGAGGATACCGAGGCCACCGCCGCCGGGCCCGGCCCGATACGGTTGTGCGGTGACCGACTCGGCCTCGGTGGGACTGCTGACCGACAAATACGAGTTGACCATGCTGGCCGCCGCCCTGGCCGACGGCACGGCGCACCGGCGGGCCACGTTCGAGCTGTTCGCGCGCCGGCTGCCCTACGGACGCCGCTACGGGGTGGTCGCCGGAACCGGCCGGTTGCTCGAGCTGCTGGCCGACTTCCGGTTCGACGCCGCCGCGCTGGCGACGCTGGCCGAGTTCCTCGACCCGGCCACCCTGGACTACCTGGCCGGATACCGGTTCACCGGCGACATCGACGGCTACCCGGAGGGCGAGTTGTACTTCCCCGGTTCGCCGGTGCTGACGGTGCGTTCCACCTTCGCCGAGGCCGTGCTGCTGGAGACCCTGGCGCTGTCGGTGTTCAACCACGACAGTGCGGTCGCCTCGGCGGCGGCGCGCATGGTCGTCGCCGCCGGGGACCGGCCGGTCATCGAGATGGGGTCGCGGCGCACCCACGAACAGGCCGCGGTCGCCGCCGCGCGCGCCGCCTATCTGGCCGGGTTCGCGGCCAGCTCCAATCTGGAGGCCGGCCGCCGCTACGACATCCCGGTGTCGGGCACCAGCGCGCACTCGTTCACGCTGCTGCACACCGGATCCGACGGCCCCGACGAGGCCGCCGCGTTCGCCGCGCAGGTCGCCGCACTCGGGCCGCAGACCACCCTGCTGGTCGACACCTACGACGTCACCACCGGGGTGGCCACCGCCGTGCAGGTGGCCGGACCCGGGCTCGGTGCGGTCCGGCTGGACTCCGGCGACCTCGGGGTGCTGGCACGCCGGGTGCGCGCGCAGCTCGACGAACTCGGGGCGACCGCCACCCGCATCGTGGTCTCCGGGGATCTCGACGAGTACGCGATCGCCGAACTGCGCGCCGATCCGGTGCACAGCTACGGGGTGGGCACCGCGCTGGTCACCGGATCCGGCGCGCCGGCCGCCGGCATGGTCTACAAGCTGGTCGAGATCGACGGCATCCCGGTGCACAAACGCAGCAGCCACAAGCACACCGACGGTGGTCACAAGCAGGCGCTGCGCCGGGCGCGCCCCAGCGGCACCGTCACCGAGGAGGTCGTCTACCCGGTCGGGCGCGCTCCCGCTCCGGACGGCCCCAGCCGACCCCTGACGGTGCCGTTGATGCGCGACGGGCGGATGCTGGGTCGATCGGGGCCGGCGTGGTTGGCCGAGGCACGCGAGCGGGTCGCCGCCGGGCTGCGCTCGCTGCCGTGGGAGGGACTCAAACTGTCCCGCGGGGACCCGGCGATCCCCACGGTGCGCACCGGCGCGCCGGCACACTCCCCGACCCGCCCCTAGACTCCGTCCCACGATTCGAGTCAGGGAGAAGACCATCACCTCCACCGATTCGCCGGCGCCGCCGCTCGCGGAGCTGCTGGCCACCGCGGTCGCCGCCCTGGGCGGTCAGCCCCGCGGCGGCCAACAGCAGATGGCCGACGCGGTGGCCGCCGCCGTCGACAGCGCGACGCACCTGGCCGTGCAGGCCGGCACCGGCACCGGCAAGTCGCTGGCCTACCTGGTGCCCGCACTGGGCCGGGCGGTCACCGACGACACCCCGGTGGTCGTCTCGACCGCGACGATCGCGCTGCAACGCCAACTGGTCGAGCGGGATCTGCCCCGGCTGGTCGCCGCGCTGGCCCCGGCGCTGGGCCGTGAACCGCGCTACGCGCTGCTCAAGGGCCGGCGTAACTACCTGTGCCTGAACAAGATCCACGCGGAATCGGCCGACCAAGCTGAGCCCGTCGACCAGGACGAGCTGTTCGACCCGGTGGCGGCCACCGCCCTCGGCCGCGACGTGCAGCGCCTCACCGCCTGGGCCGAGACCACCGACACCGGTGACCGCGACGACCTGACCCCCGGGGTGCGCGAGCGGGCCTGGAGCCAGGTCGCGGTCTCGGCGCGGGAGTGCCTCGGCGCGGCGCGCTGTCCGTATGCCGCGGAGTGTTTCTCCGAGCGGGCCCGGGCGCGGGCCGGTGCCGCCGACGTCGTCGTCACCAACCACGCGCTGCTGGCCATCGACGCGCTCGGGGAGGCGGCGCTCCTGCCGGAGCATGACCTGCTGGTCGTCGACGAGGCCCACGAGTTGGCCGACCGGGTCACCGCGGTGGCCACCGGGGAGCTCAGCGCCGCAACGCTGACGGTGGCGACCCGCCGCATCGGGCGGCTGATCGACCCCGAGCTGGTGCAGCGGTTGGAGACCGCGGCCACCACGTTCGGCGCGGTGCTGCACGACGCGGAGCCCGGGCGCATCGACCACCTCGACGACGAACTGGCCGCGCACCTGACGGCGCTGCGTGACGCCGCCGGCGCGGCGCGTGCCGGCATCGACACCGCGCCGACCGATCCGCGGGCGGCGGCGGCCCGCCTGGAGGCCAGTGTGGCCGTCGGCGAGATCGCCGAGACCGCCGCGCGGACGGTGGCGGCGTTCGGCCCCGCGCTCACCGAGCGCACCGAGGTGGTCTGGCTCGACCACGAGGAGTCCCGCGGCGGTCGGCGCTCGGTGCTGCGGGTGGCGCCGCTGTCGGTGGCCGCGTTGCTGCGCGGCCGGCTGTTCCGGCGGGCCACCACCGTGTTGACCTCGGCGACGCTCACCGTCGGCGGCTCCTTCGACACGATGGCCGACGCCTGGGGGCTGACCGGCTCGGCCGCCGAGGCACCGCGCTGGCGCGGCCTGGACGTCGGCTCCCCGTTCGACCATGCCCGCGCGGGCATCCTCTACATCGCCGCGCACCTGCCGCCGCCGGGGCGCGACGGCACCGGGTCGGTCGAGCAGCTCAGCGAGATCGCCGACCTGATCACCGCCGCGGGCGGGCGCACGCTGGGGCTGTTCTCCTCCATGCGGGCCGCGCGGGCGGCCGCCGACGCGATGCGGGAGCGCCTCGAGGTCCCGGTGTTGTGCCAGGGCGAGGACGGCACCGGCGCGCTGATCGACCGGTTCGCCGCCGACCCAGAAACCTGCCTGTTCGGCACGTTGTCGCTGTGGCAGGGTGTCGACGTGCCCGGCCCCGCGCTCTCACTGGTGCTCATCGACCGGATCCCGTTCCCGCGTCCCGACGATCCGCTGCTGGCCGCCCGGCAGCGCGCCGTCAGCGCTCACGGCGGCAACGGGTTCATGGCGGTGGCGGCCAGTCACGCCGCGCTGCTGCTGGCGCAGGGCGCGGGCCGGCTGCTGCGTCGCATCGACGACCGCGGGGTGATCGCGGTGCTCGACTCGCGGCTGCTCACCGCCCGCTACGGCGGGTATCTGCGCGCGTCGCTGCCGCCGTTCTGGGAGACCACCGACGCCCACCGGGTCCGCGCGGCGCTGCGCCGGTTGCGCGGCGCGCACTAGCCGCGCACCAGCATCGACGGTCATCGACGCCCCGGTCAGGGCCGGATTGGCTCCATGGCGGGCGCGGTGTAGGAGGGGCCGAGGAAGCGGCGCACCATGGCGCGCTGGTCGGCGAGGTCTTTCACCGGCCAGCACCACAGTGCAAGAAAGACGCGGATCAGCCACTGCGCGGCGAGCGGATCGTCGTTGTCGGCGCCGAGCATCTCCGCGGCGAACGCGGTGATCGCCGGTGAGTTGGTGACCCATTCGTCGGTGGGGCCAGGATGCATCTGGCGCATGAGGTGCGCGAGCGGATCTGACCGCAGGCGTTCGAGAGCGGTGATGGTGGCGGTGACGACCCGTTCCGGTCCGCGTAGGTCGGCGATGGCGTCGCGTGCCGCGTCGACGATGCGCTCCGCGTGCAGGGCGATCACGGTGTCGCGGATCGCCGCCTTGCCGCCGGTGTGCCGGTAGATCGTCGCCGGCGAGCAGTGCACCTCGGCGGCCAGGGCTTCGATGGTGAAGGCGCCATACCCCCACCGGGAAATCAGGTCGGCGGCCGCAGCCACGATTCGCTCGGTGGCTTCGCTGCGTCGATCACGGCCCAGCAGCCAGTCCGTCTGAGCCATTCGTGTTCTCCTGTCGACAGCCTGAAACGATTTTCGCACGGTGATACATGAACGGAAATTTTTCTCACGGTATCGTGCTGGTCGCATGTCGGAGTGACGACCGGCGCCGCCCCGCCCGCGCGGCACCGACTTTTCAACGTGGACACGTCGTCTTGATCTGGCGTCGTGGGGCCGCCAGCCTGGACCGATGACGGTCATCGAGGCCCCGGAGCTGTTCTTCGGTCACCAAGGGCTGCAGGATCCCTATCCCCTGTACGACCGGATGCGTGCCGATGGGCCGGTGCAGCGGATCGGCGATTCAGGGTTCTACGCGGTATGCGGGTGGAATGCGGTGGTTGAGGCGGTCGATCGGGTGGAGGACTTCTCCTCCAACCTCACCGCGACCATGGTCTATCGCGAGGGCGCGGTCACCCCGTTGACGATGGCGCCGCTGGACGACCCGTCGCACGCCCTGGCCACCGCCGACGACCCCGTGCACGGGTTCCACCGCAAACTGCTGCTGCCGCACCTGTCGGTGAAGCGGGTCCGCGTCATCGAGGAGTTCGCCGCGGACGCCGCGGGCCGGCTCTGGGAGCAGAACCTGTCCCACAGCCGCATCGAGTGGATGAGTGCCGTGGCCAACCGGCTTCCGATGATGGTGGTGGCCACGCTGCTCGGCTTGCCCTCCGACGACGTCGACACGTTGATCCGGCTCGGATACGCCACCACCACCTTGCTCGACGGTGTGGTGGCCCCCGAGCAACTCCAGGCAGCCGGCGAGGCGGCGCTGGAGCTGTCCGGTTATGTCCTGCAACACTTCGAGAAACCCGGTTCGCATAGCGGGCTGATCGCGGATCTGGCCGCCCGCTACGCGTCGGGCGAACTGGAGCAGGTGCCGGCGCTGGGAGTCATGCTCACGTTGTTCAGCGCCGCCGGCGAATCGACTGCGTCACTTTTGGGCAGCGCGGCGTGGATTCTGGCCGACAAGCCCGACGTTCAGCGGCGACTGCGCGACGATCCGACCTTGTTGGAGGCCTTCATCGAAGAGACCTTGCGTTTCGAATCGCCGTTTCGCGGGCACTATCGCCACGTGCGGCGCGACACGACGCTGGGTGGCGTGGCCGTGCCCGCGGACTCCCACCTGCTGCTGCTGTGGGGCGCGGCCAATCGCGATCCGGCGCACTTCGAAGCACCCGACGAGTTCCGGCTCGACCGCGCCAGCGCCAAGAACCACCTTGCCTTCGGCAGAGGCGTGCACTTCTGCGTGGGCAACGTCCTGGCGCGCGTCGAGGCACGGATCATTTTGGCGACGCTGCTGCAGCGCACAACCTGGATCGAGCCGGCCGACGTCGGACAGTGGCTCCCCAGCATTCTGGTGCGGCGCCTCAAGCACTTGGAGCTCGAAGTCAGCTAGCCTGCGCTATCCGGGCAGCGCCACCAGCCCGTACTCGGCGGCGGTGGCCAGCAGCGGATGGGTGGGCAACACCCGCACGGTGTAGCCGACCGGGCCGGCCAGCGGCAGCGCGGTGGTGGTGGTGAACACAGCCTCACCGCCGTCGGCGGCACCGGTGTGGTCCATGGCCACCGTCACCGGGTCCACGAGGGCGTCGCCGGCGTCGACGCGGCCCAGCACCGCCTGCACCACCACGTCCTCGGGGCCCAGCCCGCCCAGCGCCACGCGGGCGGTCAAGGTCAGTTCGGCGCCGAGCACCGGGGTGTCGGGCAGTCCGGTGGCGTCGACATCGGTGATCGTCAGATGCGGCCACGCCGCCTCGACGCGCCGCCGGTAGTCGGCCAGCGCGCGGGCCGGCCCGAAGTCACCCTCGGCGCCGACGGTGGCGCGCACCGAGTGCGCGGCCGGGGTGTAGTAGCGCTCGACGTAGTCGCGCACCATCCGCGAGGCCAGCACCTTCGGGCCCAGGATCTGCAGGGTGTGGCGCACCATCTCCACCCACCGCGGCGGCACCCCGTGCTGGTCGCGGTCGTAGAACCGCGGGGTCACCGACTGCTCCAGCAGCTCGTAGAGCGCGGCGGCCTCCAGATCGTCGCGGCGGTCCTCGTCGGCCACCCCGTCGGCGGTGGGGATCTCCCAGCCGTTCTCCCCGTCGTACCACTCGTCCCACCAGCCGTCCCGGATGGACAGGTTCAGCCCGCCGTTGAGGGTGCTTTTCATCCCGGAGGTGCCGCACGCCTCCAGCGGGCGTAGCGGGTTGTTCAGCCACACGTCGCAGCCCCAGTACAGCCGGCGGGCCATCGACATGTCGTAGTCGGGCAGAAACGCGATCCGGTGACGCACCTCGGGGCGATCGGCGAACTGCACGACCTGCTGGATCAGCGCCTTACCCCCGTCGTCGGCGGGATGGGATTTGCCGGCGACGATCAGCTGCACCGGCCGGTGCTCGTCGAGCAGCAGCTGCTCGAGCCGCTGCGGGTCGCGCAGCATCAGGGTCAACCGCTTGTAGGTCGGCACCCGCCGGGCGAACCCGATGGTGAGGACCTGCGGGTCGAACGCGGTCGCGATCCAGCCCAGCTCGGCCTCCGAGGCGCCGCGCTCCAGCCAGGACCGGCGCAGCCGCGCCCGCACATCGGCGACGAGTTCGGTGCGCAGCTGCGAACGGATCGCCCACAGCTGGCTGGCCGCGACGTGCTGCAGGCGCTGCCAGACCGCCGGCTCGCTGAACGAATCGGACCCGGCGAGTTGCCGGCCGAGGGCCAAAACCTGCGGGGCCGCCCAGGTGGGCGCGTGCACCCCGTTGGTGATCGAACCGATCGGCACCTCCTCGGGGTCGAAGCCGGGCCACAGCTCGTTGAACATCGCCCGGCTGACCCGGCCGTGCAGCAGCGACACCCCGTTGGCGCGCTGCGCCAGGCGCAGCCCCATGTGGGCCATGTTGAACATCGCCGGGTCGTCCTCGGCGCCGAGCGCCAGGATCCGTTCGGTGGGCACCCCCGGCAGCAGCGCCGGCTCGGCGTGGTCGGTGAACACGCGCTCCACCAGCTCGCGCGGGAACCGGTCGATGCCCGCCGGAACCGGGGTGTGGGTGGTGAACACCGTCGAGGAGCGCACCACCGCCAGGGCGGTGTCGAAGTCCAGGCCCGGCTCGGCGATCAGCTCGCGGATGCGTTCGGCGCCGAGGAACCCGGCGTGGCCCTCGTTCATGTGGAAGACCTCCGGGGCCGCCCGCCCCTCGAGGGCGGTGAACGCCCGCACCGCGCGCACCCCGCCGATCCCGGCCAGGATCTCCTGCTTGATCCGGTGGTCCTGCCCGCCGCCGTAGAGCCGGTCGGTGACCCCGCGCAGCGGGTGCGGGTTCTCCGGGATGTCGGAGTCCAGCAGCAGCAACGGCACCCGGCCGACCTGGGCGACCCAGATCCGCGCATGCAGCTGTCCGTCGTCGGGCAGCGTCACCGCGATCAGCGCCGGGCGCCCCGCGGTGTCCAGGAGCAGCCGCAGCGGCAGCCCCTGCGGATCCAGCGCCGGATAGGTCTCTCGCTGCCAGCCGTCGGCGGTCAGCGACTGCCGGAAGTACCCGGATCGGTAGTACAGTCCCACCCCGATCAGCGGCACCCCCAGGTCGGAGGCGGACTTCAGATGGTCCCCGGCCAGGATGCCCAGCCCGCCGGAGTAGTTGGGCAGCACCTCGGCGACCCCGAACTCCATTGAGAAATACGCGATCCCGGCGGGCATCGCCGCGCCGGCACGCTGTTGGTCCTGGTACCACAGCGGCCGGTGCAGGTAGTCGTGCAGATCGTCGGCGAGCTCACCGAGGCGGGTGGTGAACGCGGTGTCGTCGGCCAGCGCGTCGAGCCGCGCCGGGCTGACCGCGCCCAGCAGCACCACCGGGTCGTGCCCGCAGCGCTCCCACAGGTCCTCGTCGATCCGTGCGAACAGGTCCTGGGTCGGTTTCTCCCACGACCAGCGCAGGTTGGTCGCCAGCTCGTCGAGGGCGGCGAGCCGGTCGGGAAGGTGGGCGCGGACGGTGAAACGGCGGAGGGCTTTCACGCATCGTGAGCTTACTGACCGCCCGCCGGGCCGGCAGGACACTACGGTAGATGGTGGGCAGAGGCCGCAAACCTGTGACGGACGGAGCGAAGGTGCCGGGTCGAATCGAGATCGACGAGGTCGCCCCGGTGGTCTCCTGTGGGCGTTATCCGGCCAAAGCGGTCGTCGACGAGGTGGTGCCGGTGCGCGCCACCGTCTGGGCCGACGGTCACGAGACGGTGGCGGCGACCCTGGCGGTGCGCTACGTGGGCGCCCACTACCCCGCGCCGGGATCGCCGCCGGGCCCGGCCGGCGGGGAGGCCCGGCTGCTGCCGATGACGGCGGGGTGGGAGCCGTTCGTGTTCCACGGCGAGTTCCAGCCCGACCGGGTCGGGTTGTGGACGTTTCAGGTGCAGGGCTGGCGGGATCCGATCGATACCTGGCGTCACAATGTCTGTGCCAAACTCGATGCCGGCCAGGGAGAGTCGGAGCTCGCCAACGACCTGCTGATCGGTGCGGCGCTGCTCGACCGGGCCGCGCGCGGGATGCCGAGGCGCCACCGCGCGCCGCTGGTCGACGCCGCGGCGGCGCTGCGCTTTCCGGGCGATCCGTTGGTGCGCTGCGCCGCGGCGCTGGGCACCGAGATCGAGCAGCTGCTCGCCGAGCACCCGTTGCGCGAGCTGGTCACCCCCGCTGAGCCCCGGGCGGTCTGGGTGGACCGCCGCCGCGCCAGCGTCGGCTCCTGGTATGAGATGTTCCCGCGCTCCACCGGGGGGCGCGACGCCAACGGCGCACCGGTGCACGGCACCTTCGCCACCGCCGGGGCGGCGCTGCCGCGCATCGCGGCGATGGGGTTCGACGTGGTGTACCTGCCGCCGATTCATCCGATCGGCACCGTGCACCGCAAGGGACGCAACAACGCACCGACCGCCGAGCCCGGTGACGTCGGCTCCCCGTGGGCGATCGGGAGCGCGGCCGGCGGCCACGACGCGGTGCATCCCGAGCTGGGCACCCTCGCCGACTTCGACCGGTTCGTCGACGGCGCCGCCGCACTGGGCATGGAGGTCGCGCTGGATCTGGCGCTGCAGTGCGCGCCGGATCACCCGTGGGTCAGTGCGCACCCCGAGTGGTTCACCGAACTGCCCGACGGCACCATCGCCTACGCGGAGAACCCACCGAAGAAATATCAGGACATCTACCCGCTGAACTTCGACCGCGACCCGGCCGGGTTGTACGCGGAGGTGCTGCGCGTGGTGCGCCACTGGGTCAGTCACGGGGTGAAGATCTTCCGGGTCGACAACCCGCACACCAAACCCCCCGATTTCTGGGCATGGCTGATCGCCGAGGTGAAAACCCTCGACCCCGATGTACTGTTCCTCGCCGAGGCGTTCACTCCCCCGGCACGCCAGTACGGGCTCGCCAAGCTCGGGTTCACCCAGTCCTACACCTATTTCACCTGGCGCACCTGGAAGGGTGAACTGGCCGAATTCGCGTCCGAGATCGCCGAATTCGCTGATTTTCGCCGGCCCAACCTGTTCGTCAACACCCCCGACATCCTGCACGAGAGCCTGCAGCGTGGCGGCCCGGGCATGTTCGCGATCCGCGCTGTGCTGGCCGCGACGTTCAGCCCGACCTGGGGGGTGTACTCCGGCTACGAGCTGTTCGAGGACCAGCCGGTGCGTCAGGGCAGCGAAGAGTACCTGGATTCGGAGAAGTATCAGCTGCGGCCGCGTGACTTCGCCGCCAAGTCCGCCGAGAACCGGTCGTTGGAACCGTTTTTGACCCAGCTCAACGAGATCCGCCGGCGGCATCCGGCACTGCAGCAGATGCGCACCCTGGCGATCCACCACGTCGACAACGAGGCGCTGCTGGCCTACTCCAAGTTCGATCCGATCACCGGGGACACCGTGCTGGTGGTGGTGACGCTGAACCCGTTCGGCGCGGAGGACGGGATGCTGCACCTGGACATGGGGGCGCTCGGGCGATACCAGCACGACCGGTTCGCGGTCACCGAACAGATCACCGGGGAGGAGTATCAATGGGGCGAGGTCAACTATGTGCGCCTGGATCCGGCACGCGCGGTAGCCCACATCATCGCGATGCCGCCGGTTCCGGAGGCGGCGCGCGCCGAGTTGCTGCGGCGGCGGTGAGCACCCGATGACCACAACGGGACCGGGTGCACCGGAGAGCGCCGAGGTGGACCGGCTGATCGCCGGCACCCACTCGGATCCGCACGCGCTGCTCGGCGCCCACGAGCACGGCGACCGCACCGTGATCCGGGTGTTCCGCCCGCGCGCCGAGGAGGTCGTCGCCCTTGTCGGTGATGATCGGATTGTGTTGCAGCCCAATAGGTCCGGGCTGTTCACGACCACCCTGCCGTTCACCGGCCTGCTCGACTACCGTCTGCAGGTGCGCGACCCCGGGCGGCCCGCGGCGGCGCCGGTGGCCGACGGATACCGTTTTCTGCCCACCCTCGGCGAGATGGATCTGCACCTGTTCAACGAGGGCCGCCACGAGCGTCTCTGGGAGGTGCTCGGCGCGCACCCGCGCAGCTTCCGCACCGCCGACGGCGAAGTGCGCGGCGTCTCGTTCGCGGTGTGGGCCCCCAACGCGGTCGGGGTGAGCCTGATCAGTGACACCACCGGCTGGGACGGGGCGATGGCCCCGATGCGCGCGCTGGGGTCCTCCGGCGTGTGGGAGCTGTTCTGGCCGGACTTTCCCGCCGACGGCCTCTACAAGTTCCGGGTGCGCGGCCCGGACGGGTCGGTCAGCGACCGCGCCGACCCGTTCGCGTTCGCCACCGAGGTGCCGCCGCAGACCGCCTCACGGGTCACCGCGAGCCGGTACCGCTGGGGCGACGAGGACTGGATGGAACGGCGCGGCGCGGGCGCGCCGTCGCGCGCAGCGATGAGCATCTACGAGGTCCACCTCGGCTCGTGGCGGCCGGGCCGCAGCTACCGGCAGCTGGTCACCGACCTTGTCGGATACGTGCGTGCCCGCGGGTTCACCCATGTGGAGTTGTTGCCGGTCGCCGAGCACCCGTTCGGAGGGTCGTGGGGCTATCAGGTGACCTCCTACTACGCCCCCACCGCCCGATTCGGCGCCCCCGACGAGTTCCGGGCGTTGGTCGATGCGCTGCACCGGGCCGGGATCGGGGTGATCGTGGACTGGGTGCCCGCCCATTTCCCCAAGGACGCCTGGGCGCTGGGCCGTTTCGACGGGACCGCGTTGTACGAGCACGCCGACCCGCATCGTGGGGAGCAACTCGATTGGGGCACCTACGTGTTCGACTTCGGCCGCCCCGAGGTGCGCAACTTCCTGGTCGCCAACGCGCTGTACTGGCTGCAGGAGTTCCACGTCGACGGTCTGCGGGTCGACGCGGTGGCCTCGATGCTCTACCTGGACTATTCGCGGCCCGCGGGGGGCTGGACCCCCAACGTCCACGGCGGCCGGGAGAACTTGGAGGCGGTGCAGTTCCTGCAGGAGATGAACGCCACCGTGCACAAACTCTGCCCCGGGGTGGTCACCATCGCCGAGGAGTCGACGTCGTGGCCCGGGGTGACCCGCCCCACCGAGTTGGGGGGCCTGGGGTTCACGATGAAATGGAACATGGGCTGGATGCACGACACGCTGGACTATCTGGCCCACGATCCGGTGTACCGCAGCTACCACCACCACGAGATGACCTTCGCGATGATGTACGCCTACAGCGAGCATTTCGTGTTGCCGATCAGCCACGACGAGGTGGTGCACGGCAAGGGCACCCTGTGGGAGCGGATGCCCGGCGACGACCACGCCAAGGCCGCGGGGGTGCGGGCGCTACTGGCCTACCAGTGGGCCCACCCGGGTAAACAGCTGCTGTTCATGGGTCAGGAATTCGGTCAGCGCGCCGAGTGGGACGAGCAGCGCGGCGTCGATTGGTTCCAGCTCGATGAGGACGGCTACTCCGCGGGAATCCTGCGGCTGATCGACGACCTCAACGCCGCCTACGGGCAGCGCCCCGCACTGTGGAGCCACGACAGCGACCCGGCCGGCTACTCCTGGATCGACGCCAACGATTCGGCGAACAATGTGCTGAGCTTTCTGCGTTACGGCACCGACGGCTCGGTGCTGGCCTGCGTGTTCAACTTCGCCGGCGCCGAGCACAGCCGCTACCGGCTGGGGTTGCCCACGACCGGGCGCTGGCGCGAGGTGCTCAACACCGACGCCACGGAGTATCGCGGCGGCGGTGTCGGCAACCTCGGCGCCGTGGAGGCCACCGCGCGGTCCTGGCACGGTCGGCCCGCGTCCGCGGAGCTGGTCTTGGCCCCGCTCTCGGCGCTCTGGTTGGAGCCGGTCGCCGTCGCGCCCGCCGCCCCGATCCGGTAGGGCTCAGTACAGCGCGTTGGCCAGGCTGCGCCGGCCGGCCACCACGCGCGGGTCGGCCGGGTCGAACAGCTCGAAGAGCTCGATCAGCCGGGTGCGCACCGTGCTGCGCTGCTGCCCACCGGTGCGGCGGATCAGCGCGACCAGCCGGTCGAACGCGCCGGCCGGGTCCTGGTTGAGGATCTGCACGTCCGCGGCGGCCAGGGCCGCCTCGATGTCGTCGGGGGCGGCATCGGCGGCGGCGAGCGTGTCGGGGCCGTGGCCGGTGGCGCGCTGCAGAAACGTGATCTGGCGCACCGCGCCCGCGGCTTCGGCGTGGCCGGGGTCGGCGGCCAGAATCGCCTCATAGGAGGCCAGCGCGGCCGAAAAGTCCCCGTCGTCGAGCTGCCGGCGCGCGGCGGCGAGCGCCGGGTCGACCTCCTCGGGCTCCTCGGCGTCGGCCCCGCCGCCGAGCTTGCCGGCGGTCGCCTTGAGGAGCGCGTCGAGCCAGCCGCGCAGCTGGTCGGCCGGCGGGACCCCCTGGAAACTGTCCAGCGGCTGGCCCGCGCCGAGGGCCACCACCGCCGGAACCGCCTCGACACCGAAGACCTGGGCGACCCGCGGGCTGGTGTCGACGTTCACCGAGACCAGCGTCCAGCGCCCGGTGTCGGCCTCGGCCAGCGCGCTCAACGCCTCGGCCAACTGCCGGCACGCCGCGCTGCGCGGCGACCACAGCAGCACCACCACCGGGACCTCGTTGGACCGGGCCAGGACTTCCTGTTCGAAGTTGGCCTCGGTGATCTCCACGCCGACACCGGCGGCGGACTCGCCGGACCCGGACTCCGCCGGCGGGCGCTTGAGTGCGGAGAGGTCGACCGCCCCGGCCAACGAGGGGCCGGGGGTGGGCTGCGGACGTTGAGGACGACTCACGGCCTCAAGTCTGACATATGCCCGAGGACCGCCCGGACTGGCCGTTCAGGGCGGTCACACCGCTGTTTTCGACGGTGCAGACACCTGTTATGACAAAAATCACAGCGCCGCGCAGCGGTGGCGCTCAGCAACCAGATCGGCTCAGCCGGCCCGCAGGATCAGCGCGTCGCCCTGACCGCCGGCGCCGCAGAGCGCGGCCACCGCGTACCCGGATCCGCGGCGGTGCAACTCCAGTGCGGCGTGCAGCGTGATGCGCGCCCCGGACATGCCGATCGGATGGCCCATCGCGATCGCGCCGCCGTTGACGTTGACCAGGTCGGGGTCCACGGCGAGCTCGCGCGTCGAGGCCAGCGCCACCGCGGAGAACGCCTCGTTGATCTCGATGACGTCGAGGGCGCCGACCTCGATGCCCTCCTTGGCGATCGCCTTGGTGATCGCGTTGGCCGGTTGCGACTGCAACGTCGAATCGGGACCGGCGGCCACCCCGTGCGCCCCGATCTCGACCAGCCAGCGCAGTCCCAGCTGCTCGGCCCTGGCCTTGCTCATCACCACCACCGCCGCGGCCCCGTCGGAGATCTGCGAGGACGAGCCGGCGGTGATCGTGCCGTCGGGGCGAAACGCCGGTTTCAATCCCGACAGCGAGTCGGCGGTGGTGTTGGCGCGGATGCCCTCGTCCTCGGTGAACTGCACCGGGTCGCCCTTGCGCTGGGGAATCGCCACCGGCACCACCTCATCGGCGAACACGCCGTCCTTCCAGGCGGCGGCGGCCCGCTGGTGCGACCGCGCGGCGTACTGGTCCTGCTCGGCGCGACTGAACCGGTCGGCGTCGTTGCGCTGCTCGGTCAGCGCCCCCATCGGCTGGTCGGTGAACACGTCGTGCAGCCCGTCGTAGGCCAGGTGGTCGAGCACGGTGACGTCGCCGTACTTGTAGCCGGCGCGGCTGCCCATCAGCAGATGCGGTGCCCGGGTCATCGACTCCTGCCCGCCGGCGACAACGACGTCGAACTCCCCGGCCCGGATCAGCTGATCGGCCAACGCGATCGAGTCGATGCCCGACAGGCACATCTTGTTGATCGTCAGCGCCGGAACGTCCCAGCCGATCCCGGCGTCGACCGCGGCCTGCCGGGCCGGCATCTGGCCGGCACCGGCGGTGAGCACCTGGCCCATGATCACGTAGTCGACCTGCTCCGCGGCGACCCCGGCCTTCTCCAGCGCGCCGGCGATGGCGATCGCGCCCAGATCGCTGCCGGAGAAATCCTTCAGCGAACCCATCAATCGGCCGATCGGGGTGCGCGCCCCAGCAACGATCACCGACGTCGTCATAAGCTGCCTCCAAAACGGTTGAGGGGTCGATCCGTGGGGTTCCCGCCGCGCGACCGTGGCCATCAGGTTACCGTGTTGTTATGACCACCGAACAGGTTGATGCCCGGCCCCTGTTGGCCAGCGCGCTGGTGACCGCGATCGATCACGTCGGCATCGCGGTGCCCGATCTCGACGCGGCCAAGAAGTGGTACCACGACCAGCTGGGCATGATCGTCCTGCACGAGGAGATCAACGACGAGCAGGGCATTCGGGAGGCGATGCTGACGGTGCGCGGTGCGCCGACCGGCAGCGCCCAACTGCAGCTGATGGCGCCGATCGACGAGTCGTCGACGATCGCGAAGTTCATCGACCGGCGCGGCCCGGGTCTGCAGCAGCTCGCCTACCGCGTCAGCGACATCGACGCGCTCGCCGAGCGGCTGCACGACCAGGGCGTCCGCCTGCTCTACGACGCGCCCCGGCGCGGCACCGCGAACTCGCGGATCAACTTCATCCACCCCAAGGACGCCGGCGGGGTGCTCATCGAGCTCGTCGAGCCGGCCACCATCGCGCACTGACCCGCCGCGTCACGCGGGGACCGGGCCCGGACGGCTACGACCAGCGTCGCGTCGGCCCGCGGGTGCCCCGGTGGGCCCAACACCCGGTGTGCCAGTGGCGCCGATCCTCCAGTCCGGCCGCGGCGTCGTCGGTCGGCCAGGCGACCAGGTGCGCGGTGCCCGGACGGATCTCATGGTCGCAGCCCGGACACCGGTAGGTCTTGCGCGCGCGCCCCGCGCTCACCGGCCGCACCGTGTGCGCCCACCCGTCGGGCCCGGTCTCGATGCGCTGCGGGCTCGGCGAGGTCCGCAGCGGCCGGGCCCCGGAGCGGCGACGCGACGGACGGCGGGGCATCTCCCCAGTGTAGGAACCACGCCGCGACGGCCGGATCAGAACAGCCGGTACTCGTCGCTGTCCATCCCCCGCATGGTGTCGTAATCGAGTGTCAGGCACCGTATTCCGCGGTCCTCGGCGAGGGTTCGGGCCTGCGGTTTGATCTGCTGGGCGGCGAACACCCCACGCACCGGGGCGATCAGGCTGTCGCGGTTGAGCAACTCCAGATAACGGGTGAGCTGTTCGACGCCGTCGATCTCACCGCGGCGTTTGATCTCCACGGCCACCGCGGCGCCGCTCGCGTCGCGGCAGAGCAGATCCACCGGTCCGATCGCGGTCGGATACTCCCGGCGCACCAGAGAGTAACCGTCGCCCAGCAACCCGACGTGCTCGGCGAGCAACTCCTGCAGGTGGGCCTCCACCCCGTCTTTGACCAGGCCCGGGTCGACGCCGAGGTCATGGTGCGAATCGTGTTCGATCTCCTCGATGGTGATCCGCAGCTGCTCACCCTTGGCGTTCTCCACCACCCACACCAGCGGTTCCCCGTCGGCGCCGGCGGGGTGTTCGGTGAGCCGGCACGGCGGGCTCATCCAGTTCAGCGGCTTGTAGGCACGGTCGTCGGCGTGCACGCTGACCGACCCGTCGGCCTTGATCAACAGCAGCCGCCGCGCGGCCGGCAGGTGCGCGGTGAGGCGCCCCAGATAGTCGACGGTGCAGGAAGCGATCACCAGGCGCACCCGGTCCACCCTAGGGGCCGGCGCCGCGATACCCATAGGCTGGTGTCACGATGAGCACGAACTCGCGCCTCGCCCGCCGACTCGGCGCCGTCCTGGAGACCCTCACCGGCCAGGGCGCCCGACCCACCAGCACGCCCGCGTACGGGTCGTGGCTGCTCGGCCGGGTCTCCGAGCCCCAGCCGCGCCGGCGGGTGCGGCTGCAGGCGATCCTGACGATCTTCATCGTGGCCGCCAACCTGCTCGGTATCGGTGTGGCGATGCTGCTGGTCGCCGTCGCGTTCCCGGTCCCCAACGTGTTCCTCGACGCACCGGCCTGGCTGACGTTCGGGGTGGTGCCCGCCTACATCGCGTTCGCCCTGGTCACCGGGACCTTCTGGATCACCCGGCGCACCGTGCGGCGGCTGCGCTGGTCGATCGAGCAGAAGCCGCCGAACCGCACCGACCAGCGCAATATCGCCGCCGCGCCGTGGCGGGTGGCCCGCGGGGCGCTGGGGTTGTGGGCGATGGGTGCCGCCCTGCTGACCGTCCTCTACGGCCTGGTGGACACCCTGTTCATCCCCCAGGTGTTGTTCACGATCGTGTTCAGCGGTGTGGTGGTCTCCACCGCGTGTTATCTGCTCACCGAGTTCGCGTTGCGTCCGGTGGCCGCCGCGGCGTTGGCCGCCGGTCCCCCGCAGCGCCGTTTCGCCACCCGCATCATGGGGCGCACCATGACGGTGTGGTTGCTCGGCTCCGGCGTCCCGGTGGTGGGCATCGCGCTGACCGCCTGGTTCGTCCTGCTGCTGCACAACATGAACAAAACCCAATTCGCTTGGGCGGTCATCATCTTGTCCGGGATGGCGCTGGTGTTCGGGTTCGTGTTGATGTGGATCCTGTCGTGGCTGACCGCCACCCCGGTGCGTGCGGTGCGCACCGCGATGCGCCGGGTCGAGCAGGGGGATCTGGACACCACCCTGGTGGTGTTCGACGGCACCGAGTTGGGAGAACTGCAGCGCGGGTTCAACGCCATGGTCGACGGACTGCGCGAGCGCGAACGGCTGCGGGACCTGTTCGGCCGGCATGTCGGCCGTGAGGTCGCCGCCGCGGCCGCCGAGGCCGCACTGCCCGAACTCGGCGGCGAGGAGCGCCACGTGGCGGTGATCTTCGTCGACATCATCGGGTCCACCGAACTGATCACCGGTCGGCCCGCCTCGGAGGTGGTGGCGCTGCTCAACCGGTTCTTCTCGGTCATCGTCGACGAGGTGGACCGCCACCACGGACTGGTCAACAAATTCGAGGGTGACGCCACGCTGGCGATCTTCGGCGCCCCGGTGGCCCTGGAGGCCCCCGAGGGCCACGCGCTGGCCGCCGCGCGCGCCATCTCGCACCGGCTGCGCGCCGAGGTCCCGGCGTGCCAGGCCGGAATCGGCGTGGCCGCCGGAGAGGCGGTCGCCGGCAACATCGGGGCACGGGAACGCTTCGAGTACACCGTGATCGGCGAACCGGTCAACGAGGCGGCACGGCTGTGTGAGCTGGCCAAGACGATCCCCTGCCGCGTGCTGTCGACCAGCGACACCGTCGCCGGGGCCGGGGAGGACGAACGGGTGCACTGGTCGCGCGGTGAGACGGTGACGTTGCGCGGCTACGACGAGCCGGTGCACCTGGTGATGCCGTGCTGAACCGGCGCTGACCGGCAGCGCCGGGCGGAGTCAGCTCTCGCGGCCGGCCAGCCAGGCCTCGGCGGCGGTCACCGCATCCTCGCCGCTGTCGTAGACGGCCTCGCGCAGCGGCGAATCCTTCGCGACCACCATGCCGTCCGGATCGACGAGGAAACCACGTTTGCCGACGGTCTGCAGGGTGGCCCCGAGCCCGGCCAGCAGGGCGCGGGCGACGTCGTTGATGTCGTCGGCACGCGAGACGTCGAGGATCGCGGCGGCGAAATGCTCACGTTGAGCGGTGGCGGTGCGCACCACCCGCTCGGCGCCCGCGAACAGCAGATCCCCGTGCACCTCGTAGACTCGGATCCCGGCCCCGCGGTCCGGCAGGTCGTACACCGCCCGCAGGGTGGAGCGGGACTCCTCGGTGACGTTGAGGAAGTGCAGACCCAACTGTGCGGACAGGCTGCGGCACACCCGCACTCCCCGGACACTGTTTCCCTTGGGGCCCACGCGCGGTGAGTAGACCCCGATCCCGAGCTGACCGGGCAGCACCGCGACGATCCCGCCGCCGACGCCGCTTTTCGCCGGCATCCCCACCGCGGTCACCCAGTCGCCGGCCATGTCGTACATGCCGCAGGTCAGCATGACGCTGAGGGTGCGCCGGACCACCGCGGTATCGATCACCCGCCGGCCGGTGGCCGGGTTGATCCCGGTGCGGGCCAACGTCGCACCCATGCGGGCCAGGTCGGTGCTGGTGACCTTCAGCGAGCATTGGCGATAGTAGACGTCGAGCACCTCGTCGGGATCGCCGTCGAGCACCCCGAAACTGTCCAACATGTAGGCGATGGCCCGGTTGCGGCTGCCGGCGGCGCGCTCCGAGCGGTAGACCGCCTCATCGACGTCGAGGGGGCGGCCCACACACGCGGAGTAGAAGTCGCGGATGAGGGCGAAACGGGCGTCGGGGTCGGCGGCCGGGATCAACGAAACCGCGGTGATCGCACCGGCGTTGATCATCGGGTTCTTCGGCGCCTTGGTGTCGTTGTCGACGCTGATCTCGTTGAAGGCCTCCCCGGTCGGTTCCACGCCGAGCCGCTCGTCGACCGCGTCCGCGCCGATCAACTCCAACGCCAACGCGTAGGTGAACGGTTTGGAGATCGACTGCAGTGTGAACTCCACGTCGGCGTCGCCGCTGCGATAGACGTAGCCGTCGGACGAGGACAGAGCCAGCCCGAACCCGTCGGGGTTCACCCGGGTCAACTCTGGTATGTAGTCGGCCGGCGCGCCCTCGGTGATCTCGGTGTGCTCAGCAAGGATTCGATCCAGGTAGTTCTGCACCAGATCGGTCACGAGCACCGATGGTAGCGCCCACGGTGCGGCGCGGGCGGGCCACTACCGGCGTTTGGGGCCGATCCACACCTGCTGGGCGTTGACGAACTCGTGGATGCCGTGACGGCCCAGCTCGCGTCCGTACCCGGAGCGTTTCACCCCGCCGCTGGGCAGCCGCGGATCGGTCTTGACGATGCCGTTGATCGCGACCTGCCCGGTCACCAGCTCGCGGGCCAGGGCCTCGGCGCGCTGCGGGGTGCTCCAGATGCTGGCGGCCAAGCCGTAGGGGGTGTCGTTGGCGATCGACAGTGCCTGCTCGGCGTCCTCGACGGCGAGCACCGCCGCGACCGGGCCGAACGTCTCCTCGGCGCAGGCGGTCATGCCCGGGCTCACCTCGGTCAGCAGGGTCACCGGGTAGAAATAGCCCGGTCCGGACGGCATCGTGCCGCCGAGCACGCACTGCGCCCCGGCGGCGACGGTCTCGGTGACCTGCCGGTGCAGGTTGTCGCGGAGATCGGCGCGGGCGATCGGACCGACCTGTACCGCCTCGTCGCGGGGGTCGCCGACGGTGAGCGCGCCCAGTCGCTCGCGCAGCAGCGCGACGAACTCGTCGTGCACGCCGTGCTCGACGATGAGCCGTTTGGCGGCGATGCAGGATTGGCCGGCGTTGATGGTCCGCGACAGCGCGATCACGTCCGCGGCCGCGGACAGGTCGGCGTCGGCGAGCACGATCGCCGGGTCCGAGCCGCCCAACTCCAGCACCGCCGGTTTGATCTCACTGGCGGCGATCGCGGCCACGGCCGCGCCGGCCCGATCGGAGCCGGTGAACGAGACCGCGGCGATCCGCCGATCCCGGATCACCGCCTCCACAGCGGGGGTGGCCGCCAGCAGTGTCTGGAACACCCCCTCGGGTGCGCCGGCGGCGGTGAACGCCTCGGCGATCGCCGCTCCGCACCCCGGGACGTGGGGGTCGGGTTTCATCACCGCGGTGTTGCCGGCCATCAGGGCGGGCGCGCAGAACCGGAACGCCAACCAGAACGGCGCGTTCCACGGCAGGATGCCCAGTACCGGCCCGAGCGGCAGGTACTGGACGTAGCTGCGGGTGGCGTCGGAGTCGATGTGATCGTCGGCGAGGTAGGCGGTGCCGAACTCGGCGTAGTGCTCCGCGGCCCACGCGGCCTTGTCCACCTCGCCGCGCGCCTCCCCGATCGGTTTGCCCATCTCCTCGGTCATCAACATCGCGAAATCCTCACGCCGCCGCCGCAATTCGTCGGCCACCGCGTTCAGCAGCGCGGCCCGTTGGGCGAAGTCGGTGCGCCGCCAGGAGTCGAACGCCGTCTCGGCGCGTGCCAGGGTCTGTTCGATCTGCGCGCCGGATGCCGCCGGCACCTCGCGGATCACCGCCCCGGTGGAAGGGTCGATGGCGGTCAGGGTGGAGTCGGTCACGGCCTCTCCTTCTGCGTGGTCGAGTGGTCAGGGCGCGGGGTTTTCGGCCGTTTCGGTATCGGAGACGGCGCTGAGCACCGTCGGCCCGCCGGTGGTCTCCGGACCGATGCCGTGTTCGTGGACGGTGAAGTCCTCACCGATGGTGAAAAACGATTCGCAGCCGTGGTCGGTGATGCGCAGGGTGTCGGAGATCCCGACGGTTTTGTCGCCGTCGACTCCCCACATCCACGGGATGATGTGAAACGTCATGCCGGGTTCCAGCGCGGTGAAATCACCCGGGTTCAGACTCAAGATGTAGCCCTCGTCCCACGACGGCGGGAACGCGATCCCGATCGAATACCCGGACCGGGTGATCAGCCGCCCGTCGACGGTGTTGTCGGAGATGACGCGGCGCACCACCGAGTCGGCGTCGGAGACGGTCATGCCCGGGCCCATCAGCGACCGCAGCTCGGCGAGCGCCAGCTTCATCCGTTCCTGGGCCTGAAACAGCGACGGGCTCAGCTCGCCGTTGACCACGGTGCGCATCAGGGCGGTGTGGTAGCGGCGATAGCATCCACCGACCTCGAGGAAGACATGCTCGCCGGGTTCGATCGTGCGGCCCTCCCAGGTGGCGTGCCCGATCATCGTGCGCGGCCCCGAGGTGACATACGGCATGACGGCGGGAAACTCCCCGCCGGCGCGGAACATGGCCGAACTGATCGCCGCGGCCACGTCGTTCTCGGTGTTGCCGGGCAACGCGGCCTCCAGCCCGGCGGCCATCCCGGCCTCGGCGGCCCGGGCGGCCAGACGCATCACCGCGATCTCGGCGTCGGATTTGCGCGCCCGGCCGGCCTCGACGATGCCGAAGCAGTCCATCAGCACACCCTGCTGAAACGAGGTGTGCACCCGGTCCTGCTGGTAGGCGGGGAAGAAATAGCTGTTGCGTTCGTAGCCGACCCGCTTGGTGCCCAACCCGATCTGTTTGAGGGTGAGCACCAACTCCTGGATCGCGTCCCCGGTGTCGGGGTAGGGCCGGGTGCGCTCCACCCAGGTCCGGGCGAGCACGTTGGACTCCTCCATCTCGCGGGTGATCATCACCGGCTCGTCGTCGAGCGGGACGACCAGCGCCTGGAAGAACGAGTACCCGGTGGTCTGATAATCGGTGAGATACATCAGGTTCTCCGGGTCGGTGATCACCACCGCGTCGAGGTTGCGCCGTTCCATGCGTTCGCGCAGTTCGGTGAGCCGGCGCTGATATTCGGCCGGCTCGAAGGTCATGTCGTCGCGGATCTTCATGCGCCGGCGGCCCCCGACACCGCGGCGGCGACCCCGTCGGCGAGGGTCTGTAGTCCCTCGGTCAGATCATCGTCGGGGATGGTCAGCGGCGGAATCAGTTTGAGCACCCGTCCGCCCGAGCCGCACGGACCCACCAGCAGGCCGTGCTCAAAGCAGTGTGCCTGCACCGCTTTGGCCAGCGCGCCGTCGCCGAGATCGAGCCCTTGCAGCATGCCGCGCCCGCGCACCTCCCAGTCCCGGTCGGGGTGGGCGGCGGTGATCCGGGTGAGCGCATCGCGCATCGTCTCGCCCTTGGCGGCCACCGCGGTCATCAAGGTGTCGTCGGTGAAGTACTCCAGCGCGACGGTGCCGGCCACCATCGACAGGCCTTGGCCGCGGAAGGTGCCGGTGTGCGCGCCGGGGGCCCAATGCGCGTCGTGTTCGGGCTTGTTGAGGGTGACCGCGATCGGGGTGCCGTAGCCGCCGAGGCCCTTGGCCAAGGTGATGATGTCGGGGTCCAGGCCCATGCCATCGAAGCTGAAGTAGCTTCCGGTGCGGCCCACCCCGGCCTGGATGTCGTCGATGACGAACAGCGCGCCGACCTCGCGGGCCAGGTCCTGGATCTGGTGCAGCCAGTCGCCGCTGGCGACGTTGACCCCGCCCTCGGCCTGCACCACCTCCACCAGGAACGCCGCCGGGGCGCTCAGTCCACTGGATCCGTCGGCCAGGGCCGCGGCGTAGTCGGCGAGTGCGGTCTTGCCGCCGGGGGCGGTCTCGAACGGCAGCCGGACCACGTCGCGCAGCGGCACCCCCGCCCAGCGGCGGAACGCGTCGTTGGCGGTCGCCGACAGCGACGCCAGCGTCATGCCGTGGAAGCCGTGGCTGAACGCCACCACCTCGCGGCGGCCGGTGACCAGTCGGGCCAGTTTGAGCGCGGCCTCCACCGCGTTGGTGCCGGTCGGACCGGTGAACTGCATCCGGTAGTCCAGCCCGCGCGGCGCCAGGATCACGTCGTGGAACCGGGTGAGGAACTCCCGTTTTGTACTGGTGTACAAGTCCAGCCCGTGGGCGATGCCGTCGGCCTGCAGGAAGTCGATGAGTGCCTGTTTCATCCGCGGGTCGTTGTGCCCGAAGTTGAGCACGCCGGCACCGGCGAAGAAGTCGATGTAGCCACGGCCGTCCTCGTCGGTGAGCCGCGCGTTCGACGCCGAGGTGAACACCGTCGGAAACGATCGGCAATACGAGCGGACCTCCGACTCGTAGTTCTCGAAGGCGCTGATGTCCATGTGTCTCCTCCTCGGGGTGGGTGGGTTAGCCGGTCTCGATATCGGGCGCCGGCGGCGGGGGCGCCCCGGTCAGTTCGATCAACACCCGCGCGGCCGGGTCGATCAGCGCGTCGTTGAAGTCGTAGCGGGAGCTGTGCAGCGCCGCCGCCCGCGCCGGCGGCTCCGGGCCGCCGCCGATCAGGGCGAACGCCCCCGGTATCTGCTGCAGGTAGTAGCTGAAGTCCTCCGAGGCCATCACCGGGGCGCCCACCGCGTGGTCGGCCCACCCGGCGCCGACCACCGAGCTCAGCGCGGCCCGCAGTTCGGCGGCCGGCCCGCGGTGGTTCACCGTCGCCGCGTAGCGCGCGGCGGTGGTGACCTCGGCGTGCACTCCGTGGGCCGCGGCGGTGTCGGTGGCGATCTGGCGGATCGCGGCGAACACCTCGTCGCGCACGGCGAGATCCGGGACCCGGATACTGCCGGCCAGCGCGGCCTGCTCGGGGGTGACGGTGGCCGCCGACACCGCCTCCAGCGACGTCACCGCGAGCACCGCCGGTACCTGCGGGGCGACCCGACGCGCCACCACCTGCTGCAACGCCACGGTGACCGCGGCGGCGGCCAGCACCGGGTCGCGGGTGGCCTCCGGTTGGGAGGCGTGCCCGCCCCGGCCGTGCAGCTCCACCCGGAACGTGCCGTTGGCGGCCATCACCGGGCCGTCGGGGCACAGGGCCAGGCCCTGCGGCAGCGCCGGCCAGTTGTGCCATCCGAAGATCACGTCCACCGCGCGGGCGTGCGGCGAGCCCGCGGGTGCGTCCAGACAGCCGTCCTCGATCATGCGGGCGGCGCCGTGCCCGCCCTCCTCGGCCGGTTGGAACAGCAGCGTCACCGGCCCGGGCAGGGCGTCGCGGTGCGCGCCGAGCCAGTGCGCGACCGCGATGAGGGTGGCGGTGTGCCCGTCGTGGCCGCAGGCGTGCATGGTGCCCTCGATCTGCGAGGCGTGGGCCAGTCCGGTCTGTTCGGCGATCGGCAACGCATCGAGGTCGGCGCGCAGCGCCACATGCCGTCCGCCCGCCTGCGGTGCCAGCGTGGCGACCGTGCCGGTATCCGCGCAGCGCCGCCAGTCGATCTGCGCGGTGTCGAGGATCTCGCGCACCGTGGCGGCCGTCTCGCGCTCCGCCCAGGCGGTTTCGGGACGGCGGTGCAGGTCGTGGCGGAGTCGCCGCGCCGCGGCCACGGTCTCGGGCCAGGATGTAGTTATCGGACCTCCTCGGTTCGCCACCCATCTCGGTCACCTGCCAACCTACGCCGCTTCGCGCCGCCCCACCCCCCGAAACGCCGCGGAGCACGGCGTCGACCCGCCCCGGGACAGCCATGTCGGTTTTCCGCTAGCGCATCGGGTCGCAACCTGCCATTCTCAAAGAGTGCACGAAGATTTCGACCGCTGCTATCGTGCCGTGCAATCCAAGGATGTGCGGTTCGACGGCTGGTTCGTCACCGCGGTGCGCACCACCGGCATCTACTGCCGTCCCAGTTGTCCTGCGCCGCTGCCCCGGGCCCGCAATGTGACGTTTCTGCCGAGCGCGGCGGCCGCCCAGCGGGCCGGATACCGGCCGTGCAAGCGCTGCCGGCCCGACGCCGCCCCGGGCTCCCCGCAGTGGAGTGTGCGCGACGATGTGGTGGCCCGCGCGATGCGACTGATCGCAGACGGCGTGATCGAACGCGACGGCGTCGACGGTCTCGCCGCCCGGCTGGGCTACACCGCGCGCCATGTGCAGCGACTGTTGCAGACCGAGGTCGGGGCCGGTCCGCTGAGCCTCGCGCGCGCCCAGCGCACCCAGACCGCACGCGTGCTCATTGAGAGCACGACCCTGCCGTTGAGCGAAATCGCTTTTGCGGCAGGTTTTTCCAGCATCCGTCAGTTCAACGAAACGCTACGCGACGTCTGCCGCGCCAGCCCCGGTGAGCTGCGTCGCCGCGGAATCGGGCGGGCGTGCGGGGCCCCGGGCGGGGCCGGGCGGCTGTGGCTGCGTCTGGCGGTGCGCCCCCCGTTCGCCTACGCCGGGGTCTTCGGTCATCTGGGCGCCGGAGCGGTGCCCGGCTGCGAGGAGGTCCGTGACGGGGCGTTTCGGCGCACCCTGCGTCTGCCGCACGGCACCGGTGTCGTGGCCCTCACACCGGCGCCCGATCACGTGGGCTGCCGGCTGGAGCTGGAGGATTTCCGGGATCTGGGCGCGGCGATCGCGCGGTGTCGGCGACTGCTGGACCTCGACGCCGACCCCGAGGCGATCACAGCCGCGCTGCGCGAGGACCCGGCGCTGGCGCCCCTGGTGGCCGCCGCCCCCGGCCAGCGCATCCCGCGCACCGTCGACGAGGCGGAACTGGCGGTGCGGGTGGTGCTGGGCCAGCAGGTGTCGATGAAGGCCGCCCGCACCCACACCGCGCGGCTGGTGACCGGCTACGGGCGCCCGGTAACCGATCCGGGCGGGGCGTTGACCCACGCGTTTCCGACGGTGGCCGAGCTCGCCGGGATCGCCGACGGAGATCTGGCCCTGCCGCGGGCGCGCCGGCGCACCGTGCGCGCGGTGCTCGCCGCGCTCGCCTCCGGCACGCTGGTGCTCGACCCCGGCTGCGACTGGGATCGGGCGCGTCACCGGCTGCGGGCGCTGCCGGGTGTCGGCCCGTGGAGCACCGAGGTGATCGCGATGCGCGCCCTCGGCGACCCGGACGCGTTCCCGGTCACCGATCTGGGGGTGCGCACCGCCGCCCGCGGCCGTGGCCTGCCGGTAGATTCGGCGGCGTTGAGCGCGCACAGCCGACGGTGGCGGCCCTGGCGGGCCTACGCCGCCCAGCAGCTGTGGGCCAGCCTGGACCACGAGGTCAACACCTGGCCCCCGACGGAGTCCGCAAAGGAGAGCGCATGACCTGCTACCGCACCCTGCAGAGCCCGATCGGCGTGTTGACGCTGGCCGGCACCGACGGTGCCGTGCAGCATCTGCGGATGGTCGAGCAGACCTACGAACCCGATCGCCGCGACTGGCACCGCGACGACACCGCCTTCGCCGCCGCCGTCGAACAGTTGCACGCCTACTTCGCCGGTGAGCTCACCGTGTTCGACCTGGACCTCGATCTCGTCGGCACGGAGTTTCAACGGCGGGTGTGGTCGGCGCTGCAGACCATCGGCTACGGCCAGACCGCCTCCTACGGCCAGATCGCCGAGCAGATCGGCGCCCCCGGGGCGGCGCGGGCGGTCGGGTTGGCCAACGGGCACAACCCGGTCTCGATCATCGTGCCGTGCCACCGGGTGGTCGGCGCCAACGGTGCCCTCACCGGCTACGGAGGCGGGGTCGACCGCAAACGGTTCCTGCTGGATCTGGAGAAACGGCACAGCCATGCGTTGCTGTTCGACTGAGCCGGTGCCCCGGCCCGGGGGTGCACGATGACCCTGGCGATCTGGGTGGTGCTGGCGCTGGTGGCCGTGGGCCTGATCGCCAGCCAACTGCTGCGGTTGCGCCGCTGGCTCGACCGCGCCCCGATGCCCGAGGAAAAGGAGCCGCCGCCGGGTGAACCGCGGTGACGGTGACGGCTTATCCGGGCGGGAGGCTGAAGTCAGCCGGGATGTTGTGCCCAATGGGTAAGCAGCGGCGGAACGAATTCGGCAGCACGGTAGTCCGGGAAGTGCATCCGCGCACCATCGAAGGTCACAAGCCGGGTGGTTCCAGGGATCAGGTCGGCAAGGCGCTGTCCCCACTTGAGAGGAAAGAAAACGTCGCCAGTTCCCCACGCGATGAGGGTGGGTACCGTGAGCTCGGCAAGTCGGGTTCGGATCGCAGTCAGGTCGGCTGATGAGATGGCGGCAGCCAGGCGAGCGAAAGCGCGTGATGTGTCAGGTGTTCCAAAGACTGGGCGGTAGTAGGCCTCAACCACCTCGGCCGGAAGCTGTCCGGGGTGCGGATAGCCGGCAGCCAACCCGCTCAGCCTCAACCAACGGTTCGCGGCGATACGCGGACCGAGTCTTGTCAGGAGCCTGAGACGTGCCGCGAAGGCGACCGGTTTGAACAGGAACGGCGGGGTGTTGCCCTCCGTATCGCAGTTTGTCAACGTCAGTGTGGACAGTCGCCCACCGAGGTGTGCGGCGACGATTTGCGCGACTGCACCACCGGTGTCGTTGGCGACTAGGTCGAATCGATCCAAGCTCAGATAATCGCAGAGTTCGATCACGCGACGTGCCAGACCTGTCAGCGACACATCGGCGTCGCCGGGGGCCGCAGGAGTCTGTCCATGACCGGGCAGGTCGATAGCGATGCACCGACGTCGATCGCCGGCGACCCGGTCGAGGACATGCCGCCAAAGCAGACTGTTGGTGAGGAGGCCGTGAATGAACACCGCTGGTCGGGCTCGTCCGACATCAAGATAGCTGACGGCGCCGGATGCGGTCGTGGCGTCGCGCCGGTGACCTTCAAGCGTTGAGAGGTCCATCGCGCGTATACCCTTCACCGGGTACATACCGCAGTAATGTCACATACCCGCAGTATGCAAATGATCTCTTCGCGACTATTCTCTGGCAAGTGGGAGTTGTCAAGGGTCGGCGCACAGAGAATGCGGAGCAGACGCGCGTCGCGCTGCTTGCCGCGGCCGCACGAGCCTTCGCTGAGCGCGGGTTCACATCCACATCGATCACACAGATCGCCGTAGCTGCCCGTGTGACCAAAGGTGCCGTCTATCACCACTTCTCCGACAAACACAGCCTCTTCGCGGCAGTCATGTACCAGTGCAACGAGGCGGCCCAGGAACGAGTTTCTGCAGCAATCGGCCGACACCCCGACGACGTCTGGCGTGCAGCGACGGCTGCGCTGGACGCAACGCTGGAGGTGTGTGCCGATCCCGTCGCCGGACGATTGATTTACCTCGAAGGGCCTACCGGGCTGGGCTGGAGAGGCTGGCGCGAATCAGAACGCCAGTACACGCACCGGAATGTGCGCCAACTACTGCTGGCCGGCATTCACGCTGGTATCTTTCCAGCCGACATCCCGACCGAGGCGATGACACACCTCGTCGCCGGGATGATCACCCACGCCGGCATCGCACTTGCTGAGATTCCCGCCAGGTCACGTCCACGCATCCGCCGGGAACTCCGCGGCGCGATCCTGCGTGTGTTGCGTGGGCTCGGCAGTGACGAACGGACCGACACCGACGATGGGTCCGTCGCGTTAGCCGATTAGCCGATGCGGCATCGCGTCCGACGGTGACTCTCCGCGCCCCTACAGTGCGGCCACCGTATCGGCGAGGGTGTGGGCCGGGTCGCGGTAGGCGACACCCAGCTCCTGCTCGCTGGGGGAATCGTCGGAAGCCGGCATCTGGGTGTAGTACTGCATGCCCGCCGCGGTGAACGGCGTGTCGATCGGCAGCCACCGTTCGGCGTGGTCCAGCAGTGCCCCGGCGGTGCGCAGCACGATGTCGGGGACCGGGGCGGCCAGCATCCGGATCCCGGCGGCGCGTCCCAGCAGCGACGCCAGTTCGGTCACCGAGACCCGGTGTCCCCCGGCCATGTAGCGGCGCGGACCGCGTCCGGGTTCCAGCAGCGCGGCGTGCAGTGTCGCCAAATCGCGCACGTCGACGATGAGCCAGCCGCCGCCGCGGCCGGGGATCACCCGCATGCCCAACGCGGCCCTGACTCCTTCACCGGCCTCGCCGAACTGGTCACCGGCGGGCGGGCCGAGCACCATGCCGGGATAGGTGATGGTGAGCGGTGCGCCGGCGTCCTGCAGGCCGCGGGCGTAGATCTCGACCTGAGCCTTGGACTGGCCGTAGCCGTCGGAGCCGCCCACCACCGGCAGGTCGGCGGTGAGGGTCGCCAGCCCGGGGTGGAACAGCGCGGTGAAGCTGGAGACGTGCACGATCGGGTCCAGGCCGAGTTCGACGGCCTGGCCGAGCACGTTCTGGGCGCCGCCCATGTTGGTCTGCAGCATGTGGGCGGTCTCGCGCGGGTCGGTGGCGACCAGCGCCGCGCTGTGCACCAGGGCGTCGCAGCCGCGCATCGCCGCGCGCACCGCGTCGCGGTCGGTGATGTCGGCGACGGCGAAGTCGGTGACCTCGACACCGAGGCGGCCCACGGTGCGCTCCAACTTCGCCGGGGTGCGCACCAGAAACCGGACCTGGTGGCCGGCGTCGGCGATCGCCTTGGCCGTCCAGCCACCCACGAACCCGGTTCCCCCGGTGACCAGAACGCGCATGGCCGCGATTCTGCCCTACGCCGGGGTCAGCGGGAGGCGCAATGCACCGGGAGCATCGGCGGGCACCGCCGGATGGTGCGGCTTCACCGCGCCGATGCGCCGGTAGGGGGCGCCGAGGGCGGGGCGTGGATCGGGCTCACCGTTGTTGGGCCACAACGCTATTGCGCGCTCGGCTTGGGCGGTGATCGTCAACGACGGGTTGACCCCGAGATTGGCGGTGATCGCCGAGCCGTCGGCGATGTGCAGGCCGGGATGGCCGTACACCCGCTGGTAGGGGTCGATGACGCCGGTCTGCGGGGACTCACCGATCGGGCACCCGCCGATGAAATGCGCCGTCAACGGGATGTTCAGCGCGGCGAGATAGGTGCCGCCGGCGACCCCGTCGACCTTGTCGGCCATCCGCCGGGCGATGTCGTGGGCGACCGGGATCCAGTCGGGGTTGGGCTGCCCGATCCCCTGTTTGGTGGTCATCCGCCGGCCGAACGGGCCGCGTTTGAGGTAGGTGGTCAGCGAATTGTCCAGTGACTGCATGACCAGCACGATGATCGAGTGTTCCGAGGCCCGGCGCGGGAACAGGCTGCGCACCAACAGACCCGGACGGCGCAGGATCATCAGCAGCAGCCGGGCGAACCGCCACGGGCCGCCGTCGACGAGGTGGGTGCCCATCATCGACAGCAGGTTGGAGCCCTTGCCGTACCGGCACACCTCGACGTGGGTGTTGGACTCCGGGTGGATCGACGAGGTGATCGCCACCCCCTGGGCGAAGTCGTCGCGGTCGGGGGCGAGCACCACCGGGACCTCCTCGGAGTTGGTGCGGGTCAACTCCCCCAGCCGCGCGGACAGCTGCGGCAGCGAGCCGGTGTCGCGCAGCTTGTGCAGCAGGCGCTGGGTGCCCAGCGAGGCCGCGGCGAACACCACCTGCCCGGCGGTGATCTCGCGGCGCCGCCTGCGCAGCCAGCGGCCGGTGCGCACCGTGCTCAGCGTGTAGCCGTCGCCGTCGCCGTCCGGGGAGAAATTGTCAATACCTGTGGATCGGGTTGTTCAGGCGACCTCCGTTCCGGGTTGTTCGGCGCCGTCGGTGGGCGGCTGTGTTGGGGTGATCTCGGTGGGGCGTTCGAGCAGCTTTCCCTTGTGGAAGACCGCGCCGGCGCGGACCAAAGCGACCAGGTGTGGGGCGTTGACGGCGCGCCAGCGGGCCGCGGCGGCGTCGATGAGCTTGTAGGCCATAGCCAGTCCGGCCGCGCGTGATCCCGGGCCTTTGGTGACCTTGGTGCGCAAACGCACTGTGGCGAAGGTGCTTTCGATCGGATTCGTGGTGCGTAGGTGAATCCAATGTTCGGCCGGGTAGTGGTAGAACTCCAGCAGGGTGTCCAGATCGTCGGTGATCTTGGCGACCGCTTTAGGATACTTGGCCCCGAAGTCGACCTCGAAGGCTTTGACCGCGAGCTGGGCCTTGTCGATATCCTCGGCGTTGTAGATCTCCTTGATCGCCGCCAACGCCGACGGGTGCGCTGATTTCGGCAGCGCGGCAAGAACATTAGCCTGCTTATGAAACCAGCACCGCTGCTCTTTGGTGGCCGGGAACACCTCACGCACCGCGTTCCAGAACCCGAGTGCGCCATCGCCGACCGCGAGCACCGGGGCGGTCATGCCGCGTCGCTTGCAGTCGCGCAGCAGATCAGCCCACGACTCGGTCGATTCGCGGTAGCCGTCGGTGATCGCCACCAGTTCTTTGCGGCCGTCAGCGCGCACACCCAGCATCACCAGCAAGCACAGCTTTTCCTGGTCCAGGCGGACCTTGAGGTGGATGCCGTCCACCCACAGGTAGACGTAATCGGTGCCCGACAGGTCCCGGGCGGCGAACGCGCGGGCCTCATCTTGCCACTGACTGGTCAGCCGGGTGATCGTGGTGGCCGACAACCCGGCACCCGAGCCCAGAAACTGCTCCAGGGCCGGCCCGAAATCACTGGTCGACAGCCCGTGCAGATACAAAAGCGGCAGCACCTCGCTCATCTGCGGTGACTTGCGCGCCCACGCCGGCAGGATCGCCGAGGAAAACCGTTTCCGCTCACCAGTGTCGGGGTCGACGCGTTTGTCGTTGACTCGTGGAGCTTTCACCTGCACCGCACCGGCTGCGGTCAACACCTCACGTGGCTGGTGGTAGCCGTTGCGCACCACCAGCCGGTGCCCGTTGTCGTCGAGCTGATCGGCGTACTGGGCCACATACGCGGCGACCTCGGCCTGCAACGCCGCGGCCAGCATTTGCCGGGCACCGTCGCGGACGATCTCGTCCAACAACGAGCGCCCAGAGGCCTCGTGGCCGTTGGCGTCCTCGGCGTCGTGAACTACGGTGAGCATGGGCGTACCTTCCCGAACCAGCGCGCCAACGCCGGCTCATGATCGGACCTACTGACTTTCAGATCATCCTCGGGAAGGTGCGCCCACTTTCACGCCCCCATCCCGAGGCTCATCCACAGGTTCTGATCATTGCTCCCGTCCGGGCGCACGTCGGTGACCGTCGTCAGCGGAAGGATCTGCGCTCCGGCGTGTTCGGCGAGGTACAGGTAGTTGGTCTCGGTGGTGTTCTTGGCATTGTGCGGGCATCCGGTGAAGCATTGGGCGCAGCCGATGCACCCGGCGCGCGCCGGGCCGGCCCCGCCGAAGAACGGGTCGGCGACGGTGACGCCCGGTTGGTCGCCGAAGAACACCCCGACGTCGGTCGGATGGTAGGTGTCCTCGACGCCGAGATCACGGGCGACCGACCGCAGTACCTCGTCGGCCGGGGTGGTGGAGCAATGATCAGAACCTGTGGATGAGCCTCGGGATGGGGGCGTGAAAGTGGGCGCACCTTCCCGAGGATGATCTGAAAGTCAGTAGGTCCGATCATGAGCCGGCGTTGGCGCGCTGGTTCGGGAAGGTACGCCCATGCTCACCGTAGTTCACGACGCCGAGGACGCCAACGGCCACGAGGCCTCTGGGCGCTCGTTGTTGGACGAGATCGTCCGCGACGGTGCCCGGCAAATGCTGGCCGCGGCGTTGCAGGCCGAGGTCGCCGCGTATGTGGCCCAGTACGCCGATCAGCTCGACGACAACGGGCACCGGCTGGTGGTGCGCAACGGCTACCACCAGCCACGTGAGGTGTTGACCGCAGCCGGTGCGGTGCAGGTGAAAGCTCCACGAGTCAACGACAAACGCGTCGACCCCGACACTGGTGAGCGGAAACGGTTTTCCTCGGCGATCCTGCCGGCGTGGGCGCGCAAGTCACCGCAGATGAGCGAGGTGCTGCCGCTTTTGTATCTGCACGGGCTGTCGACCAGTGATTTCGGGCCGGCCCTGGAGCAGTTTCTGGGCTCGGGTGCCGGGTTGTCGGCCACCACGATCACCCGGCTGACCAGTCAGTGGCAAGATGAGGCCCGCGCGTTCGCCGCCCGGGACCTGTCGGGCACCGATTACGTCTACCTGTGGGTGGACGGCATCCACCTCAAGGTCCGCCTGGACCAGGAAAAGCTGTGCTTGCTGGTGATGCTGGGTGTGCGCGCTGACGGCCGCAAAGAACTGGTGGCGATCACCGACGGCTACCGCGAATCGACCGAGTCGTGGGCTGATCTGCTGCGCGACTGCAAGCGACGCGGCATGACCGCCCCGGTGCTCGCGGTCGGCGATGGCGCACTCGGGTTCTGGAACGCGGTGCGTGAGGTGTTCCCGGCCACCAAAGAGCAGCGGTGCTGGTTTCATAAGCAGGCTAATGTTCTTGCCGCGCTGCCGAAATCAGCGCACCCGTCGGCGTTGGCGGCGATCAAGGAGATCTACAACGCCGAGGATATCGACAAGGCCCAGCTCGCGGTCAAAGCCTTCGAGGTCGACTTCGGGGCCAAGTATCCTAAAGCGGTCGCCAAGATCACCGACGATCTGGACACCCTGCTGGAGTTCTACCACTACCCGGCCGAACATTGGATTCACCTACGCACCACGAATCCGATCGAAAGCACCTTCGCCACAGTGCGTTTGCGCACCAAGGTCACCAAAGGCCCGGGATCACGCGCGGCCGGACTGGCTATGGCCTACAAGCTCATCGACGCCGCCGCGGCCCGCTGGCGCGCCGTCAACGCCCCACACCTGGTCGCTTTGGTCCGCGCCGGCGCGGTCTTCCACAAGGGAAAGCTGCTCGAACGCCCCACCGAGATCACCCCAACACAGCCGCCCACCGACGGCGCCGAACAACCCGGAACGGAGGTCGCCTGAACAACCCGATCCACAGGTATTGACAATTTCTCGGGGTGGTGTGCGGCGTCGGCGTCACCCCCAGCATGCGGTGCGCCTGGTCGTAGTAGGGCTGCAGCTCGGCGTGCCAGTCGGTGATGTGGGCCCACTGCGGGTCGGTGTAGAAGTGCTCCAGGGGGCGGTAGAGGGTGTTGCCGTAGATCAGCGATCCGCCGCCGACGCCGACGGCGCTGGCGATGAACGTCTTGCCCAGCACGGTGAGCCGCTGCGGACCGAAACATCCCAGTTTCGGTGCCCACATGGCCTTGCGGACATGCCAGTTGTTCGGCGGGAAGTCACCGGGTGCCCAGCGTCGGCCCATGTCGAGCACCGCGACCCGGTAGCCCTTCTCGGTCAGTCGCAGCGCGGCGACGCTGCCGCCGAACCCCGCACCGATCACCACGACGTCGTAGTCGTATGCCATGACCCGACCCTAGAGCGGTTCGCCGCCACCCGTCGGGGTTTGCCCGGCAGCACGCCGATGTCCCGCATCGAGTGCAGTAACACAGACAGAAGAAAGGCCCCCCAAGAAATGGGGGGCCTTTCTTTTAATGTGTGTTCGGCGGTGTCCTACTTTTCCACCCGGGTTGGGTAGTATCATCGGCGCTGGCAGGCTTAGCTTCCGGGTTCGGGATGGGGCCGGGCGTTTCCCTGTCGCTGTGTCCGCCGTAACTTTATTTTCTTTTTGGTGTCGGCCCGTTTTGTGTGGGGGCCGGCGGGGGTGTTTTTGGTGGGGGGTGTGGTGTGGGTTGTGTGGTGTGGTTGCGGTTTTGGTGTGTGTAAGTTTTCGGCCGGTTAGTGCCAGTTCCCTGGGCGCATTGCTGCGTGTGTAGGTCTGGTCTATCGATCCCGTGTTCTGCGGGGGGCCTTATCCCACTTGATGGGTGAGAAGCTTGGTCTTGGAGAAGGTTTCCCGCTTAGATGCTTTCAGCGGTTATCCTGTCCGAACGTGGCTATCCAGCGGTGCCCCTGGTGGGACAACTGGTGTACCAGAGGTTCGTCCGTCCCGGTCCTCTCGTACTAGGGACAGGTTTCCTCAAGTTTCTGACGCGCGCGGCGGATAGAGACCGAACTGTCTCACGACGTTCTAAACCCAGCTCGCGTGCCGCTTTAATGGGCGAACAGCCCAACCCTTGGGACCTGCTCCAGCCCCAGGATGCGACGAGCCGACATCGAGGTGCCAAACCATCCCGTCGATATGGACTCTTGGGGAAGATCAGCCTGTTATCCCCGGGGTACCTTTTATCCGTTGAGCGACACCCCTTCCACTCGGGGGTGCCGGATCACTAGTCCCGACTTTCGTCCCTGCTTGACGTGTCAGTCTCGCAGTCAAGCTCCCTTGTGCACTTACACTCAACACCTGATTGCCGTCCAGGTTGAGGGAACCTTTGGGCGCCTCCGTTACTTTTTAGGAGGCAACCGCCCCAGTTAAACTACCCACCAGGCACTGTTCCTGGACCGGATAGACGGTCCGAGGTTAGAGGTTCAATACGATCAGAGTGGTATTTCAACAACGACTCCGCCTGCACTGGCGTGCGGGTTTCACAGTCTCCCACCTATCCTACACAAACCGCATCGAACATCAATACCAAGTTGTAGTGAAGGTCCCGGGGTCTTTTCGTCCTGCCGCGCGTAACGAGCATCTTTACTCGTAGTGCAATTTCGCCGAGTCTATGGTTGAGACAGTTGAGAAGTCGTTACGCCATTCGTGCAGGTCGGAACTTACCCGACAAGGAATTTCGCTACCTTAGGATGGTTATAGTTACCACCGCCGTTTACTGGGGCTTAAATTCTCAGCTTCGCGGACGTGCGTCCACTAACCGGTCCTCTTAACCTTCCAGCACCGGGCAGGCGTCAGTCCGTATACATCGTCTTGCGACTTCGCACGGACCTGTGTTTTTAGTAAACAGTCGCTTCTCACTGGTTTCTGCGACCGGATCCCGCTTCCCACCGCGAGGGTGTTGACGGTGTTCCGGTCCCCCTTCTCCCTAAGTTACGGGGGCATTTTGCCGAGTTCCTTAACCATAGTTCACTCGTACGCCTTGGTATTCTCTACCTGACCACCTGTGTTGGTTTGGGGTACGGGCCGTGTGTGTGCTCGCTAGAGGCTTTTCTCGGCAGCGTAGGATCACCGAATTCGCCTCAATCGGCTATGCGTCACCTCTCGGAATATGTGAACGACGGATTTGCCTATCGTTCTTCCTACCGGTTTGCCCCAGTATTACCACTGACTGGTACGGCTACCTTCCTGCGTCACCCCATCGCTTGACTACTACCAGCGAAGGTCCCACGCAGCCCCACACCGCTTCTTTCCCCGAAGGGATCGAAGTCGGTGCGGTTTTGGGTGGTTAGTACCGCTGTTTCGTCAGGGGCGCCCACACACGGGTACGGGAATATCAACCCGTTGTCCATCGACTACGCCTGTCGGCCTCGCCTTAGGTCCCGACTCACCCTGGGCGGACTGGCCTGGCCCAGGAACCCTTGGTCTTTCGGCGGGCAAGGTTCTCACTTGCCTTATCGCTACTCATGCCTGCATTCTCACTCCCCACACCTCCACGCCTCGATCACTCGGACGCTTCGCTGGTGAGGGGACGCTCCCCTACCCAACCCCCACAAGAGGGGTTGCCGCGGCTTCGGCGGTGTGCTTGAGCCCCGCTACATTATCGGCGCACAATCACTTGACCAGTGAGCTATTACGCACTCTTTCAAGGGTGGCTGCTTCTAAGCCAACCTCCTGGTTGTCTTCGCGACTGCACATCCTTTTCCACTTAGCACACGCTTAGGGGCCTTAGCCGGCGATCTGGGCTGTTTCCCTCTCGACGCACGGAGCTTATCCCCCGCCGTCTCACTGCCACGCTTACCACGTGCCGGCATTCGGAGTTTGGCTGACGTCAGTAACCTAGTAGGGCCCATCGGCCATCCAGTAGCTCTACCTCCAGCACGCAACACATGACGCTGCACCTAAATGCATTTCGGGGAGAACCAGCTATCACGGAGTTTGATTGGCCTTTCACCCCTACCCACAGCTCATCCCCTCAGTCTTCAACCTAAGTGGGTTCGGGCCTCCACAGCATCTTACTGCTGCTTCACCCTGGCCATGGGTAGATCACTCCGCTTCGGGTCCAGAACACGCCACTACACCACCGGCAAAACCAGCGGATACGCCCTATTCAGACTCGCTTTCGCTACGGCTACCCCACACGGGTTAACCTCGCGACATGTCCCTGACTCGCAGGCTCATTCTTCAAAAGGCACGCCATCACCCCACAAAACGAGGGCTCTGACGGATTGTAGGCGCATGGTTTCAGGTACTCTTTCACTCCCCTCCCGGGGTACTTTTCACCATTCCCTCACGGTACTCGTCCGCTATCGGTCATCGGGAAGTATTCAGGCTTACCGGGTGGTCCCGGCAGATTCACAGCGGATTCCACGGGCCCGCTGCTACTCGGGAAACATCGCAAGACAGGTGTCGGGTTTTCACGTACCGGGCTCTCACCGTCTACGGCAGACCATCCCAGGCCACTTCCGCTAACCACAACACTTTCTGACTGCCCTCCAGGCAGGTAGACCCGGACACGACACTCCCACAACCCCGCACACACAACCCCTACCCGGTCACACATGCATACGGTTTAGCCATCCTCCGCGTTCGCTCGCCACTACTAACGGAATCACTGTTGTTTTCTCTTCCTACGGGTACTGAGATGTTTCACTTCCCCGCGTTCCCCCCTACCGGCTATACATTCACCGGCAGGTAACACGACATCACTCGTGCTGGGTTTCCCCATTCGGACACCCTCGGATCTTCGTTCGGTTGACAACTCCCCGAGGCATATCGCAGTCTCCCACGTCCTTCATCGGCTCCCAATGCCAAGGCATCCACCATGCGCCCTGATTCACTTACAAACACAAAAACCAAAAATGTGTTTCAACAACAAAATTGCACAAACAAACAACAACCACCCACACCCCGAGAAACCCCGGAACATGAGCACACGGTCATCGCTTGGATGCTCGCAACCACTATCCACAACTCAAACACCACACCCCACCACCAAGACGAGGCGACAACCAACCCACCCCCACAAACAAGGGGGCCACGGGCCTGTTGTCTCAGGACCCAACAGTGTGCCTGGCGATCCCGTCGACGGGGCACCAGCCCCGCCGACACGTTTGTTGTTGCGCACCCACCGGCACCCACTACAGGCGCCGGCGCACTCTCCCTAACCGTGAACAATCCTCACATCCAGCAAGGCACGGGGGAATCCGGTATCGGTGCTCCTTAGAAAGGAGGTGATCCAGCCGCACCTTCCGGTACGGCTACCTTGTTACGACTTCGTCCCAATCGCCGATCCCACCTTCGACAGCTCCCCCCCAAAAAGGGTTAGGCCACTGGCTTCGGGTGTTACCGACTTTCATGACGTGACGGGCGGTGTGTACAAGGCCCGGGAACGTATTCACCGCAGCGTTGCTGATCTGCGATTACTAGCGACTCCGACTTCACGGGGTCGAGTTGCAGACCCCGATCCGAACTGAGACCGGCTTTAACAAGGATTCGCTCCACCTCACGGCATCGCAGCCCTTTGTACCGGCCATTGTAGCATGTGTGAAGCCCTGGACATAAGGGGCATGATGACTTGACGTCATCCCCACCTTCCTCCGAGTTGACCCCGGCAGTCTCCCATGAGTCCCCGCCATCACGCGCTGGCAACATGGAACAAGGGTTGCGCTCGTTGCGGGACTTAACCCAACATCTCACGACACGAGCTGACGACAGCCATGCACCACCTGCACACAGGCCACAAGGGAAACCACATCTCTGCAGTCGTCCTGTGCATGTCAAACCCAGGTAAGGTTCTTCGCGTTGCATCGAATTAATCCACATGCTCCGCCGCTTGTGCGGGCCCCCGTCAATTCCTTTGAGTTTTAGCCTTGCGGCCGTACTCCCCAGGCGGGGTACTTAATGCGTTAGCTACGGCACGGATCCCAAGGAAGGAAACCCACACCTAGTACCCACCGTTTACGGCGTGGACTACCAGGGTATCTAATCCTGTTCGCTCCCCACGCTTTCGCTCCTCAGCGTCAGTTACTGCCCAGAGACCCGCCTTCGCCACCGGTGTTCCTCCTGATATCTGCGCATTCCACCGCTACACCAGGAATTCCAGTCTCCCCTGCAGTACTCAAGTCTGCCCGTATCGCCCGCACGCCCACAGTTAAGCCATGGGATTTCACGGACGACGCGACAAACCACCTACGAGCTCTTTACGCCCAGTAATTCCGGACAACGCTCGCACCCTACGTATTACCGCGGCTGCTGGCACGTAGTTGGCCGGTGCTTCTTCTGCCCCTACCGTCACTTGCGCTTCGTCGAGGCTGAAAGAGGTTTACAACCCGAAGGCCGTCATCCCCCACGCGGCGTCGCTGCATCAGGCTTCCGCCCATTGTGCAATATTCCCCACTGCTGCCTCCCGTAGGAGTCTGGGCCGTATCTCAGTCCCAGTGTGGCCGGACACCCTCTCAGGCCGGCTACCCGTCGTCGCCTTGGTAGGCCATCACCCCACCAACAAGCTGATAGGCCGCGGGCCCATCCCACACCGCAAAAGCTTTCCACCACACACCATGCGATGCGCGGTCCTATCCGGTATTAGACCCAGTTTCCCAGGCTTATCCCAGAGTGCAGGGCAGATCACCCACGTGTTACTCACCCGTTCGCCACTCGAGCACCCCCGAAGGGGCCTTTCCGTTCGACTTGCATGTGTTAAGCACGCCGCCAGCGTTCGTCCTGAGCCAGGATCAAACTCTCCAAACAAAACCCAAAAAAGGCCATTCAGAAATACCTGACAACAAACCAGAAAACTCTGGCAAAAAAACACCACACCCCCAACCACGGGGCGGCCAAAGGCATGGCAAAAAACAACAACAAACAAAAACCACCAAACACACTATTGAGTTCTCAAACAACACACCCTGCTCCGGCCGCGCAACGACCGACGGCGATTGGCCGTAGGGCGTAGCGCGGACGGCGAGGACACCCACCGAAGTGGTGTCTCCTCTGGGACGCCGCCGCACTGGCGCGGATTTCCCGCGTCGCGGCGACGACTCATAAGTTACGTGAGGGGCGGCTGGGAGTCAAATTCCCTGCTAGGACCGGTATCTCGGTGCGCTACCCGGCTCCGTGGCGGCGGGCGTCGCGGGCCTCGACGCCGGTTTCGACGCCGGCGATGTGGCGCTTGCCACGCCGCAGCACCAGCCAGCGGCCGTGCAGAAAGTCCGCGGCGGTCGGGGTCCACTCGACGCTGTCGATGCGGACGTTGTTCACCGACACCCCGCCCTCGCCGACGGTGCGGCGGGCCGCGCCTCTGCTCGCGGAGAGGCCGCTGGCCACCAACAGGTCGACGATGCCCGCGGGGTCGGCGGGGCCCAGCCGCGCCACCGGCGTCTCGGTCAGCGCGGCGCTCAGGGTGGCCTCGTCGAGCGCGCCGAGTTCGCCGCGACCGAACAGCGCCCGGCTGGCCTGCTCGACGGCGGTGGTGGCCGCCTGCCCGTGCACCAGGGTGGTCAGTTCGCGGGCCAACCGCCGCTGTGCGGCCCGCTGCTGCGGACGCTCGGCGGTGGCGGTCTCCAGCTCGGCCAGTTCCTCGGCGGACAAGAACGTGAACCACCGCAGGTAGCGCACCACGTCGGCGTCGGCGGTGTTGATGAAGTACTGGTAGAAGGCGTACGGGCTGGTCAGCTCCGGGTCCAGCCACAGGTTGCCCCCGCCGGTGGACTTGCCGAACTTGGTGCCGTCGGCCGCGGTGACCAGCGGCACCGTCAGGGCGTGCACCGTCGCCCCGAGCTGCTGGCGCACCAGCCGCACCCCGGCGACGATGTTGCCCCACTGGTCGGAGCCGCCGATCTGCAGCGTGCACCCGTGCCGGCGGTACAGCTCGACGTAGTCGTTGGCCTGCAGCAGCATGTAGCTGAACTCCGTGTAGGAGATGCCGTCGGCGTCCAGGCGCCGTCGCACGGTCTCCCGGTCGAGCATGGTGTTCACCGAGAAGTGCTTGCCCAGATCGCGCAGGAAGTCCACGGCGCTGAGTCGTTGGGTCCAGTCCAGGTTGTTCTCCACGACCGCGCCGGTGGGGCCGTCGTCGAAGTCGACGAACCGTGCCAGCTGGTCGCCGATGCGCTCCACCCACCCGGCGACCGTGTCGGCCGACTGCAGGGTGCGCTCCCCGGCGTCGCGGGGATCGCCGATCAGCCCGGTCGCCCCGCCGGCCAACACAATCGGGCGATGACCCGCCCGCTGAAACCGGCGCAGCGTCAACAACGGCACCAGGTGCCCGGCGTGCAGGCTCGGCGCGGTCGGGTCGAACCCGGCGTAGACGGTCAGCGGGTCCCGCGCCGCCGCGGACAGTGCGTCGCGATCGGTGGACTGCGCGATCAGCCCGCGCCAACTGAGCTCGTCGAGGATCCCGGAAGCGCTACCCATGAGGGGAAGTTTCGCAGAGTCCGGTTCAGTCGCTCTCCCCCGGTGCCGGCGCGCGGGGGCTGCGTTTATAGCCGGACACCTCGGGGCGGTCGGGCAGCCACAGCCGCCACCGGCGGTCGGCGGCGCCGCTGACCCCGACCCGGGGTCCGGCCGTCGCGCTCACCGGGGCGTTGAGGGTCAACCGCACCGGGCTGGCCGGGTCGAACAGGTCCAGGCCGTTGTCGGCCAGGGTGATGCCCAGCGCGGCGCAGAGGTTTCCGGGCCCGCGGGCCAGGGCGGCCGGTCGGTGGTGCCCACCGCGGCGGGACCGGGCCACATCGATCCCGTCGACGATCGCGCCCGCCCGCAGCAGGGTGGCCGCGGCGGTGCCGTCGGGGCCGCAGGCCACGTTGGCGCAGATGTGGATGCCGTAGCTGCGGTAGGTGTAGAGGCGCCCGGGCGGGCCGAACATCACCCGGTTGCGGCCGGTCGGGCCCCGGTAGGAGTGCGCGGCCGGGTCCGGCCAGGGGCCGTCGGGCACCCCGCCGTAGGCCTCCACCTCCACGACGAGGGCGCGCACCCCGCGCCCGGTGAGGGTGGCGCCGAGGACCCGGCGGGCGGCGGCGAGCGGATCGGTCTGCAGCTGGTCGGCTCCCACCGGGACGATTCTGCCCAACGGTGTTGACAGCCGCTCCCGGATGACGCAGTATTCATCACATGATGAGTTCATCGGTTGATGAATTAAGGGCGTCGGACGCGGCGGTGAGCATCGCCGGGCTGCGGGTCGTGCGCGGCGGGCGCACCGTGCTGCGGGATGTCTCGGTGCAGATCCCGCGCGGCAGCATCACCGGGTTGCTGGGCCCGTCCGGGTGCGGCAAGACCACGCTGATGCGGTGCATCGTCGGCACCCAGATCGTGGAGTCCGGGACCGTGACCGTGCTCGGCAGCCCGGCCGGCTCAGCGCGGCTGCGCCACCGGGTCGGCTACGTCACCCAGGACCCGACCGTCTACCCCGACCTGCGGGTCATCGACAACGTGCGCTACTTCGCGGCGCTCTACGGGGCGCCCGCGGCCGACGCCGACGCGGCCGTGGACACCGTCGGGCTCGCCGAGCAGGGTTCCAGTTTCGCGGCCAACCTCTCCGGCGGCCAACGGATCCGGGTGTCGCTGGCGTGTGCGCTGGTCGCCCGCCCGTCGCTGCTGGTGCTCGACGAGCCCACCGTCGGGCTCGACCCGGTGCTGCGCACCGAGCTGTGGGCGCAGTTCGCCGCGCTGGCCCGGGCGGGCAGCACGCTGCTGATCTCCAGTCACGTCATGGACGAAGCCGACCACTGCGGGCAGCTGCTGCTGCTGCGCGACGGCCGGCTGCTGGCCCACACCTCCCCCACCCGCCTGCGAAAGGACACCGGATGCAGCTCGCTCGAGGACGCGTTCCTGTCGATCATTCGGCGCAGCACCGCCGCCGCGCCGCGCTGACCGCGCCGGCCGGGCCCGACCGGGCGACCGGGCTGCCGGCTGCGCTGCGGCCCTACCTGGCCACCACGGCGCGGATCCTGCGTCAGCTGGCCACCGACCGGCGCAGCGTGGCGATGATCGTGGTGGTGCCCACGGCCATCATCACGCTGATGTACTTCATGTTCGACAACGCCCCGCACCCGCCGGGCAGCCCGCCACCGTTCAGCACCGCCTGCCTGATCCTGCTGGGCCTGTTCCCGTTGTTCTTGATGTTCATCATCACCTCGATCACGATGCAACGGGAACGCGCCTCGGGCACCCTCGAGCGGATCCTGACCACCCCGCTGCGCCGGTTGGACCTGTTGGCCGCCTACGGCACCGCGTTCTCGCTGGCCGCCGCCGCCCAGGCCAGCCTGGCCTGTCTGGTGTCGTTCTGGTTCTTGGGGTTTCGCACCGAGGGAAACCCCGCCTGGGTGTTCCTCATCGCGATCGTCAACGCGATCCTCGGGGTCGGGTTGGGGTTGTTGTGCAGTGCGTTCGCCCGCACCGAATTTCAAGCCGTCCAGTTCATCCCGGTGGTGATGGTGCCGCAGCTGTTGCTCGCCGGGATCATCGTGCCGCGCCCGGTGATGGCCGACTGGCTGCAGTGGATCAGCAACGTGCTGCCCGCCAGCTACGCGCTGGAGGCCCTCCAGCAGGTCGGTGCCCACCCGGGACTGACCGCGATCGCCGCGCGCGACATCGCGGTGGTGATCGGCTTCGCCGTCGCCGCGCTCGTCCTGGCGGCGGCCACCCTGCGGCGCCGGACACCGTGAGCACCGACACCCCGCGGCGACGCCGCGGGCGCCCGCCGGGCCCCAGCGACACCCGCGAGCGCATCCTGGCGTGCGCCCGCGAACTCTTCGCCCACCACGGGTTCGCGGGCGCCTCGGTGCGGGCGATCGCCGCGGCCGCCGGCGTCGACTCCGCGCTGGTGCACCACTACTTCGGCACCAAGCAGCAGTTGTTCGCCGCGGCCATCGACGCGCCGGTGGACCCGATGACCATCCTGGGCCCGCTGCGCGAACTGCCGGTCGCCGAGCTGGGACACCGGCTGCCCGCGATGCTGCTTCCGCTGTGGGATTCCGAGGCCGGTACCGGGCTGTTGGCGACCCTGCGTGCCCTGCTCACCGGCGGGGACGTCCCGCTGGCGCGGTCGTTCTTCCGCGACATCGTCGTCGCCGAACTCTCCGAACGGGCCGACGACCCGCCGGGCAGCGGCGTGGTGCGCGCGGAGTTCGTGGCCAGCCAGCTGATGGGGGTGGTGGTGGCGCGCTACGTCGTCGGGCTGGAGCCGCTGGCGTCGCTGCCCCCCGACGCGATCGTCGCGATGATCGGCCCGACGCTGCAGCGCTACCTCACCGGTCCGCTGCCGGACCCGCTGCAGCCATGAGCCGGGTGTGCTCGTCGTCGTCGACGTCGCGCGCCTCGTCGATGAGCAGCACCGGGATGCCGTCGTCGATGCGGTAGGCGCGCCGCAGCCGCGGGTTGTAGAGCACCGCTGCGTCGCAGAGCAGCAGCGGCCCCCGGTCGTCGGGGCAGACCAGCAGCGGCAGCAGCTCGGGCAACCAGGCCGGCGGGGCGGGCTGAGCAGAAGACACACCGCAGCCTAACCCGCCGCCTTAAGATCCAGGTCATGACGCGGTGGGCGCCGATGTGGGCGGCGGTGCTCGGCGCCGCGCTCTGCGCGGCGGGGCCGGCCCGCGGTGACGCGCTGCCCGACTGCGCCACCGTCGACCGCTACGCCGCCGGAGCGGCCAGCGACTGCCGCACCGTCTCCACCGACCGGCTGGGTTTGACGTTCGAGGGGCGCACCACCGCGGTCGGGCCGCACAGCTACCGCACCGCGGTCACCGTGCTCGACGGCGGCAGCGACCGCCGGCAGGTCATCACCGAGCACACCGACCACGACTACGCCCCGCGCTACCTGTTGCGCGACCTCGACGCCGACGGACGCGACGAGCTGCTGATCATCACCGGCAGCGGCGGCACCGGCGGGGAGACCATGGCGGTGTGGCGCGCCCGCGACGAGGCGACGACGTTCGCCCCCGCCGGCGAGGTGTTCGGCTTCCGCACGTTCTGGCAGACCGCCGACGGGTTCACCGCCCAGTACGCCCACCTGGGGGCGCGGGCGGGCACCGTGACGCTGTCCCGGTTCGTCGACGACCAGCTGGTCACGGTGGCCGAACTGCGGGTGCAGGCCGCCGACTGGCCCGAGCCGCCCGGGCATCCGGACTGGGAGAGAAACGGCGCCACCAAGTGCGCGTTGAGTCGCGACGACCACCCGCCGGGAGCACTGGCAGAGCGCACCGCGGCGCTTCGCGACGCCGACATCGATCCCGCGGGTGCCCAGCACCGGTTCTGCGCCGAGCCGTGGGTCGCCGACCTCTACGCCCCGTACGCCCGGCGCTGAGCACCGGGCGTCAGCGACCGGCCGGGTTCTCCTCGCGGTCCCCGGCGTCGAGCAGCCCCTTGCGCACCGCGGCGGTCAGCCGCGCGTACTGGCCGGTCGCGGCGTCCAGATACCAGGTGGTGCGCCCCGCCTTGGGCAGGCCGGCCTGCGGCAGATCCCCGGTGGTCGGCCGGTAGGTGCTGCTCAGCGGCAGGGCCGGCACCACGTGGACCAGATCGGGGGGCTCGCCCACCGGGAGTTGGGCCATCGCCTCGTGCAGACCGGCCGGGGTCACCGAGGCGCCGGCGGTCACGGTGATCGCGGCGATCGCGTACTCGGCGGACCCGACGGTGACCGCGTAGGTGGCGGCCAGGTCGACCCCGTTGATCAGCCCCAGCGCGTCGGTGACCGGGACCGGGTAGACGATGCCGCGGGCGGTGTGGATCACCGACCCGCGCCCGCCCGCCAGCCAGTAGTCGCCGTCGGCGTCGCGCCAGAACAGATACTCGGTGGAGACCCAGGTGTCGGCGGGGGCGAACACGCCGCGTTTGACCGAGGCGGCCGGGTCGATCGGGCCGCGGGAGCGGGCCAGCAGCACCCCCACCTCGTCGGTCTCGGCGACCTGCACGAACCCGTCGTCGGTCTCCAGGATCAGGTCGTGCTCGGCGTCGTAGGCGGCCAGCTGGGCCTCGCCGGCGCCGGGCAGCGGCCGGCCCTTGCTGCCCACCTTCGCGCCGGAGACGTTGGCCAACACGGCCTGGCCGTCGGTGGTGGCGAAGAACTCCACCACGTGCGCGGGCGCGAACGCCTCGGTGACCCGCTGCCACAGCCCGGGCGGCAGCCCCGAGCCGATGAACAACCGCACCGGATGGTTGCCGTGCAACGCGAACCCGGGGTCTTTGATGACCGCATCGAGCATCGCCCAGGTGTAGGACACCACGGTGACGCCGTACTGGCGCACCTCGGCGACGAAGCGGTCCGGGCGCAGTCCGCGCGACAACGCGATCCGGGTGCCGCCGACCACCGCGCCGCCGAGGCTGACCAACAGCCCCGACTCGTGGTGCAGCGGGGTGAGGCAGTAGACGGTGTCGCTGTGTCCCAGCGAGGCGGCCGAGGCGGTCCCGAACGCCGACAGCGCCCAGCGGTAGTTGGTGATCTGTTTGGCGACCAGCTCACCGCCGACCCGGCTGAACGCGATGAACGCCAGATCCCGCGCGTAGCCGGGGTTGGCGCGGTACCAGCCGGGCAGGGTGACCGCGTCCGGGTCGATCTGCTCCATGTCGATGACGTCGCTGTCGTCGGGCAGGTGCAGGTCGCGGGTCTCGCCGCCGCCGAGCACCAGCACCTGGCAGGACAGCCCGCGGGCCGCGTCGAGGTTGGTGGGGTCGGTCACCAGTTCGCTGACCCCGCCGATCTGGACCGCGGTCGCCAGGTCGCCGCCGGGCGGCATCAGCACCGAGACCGCTCCCAGCCGCGACAGCGCGGCGATCGCGACCAGTGCGCTGGGGCGGGTCTCCATCAGCACTCCGACGTGATCGCCTTGGCGTATCCCGACCTCGATCAGGCCGCGCACCACGTTGTTGATGCGGCGGTTGACCGCCTCGTAGGTGTGTACCCGTCCGTCGAAGAGCAGGAACTCCCCGCCCGGGGTTCCGGCGGCCTGCTCATCGATGATGCGGCCCAACGAGATTCGGGTGTGGTCGTTGATCTGACCGAGCCGGGCCAGCCGGGGCAGGGTGCGCACGGTCTCGATGGCCAGGGTGCGCACCGATTTGTTCGCGGCGACCACCGCGGTCGCGGCCCCGCGGGCCAGCGTCAACGCCACCTCGGAGGCCTCGCCCAGCCCGTGGGCCACCCGGGAGCTGATCGGCACCCCGCTGTCGGCGTGCTCGGCGGGCTGGTCGGCCATCGGGACGATGCCGGCCGGTTTGGGGCCCTGCTCGACCAGCCACAACACCCAATCGGCCACCGTCGGCCAGGTCTGCTCGGCGGCCTTGGAGCCGACCACCAGGCCGAAGTGGCCGGCACGCAACAGGTATTCGTAGACGTCGGTGTTGGGGGCGGCGCGTCGGATGCCGCGCACCGACGGTGGTTGGCCGATGTCGTCGACCTCCCCGACGAACGCCAGGATCGGGCAGGTGATGTCGGTCAGCGTCACCAACTGGCCGTGGATGGCGAACCCGCCGGTCATCATCCGGTTGTGGGCGATGAACAGCTTCAACAGCTCCGAGATCGCCGGCCCCGACCAGGCGATCCAGCCCTCCGAGTCCAGGAAGCGGCGCTGCTGTTCGCGGGCCAGCAGGGCCTCGCGGTCGTGGAGTTGACGGACGAACTCCAGCCGGGCCTTCGCCGTCTTCAACGGGTCCATCATCTGGAACCCGGTGCGCGCCAACCAACTCGGGATGTCCAGGCGGGTGAACACGTGGTCGGCCATGAAATTCGCGGCGGTGGTGGCCAGATCCGACGGGATGCCCATGGGCAGCGTGGCCAGCGCGTCGACCGGCGACCCGAACGCCACGATGCTGGCGACGTTCTTCGACCGCCGGTAGGCCGCGGTCTGGTAGCAGAACATCCCGCCCTGCGAATAGCCGGCCAGGTGCACGTCCTGCCCGGTGGTGGCGCGCACCGTGTCGATCGCCTCGCTCAACGCGACGACGTGGTCGGCCAGGTCGCGGTCCATCCCGCCCTCGACCTGGTCCGGGGAGCCGAAATCGATGACCCAGGCGTCCAAACCGGCCGCATGCAGGATGCCCACCGCACCTTCGTCGCGGGTGACGTCCCACATGTCGGCGGCCATCATCATCGGATGCACCATCAGCACCGGCGGGCCGGCGGGGGGTTGGCCGGGCCGGTTGTCCGGCGGAAAATACCGCCGCAGCTTGTACATCGGTACGCTCTCGACGATCTGGAACGGCGAGGGCACGCTGCCGGTCTCCAGCCCGCCGAGTCGGAGCACCTCCAGCCCGTTCTGCGCGGTGGCCATCAAGCGATCCAGCGGTCGTTTGACCGCCGAGAGATTCATCTCCAACGCGCTGCTCCCCTGCCTAGCTGGTCCGGCCATCATAAAACCTATCGGTCCCCTGTCGGCTGGGGTGTCGGATCCGCCGCAGCGGTCGACCACCGGGCTCGGCGCCCCACCAAGCGGTCGATAGGCTGAGTGCGCCATGACCGCCACCGACAACGCCGAGAACCGCCACCGCGACGGCGAGCCGAGCTGGCTGGCGCGGTTGGTGGACTTCGACCGCGACGGGGACACGTTCACCGTCCCCACCCTCGAGGCGGGACCGACGTCGCGGCTGTTCGGCGGATTGATCGCCGCGCAGGCGCTGGCCGCCGCCGCGCGCACCGTCGAGGCGGACAAGCGGCCGCACTCGCTGCACGCCTACTTCGTGCGCGGCGGTCGCTACGACGCCGCGTTGCGCCTGCACGTGCAACGCATCCGCACCGGCCGGTCGTTCGACACCCGGCAGGTCAGTGTCCGTCAGGACGAGGCGGTGATCCTGGAGCTGATCGCCTCGTTTCACCGGCGCGAACCCGGCGCCGACTGGCATCCGGTCGCCGATCCGGGCCTGCCGTTCGACCGGGCGGTGCCCAAACAGCCGGCGCTGCAGTACGCCGACCGGTTCGAGATCCGCGCCGACCCGAGCGACACCTCACCGTTCGTGGTGCCGCCGTATTGGATCCGCACCCGCGACCCGCTCGGCGACGATCCGCTGATCAGCGCCTGCGCGCTGACGTTCATCTCCGATCTGGGGCCGGTGCCGGTGGTGCGCCCGCCGGGGACCCCGCTGGAACTCGGGCTGGGCTTCGCCGCCAGCCTGGACCACTCGATCTGGTTCCACCGGCCGTTCGCCCCCGACCGCTGGCACCGCTACGAGGTCGCCGCGGCCAACATCGGCGACAGCCGCGGGCTGGCCCGCGGCGCGCTGTACGACCGGGCCGGTGCCCTGGTGGCCAGCACCGCCCAGGAGGCCCTGTGGCGGGTGTGACCGGCCGGGCGGGAGCCCATCTGCTCGGCGCGGAGGCCGTGCATCTGGAGTACCCCAGCGGTGTGGTGCTGGAGTCGGTGAGCCTGGGCGTCGACGAGGGCGCACGGATCGGCGTCGTCGGACGCAACGGGGACGGCAAATCCAGCCTGCTGGGTCTGCTCACCGGCCAGATCCGCCCCGACCGCGGACGCGTCACCCACCGTGCCGGGCTGCGCGTCGGGACGTTGGACCAAGACGACACCCTGCCCGCCGGGCAGACCGTGGGCCGGGCGCTGGTCTGCGAGGCCGCCGACCACGAGTGGGCCGCCGATCCCCGCATCCGCGACGTGGTCGCCGGCCTCGTCGCCGACCTGGACTGGCAAGCCGCGGTCGACACCCTCTCCGGCGGTCAACGGCGCCGGGTGCAACTGGCCGCGCTGCTGATCGGCGAGTGGGACGTCATCGCGCTCGACGAGCCGACCAACCACCTGGACCTGCAGGGCATTCACTGGCTGGCCGGGCACCTTGGCAGCCGGTGGCCGCGCACCGCCGGCGCGGTGCTGGTGATCACCCACGACCGCTGGTTCCTCGACGAGGTCGCCACCACCACCTGGGAGGTCCACGACGGGATCGTCGAACCGTTCGACGGCGGGTACGCCGCCTACGTGCTCGCCCGCGTGGAGCGCGACCGGCAGGCCGCGGTCGCCGAGACCAAACGCCAGAACCTGTTGCGCAAGGAGTTGGCCTGGCTGCGCCGCGGCGCCCCGGCGCGCACGGCGAAACCGAAGTTCCGCATCGAGGCGGCCAGCGCGCTGATCGCCGACGTCCCCCCGCTGCGCAACAGCGTCGAGCTGGCGAAACTGGCGACCGCGCGACTGGGCAGAAACGTCGTCGACCTGCTCGACGTCACGGTGTCCTTCGGGGCGCCGGACGACGCCGCCCCGGTGCTGCGCGACGTCGAGTGGCGGATCGGGCCCGGCGAGCGCACCGGCATCCTCGGGGCCAACGGTGCGGGCAAATCCACCCTGCTGGGGTTGATCGCCGGCACCGTGACGCCCGACACCGGGCGGGTCAAACGCGGCAAGACCGTCCGGCTGGCGATGCTCGACCAGCGCTTGGGGCCGTTGTCCGACCTCGCCGACGACCGGGTCGCCGACGTCCTGGCCGGGCTGCGCCGCGGCTACCCGGTGGGCGGACGCGAGCTGACGCCGGCGCAACTGTTGGAGCGGCTGGGGTTTCACCGCGGCCAGCTCGCCGCCCGGGTGCGCGACCTCTCCGGCGGGCAGCGTCGCCGGCTGCAGTTCCTGCTCACCTTGCTGGCCGAGCCGAACGTGCTCATCCTCGACGAGCCCACCAACGACGTCGACACCGACATGCTCACCGCCATCGAGGATCTGCTCGACGCCTGGCCGGGCACCTTGATCGTGGTCTCCCACGACCGGTACCTGCTGGAGCGGGTCACCGACCAGCAGTACGCGATCCTCGACGGGCGGCTGCGCCACCTGCCCGGCGGGGTGCAGCAGTACCTGCAGCTCAGCGCCGCCGGTGGCGACACCGCGGGCCGGCGTCGGGCCCCGGATCGCCCGGCGCGCAGCACCGGCGCGGCGCAACGCGCCGTCCACAAGGAGATCGCCGCGATCGACCGTGCGCTGGCCAAACTGGCCGACCGCATCGGCGCGGTCCACGAGAGGCTGGCCGATCACGACCAGAGCGACCACGTCGGGCTGGCCGCCCTCACCGCCGAACTCGACGCGCTGCGCCAGCAGGTCGACGAGCGTGAGCAGCGCTGGTTGGAGCTCGCGGAGCTGGTCGAGTAGCACCGGTTTTCGGTGCTGACCGCGCCGGTGCGCGGACGTAGAATGAGGCGGTACCGCCTCGCACGGACCGGCACCGATGGAGGATCTGATGAGTATCGTCACGACGGGCAGACTGATCCTGAGCACCCTGATCCTGGCGGTCGCGGCGGTGTTGACCGCGCCGCTGGCGGCCGCGAGCCCGCCGACCGTCGGCGCGCTCGGCGACACCTTGGAGATGACCGACACCGTCGGGCAGGTCCAGTATTCATGGCGGGTCGCCGCGCTGCAGCCCAGCAGCGACACCGTGCCGGGCTACCCGGTGGCCGGGCGGCTGTGGGAGGCCACCGCCACCGTGCACGCCGTGCGCGGCACCGTGACCCCGGCGATCTCCCAGTTCAACGCCGTCGCCCCCGGTCGCGACAGCTACCGGGTGCTGTGGCAGGTCGCGGCGCCGACCGCGATCAGCGGCGCCACCATCGCGCAGGGCGCCAGCGCGACCGGCAAGATCTATTTCGACGTCACCGGCGCGGACCCCAGCGACGTCACCATGAACAACGGCATGGAGGACCTGCTGATCTGGCGCGGCTGAGGCCGCCGCGACGGTGACCGCGCTCAGCCCTGCAGCCGGCGGCGTTGGTCGGCGACGTGACGGCGCAGCCGGTCGAGCTGCTCGCCGACGCGCTCGGGGGCGGTCCCGCCGCGGGCGTTGCGGGAGGCCACCGAGCCCTCCACGGTGAGCACCTCGCGCACCCGCGGGGTCAGCTCGGGGCTGATCGCGGCCAACTCGTCGTCGCGCAGCGCCTCGAGGCCGACCCCGCGCTGCTCGGCCGCCCGCACCGCCGCCCCGGCGGTCTCGTGCGCCACCCGGAACGGAACCCCTTGGCGCACGAGCCATTCGGCGATGTCGGTGGCCAGGGTGTAGCCGGCCGGCGCCAGCTGCGCCATCCGTTCGGTGTCGAACCGCAGGGTGGCGACCAGCCCGGCCATCGCCGGCAGCAGCAGCTCCAGTTGGGCGACCGAGTCGAACACCGGTTCCTTGTCCTCTTGCAGATCCCGGTTGTAGGCCAGGGGCTGGGCCTTCAACGTCGCGAGCAGGCCGGTGAGGTTGCCGATCAGCCGCCCGGATTTGCCGCGGGCCAACTCGGCGATGTCCGGATTCTTCTTCTGCGGCATGATCGAGCTGCCCGTCGACCAGGCGTCGTGCAAAGTGACGTAGCCGAATTCCGTTGAGCTCCAGATGATGACGTCCTCGGCGAGCCGGGACAAATCGACCCCGGTCATCGCGAAGACGAACGCCGCCTCGGCGGCGAAATCGCGGGCGGCGGTGGCATCGATCGAGTTGTCCGCGGCCGCGGCGAACCCGAGTTCGGCGGCGATCGCCTCCGGGTCCAGCCCCAGCGACGACCCGGCCAGCGCCCCCGACCCGTACGGCGAGATCGCGGTGCGCGCGTCGAAGTCCAGCAGTCGGTCGACGTCACGCAGCAGCGGCTGGGCGTGGGCGAGCAGGTGGTGGGCCAGCAGCACCGGCTGCGCGGACTGCAGATGGGTCTTGCCCGGCAGGACCGCCCCCGGATGCGCGGCGGCCTGCCCGGCCAGGGCGTCGACCACCTCGAGCACCCCGGCGCCGACCCGGCGCACCGCGTCGCGCAGCCACATCCGAAACAGCGTGGCCACCTGGTCGTTGCGGGACCGCCCGGCCCGCAGCCGCCCCCCCAGGTCGGGGCCGACCCGGTCGATCAGGCCGCGCTCCAGCGCGCCGTGCACGTCCTCGTCGGAGTCCGCGGGGGCGAACGTGCCGTCGGCGACGTCGGCGTCGAGGCGGTCGAGTCCGTCGGCCAACCCGTCGCGCTGCTCGGCGGTGAGCAGCCCCGCGGCGAACAGCACCTTGACGTGCGCCCGCGACGCCGCGATGTCGTAGGGCGCCAGCACCCAGTCGAAATGGGTGGATTTGCTCAACGCCGCCAGCGCCTCCGACGGGCCGTCGGCGAACCGCCCGCCCCACAGCGACCCCTGGTTGGTGCTCACACGCTCACCGCAGGTCCCGCTGGGCGGCGATCTTCGATGACAGCCCGTGCAGGTGCACGAAGCCCTTGGCGGCGGACTGGTCGAAGCTGTCGCCCTCGTCGTAGGTGGCCAGGTTGAAATCGTAGAGCGACTCGTCGCTGCGACGGCCGTTGACCGCGATGTGCCCGCCGTGCAGCACCAGCCGGACCTCCCCGCTGACCTTCTGCTGGGTGTGCGCGACGAACGCGTCCAGCGCCGATTTCAGCGGCGAGAACCACAACCCGTCGTAGACCAGTTCGGTCCACCGCTGGTCGGTGTGGCGTTTGAACCGGCCCAGCTCACGCTCCAAGGTGACGTGCTCCAACTCGGTGTGGGCGGTGATGAGCACCATCGCGCCGGGCGCCTCGTAGATCTCCCGGCTCTTGATCCCGACCAGCCGGTCCTCGACCACGTCGAGGCGACCGACCCCCTGGGCGCCGGCCCGCCGGTTGAGTTCCTCGATCGCCGCGAGCACCGAGACCCGCCGCCCGTCGATGCTCACCGGCACCCCGGCGTCGAACCCGATGACCACCTCGTCGGGGGTCGACCAGTTGATCGTCGGGTCCTCGGTGTAGTCGTAGACGTCCTTGGTGGGCGCGTTCCACAGGTGTTCGAGGAACCCGGTCTCCACCGCCCGGCCCCACACGTTCTGGTCGATGGAGAACGGCGAGCGTTTGGTGACGTTGATCGGGATCGCGTTCTCCTCGGCGAACGCGATCGCCTTCTCCCGGGTCCAGGCGTAGTCGCGCACCGGGGCCAACACATCGAGATCCGGTGCCAGCGAGGCGAACCCGACCTCGAAGCGCACCTGATCGTTGCCCTTGCCGGTGCAGCCGTGCGCGACGGTGCCGCCGCCGTGTTCGCGCGCGGCGGCCACCAGGTGCTTGACGATCAGCGGCCGGCTGATCGCCGACACCAGCGGGTAGCGGTCCATGTACAGCGCGTTGGACCAGATGGTGGGCAGGCAGTACTCGTCGGCGAACTCGTCGCGGGCGTCGACGACGACCGCCTCGACCGCGCCGCAGTCCAGCGCCCGCCGGCGCACCACCTCCATGTCCTCGCCGCCCTGCCCGAGGTCGATGGCGACCGCGACCACCTCGCGGCCGGTCTCCCGGGCGATCCAGCTGATCGCCACCGACGTGTCCAGGCCGCCGGAGTAGGCGAGGATGACGCGATCGGACATGAGGGGAACTCCTTGTGCTCGAGGGGTGGTCGGGTCAGGTGAGGTTATCGAGCGCGGCGGCCAGCTCGGCGCCGGTCATCGGTTCGCGGGCCAACACGAAGATGGTGTCATCACCGGCGATGGTGCCGGCCACCGAGGGCAGCGCCGCCCGGTCCAGCGCGCTGGCCAGGTAGTCGGCCGCACCCGGCGGGGTGCGCAGCACCGCGATGTTGCCGCTGGCGTCGGTGCCGACCAGCAGTTCGGCCAGCAGCCGCGCCAACCGGTCGGTGCCGCCGCCGACCGCGCGCACCGGGCTGCCGTCCTCGGGGATGACGTAGCCGCCGGCGCCGTCTTTGCCGCCGCGCAGCTTCACCGCGCCGAGCTCCTCGAGATCACGCGAGAGGGTGGCCTGGGTGACCTCGATGCCCTCGGCGGCCAACAGGTCGGCCAGTTCGGCCTGGCTGTGCACCTGCGCCGACCCCAGCAACGCCGCGATGCGGGCCTGCCGGCCGGCCCGCGTCGCCGGCCCGGTCGGTGCCGGCGAGGCGGCGTTCACCGGCGCTGCTCCAGCAGCCACACCAGCAGCGCCTTCTGGGCGTGCAGCCGGTTCTCGGCCTCGTCCCAGACCGCGCTGGCCGGCCCGTCGATCACCGCGTCGGTGATCTCCTCACCGCGGTGCGCCGGCAGGCAGTGCAGCACGGTGACGTCCGGGTCGGCACGGCCGACGAGCTCGTCGTCGATCCGGTAGGGCTGAAACGGGGCGAGCCGGTCGCGCCCGTCGTCCTCCTGGCCCATCGACGTCCAGGTGTCGGTGACCAGCACGTCGGCGCCGGTGGCCGCGGCCACCGGGTCGGTGGTGACGGTCACCGACGCGCCGACCTCGGCGGCCCGGCGCCGAGCGGCGTCGACCACCGCCGGGTCGGGGTGAAACTGCGCCGGGGCGGCGACGGTGACGTGCAGCCCGGCGGTGGCCCCGCCGAGCAGCAGCGAGTGCGCCATGTTGTTGGCGCCGTCGCCGAGGTAGGCCAGCCTCAGCCCGGTGAGGCCCGCGAGCCCGCCCTTGCGTTCGGCGACGGTCTGCAGATCGGCGAGCACCTGGCAGGGGTGGAAGTCGTCGGAGAGCGCGTTGACCACCGGCACCGTCGCGGCCGAGGCCATCGCGGCCAACCGGTCCTGACCGAAGGTGCGCCACACGATCGCGTCGACGTAGCGCGACAGCACCCGGGCGGTGTCCGCCAGGGTCTCGTCGCGGCCCAGCTGGGTGGAGCGACCGTCGACGACGACCGCGTGCCCACCGAGTTGGGCCACCCCGAGTTCGAACGAGAACCGGGTGCGGGTGGAGTTCTTGTCGAAGATCACCGCCACCCCGCGCGGGCCCTCCAGCGGCCGGCGGCTGTGCGGGGCGGTTTTCAGCTCGGCGGCCAGCGCGAGCACCTCGGCCTGTTCGGCGGGGCTCAGGTCGTCGTCGCGCAGGAAGTGGCGGATCACGGGGCGGCCTCCCGGGCGGTGTCGAGGATGGCGGGCAGGGCGGTGACAAACGCCTCGAGCTGTGCGTCGGTGATGACCAGCGGCGGGGCCAGCCGCACCACCTCGGCGGTGGCGGCGTTGAGCAAAAACCCGGCGTCGCGGGCGGCGTGCTCCACCGCCTTGGCGACCGGGGCGCGCAACACCACCGCCTGCAGCAGGCCGCGCCCGCGCACGTGGTCGACGAGCGGGTGGTGCAGCTCCTCGATGCGGTGCCCGAGCGCCTTGCCCACCGTCGCCGCGCGGGCCACCAGGTCGTCGGCGGCCAGCGTCGCCAGCACCGCCAGCCCGGCGGCCGCGCAGACCGGGTTGCCCCCGAAGGTGCTGCCGTGGCTGCCCGCGGTGAGCAGGTCCCCGGCGGCCCCGATCCCCAGGCACGCCCCGAGCGGCAGTCCGCCGCCGAGTCCCTTGGCCAGGGTGATCACGTCGGGCACGACGCCGTCGTGCTGGCAGGCGTAGAAGGTGCCGGTGCGTCCGATGCCGGTCTGGACCTCGTCGAGGATGAGCAGCGCCCCGGCGGCGCCGGTGATCTCGCGGGCGGCGGCCAGATAGCCGTCCGGGGGCACCACCACGCCGCCCTCCCCCATGATCGGTTCGAGGATCACCGCGGCGGTGTCGGCGCTGACCGCGGCGGCCAACGCGGCGGCGTCGCCGTAGGGCACGTGGGTCACCTCGCCGGGCAGCGGGGCGAACGGCGCCTGTTTGCCCGGTTGGCCGGTGAGTGCCAGCGAACCCATGGTGCGGCCGTGGAAGGCGCCCTCGGCGGCGACCAGATGGGTGCGTCCGGTGAGCCGGGAGATCTTGAACGCCGCCTCGTTGGCCTCCGCGCCGGAGTTGCAGAAGAACACCCGCGCCGGTGCGCCGAGGCGTTCGACCAGCGCCTCGGCCAGCGCGATCCCCGGCTCGGTGGCATACAGGTTGGAGGTGTGGCCCAACGTGGCGAGTTGGCGGGTGACGGCCTCACCCACCGCCGGGTGGCGGTGGCCCAGCACGTTGACCGCGATCCCGGCGAGCAGGTCGACGTACTCGGTGCCCGCGGAGTCGGTGACCACCGCGCCGTCGCCGCTGACCAGGCTCAGCGCCGGGGTGCCGTAGTTGGCCATCATCACCGTCGCCCAGCGTTGCTGCAGGGTCATCAGTGCGGCTCCTGTCCCTCGGGGTGCCCCGCCTCGGGGGCACTGACCTTCGTTCCGGTGCCGGCGTCGGTGAACAGCTCCACCAGCACGCAGTGCTGCACCCGGCCGTCGATGATGTGCGCGCTGGGTACCCCGCCGGCCACCGCGCGCAGACAGGCCTCCACCTTGGGCACCATCCCGGACTCAAGCTGCGGCACCAGGCGCGTCAGCGCGGCGGTGTCGATCTCGCTGACCAGCGAATCGGTGTCCGGCCAGCGGGTGTAGAGCCCCGCCACGTCGGTGAGCATCAGCAGTTTCTCCGCGCCCAGCGCCGCGGCCAGCGCGGCCGCGGCGGTGTCGGCGTTGATGTTGTGCACCACCCCGTCGGCATCGGGGGCCAGGGTGGAGACCACCGGGATGCGGCCGGCGGCGATCAGGTCGCGCACCGCGTCGGTGTCGACCTCGGCGACGTCGCCGACCAGACCGATGTCGGTGGCCACCCCGTCGACGGTGACGTTGCGGCGCACCGCGGTGAACAGCGCGGCGTCCTCACCGGTGATGCCGACCGCGTACGGTCCGTGCGCGTTGATCAACCCGACCAGTTCCCGGCCCACCTGACCGAAGAGCACCATCCGGGCCACCTCGAGCACCTCGGGGGTGGTGACGCGGAAGCCGCCTTTGAAATCGCCGGCCACCCCGAGGCGCGCCAGCATCCGGCTGATCTGCGGGCCGCCGCCGTGCACCACCACCGGATGGATCCCGCAGTTGCGCAGAAACGCCATGTCGGCCGCGAAGGCCTGTTTGAGGACGTCGTCGGTCATGGCGTTGCCGCCGTATTTGACGACGATGATCTGGCCGTGCAGCTGTTTGAGCCACGGCAGCGCCTCGGCGAGCACCCGGGCCTTCACCGCGGTGGGGGTGCTCATGAGCTGTAGGCCGAGTTCTCTTCGACGTAGCCGTGCGACAGATCCGAGGTGCGCACGGTGGCGGTCGCCGAGCCGGCGGCCAGATCGACCGTGACGGCGATGTCGGCGCCGGACAGATCCACCGACCGCGCCCCGGCGACCGGTGCTCCGGCGCGAAACACCGCAGTGTCGTTGAACGACACCACGATCGCGTCCGGGTCGATCGCGAACGGCGCCATGCCGACCGCGGCGAGCACCCGGCCCCAGTTCGGGTCGGAGCCGAACAGGGCGGTCTTCACCAGGGAGTCGCGACCCACCAGCCTGGCGACGCAGAGCGCGTCGTGTTCGCTGGCCGCGCCGGTGACGGTGATGCTCACCCGCTTGGTGCCGCCCTCGGCGTCGGCCTGCAACTGCAGGCACAGGTCGTCGCAGACCCGCCGCACCGCCTCGTCGAGATCGGCCTGGTGTGGCGTGATCTCGCTGGCGCCGGAGGCCAGCAGCAGCACCGTGTCGTTGGTGGAGCAGCAGCCGTCGATGTCGAGCCGGTCGAAGGTCACCGCGGTGGCCGCCCGCAGCGCGTGGTCGAGCATGGCGGTGTCGGCGGCGGCGTCGGTGGTGATCACCACCAGCATCGTCGCCAGCGACGGCGCCATCATGCCCGCGCCCTTGGCCATCGCCCCGACCGTCCAGTCCTGATCATGGTGCAGCGCAGCCTGTTTGGGCACCGTGTCGGTGGTCATGATCGCGCGGGCGGCCTCTTCGCCGCCGACCAGTCCACCGGCCATCTCCTGCACCAGGTGTTCGACGCCGGGCAGCACCGTGTCCATCGGGAGCCGATCGCCGATCAGCCCGGTCGAGCAGACCGCCACCTCCACCGCGCCGGTCTCGGTGCCCCACGTCGACAGCGCCGCGGCGACGGCCTCGGCGGTGGTGTGGGTGTCGGCGAAACCGTCCGGGCCGGTGCAGGCGTTGGCCCCGCCGGAGTTGAGCACCACCGCGCGCAGTCGCCCGGTGCTCAGCACCTGCTGGCTCCACAGCACCGGCGCGGCCTTGACCTGGTTGCGGGTGAACACCCCGGCCGCCGCGTAGTCGGGCCCCTCGTTGAACACCAGCGCCATGTCCAGCCCGCCGGTGGCCTTGATCCCGGCGGCCACGCCGACGGCGCGGAACCCGGCCGGCGCGGTCACCCCCTGATCGCGCAGCAGCCGGCTCACGGGGCGATCCCCACCACCGACAGCCCCGCGTTCTCCGGCCAGCCCAACGCCAGGTTCATCGACTGCACCGCCGCCCCGCCGGTGCCCTTGACCAGGTTGTCGATCGCGGCGATCGCCACCAACGTCGACGCGTCGGTGTCCACGGCGACCGACAGGTGCACCGCGTTGCTGCCGATCACCGCGCCGGTGCGGGGCAGCTGCCCCTCGGGCAGCAGATGGACGAACGGCTCCTCGGCGTAGGCGCGGGCATAGACCTCCCGCAGCTGCGCGGTCGACGCCCGCGTCGGTGCGGTGCAGGTGGCCAGGATGCCGCGGGCGGCGGGGATGAGCACCGGGGTGAACGAGACGGCCACGTCGCGTCCGCTGGCCGACCGCAGTTCCTGGGCGATCTCCGGGTTGTGCCGGTGCGCCCCGGCGATGTTGTAGGCCCGCGCCGACCCGATCACCTCCGAGCCGAGCAGATCGGTCTTGGCGGCCCGTCCCGCCCCGGAGGTGCCGCTGACCGCGACCACGGTGATCTGCGGGTCGACCAGGTCGGCGGCGACCGCCGGCAGCAGCGCCAGCAGCGCGGCGGTCGGATAGCAGCCGGGCACCGCGATGCGCCGCGCCCCGCGCAGCCGGTCGCGCGCCCCGGGCAGCTCCGGCAACCCGTAGGGCCAGTTGCCGGCGTGGGCGGAGCCGTAGTAGCGCTGCCACACCTCGGCGTCGGTGAGCCGGAAGTCCGCGCCGCAGTCGACGATGAGGGTCTGCTCCCCCAGCTCGTCGGCCAGCCGGGCCGAATGGCCGTGCGGCAGCGCCAAGAACACCACGTCGTGGCCGGCGAGCGTCTCGACGTCGGTCGCGGCGAGCACGCGGTCGGCCAACGGCACCAGGTTGGGCGCATGCGCGTCGAGGCGGTCGCCCGCGCTCGCCGCCGCGGTCAGCGCCCCGATCTTCATCCGGCCGTCGGCGTAGGCGGGATGGCCCAGCAGCAACCGCAGGATCTCCCCGCCGGCATATCCGCTGGCCCCGGCCACCGCCACGCTCACTGTTCCCGACATGACCACCATTCTGCATGTTTATACATACTGTTGCAAATAAATTAGGGTCAGTCGCGCAGCCGCGCCCCGCACCGCGCGCCGGCGCGGCGCACCGCGTCGTCGCGGGCGGCGCTGGCCTCGTCCTCGGTCAGGGTGCGGTCCGGTGCGCGGAACCGCAGCGCGAACGCCAGCGACTTGTGCCCCTCGTCGACCTGCGCGCCGGTGTAGACGTCGAACAGGCTCACCGACTCCAGCAGCGGGCCGGCCCCCGACCGCAGGGCGTCGGCCACCGCGGCGGCCGGTGTCGCGCGGTCCACCACCAGCGCGACGTCCTGGAAGACCGCCGGGAACGGCGAGACCGTGGGCGCGGGCCGGGGCTCGGTGAGCGGCACCGCGTCGAGGTTCACCTCGAGCGCGCAGGTGCCCGCCGGCAGCCCGCTGCGCTCGACGACGGCCGGATGCAGCTGTCCGGCGTGGCCGACCACGGTCTCGCCGACGAGCACCTCGGCGCAGCGGCCCGGATGCCACGGCAGCCGCTGGGCGGCGCGCAGGCTGACCTCGACTCCGGCGGTGGCGGCGATGAGCGCCACCGCCTCGAACGCGTCGGCGGCGCCGACCGCGCGCCCCGGTCCCCACGGCCCGCGCGGTTCGCGCAGCCCGCACAGCACCGCGGCGACGTGCAGCGGCTGGTCGGGCAGGGCGGCGTCGAGGGCGGCGAGTTGGGCCGCGCTGGGCCGGCGATCGACCGGCAGCACCGGCATCGGGGGGCTGGTCGCCCCCGGCTGCACCACCTGGGTGAGCGCGTAGAGCGCCACGTCGACGGTGCCGCGGGCGACGTTGCGCCCCAGCGCCTCCAGCAGTGCGGGCAGCAAAGTGGTGGCCAGCTCCGGGCGGTCGGACTCCAACGGGTTGAGCACCGCGGTGGTGCGTCGGCGCGGATCGTCGGCGGCCAGCCCCCAGGCGTCGAACACCCCGGCGGGCAGGAACACCGTGGGCAGCACCTCGACGTAGCCGGTGAGCGCCAGCGCCTTGCCGATCGCGCGGCGGCGCCGCTGCGCCGCGCTGAGTCCGCGCCCGGCCGGGGCGGCCGGCAGCACCGACGGGATCGCGTCGTAGCCCTCCAGCCGCATCACCTCCTCGACCAGGTCGGCGGGCTGCAGCAGGTCCGGGCGCCAGCTCGGCGGCGTCACCTCCAGGGTGCCGTCGTCGGCGGGGGTGACCGCGGCGCCGATCTGCTCGAGGCGCCGGCGGGTGGTCCCGGGCGGGTAGGTCACCCCGGCCACCCGGTCGGGCAGATCGGCGTCGATCGTGACCGGAGCAGGCCCCCACCGGGTGCGGGGCGGGGCCCCGGTCCAGTCCGACAGTCCCGCGCCGACGGTGCCCCCGGCGATCTCGGTGAGCAGCCGCGCGGCCCGGTCGAGGACGGCCACCGAGATGGCCGGGTCGACGCCGCGTTCGTAGCGGCGGCTGGATTCGCTGCTCAGGTGCAGGCGACGCTGGGTGCGCGAGACCGCGGCCGGATCCCACACGGCGGCCTCCAGCAGCACCGCGGTCGACTCGGCGCGCATCTCGGTGGCGCCGGCGCCCATCACCCCGCCGATCGCGGCGGTCGCCGCGTCGTCGACGATGAGCACGTCGGCCGGGTCGAGTCGGCGCGCCACGTCGTCGAGGGTGGTGACGGTCTCACCCGGGCGGGCGAAACGCACCTGCAGCCCCCCGCGCACCCGGTCCCGGTCGTGGGCGTGCATCGGGTGGCCCGACTCCAGCATCACGTAGTTGGTGACGTCGACCGCCGGGGCGATCGCCCGGATGCCGCAGAGCAGCAACCGGCGCTGCAGCCACCACGGGGAGACCGCCGCCGGGTCGATGCCGGTGACCGACCGCAGCGCGAACCGGCGCACCCCGGTGCCCGGATCGACCGTCAGCGGCCAGGCCGCGCCGTCGACGGGCAGCGGCGCCACCGCGGCCGGGTCGACGAAATCCAGGTCGTAGGCGCAGGCCACCTCGCGGGCCAGCCCGCGCAGCGACAGCGCGTAGCCGCGGTCGGGGGTGATGGTCAGGTCGAAGACCACGTCGGCGAGTTCCAGGGCGCCGACCGCGGGGTCCCCCGGTGCGGCGGTGCCGGCCGGCAGCACCAGGATGCCGGCGGTCTCGGCACAGAGCCCGAGCTCCGCGCTCGAACAGATCATGCCGTCGGAGACCCGCCCGTAGGTGCGTCGGCTGGTGATGGTGAACCCGCCGGGCAACGTGGTCCCCGGAAGTGCTACGACCACCAGATCATTGACTGCGAAATTGGTTGCCCCGCAGATGATGTCACGATCCTGCGGCTCGCCGACGTCGACCCGGGTGGCCCGGATCGGTTTTTTGAACTCGGTGAGCTCCTCGATGGCGGTCACCCGCCCGACGGTCAGCGGGCCGCCGGCGGGCTCGATCGTGGCGACGTCTTCGACCTCGTGGCCCAGCCCGATCAGCGCGCGCTCGACGTCGGCGGCGCCGGGATCGAACCCCGGTGCGCCGGCGGAGAGGATCTCGCGCAGCCAACTGTAGGGAACCCGCATCACAGCCCCGCCCCGAACGGCAGCGCGAACCGCACGTCGCCTTCGACCATGTCGCGCATGTCGGCGATCCCGTTGCGGAACTGCAGGGTGCGTTCCAGCCCCATTCCGAACGCGAACCCGGTGTAGTCGTCGGGGTCGATCCCGGCGGCGCGCAACACGTTGGGGTGCACCATGCCGCAGCCGCCCCACTCCACCCAGCCGGCACCGCCCTTGCGGTCGGCGAACCAGACGTCGACCTCCCCGGACGGCTCGGTGAACGGGAAGAAGTGCGGCCGGAACCGGGTGCGGGCTTGCGCGCCGAACTCGGCGCGCGCCAGCGCGTCGAGGGTGCCGCGCAGGTGCGCCATGGTCAGGCCGCGGTCCACCGCCAGGCCCTCGACCTGGTGGAACACCGGGGTGTGGGTGGCGTCGAGTTCGTCGGTGCGAAACGCCCGCCCGATCGAGGCGACGTAGACCGGGACGTCGCGGGCGAGCAGGGTGCGCATCTGCACCGGCGAGGTGTGGGTGCGCAGCACCTGCCCGGAGCCGTCCGGGGCGATGTGGAAGGTGTCCTGCATGCTGCGCGCCGGGTGGTCGGTGAGGAAGTTCAGCGCGTCGAAGTTGAAGTGCTCGGCCTCCACCTCGGGGCCGTCGGCGAGCTCCCAGCCCATCGCGACGAACGTGTCGGCCACCCGTTCGGCCAGGATCGTGATCGGGTGCCGCGCCCCGACCGGCCGGCGCACGGCCGGCAGCGTGACGTCGATGCGCTCGGCGACCAGCACCGCGGCGTCCCGTTCGGCGCGCAGCGTCGCCAGCCGCTCGGCGTAGGCGTCCTGGGCGGCGGTGCGCGCGGCGTTGACCGCCCGGCCGGCCTCGGCGCGGTCGGCCTTGGCCAGCCCGGCCAGCGCGCGGCGGGCCAGCGCCAGCGGCGCGTGGTCGCCGAGATGGGCGGTTTTGGCGCGGGCCAGCGCCTCGAGGTCGGGCGCCTCGGCGAAGGCACGGTGCGCCGCATCGACGGCGGCGGTCAGCGACTCCGGCGCCAACAGGGCGAGGTCGACGGGTTGATCACCCACGCGGCGGGACTCTCCTTGCAGACGGCGGTGCACGACACATGACACGGCTGTGGCGCAAGTGCCGATCCTAATTGATCGGCCGCGACGGCGATCAGGACGTCTCACCGCCGGTCTGGTCGCCCGGCGCGGCGGCGTCGGTGTCGGGGATCCCCCGGCGGCGCGGATGGACCCGATACATGGCCAGCTCGGGCGGGACCCCGGCGGTCTTGGCGCCGAACACCTGCCGGCGGGCCCGTTTGGCGCTCACCCCGAGGGCGGCCAACGCGTCGGCGTCGATCAGGTCGAGGCTGGCGCCGGAGAGCATCACCCCGCCGCGGGTGGCGCGTTCCATCACCCGGGCGGCGATGTTGACGTCCACGCCGAGCCAGTCCGAGCCCAGCCGTTGCGGGCGCCCGGTGTGGATCCCGACGCGCATCCGCGGGGTGTAGCCGTCGACGTCGACGTCGCCGAGCTGCTCCTGGGCGCCGAGCACCGCCCGCAGCGCGACCAGCGGGTCGCGGAAGACCGCCATGGTGCCGTCGCCCATCCGTTTGACGATGCGCCCCCCGGAGTCGAGCAGCGGCGGCTCGATGGCCTGCGCCACCCGGCGCAGCAGCGTCAAGGTGGCGTCGTCGCCGGCGCGCAGCGACCAGGAGGAGAACCCGACCAGGTCGGTGAAGACCAAGGTGACCTGCGAGTCACGCGGCCGGCGGGCCACCATCTCGGTCACCGCCTGCCAGACCTGCAGCGCGCCCAGGCTGACCTCACGGGAGGCGGCGGTTCGGTCACGCAGCAACCGGTCGGCGGCCCGGGCGGCCGCCCGCGGTCCGCCCTCGCCGGCCGTCGACAGCGGGTCGCCGAACTCGGGGTCGCCGGGCAGCGCGCGGCGGGCCCGGCGGATCAGGGCGATCACCCCGGGATGGTGGTTGCCGTTGCGCAGCCACTCCGCGGCGTCCTGCAGCGAGGCCGGAAACCGCGGAGCCGGGCCGGCCGCATCGGCGGATCCAGCGGCCTCGAGTGCGCCGGACCCCCGTTCTGAGCGCTCGCGGTCCACCCGAGCCAGCGTAGGCGGCGGCTCTGTTGACCGGCAACGGCACCGCTGGTGGTGTCGGCCACGCCGCCGACACGCCCGGACCCGGGCGCCCGGGTAATAGACAACGAGCGTTGTCACCATTATCTTGGGGGCAGAACCGGGAGGAGTCCAGTCATGAGCACACCCTCGACGACATCCACCAGGACCGGCCCGTCGCCGGTCCCCGCGGTCCGGGCGGCCCCGCGCCCGGGTGCCGAACCGCTCGGCCCCGACTCGCTGACCTGGAAATACTTCGGTGACATCCGCACCGGGATGATGGGCATGTGGATCGGGGCGATCGAGAACATGTACCCCGGTCTCGGCGCCGGGGTGCAACAGCACTCCAGCCTGTGGCAAGAACCCCTGCAGCGGGTGTTCCGGTCGGTCTACCCGATCATGGGGGTGGTCTACGACGGGCAGCGCGCCGGGCAGACCGGGGCGACGATCCGGGACTGGCATCGCGACGTCAAGGGCGTCGACGCCGCGGGCCGGCGCTACCACGCGCTGGACCCGGCCACGTTCTACTGGGCGCACGCCACGTTTTTCATGATGGTGATCAAGCTGGCCGAATACTTCGGCGGCGGGCTGACCGAGGCCGACAAACACCGGCTGTTCGACGAGCATGTGCGGTGGTACGCGCTGTACGGGATGAGCATGCGTCCGGTGCCGGCCTCGTGGGACGACTTCTGCGCCTACTGGGACCGGGTCTGCGCCGACGAACTGGAGTACACCGAGGCCGCCGACGGCATCTTGAACATGCGCATCCCCAAGCCGTGGTTCGTGCTCCTGCCCGAGCCGATGTGGGCCCAGCTGTTCCGCCCGATGCTGTCGGCGCAGCGCTGGATCGCCACCGGGCTGTTCGAACCGGTGGTGCGGGAGAAGGCCGGTCTGCGCTGGAACGACGGCGACGAGATCCTGTTCCGGCTGTTCGGCAAGGCGGTGCAGATCGTGTTCGCGTTCGTGCCCGACGAGGTCCGGCTGCATCCGCGCGCGCTCGCCGGCTACCGGCGCGAGCACGGCACGACCACCGGCGACGACACCCCGCTGGTCGAGGCCCCGTGGTTCATGGGCCCGCCGAAGGACCGCCGCGACAACGGCATGCACTACGTGCCGCCGGGGGCCTCCCCGGCCCGGGCGCTGCTGGCGCGGGCCGGGTCGCTGGTGCACGGCACGTTCTCCCTCGCCGGCGGGCTGGCCGGCGGACTGGGCCGTGCCCGGGTCGCCTGAGCCGGGCCGCGCTCAGCGCCGCGCCCGGGCGCTCTGGTAGAGGCAGATCGCCGCGGCCGCGGCGACGTTGAGGCTCTCCGCCGCCCCGGTCATCTCGATGCGCACCCGGTGCGCGGCCGCCGCGACGGCCTCCGCCGGCAGCCCGTGCGCCTCGGAGCCGAACAGCCAGGCGCTGCGGTGGGCCAGCACCGGGCCGGCCGCCGCCAGGTCCAGCTCGCCGTCGGGGGTGGTGGCCAGCAGCTGCAGCCCCGCCCGCCGCACGGCCGCCAGCACCGCCGCGGTGTCGGGGTCGGTCACCACCGGCAGCGCGAACACGCTGCCCGCCGAGGCGCGCAGGCACTTGCCGTTGTAGGCGTCGACGCTGTGGCCGGTGAGCACCACGGCGTCGGCGCCGAGCGCGTCGGCCAGCCGGATCAGGGTGCCGGCGTTGCCGGGCTCGCCCACCCCGACGGCGATCACCAGCAGGTCGGGCGCCGCGGCCAGGACCGCGCCCAGATCGGTGCTCGGCTGGGTGCACACCGCGACCAGCCCGGCCGGGGTCACGGTGTCCGACAGCGTCGCCGCCGCCCGGTCGCTGACCCGGCGCACCGGGGCGGTGAGCCCAGCGAGCAGGACCCGGTGGCGCGCGGCGGCGGTCTCGGTGGCGAACACCTCGATGAGCAGGCCGCGCGCCGCGGCGGCGCTCACCAGGTTGGCCCCCTCGGCGAGGAACCGTCCGGTGCGGGCCCGGTGCGCCGTGCGGTGCAGTTTGGCCGCGGCGACCACCCGGGTGCCGCGGTGCCCGAGAACGTCGCTCAGGCGGCCTCGCCGGACGGGGCGTTGACGTCGGCGGGCAACGCGGCGCGGGCCGTGTCGACCAGCGCGGTGAACGCCGCCGGATCACTGACGGCGATCTCGGCGAGGTTCTTGCGGTCCACCTCGACGCCGGCGGCCTTGAGGCCCTGGATGAGCCGGTTGTAGGTGATGTCGTTGGCGCGGGCGGCGGCGTTGATCCGTGAGATCCACAGCTTGCGGAACTCCCCCTTGCGGGCGCGCCGGTCCCGGTAGGCGTAGGTCAGCGAGTGCAGCTGCTGCTCCTTGGCCTTGCGGTAGAGCCGGGAGCGCTGACCCCGGTAGCCCTTGGAGGCCTTGAGGACGCTGCGCCGTTTCTTGTGGGCGTTGACGGCCCGTTTCACGCGTGCCATAAAAGTGTTCCTGTTCTTGTGACGATCGACTCGGGAAGGACTCAGACCGCTGGACCGGCAAAGCGGGTGCGCCCGCTTCAGCCGTTCAGCATCTTCTTCACGCGCGCGGCGTCGCTGGGTGCCACGTCGGTGCGGCCGTCGAGACGACGGGTGCGCTTGGACGGCTTGTGCTCCAGCAGGTGTCGGCGGTTGGCCTGCTGGCGCACGATCTTGCCGGTGCCGGTGCGGCGGAACCGCTTGGAGGCACCGCTGTGGGACTTCGCCTTGGGCATATCGAACCTCAGTTCTGTCTGGTCGGGGGCTATTCGGGACTGGTGTTTTTGGCCGGCCGCGCCGAGGCGCCGGCCTGCTCGGCCGCCTGCGCACGGGTCTTGGCTCCGCGGTGCGGCGCCAGCACCATCGTCATGTTGCGGCCGTCCTGCTTGGCGGAGGTCTCGATGAAACCGTATTCGGCGACGTCGGCGCCGAGCCGCTGCAGCAGGCGGTAGCCCAACTCCGGGCGGGACTGCTCGCGACCGCGGAACATGATCGTCACCTTGACCTTCGATCCGGCCTCCAGGAAGCGCACCACATGGCCCTTCTTGGTCTCGTAGTCGTGATCGTCGATCTTGGGGCGCAGCTTCTGTTCCTTGACGACGGTCTGCTGCTGGTTCTTGCGCGACTCGCGGGCCTTCTGCGCCGTCTCGTATTTGAACTTGCCGTAGTCCATGATCTTGCAGACCGGTGGTCTGGCGTTGGGGGCAACTTCCACGAGATCGAGATCGGCCTCCGCGGCGACACGCAGGGCATCCTCGATGCGCACGATGCCTACCTGCTCCCCTCCCGGTCCGATCAGGCGGACTTCAGGTACGCGAATGCGCTCGTTGACGCGGGTCTCAGTGCTGATGGGGCCTCCCTGGGTAGTCTTCCGCTCGCAACCCAGCAGGCACGGAGCACCACCCCGTCAGCAGAAAAGCCCTGCACAAAGCAGGGCCCGTTGCCGACCGATCGCGCCGCCGAGCGGACTCGACGGGCCCGCGCCGGGCGCGGAACGGGCATCCGGGGATGCCCGTGACCGGACCGTTGTGCCGCGGCGGCCAACGGTGGGAGTGGGACTCCACTTGCTGTCCCCGGTGTGCACCGGGACGGTCGCGCATGCCAGTCTAGCAGCCATGAACGATTCCCCGAACCGCGCGGCGGAGCCCGCCGAGTCGGTCCGCGATCTCGCCGACATCCCCGCGGTGGAGGTGATCACCCGGTGCGCGGTGATGCTGATGAGCGCGGCCGCGGAGAACCTCGGGCTCTCCGACGCCGATCCGGAGACCAGCGCGCAGCGCGACCTCGACGAGGCGCGTCGGCTGATCACCGCGCTGGCCGGGTTGATCACCGCCAGCGGCGAGTACCTCGGCATCCACGCCGACCCGCTGCGCGAGGGGCTACGCAGCCTGCAGGCGGCGTTCCGGGAGTCCGCCGCCTACCCCGACCCGCCCGGCCAGGGCCCCGGCGAACGGTTCACCGGGCTGCTGGGGTGAGCGTGGCGGGCGCCACCGGCGGCGACGGCGCGCCGCGACCGGTCCTGAGCCGGCCGGCGCGGTGGCGGCGCGCGATGTTCGCCCGCCACGCCCACCCGTGCAGTGCGTGGAGCCGCTGGGCCAGCACCCCGCTGCTGTTGGTCCCGGTCTGGACCCGCCGGTGGCGCCACGCCGCGCCGGTGGCGCTGTGGTTCGCGCTCAACCCGGTGCTGTTCGCCCCGCCGCGGCACACCTCGGCGTGGTCGACGCGGGCGATGCTCGGCGAGGAGCGGTGGATCCTCGACCGGCCCCGCGACGCCGCGCTGGCGGTCAACGTCGTCGGCGCCCTCGCGCTGGGCGCCGCGCTGCTCGCCGCCCGGCGCCGACGGCCGGGGGCGATGATCGGCGCGACCGCGACCGCGATGGCGGCGACCCTGGGCTACTGGGCGCTGATGGCGCGCTACCACGACCGCGCCGCGAGCGGGCCGCACCGGTGACTCAGGCGCTGACCTTGCGCCGCCGTTTGGGTGCCGCTCGGGCGCCGCGCGCCGGGGCGGGCGGTTGCAGCGTCGCGGCGAGGTACTGCCCGGTGTAGCTGCCGGCGGTGGCGGCGACCTGCTCGGGGGTGCCCTCGGCGACCAGGGTGCCGCCGGCGGCGCCGCCCTCGGGGCCCAGGTCGATGATCCAGTCGGCGGTCTTGATCACGTCGAGGTTGTGTTCGATGACGATCACCGTGTTGCCCTTGTCGACCAGCCCGTTGATCACCGCCAGCAGTTTGCGGATGTCGTCGAAGTGCAGCCCGGTCGTCGGCTCGTCGAGGATGTAGACGGTGCGCCCGGTGGAGCGTTTCTGCAGTTCGCTGGCGAGCTTGACCCGCTGGGCCTCCCCGCCGGAGAGCGTCGGGGCGGGCTGGCCGAGGCGCACATACCCCAGGCCCACCTCGACGAGGGTCTTCAGATAGCGGTGGATGCTGGTGATCGGCTCGAAGAACGCGGTCGCCTCCTCGATCGACATGTCGAGCACCTCGGCGATGGTGCGGCCCTTGTAGTGCACCTCGAGGGTCTCCCGGTTGTAGCGGGCGCCGTGGCAGACCTCGCACGGCACGTAGACGTCGGGCAGGAAGTTCATCTCGATCTTCAAGGTGCCGTCGCCGGTGCAGGCCTCGCAGCGGCCGCCCTTGACGTTGAACGAGAACCGGCCCGGCTGATACCCGCGCACCTTCGCCTCGGTGGTGGCCGCGAACAGCGCCCGGATCTTGTCGAACACCCCGGTGTAGGTGGCCGGGTTGGATCGCGGGGTCCGACCGATCGGTGACTGGTCGACGCGCACCAGCTTGTCGACGTGCTCCAGGCCGGTGACCCGGGTGTGCCGGCCGGGCACCTGACGCGCGGCGTTGAGCCGGTTGGCCAGCACCGCCGCCAGGATGTCGTTGACCAACGTCGACTTCCCGGACCCGGAGACCCCGGTGATCGCGGTGAGCACGCCCAGCGGGAACGCCACGTCGATGCCGCGCAGGTTGTGCTCGCGCGCCCCGACCACGGTGAGCTGCCGGCGCGGATCGGCGGGCCGGCGCAGGGCCGGCACCGGGATCTGGTGGGTGCCCGCCAGATACGCCCCGGTGATCGAGTCCGGGTTGGCGACCAGGTCGGCGTAGGTGCCCGAGTGCACGATCTTCCCGCCGTGCTCGCCGGCGGCCGGGCCGATGTCGACGATCCAGTCGGCGGCGGCGATGGTGTCCAGGTCGTGCTCGACGACGATCAGCGTGTTGCCCAGATCCCGTAGCCGGGTGAGGGTCTCGATGAGTCGGCGGTTGTCGCGCTGATGCAGCCCGATCGACGGTTCGTCGAGCACGTAGAGCACCCCGACCAGTCCGGAGCCGATCTGGGTGGCCAGCCGGATGCGCTGCGCCTCCCCGCCGGAGAGGGTGGCCGCCGCCCGCGCCAGCGACAGGTACTCCAACCCGACGTCGAGCAGGAAGCCCAGCCGGAACTGCACCTCCCTGAGCACCTGACCGGCGATGGCCTGTTCTCGCGGGCCGAGGGTGAGCGCGCTTAGAAACTGCGCACAGTCGGCGATCGACAGTGCCGAGACCTCGGCGATCGACTTCGCGCCGTGCGCACCGGCGGTCAGCGTCACCGCCAGGATCTCCGGTTTGAGCCGGGTGCCGTCGCAGACCGGGCAGGGTACGTCGCGCATGAACCCCTCGTAGCGTTCCTTCATCAGGTCCGACTCGGTCTGCTCGATCTTGCGTTGCAGGAACGCCAGCACCCCTTCGAAATCGGTGTAGTAGGAGCGGGTGCGGCCGTAGCGGTTGCGGAACCGCACGTGGACCTGTTCGTCGGCGCCGTTGAGGATCGCCTTGCGCGCCTTGGCCGGCAGTTTGCGCCACGGGGTGTCGACGTCGAAACCCATCAGCTGTCCGAGGCTGGCCATCAGCTTGGTGAAGTATTTGGCGCTGTGTCCCATCGACCACGGGGCCACCGCCCCCTCGGCCAGGGTGCGGTCCGGGTCGGGGACCACCAGCTCCGGGTCGATCTCCTTGCGGATGCCCAGCCCGGCGCACTCCGGGCAGGCCCCGTAGGGCGAGTTGAACGAGAACGACCGCGGCTCCAGGTCGTCGACCGCCAGCGGATGTCCGTTGGGGCAGGCCAGCCTCTCGGAGAACCGCTGCTCGCGCGCGGCGCCGTCCGGGTCGTCCTCGTCGCGGTCGACGAAGTCGAGCACCACGATGCCGTCGGCCAACCCCAGCGCGGTCTCCACCGACTCGGTGAGCCGCTGCTTGGCGGACGGTTTGACGGTGAGGCGGTCCACCACCACCTCGATGTCGTGCTTCTCCTGTTTCTTCAGCTTCGGGGGGTCGGTCAGCGAGTGCACCACCCCGTCGACGCGGATCCGGCTGAATCCCTGGCCGTTGAGCTTGTCGAACAGGTCGAGGAATTCGCCCTTGCGGGTGCGCACCACCGGGGCGAGCACCTGGAAGCGGGCGCCCTCGGGCATCGCGAGCACCTGGTCGACGATCTGCTGCGGGGTCTGGCGCGCGATGCGCTGCCCGCAGACCGGGCAGTGCGGGGTGCCGGCGCGGGCGTAGAGCAACCGCAGGTAGTCGGAGACCTCGGTGATGGTGCCGACCGTCGAGCGGGGGTTGCGGTTGGTGGACTTCTGGTCGATCGAGACCGCCGGGGAGAGCCCCTCGATGAAGTCGACGTCGGGCTTGTCCATCTGACCGAGGAACTGGCGGGCGTACGCCGACAGCGACTCGACGTAGCGGCGCTGCCCCTCGGCGAAGATGGTGTCGAACGCCAGCGACGACTTCCCCGAGCCGGACAGCCCGGTGAACACGATCAGGGCGTCGCGGGGGAGGTCAAGGTCGACGCCGCGCAGATTGTGTTCGCGGGCGCCCTTGATGATCAGCCGATCAGCCATCGTTCCCATGCTATGCGGCGGCCCCGACAGCGCCGGTGCCGGCCAGTAACCTGGTGGTCAGGGGGTGCGCCGCCGTCGGCGCGCACCACGAACCGACCAGGAGGAGGGCCGTCCATGACCGTCATCGACGACACCTACACCGGCCATGTCGAGCCCGGCACCGCGGCGCGCCGGGCGCTGCCCGGCGCCACCGTCATCAAGGCGTCGGTCGGCCCGATGGACAACAACGCCTACCTGGTGACCTGCACCGCGACCGGCAAGACGCTGCTCATCGACGCCGCCAACGATGCCGAGTTCCTCCAGCGGCTCATCGGTGAGCACGCCCCCACGATCGCGCTGATCGTCACCACCCACCAGCATTTCGACCACTGGCAGGCGCTCGCGGCGGTCGCCGAGGCGACCGGCGCGCCGACCGCGGCGCACCAGATCGACGCCGACCCGCTGCCGGTCACGCCCGACCAGTTCCTGGCCGACGGCGACAGAATCACCGTCGGGGAGCTGGTGTTCGACGTGATCCACCTGCGCGGCCACACGCCGGGCTCGGTGGCGTTGGCGTTGAGCGGGCCCGCCGTCGGCGACGTCACCCAGTTGTTCACCGGCGACTGCCTGTTCCCGGGCGGGGTCGGCAAGACATGGGAGCCGGGCGCGTTCACCCAGCTGCTCACCGACGTGCAGACCCAGCTGTTCGACGTGTACCCGGACTCCACCGTGGTCTACCCGGGCCACGGTGACGACACCACCCTCGGCGCCGAGCGCCCCCACCTGGGTGAGTGGCGCGACCGCGGCTGGTGACACCGCGCGGCGGTCAGCCGGTGGTGTCGGCGATCAGCTCCCCGGAGGCGGCGTCGAGGGTCACCCGGTGGGCCACCGGGGTCAGATCCCACACCGTGGCCGCCCAGCGGACCCCGTCGGCATCGCCGTTGAGCCGCAGTTCGGTGATCGACCCGTCGGGCACCGCGGCCAGGGTCTTGTCCACCGCGCCCCGATAGTCCAGGCGCGCGGCGCCCACCCGCTCGCGACGCTCGACCTTGTCGGTGCCGGTGTCGGTGACCGGCACCGGCCCGTCGAGCACGACGTCCCCGTCGACGCCGAGGGTGACCTGCTGCTCGGTGCCGTCGGTGGTGACCAGCCGCGCCGTCCAGGTGCCGGTGTCCTCGGCGCTGTCGGTGTCCTCGGCGATGAACACCAGGGTGCTGCCCGGCAGGTTCGCGATCGCGGTCGCCCCGGCCCGCAGCAGCGTCTGCGGATCCGGCGGCGCCTGCGGCGCCACCGGTGCCGACGGTCCGGGGGGCACCGGGCCGGCCGGTCGGCTCGGGTCGCAGCCGATCAGGGCCGCGACCATCGCCGCGGCCACGGCCAGCAGGCGCAGCCCGGTCACCGCGGGTGCGGTCAGCTGGTGGTGTGGACGATCAGCACGTCGAGTTTGGCGCGGCGCGCCACGTTGGCCGGCACCGACCCGAGCAGGCGCCCGGCGATGGTGCTCAGGCCGACGTCGCCGACCACCAGCAGATCCGCCTTGGTCGTCTCGGCGAGTTCGACCAGGGCGTCCACCGGCGCGCCCTCCACCGGGCGCTGTTCGATGTTGGTGGCGCCGGCGGCACGGGCGCGGGCCTCCGCCTCCCGCAGAATGTCGTAGACGGGGGCGTTCCCGGACACCTTGTACCCTTCCGCGCCGAGGGTGTCCGCTGCCCGTGAGTCCCCGGCTGTCGGGAAGTAGGCGGTGGTCACGATCAGCGTCGCGTCCGGTCCGGACGCGATCGCACCGGCCCGGTCCACCGCGCGCAGCGAAGAATCGGACCCGTCCGTGCCGACCACGACGGTCTTGTAGCCGCTCATCCATGCCCTCCAGTTGTCGAGAAGCCAAGCCACCGCGAGATTAGCGCCTCCCGGGGTGCTCGGGGGTGCGATTGGCGACACAGTTTGGATTCATCGGCCCCGATGCACCGCTGCGAGCGGCGCGAATGCCGCCTTCGGGGCGCCGAGGTGAGCTTGCCGACACTGTGGTGTCGACCGCCGGAAAGTGATGCGGGCCACCATGATCAGCCGGCGGCGCGGCTGGCCCGCACCGAGGCCGCCACGCCGATGAGCGCCACGGCGGCGAACATCGCGAACACCGCCCGTGCGGCCAGCAGATCACCGCCGGCGGTGTGGTTGTCGGCGGTGTTGACGATGACGCCGGCCAGTCCGGCACCGAACGCGGCGGCGATCAACTGCACGGTGTTGATCGCGGCCGCCGCCACCGCCCCCTCGGCCGGGTCGGCCACCACACTCATCGCCCAGGCGGCCAGGTGCGGCCAGGCCATGCCGATGCCGGTGCCGGCCATCAGCAGCGCGACCACCCAGGCCGCGACCAGCACGGCGGGGGCGTCGGTGGCCCGGGTCATCGCCGCCATCGCCAGGCCGACCGCCATGACCAGCGGGGCGGCGGCCACCGCCACGACGATCGTGCGACGCCTGCGCAGGGAGGCGCTGAGAAGTTCGCTCACCGTCCAGCCCACCGCCAGCGTCGCCCCCAAAAACCCGGCCGCCACCGGCGTCAACTGGGCCAGCCGCTGCCCGAACAGCGGCACATACATGTCGACCATCGCGGTGCACATCAGCGCCGCCATCGTCAGGTACACCCATTTCAGCGGCCCCGCCCCGAACGTGCTGGGCGGCAGCACCGCCGCGGACTGGCGCCGATCGACGGCCACGAAGACCGCCACCAGCACCACCGCCGCACCGAGCAGTGCCGCGGTCGGGGCCGCCGTCCGGGGCACTTCGGCGACACTGATCGCCAGGGCCGCGGTGCCCAGCAGCAGCAGCGACCACACCGGGATCCGCAGCCGCGGCACGGTGCCGGTGACGGTCTCGGCGGGCAGCACCAGCGGCACCAGCGCCGCCATCGCCGCGGTCAACGCCACCATCGCCGCGAAAGCCCAACGCCAGAGCCCGAACTGGGCGAACAGCCCGCCGATCGCCGGGCCGACCAACGTGGCCACGCCCCACATCGCCGAGACCACCGCCGAGGCCCGCGTCCACAGGGGCCGCGGCAGCGCGACGTTGATCAACGCATACCCCAGACCGGCCAGCAGTCCCCCGGCAGTGCCCTGCACGGTGCGTCCCACCAGCAGCACCGCCATGTCCGGGGCGATCGCACAGATCGCGCTGCCGACGGCGAACACGGCCAGCCCGCCGAGGAACGCCCACCGCGGCCCCACCCGGCGCACCACCGCCGAGACCGTGGTGGCCGCCGCCACCGAGCCGACCAGGTACAGCGTGGTCACCCAGGCGTAGAGCCGCTGGCCGCCGATCTCGGCGACGGTGTCCGGCAGCAGGCTCATCGTGAGGAACTCGTTGGTGGCGTAGAGCCCCACCGCCCCGGCCAGCAGCGTGACCGTGCCCAGATGGCGACGGCCCAGCAGCACTCCCCAGCTGCCGGCGGTGAGGGGAGCCTGCGGGTCGGCGGTCACTTCAGGCCGGCGGCGTCCATGCCGCGCAGCTCTTTTTTCAGGTCGGCGATCTCGTCGCGGAGCCGGGCGGCCAACTCGAACTGCAGGTCGCGCGCCGCGGTCATCATCTGCTCGGTGAGGTCGGTGATCAGATCGGCGAGCTCGGCGCGCGGCATGGCGCTGGTGTCGCGGCCCTCGACCACCCCGGCGCTGACGGCGCGGCCCGGTTCGCCCTGGGCGCGCCGCCCCCGCGACGCGTTGCGGCCCGACCCGCCGACCGGGACCTGCCCGGCGGCCGCGGACTCGTCGGTGTCGTCGGCCTCCCGGTACACCTGGTCGAGGATGTCGGCGATCTTCTTGCGCAGCGGCTGCGGGTCGATGCCGTGGTCGGTGTTGTAGGCGATCTGTTTGGCGCGTCGGCGCTCGGTCTCGTCGATCGCCTCGCGCATCGAGTCGGTGACGGTGTCGGCGTACATGTGCACCTCGCCGGAGACGTTGCGGGCGGCGCGCCCGATGGTCTGGATCAGGCTGCGCGACGACCGCAGGAACCCCTCCTTGTCGGCGTCGAGGATGGCCACCAGCGACACCTCCGGCAGGTCGAGGCCTTCGCGCAGCAGGTTGATACCGACCAGCACGTCGTAGTCGCCGAGGCGCAGCTGCCGCAGCAGCTCCACGCGGCGCAGCGTGTCGACCTCGGAGTGCAGGTACCGTACCCGGATGCCCAGCTCCAGCAGGTAGTCGGTGAGGTCCTCGGCCATCTTCTTGGTCAACGTGGTCACCAGCACCCGCTCGTCGGCGTCGGCGCGGCCGCGGATCTCGGCGATCAGGTCGTCGATCTGGCCCCGGGTGGGTTTGACCACCACCCGCGGGTCGACCAACCCGGTCGGCCGGATCACCTGCTCGACGAACTCCCCGCCGGTGGCGGCCAGTTCGTAGGGGCCCGGGGTGGCCGACAGGTACACCGTCTGCCCGATCCGTGCGCTGAACTCCTCCCAGGTCAACGGCCGGTTGTCGCAGGCCGACGGCAACCGGAAACCGTGCTCGACCAGATTGCGTTTGCGTGACATGTCGCCCTCGTACATCCCGCCGATCTGCGGGACCGTCACATGGGATTCGTCGATGACCAGCAGGAAGTCCTCCGGGAAGTAGTCGAGCAGGGTCGCCGGTGCCGACCCGGGCCCTCGCCCGTCGATGTGCCGGGAATAGTTCTCGATGCCCGAGCAGAACCCGACCTGACGCATCATCTCGATGTCGTAGCTGGTGCGCATCCGCAGCCGCTGCGCCTCCAGCAGCTTGCCCTGACCTTCCAGTTCGGCGAGGCGCGCGGCGAGCTCCTCCTCGATGGTGGAGATCGCCTGCGCCATCCGCTCCGGTCCGGCGACATAGTGGGTGGCCGGGAAGATCCGCAGCGCATCGACCTTCTTGATGACCTCACCGGTGAGCGGATGCAGGTAGTAGAGCTCCTCGATCTCGTCGCCGAAGAACTCGATGCGGACCGCCAACTCCTCGTAAGAGGGGATGATCTCCACGGTGTCGCCGCGCACCCGGAAGGTGCCGCGGGTGAACGCCACATCGTTGCGGTCGTATTGGATGTCGACCAGCAGCCGCAGCAGCGCGTCGCGCGGCACCTCGGTGCCGACCTCCAGGGCCACCGAGCGGTCCAGGTAGGACTGCGGGGTGCCCAGACCGTAGATGCAGGACACCGAGGCGACGACCACCACATCACGGCGCGACAGCAGCGCCGAGGTGGCCGAGTGGCGCAGCCGCTCGACGTCGTCGTTGATCGAGCTGTCTTTCTCGATATAGGTGTCGGTGGCCGCGATGTAGGCCTCCGGTTGGTAGTAGTCGTAGTAGGAGACGAAGTATTCGACCGCGTTGTGCGGCAGCATCTCCCGCAGTTCGTTGGCGAGCTGGGCGGCCAGCGTCTTGTTCGGTGCCATCACCAGAGTGGGCCGCTGCAGACGCTCGATGAGCCAGGCGGTGGTGGCCGACTTGCCGGTTCCGGTCGCGCCGAGCAACACCACGTCCCGCTCCCCCGCCACGATCCGGTGTTCCAGCCCGTCGATGGCGGCCGGCTGGTCCCCGGCCGGCGCATAGGGGCTGACCACCTCGAACCGGCCGCCGGAACGGACCAGGCCGGCCACGTCCTCGCCGGCCGGGCGGTACTCCGAGTGCGCAACAACGGGATGTTCGGTTGCGAATGCCATGGGCACCAGGGTAGGCGTGCTCCCGGACACGGCCCACCGCGCGCCGGAGCGCCGATGGCTGCTGAGATCGACAGGAATACGGACACACGCCCCCGAAAATCGGGGGTGTATGTCCGCTGGAGCGTCGATCCCAGCAGCCTCTCGGCCCTATCGGGCCCCGGGTATGGTCACGGGGCGCCGGCGCTCGGCGAGCGTGGAGGAGGTCCGTGCCCGTGCACCCACCGAAACGGGAGACGTTTGACCTGCTCGCACGCACCAACACCGACCCGAAGGGCATCGTGCGGGCGGTCGACACCTACACGGTGCGCCCGTGGGGGCTGTATCTGGCCCGCCCCACCCCGGGCCGCGCCGAGTTCCACTACCTGCAGTCCTGGCTGTTGCCCTCGCTGGGCCTGCGGGTCACGGTGTTCGACTTCACCCCCGGTCACCACCGTGACCAGGACTTCTACCTCGACATCGGCGAGTACACGCCGGGGCCGACGGTGTGGCAGTCCCAGGACCACTACCTGGACCTGGTGGTGCGTACCGGAGCGGCGGTCGACCTGGAGGACGCCGATGAGTTGGCGGTGGCGGTCCGCGACGGGCTGCTGGACCCGGCGAGCGCCGACCGGGCGGTGCGCCGCGCCGTCGGTGCGGTCGAGGGACTGGCCGCTCACGGCTATGACCTGCACCGTTGGCTGGCCACCCGCGGAATGCAGCTGACCTGGCGCCGACGGTAAGGTCAGCAGTCATGGACGTGACCTTGCGATTGGGCGGTGCCGCGGCCGCCGCGCTGTTCGGTGCCGGATGGGTTCTGGCGCCGGTCGCCGTGGCCGACGACGAGCTGCACAACATCACCTATCTGGCGCGGGTCGACGGTGTCGCCCCCGGCGGGGAGGCCACCTTCGTCACCGCCGACGGACAGACGAACAGCTCTCCGCTCAGCGCCCTTCCCGGCCGGGTGTTCGAGGCCAACACCGTGCTCGACGACCCCGCCAAGGCCGGCATGGAGATCCGGCTGCCGTGGCCGTACTCGGCGAACGTGCACTGCGAGATCCAGGTCGACGATGTGGTCGCGGTGCAGACCGATCAGGTCGTCTCCGCCCAGCCGGGCTCTGAGCAGGGCGGGGTGGCGACCTGCGGGGCCCCGCTGCGGTCCACCACATCGACGACCACCCCGGCGACGCCGACCAGCACCCCGGGCCCCGAGACCCCCGAGACCCCCGAGACCGACGCGCCGGCCGCCTGAGGCGCTGCCCGACAGCGGTTACCGGCCCGTGGGGCGCCAGCCGACGCTGTCGGCCCACTCCCACGCCCGCCGGTAGGCGTCGACGAGCCACGGCTCCTTGGCCTCGGCGTAGTCGGCGACCGCCTCACCGGAGGCGGCCGCCCGTTCGGCGTCGCGTTTGACCTCCCGGTACTCGGCGTGCAGGGCCGGGTTGGCGCGCAGCCAGTCGACGAAGAGCAGCGCGAACTGCTGGTTGGGCCAGCCGTCCACCCGGAGGTGTACGTGGGTGGGCCGGCCCGGGTCGGCCGAGGCGTGGAACCGCTTCTGCCACAACGAGACATCGTCGCTGTGGTCAAGGGCCGCCGACGTGCTGCGGGCGTCGGGTTTGGCCATGTCGGCGCCGACCTGGTCCCACCGCGGATACCCGGCCGCCCGCAGATTCTCGGCGACCGCGTCGGCGTCGTCGAGGCAGCGGACGGTCACCTGCACATCGATGACGTCCTTGGCGTCCATGCCGGGGACCGCGGTCGACCCGATGTGGTCGACGCGCACCGCGTGATGCCCGCACGCCGTGGACAGCCGCGCGGTGATCCGGGCCGCCTGCTCCGGCCAGGTCGGATCGGAGGCCACCACCCGCAGCGGGGCGGGCACCGACCGGCCGGCCTGCAGGTTGGCGGCGAACGGGGCGATCCGCTGCTGCCACAGGGCCCGTGCCGCGGCGACCAGTTCGGCGGCGGTGCCGGAGTTGTCCAGCCACACGTCGGCGACGGCGCGGCGCTGCGCCTCGGTGGCCTGCGCGGCGATCCGGGCGCGCGCGTCGGCGTCGGTCATGCCGCGGTGTTCGAGGAGCCGGGCCACCCGGGTCTCGATCGCGGTGTGCACCACGATCACCAGCGGGAACATCGGCGCCATGCCGGATTCGACCAGCAGGGGGATGTCCTCGACGACAACCGGATTGTCCGCGGCCGCGGCGGCCGCCTCGATCAGCTCGGCGCGCCGGCGCGCCACCAGCGGGTGCACGATGCCGTTGAGGGTGGCCCGCCGGGTCTCGTCGGAGAACGCCAGCGCGGCCAGCCCGGGCCGGTCCAGCGCCCCGTCGGGCTGGAGGATCTCGGCGCCGAACGCGTCGACCAGCGCCGCCAGCCCCTCGGTGCCGGGCTCGACGACCTCGCGGGCCAGCACGTCACCGTCGACGATGACGCCGCCACACTCGCTGAACGTCGCCGCGACCGTGGACTTGCCGGCACCGATTCCTCCGGTCAGACCGATCCGTAGCATGCCAGCGCGGGCCGACTAGGCGTTGCCGGCGAGTTTCTCCCGCAGCGCCGCCAGCTGCTCGTCGCTGGCCAGCGACCCGCCCGCCTCCTCGGCGGGACCGGAGCTGCGGTGCTCGGACTCCAGGTGCTCGGCCGCGGCCACCTTCTCCATCTGCGCGGTGTGCATCTTGTGCCGGCGCTCCGCCTCGGTGTAGCGGGCCTCCCACTCGGCGCGCTGGGTCTCGAAGCCTTCCAGCCACTCGTTGGTCTCCGCGTCGAAGCCCTCCGGGAAGATGTAGTTGCCCTGCTCGTCGTAGCTGTCGGCCATCCCGTACTTCGAGGGGTCGAACTCGTCGGTGTAGTCCTCGTTGGCCTGCTTGAGTGAGAGCGAGATCCGGCGCCGATCCAGGTCGATGTCGATGACCTTGACCATCGCGTCGTCGCCGACCGACACCACCTGGTCGGGCACCTCGACGTGCTGCTCGGAGAGCTCGGAGATGTGGACCAGACCCTCGATGCCCTCCTCGACCCGGACGAACGCGCCGAACGGCACCAGCTTGGTGACCTTGCCGGGCACGATCTGGCCGATGGCGTGGGTGCGGGCGAAGTGGCGCCACGGGTCTTCCTGGGTGGCCTTCAGCGACAACGACACCCGTTCGCGGTCCATGTCGACGTCGAGCACCTCGACGGTGACCTCGTCGCCGACGGCCACGACCTCCGACGGGTGGTCGATGTGCTTCCAGGACAGCTCGGAGACGTGCACCAGCCCGTCGACCCCGCCGAGGTCGACGAACGCACCGAAGTTGACGATCGAGGAGACCACGCCCTTGCGGATGGCGCCCTTCTGCAGGTGGTTGAGGAACTCGCTGCGCACCTCGGACTGGGTCTGCTCCAGCCAGGCCCGCCGGGACAGCACCACGTTGTTGCGGTTCTTGTCCAGTTCGATGATCTTGGCTTCGATCTCGCGGCCGATGTAGGGCTGCAGGTCACGCACGCGGCGCATCTCGACCAGTGAGGCGGGCAGGAAGCCGCGCAGCCCGATGTCGAGGATGAGCCCGCCCTTGACGACCTCGATGACGGTGCCCTTGACGGCCTCGTCCTTCTCCTTGAGGTCTTCGATGGTGCCCCAGGCGCGCTCGTACTGGGCGCGCTTCTTGGACAGGATCAGACGGCCTTCCTTGTCCTCCTTGGTGAGGACGAGGGCTTCGACGTCGTCACCGACGGCGACCACCTCGTGGGGGTCGACGTCGTGTTTGATCGACAGTTCGCGCGACGGGATGACCCCTTCGGTCTTGTACCCGATGTCGAGCAGGACTTCGTCGCGGTCAACCTTGACGATGGTCCCTTCCACGATGTCGCCATCGTTGAAGTACTTGATCGTTTTGTCGATGGCGGCAAGGAAATCCTCGGCCGAGCCGATGTCGTTGACGGCTACTTGCGGCGAGGTGACGGAGGGACTTGGCATGTGGTGGGTTGCTCCGGACAGGTTGAATCGTAGGGACAAGATTGCGGACTGCTTGCGTCACGACCCGTGAACCAGTGCACACGGGTGCCCGACAAGGTTACTCGACCGATCGCACGCTGGACAAACCGGTGCCGGCGTGGTGGTTCAGTGCGCCGCCGCGTCCCAGGTGCGCCCGTAGCCGACCGACACCTCCAGCGGCACCGCCAGCGGGTAGGCGCCGCCCATCTTCTCGCGCACCAGGGCCTCGACCCGGTCGTGTTCGCCGTCGGCGACCTCGATGACCAACTCGTCGTGGACCTGCAGCAGCATCCGCGACGTCAGCCCGGCGGCGCGCAGCGCCCGATCCACCTCGATCATCGCCACCTTGATGATGTCGGCGGCGCTGCCCTGGATCGGCGCGTTGAGCGCGGCGCGCTCGGCGGCCTCCCGGACCTGGCGGGTGGTGCTGGTCAGCTCGGGCAGATACCGGCGCCGGCCCAGCACGGTGGAGGTGTAGCCGTCCTTGCGGGCCTGGTCGACGACCGCCTGAAGGTAGTCGCGGACTCCCCCGAAGCGGGCGAAGTAGGCGTCCATCTGCTCGCGGGCCTCCTCGGTGGAGATCTTGAGCTGCTGGGACAACCCGTAAGCGCTCAACCCGTAGGCCAGTCCGTAGGACATCGCCTTGACCCGGCGGCGCAGATCGGGGGTGACGGCGTGCGGGTCGACGTCGAACGCGCGGGCGGCGACGAACGAGTGCAGATCCTCCCCGGAGTTGAACGCCTCGATGAGTCCGGCGTCGCCCGACAGGTGCGCCATGATGCGCATCTCGATCTGGCTGTAGTCGGCGGTCATCAGCGCGGTGTAGCCGTCGCCCACGACGAACGTGTCACGGATGGAGCGGCCGTGTTCGGTGCGCACCGGGATGTTCTGCAGGTTCGGCTCGGTCGAGGAGAGCCGCCCGGTCGCCGCGATGGTCTGGTTGAACGTGGTGTGGATGCGGCCGTCGCCGGCCACCGCCTTGAGCAGGCCGTCGACGGTGACCTTCAGCTTGGTGACGTCGCGGTGTTTGAGCAGGTGTTCGAGGAACGGGTGCCCGGTCTTGGCGAACAGGCCCTGCACCGCATCGGCATCGGTGGTGTAGCCGGTCTTGGTGCGTTTGGTCTTGGGCATCCCCAGCTCGTCGAAGAGCACCACCTGCAGCTGTTTGGGCGATCCGAGGTTGATCTGTTTGCCGATCACCGCGTAGGCGGCCTCGGCGGCGTCGCGGATCTGGTCGCTGAACCCGCTCTGCAGCGCCGCAAGCCGGTCGGTGTCGACCGCGATCCCGGCGGTCTCCATCGCGGCGAGCACCCGCTGCACCGGCAGCTCCATCTCGGCCAGCAGCCCTGCGGAGTCGATCTCGGCCAGTTTGGCGTCCAGGGCCGCGGCGAGGTCGGTGACCGCCCGGGCCCGCAGGATCAGGGTGGTCACCGCCTGGCCGTCGGTGCCCTCGGCCTCGTCGAGCAGCGAGAGCTGCCGGTCGTCGGGGTCTTCGGCGCGCAGCTCGCGACGCAGGTAGCGCACCGACAGGTCGTCGAGGGTGAAGCTGCGCTGCCCGGGGCGCACCAGGTAGGCGGCGAGCGCGGTGTCGCAGGTGACCCCGGCCAGCGTCCAGCCGCGCCCGGCCAGGTCGTGCATGGCCAGCTTCGCCTCGTGCAGCGCCTTGGGCTTGCCCGGATCGGCCAGCCAGGCCGCCAGCGCGGTGTCGTCGTCGGGGGTCAGTGTCGTGGTGTCGAGGTAGGCGCCCTCCCCGTCGGCGGCCGCGATCGCCAGCGCGGTGGCGTCGCCGTCGAAGGTGCGGTGGGTGCCGGTGACCGCCAGCCCGGCCCGGCTGCCGTCGTCGACGTGGGTGGCCAGCCAGTCGGCCACCGCGCCGGGCTCCAGCGCCGCGCCGCGCACCTCGAAGCCCTCGTCGACCTCGGGTTCGGGGGTGCCCAGCGTCTCGAAGAGCCGGTCGCGCAGCACCCGGAACTCCAGGTCGTCGAAGAGGCGGTGGATCTGGTCGCGGTCCCACGGCTGCAGCTCCAGCGTGTCGGGGGTCTGCGCCAGCGGCACCGTGGTGACCAGGTCGGTGAGCTCCCGGTTGAGCAGCACGGTGGCCAGGTTCGCCCGCAGCGCGTCGCCGACCTTGCCGCGCACCTCGTCGGCGTGATCGACCAGTCCCTGCAGCGTTCCGTACTGGGTGATCCACTTCGAGGCGGTCTTCTCCCCCACCCCCGGGATGCCGGGCAGGTTGTCGCTGGGGTCGCCGCGCAGCGCCGCGTAGTCGGGGTACTGCGCCGGGGTCAGCCCGTACCTGTCGACCACCGCCGCCGGGGTGAACCGGGTCAGCTCGCTCACCCCTTTGCGGGGGTAGAGCACGGTGACGTCGTCGTTGACCAGCTGCAGCGAGTCGCGGTCCCCGGTGACCACCAGCACCCGGTAGCCGGCCTGCTCGGCCTGGGTGGTCAACGTGGCGATGACGTCGTCGGCCTCGAACCCCTCCTCGGCGAGCACGCTGATGCCCAGCGCGCCGAGCACCTCCTTGGTGATGTCGATCTGGCCGCGGAACTCGTCGGGGGTGCTCGACCGGTTGGCCTTGTACTCCGGGTAGCGCTCGGAGCGAAACGTCTGCCGCGACACGTCGAACGCGGCGGCCACGTGGCTGGGCGACTCGTCACGCAGCAGGTTGATGAGCATCGCGGTGAACCCGTAGACGGCGTTGGTGGTCAGCCCGCCCTGGGTTTTGAAGTTCTCCGCCGGCAGCGCGTAGAACGCCCGGTAGGCTAGCGAGTTGCCGTCGAGCAGCATCAGGGTCGGCTTGGCGGGCGCGGCGTTCTGGGTCGGGCTCTGGGTCGGGCTCACCGCCCCACCCTATGCATCGGATGGGTGAGCCGACCCCGTGCGGCCGAACTGGAACACGTTTCAATTCCGGCCGGGTTATCGGTACGCTGTCGGGGTGCCGACAGCATCTCCGCAACCAGCGATCGACGGGTGGTTCGCCACCGATGACACCGGCGCGCCGCACCTGATCGGCGCGAAATGCCCCCAGTGCGGGACGTATGTCTTCCCGCCGCGGGAGAACAACTGCCCCAACCCCGGCTGCGCCAGCGACGTGCTCGAAGCGGTCGCGTTGTCGCGGCGCGGCGCGGTGTGGAGCTACACCGAGAACCGCTACCCGCCGCCGGCGCCGTACCCGGCCCCGGATCCGTTCGAACCGTTCGCGATCGCCGCGGTCGAGTTGGCCGCCGAGGGGCTGATCGTGTTGGCCAAGGTGGCCGAGGGGACCCTCGGCGCCGACCTGCAGGTCGGCATGGAGCTGGAGGTGGGTCTCGAGCCGCTCTACACCGACGACGACGGCGTGACGCGGCTGACCTACGTCTGGAAGAAGGTGAGCGCGTGAGCACGCCCGAACCGCTCTACATCCTGGGTGCCGGCATGCACCCCTGGGGCAAGTGGGGCCGCGACTTCACCGAGTACGGCGTCGTCGCCGCGCGTGCGGCGCTGGCGGAGGCCGACCTGGACTGGCGTCAGATCCAGTTGGTCGCCGGGGCCGACACCATCCGCAACGGCTACCCGGGGTTCATCGCCGGCTCCACGTTCGCCCAGAAGCTGGGCTGGAACGGGGTGCCGGTCTCCTCGAGCTACGCGGCGTGCGCGTCCGGCTCGCAGGCGCTGCAGAGCGCCCGCGCCCAGATCCTGGCCGGGTTCTGCGACGTCGCGCTGGTGATCGGCGCCGACACCACGCCGAAGGGGGCGTTCGCCCCGGTCGGCGGCGAACGCCGAAACGACCCGGACTGGCAGCGGTTCCACCTGATCGGGGCGATGAACCCGGTCTACTTCGCGCTGCTGGCGCGCCGCCGGATGGACCTCTACGGCGCCACCGTGGAGGACTTCGCGGCGGTGAAGGTCAAAAACGCCCGCCACGGGCTGTCCAACCCGTATGCCCGCTACCGCAAGGAGGCGGCGGTCGCCGATGTGCTGGCCAGCCCGGTGGTGGCCGACCCGCTGCACCAGTTGGACATCTGCGCCACCTCCGACGGTGCGGCGGCGCTGATCGTGGCCAGCGCGGAGTTCGCCAAAAAACACCTCGGCTCGCTGCAGGGGGTGCCGTCGGTGCGGGCGGTGTCCACCGTCACTCCCCGCTACCCGCAGCACCTGCCCGAGCTGCCCGACATCGCCACCGACTCCACCGCGGTGGTGGCCGCCCCGGAGCGGGTGTTCAAAGACCAGATCCTCGACGCCGCCTACGCCGAGGCCGGGATCGGTCCCCAAGACGTCAGCCTCGCCGAGGTCTACGACCTGTCCACCGCGCTGGAACTGGACTGGTACGAGCATCTGGGGCTGTGCGCCAAGGGCGAGGGGGAGCAGCTGCTGCGCAGCGGGGCCACCACCATCGGCGGCGCGGTGCCGGTCAACGCCTCCGGCGGGCTGTCCTGCTTCGGTGAGGCCATCCCCGCCCAGGCGATCGCCCAGGTCTGCGAGCTGAACTGGCAGCTGCGCGGACAGGCCGAGGGCCGGCAGGTCGAGGGCGCGACCGTCGGCGTCACCGCCAACCAGGGCCTGTTCGGGCACGGTTCGTCGGTGATCGTCGCCCGCTGAGGGTGGCGTGAGCGACGGCGCGGGCGGCGAGATCGTCGTCGTGGCGGTCAAGGCGGGAAGCCGCAAGGGCCCGCTGGTCGACCCCGCCCCCGCCGCCGAGGGCCGGCCGTGGACGGTGCATGTGCGCGAACCCGCCGTGGAGGGTAAGGCCAACCGGGCGGTGCGCCGGGTGCTCGCCGAGCATTTCGGGGTCCCGCCGAGCCGGGTCACCCTGGTGGCCGGGGCCACCGCCCGGATCAAACGGTTCCGCGTCGAGCGCTAGGGGTTCGGGTCGGTTTTCGGGGTGGTCAGCGTCTCCACCACCACCTCGGCGACCCGTTTCATCGTGGTGCGCTGATCCATCGCGGCGCGCTGAATCCACTGGAACGCTTCGGGTTCGGTCATCGTGTGCGCCGCCTGCAGCAGCCCTTTGGCGCGTTCGACGAGTTTGCGGGTCTCCAGGCGCTCAGCCAGGGTGGCGACCTCGCGTTCCAGTGCGGCGATCTCGCCGAACCGGCTCACCGCCAACTCGATCGCCGGAATCAGGTCCGAGATCGAGAACGGTTTGACCAGATAGGCCATCGCCCCGGCGTCGCGGGCCCGCTCGACCAGGTCGCGCTGGCTGAACGCGGTGAGCATCACGATCGGGGCGATCCGCTTGCCGGCGATCTCGGAGGCGGCGTCGATGCCGTCGCGGCGCGGCATCTTGATGTCCATGATCACCAGGTCCGGGGTGAGCTGCTCGGCCAGGTCGACGGCCTCCTGGCCGTCGCCGGCCTCCCCGACCACCTGATAGCCCTCGTCGCGCAGCATCTCGGTGAGGTCGAGGCGGATCAACGGCTCGTCCTCGGCGATCAGCACCCGGTGGGCGGTGGGCTCGGCGGTGTCGCTGCTGGGCGCGGTCATCCCCTCATTGTGGCGTGGCCGGCGCCCCGGCCGAAAGCGCGGGGCCCTGTGATGTTCGACCACGCGCGGGCATCCACTATCCTGGGAGGCCGCACCGAGGCCCTCGTATCCCAATTGGCAGAGGAAACGGATTCAAAACCCGTACAGTGTGAGTTCGAGTCTCACCGAGGGCACCATCGCCGACCCGGTCATCGGCTCACCTCCACCGCCGCCGCGGGTCCGCCCGCTGCGGCACACGCCGGTGAAACTGGGGTATCGGCGGGTCCGCGGGTTAGTGTGCACGGGTCGGCTTCCCCCTTCACGCCGACAGGACGGTTGAGAATTTCCATGACGGCAGCAACAGAGGCGTCGCCGCTGCAGGCGCGGGTCGGCCACTACTACCAGGCCGACACCACCTATCAGGTGGGACGCGAGAAGGTGCGCGAATACGCCCGCGCCGTGCAGGACTATCACCCCGCGCACTGGGACACCGCCGCGGCCGCCGACCTGGGCCACAGCGACCTGGTGGCGCCGTTGACGTTCCCGTCGGTGCCGGCGATGGCGTGCAACCGGCGGATGTTCGAATCGGTGGTCGTCGGCTACGACACCTATGTGCAGACCGAGGAGGTCTTCGAACAGCACCGCCCCATCGTGGCCGGGGACGAACTGCTCACCGATGTCGAACTGACCGCGGTGCGCCGCGTCGCCGGCCGGGATCTGGTCACGGTGACCAACACCCTCACCGACGCCGCCGGCGAACGGGTGCACACCCTGCACACCACCGTGGTCGGGGTGACCGCCGAGGAGGTCGACGAGGCGGTCAAGGCGGCCGTGCAGAACGCGATGATGCACGACGTCAACATCCTCGGCCCGGAGGATTCCGAGGCCGAGTACCACAAGACGGTGCGCCCCGACGACGCCGTCCACATCGCGGCGGGCGGGCAGACCCGCACACCGGGAACCCCGGCGTTCGACGACGTCGCCGTCGGCGACCTGCTGCCGACCCACCACGCCCGGCTCTCCCGCGGTGACCTGGTGAACTACGCCGGGGTGGCCGGCGACGCCAACCCGATCCACTGGGACGAGGAGCTGGCCAAGCTGGCCGGCCTGCCCGACGTCATCGCCCACGGCATGCTCACCATGGGCCTCGGGGCCGGGTTCGTCTCGGCCTGGTCCGGTGACCCCGGGGCGGTCACCCGGTATGCGGTGCGGCTGTCGCAGCCGGCGATCGTCACCGCCAAGGAGGGCGGCGACATCGAGTTCAGCGGGCGGATCAAATCGTTGGACCCCGCCACCCGCAGCGGTGTCGTGCTGGTCGCCGCGAAGTCGGGGGGCCGCAAGATCTTCGGCTTGGCGACCCTGGCGGTGCGGTTCCGCTGAGCCCGATGGCGGCGCTGAGCGTGCGCGAGATGGCGCGGCGGGAACGGCGCGACTTCGCCGACCTGCTCGACGGGCTCTCCCCGCCGCAGTGGGCGGCGGCCAGCCTCTGCGGCCGGTGGAGCGTGCGCGAGGTCGTCGCCCACACCCTGGCGTATTTGTCGCAGAGCCGCCGCGGCCTGCTCGGCGCGATGATCCGGCACCGCGGCGACGTCGACCGGCTCAACGCCGCCGCCCTGCCCGCCTACGCCCGGCTGCCCCCACCGCAGTTGGCCGCGCTGATGCGGGCCGGTGTCGACCCGGCCGGCGCCGGCGCGCTGTACGGCTGCCGCGTGGCGCTGATCGAATGCCTCATCCACCAGCAGGACATCCGCCGCCCGCTGGGGCTGGACCGTGCGGTGCCCGCCGACCGGCTGCGCGCGGCGCTGCGCTACGCGCGGGCCAGCCCGGTCATCGGGGCGGCGCGGCGCACCGCCGGGCTGCGGCTGGTCGCCACCGACCTGGACTGGTCGGCCGGGCGCGGCCCGGAGGTGACCGGGCCGGGCGAGGCGCTGCTGCTGGCGATGACCGGGCGGGCCGGCGCGGTCGCCGACGACTTGCGCGGATCGGGCGTGAACCGGTTGCGGTGACGCCGCACGGCGTTACAGTTTGGTGCGTGGTGAGCAGACGCAGACTCGCCGCCGCGGGCCAGGCGGTCAGCGCTCACCGTCGCTCGCGCTGTGTGGAACGGCCCACCCAGCGCTACGTCGCGGGCGCGGCGCGGAGGCGCCTGCAGGTACTGCGGGTGACCGCCCGCATCGCCGCCGGCATCACCGGCGGTTTCGGGGTGCTGCAACTGGCCACCGGCGAGACGCTGCGCTGGATCGGGATCTTCAACGTGTTCACCGCGGCGCTGTTTTTGGTCATCCCCCGGCTGCACCGCTACGGACCGGTGCTGGCGCCGGTGACGTTCGTGGTGTGTGCCTACGCCTCGCTGGTCGTGGCTGCCTTGACGTTGGGCACCGCCTCGGGCGCCCAATTCTTCTTCCTGGTCTCGGCGGCGATCGTGCTGCTGGTGCTCGGCATCGAACGACTGGTGCTCGCGGCGGTGCTGGTCGGTATCGGCGCCGCACTCGGGATCGCGCTGGAGTTCCTGGTGCCCGACGACACCGGTGCGCAGCCGGCCTGGCTGCTCACCGTGGGGTTCGCCGCGATGATGGTCTCGGGCTGCTTCATGAGCCTGGCCACCGTCTGGGTGGCGCTGCGGGCGATGGCCCGCGCCGAGGCGGCGCTGGCCTCGGAGTATCACCGCTCCGAGACGCTGTTGACCAACATCTTGCCGGCGACCGTCGCCGAACGGTTGAAGGACGCCTCCGGCGGGGTTCTCGTCGACGAGTACGCCGACGCGTCGGTGCTCTTCGCCGACATCGCCGACTTCACCGAGCATGCCGGGGACATGACCCCGGAGGATCTGGTCCGGTTTCTCGACCTGCTCTACACCCGCTTCGACCTGCTGGTGGAGAAACACCAGTTGGAGAAGATCAAAACCAGCGGCGACTCCTACATGGTGGTCAGCGGTGTCCCGCAGCGCCGCGGCGACCATCTGGCGGCGCTGGCCCGGTTCGCCCTGGACATGGCCGAGGCCGCCGCGCAGGTGCGCGCGCCGCAGGGCTGGCCGCTGCGGATCCGCATCGGGATGGCCGTCGGCCCCGTGGTCGCCGGCGTGATCGGATCACGCCGGTTCTTCTACGACGTGTGGGGCGACGCGGTCAACGTCGCCGCCCGGATGGAGTCCACCGACACCGAGGGCCGCATCCAGGTGCCCCAGGGCGTCTACGAGCGTCTCCGCGACGACTTCGTGTTCGAAGAGCGCGGCGAGATCGTCGTCAAGGGCAAGGGCCGGATGCGGACCTGGTTCCTGATCGGGCCGAAGGCCGAGACCGGCACGGTGCGCGCCGAGACCGTGCTCACCGGCTGACCGGCGCGGTGTCGCGGCGCTGATCCTGGCGGGCCAGGCTGCGGGCGTAGCCCGCACCCATGGCCAGCAGCAACAGCCCGGCGATCAAAAACACCGCTACCCGGAACATGCCGTCGAGGGTGCCCAGGTCGAACAGGAACAGCTTGCCCATCGCCGCGGCGGTCAGGGCCAGCCCGACCCCGATCGGGGCGGTGCGGTGTTCGCGCCTCGGCAGCCTCGAGGCGTACCCGAACAGGCCGGCGGCGATCGCCACCCAGCACAGGGTGGCGGCCACATGCCCGGCGAGGAACCCCGCGCCCGGGCCGAACGCCAGCACCCCGGCGGTGACGGTGAACGCGGTGATCGCGTGGATCACCACCGCGCCGCCGACCACGGCGAGCACCCGGGCGTTCGGCGACACCGGGTCGGCCCCGTCGTGCGCGCACCGCAGCGCCCACCCCACGGTCAGCACCCACCCGATGCTCAGCAGGCTCGCCGCCAGCGTCGAGACCGCCGTTGCGGCCGGCACCACCGTCGCGGTGGCGACCGCGTCCGGCCCGGCCTGGGCGAGGAAGAAGCCCAGCCCCAGCAGCCCGACCCCGCCGGCGACCCACCGGGCCGCGACGTCGCGGTGCCCGGCGAGGGCGACGACGCAGCCCAGCCCGAGCAGCACCGGTGCGACGACCGGCCCGTCGAACGCGACGGTCACCGCGACCACCGTCGCCACCGCGCTGAGCCCACCGAAGACCCGCCGGGCCGGCAGCGGCCCCCATCCGGGCCCGACCGCCAGAGCCAGCGCGGCCGCGGCCAACGCCGCCGCGAGCACCGCGGCGACGGCGCGGCCGACCACCGGCCCGGCGGCCAACACCGGGGCGGTGCCCACGGCGCCGATCAGTGCCGGGACCGCCGGGGCGGCCGCGGCCGGCAGCACCGCCACCGCGCCGGCCAGCGCCAGCGCGGCGGCCAGCGCGGCCGCGGCGGCCAGCAACCGCGGGTCGACGACGTCGCCGAGGGCCAGGGCCAGCAGCAGCGGCAGGGTCGGGGCGCCCACCCGCACCCCGTGCAGCCACCCCCAGTCCTTGCCGATCTGCACCGGCAGCACCGCCGCCGACAGGGCCAGCAGGAACCCGATCAACAGCAGATTGACCCCGTCGGTGAGCACCGGCGCCAGCACGATCAGCGGGGTGACGATCAGCAGCCCCAACGGCTCGCTGTCCCAACGCCGCGCCACCGCCAGCCCGCCGGCCGCGACCACCGAGGCGACCACCAGCCCGGCCGCGGCGGGGATCCAATGGTAGATGCTGGTCACGGCCACCGCATCGAGGTAACCGGCGGCGATTCCGGTGGCGACCAACGCGATCGCCCCGGTCTGCCCGCCCGGTCGGCCGCGCCACCACAGTCCCGCCCCGACCAGCCCGCCGCCGAGAAGCAGCCCGCCGGCAACCCGGGCCTCGGGGCGCAACAGCCCGGCCTGGGCGGCCAACGCCAGCAGCAGCACCACCCCGATCAGGGTCACCGCCACCCCGGCGGCGGCCAGCACCTTGCCGATCCAGCGCGAGTCGGCGGTGCGGACCGGCGGCGCCGGCGGCGCGGGCGGGACCAGCGGCGCGGGCGGGACCCACCGCTGCTGCGGCTCGGCCACCGGCGCCGTGACGGGGGCCGCCGGCGCCCGCCCGGCGGCGGCGCTCCACGCCCGGTCGAATTCGTGCAGCCGGTCGCAGATCGTCGACAGCTGCCGGGACACGATGTCGACCTCGCTGATGATGGCGCGCAGGTCAGGGGGTGCGGTGCTCATACCGGTAACCCTGGCACGCCACCGGGTGGGTAGGACTACGCATTTTGCTGCCGCCGCCGCGGCGCAGGCACCGACCGCTCAGCGGTCCAAGCCGTGTTCGATGGCGTAGCGGGTCAACTCGACCCGGTTGGCGACCTGCAGTTTCCGAAACGTGGCCTGCACGTGGTTCTCCACGGTGCGGTGGCTCAACGTCAGCTTCGCGGCGATCTGTTTGGCCGACAGGCCCTTGGCGACGTGGCGCAGCACCTCGGTCTCGCGGTCGGTGAGCGTCGGGCCGTCGGCGCCGCCCGGGCCCCGGGCGATGCGGCGGTACTCCCCCAGCACCAGGCCCGCCAGGCCGGGGGTGAACACCGCGCGGCCGGCGGCGGTGGCGCCCACCGCCTCGGCCAGTTCGGTTCTCGACGCGCTTTTGACCAGGTACCCCAGCGCGCCCGCCTTGACCGCCTCCAATACGTCGTCGCGTTCATCGGAGGCCGACAACACCAGCACCCGGCTGCGCGGTGACACCGCCAGCACCTCCGCGGTGGCCTGCGCGCCGTCGCCGTCGGCCAACCGCATGTCCATCAGCACCACGTCGGGATGCACCACCGCGGCCCGCCGGCGCGCCGTCGCCACCCCGTCGGCGGTCGCCACCACGGCGAACCCGTCGTCGGCGAGGTCGCGGGCCACCGCGTCCCGCCAGATCGGGTGGTCGTCGACGACCATCACGCTCGGCGCGGCACACTCAGTTCCCATTCGGTTCCTTCCCCGGGCGCGGTCTGCAGCAGCGCCTGCCCGCCCAACGTCGCCAGCCGCTGCACGATCGACTTCGCCACCCCGACCCGCCCTTGGCGCACCGCCTCCTCGAGGCGACCCGGCGCGATGCCCATCCCGTCGTCGCGGACACTGACCGTCACGGTGTCGTCGACGTCCTCGACCAGAACATACGCGCGTGCGGCGGGACCGGCATGCAGCAAAACGTTGTCCAGCACGTTGCCGACCGCCGCGTCGAGTTCGGTGGCCACCGACGCCGCCAGCGGCACCGCGGTGCCGGGAAGGCTCACCACCGTCCGATCGGATGCGCGGCGCTGCAACAACATCCGCAGATCCAGGCTCTCCCCCGCGCGCCGATCGGTGTCGGTGGAACTGACCAACCGGCGCAGGGCACGCTCCTGTTCGGCGGCCAGTGCCGCCAACTCGGCGGTGTCGCCACCGATCTCGCGGCCCCGCCGGGCGACCAACGCCAACACCTGCATCACCCCGTCGTGCACGTGGCGGGAGAGCCGCTCGCGCTCCTCGACGGCCGCCGCGAGCCGGGTGGCCTGCTGCAGCTCGACATGGGCGCGCCGCGCCGTCTGGGCGGCCAGGCCCACCGCCAGACCCACCGCCACCTCCACCACCAGGGTGGCGTTGCGGCCCAGGTTGTAATCGACCTGGCCCTTGAGCACGGTGTTGATCACCGTCACCGCGACCCCGGCCGCCATGCCGGCGACCGGGCCGCGCAGCACCGCCGCGGAGATCACCGCGTTGGTCGCCCACAACGTGGTCGGCCAGGACTGGTTGTCGTCAATCCAGGCCGCGGAGGCCACGACCTCGGTCGACAGCATCAACGCCGCCACCACCACGAGTTCGGCGAGCACCCAGGACGGCCGCCGGGCGAACCCGCGCAGATACCCGACGGCGAGCACCGTGCTCCACCCCAGCAGCACCGCGAACAGCGCCCAGCCGAGCACCGGACGATCCAGATCGGTGGTGATCGCCACCTGGAACCCCAGGGCGTAGCCACAACTGAGCAGCCGAAACACCTGGGCGGCCCGCCACAGCGGGGTACTCGGATCGCGCTCGGCCGCCATGGGCGAAGCATAAGCGCCGCATCCGGAGCCCGCGTCGAGGTCGGTGGGGCGGATGGTTAAGTGGGGTCCATGAAGAGACTCGCCGCCGTGCTGGCCTCGCTGACCGGGGTCGCCGTCACCGCCAACGGCTACCGCCCGCTGACCAAGGACGGCTACGGCTCGCTGTACGCCTTCGCCGCGGGGGTGTTCGCCACCGAGCTGCCGCTGACGTTGATCGCCGGGCAGTCGGCCGCGCTGGCCGCGGTGTCGCGGTGGCTCTCCCCGCGGGTGCGCCGCTTCAGCTGGCTGCTCTCGGCGCTGTCCTGGCTGGGGCTGGTCGGCTTGGACCGGATCGGTCGGCAGGCCGATCGGCCGCTCACCGCCGCCCTCGACGCCGAGTTGGGCACCGGCCGGCGCACGTCGGCCACCGGCGTGTGGTCGCTCGCGACCCCGGGCGCCGCGCCGGTGAAACCGGCCGGGGTGGTGCGGACCCTGGGCGCGGTGCGCCACTACGTCCACGCCGCCGACCTGCCCTACGGCCGGTACGGCAGCCGCAACCACCTCGACATCTGGCGCCACCGCGACCTCGACCCCGGCGCCAAGGCCCCGGTGCTGCTGCAGGTGCCCGGCGGGGCCTGGATGGTCGGCAGCAAACGCCACCAGGCCTACCCGCTGCTCAGCCACCTGAGCGCCCTGGGCTGGGTGTGCGTGTCGATCAACTACCGGCTCAGCCCCCGCTCCACCTGGCCCGACCACATCGTCGACGTCAAACAGGCGCTGGCCTGGATCAAGGAGAACATCGCCGACTACGGCGGCGACCCGGACTGGGTGGCGGTCACCGGCGGCTCGGCGGGCGGGCACCTGTGCGCGCTGACCGCGCTGACCGCCAACAGGGCGGAGTTCCAACCCGGCTTCGAGGACGCCGACACCTCGGTGCGTGCCGCGGTGCCGCTCTACGGCGTCTACGACATGACCGGCACCGTCAGCCGGATGCATCCGCTGCTGGTCCCTGCGCTGCAGTCGTATGTGTTCAAACAGAGTCGCCGCCGGTCCCCCGACGTGTACCGGGCGAGTTCGCCGGTGAGCTATGTCGGCCCGGATGCGCCGCCGTTCTTCGTGCTGCACGGCAGCAACGATTCTCTGGTGCCGGTGGAACAGGGTCGCGACTTCGCCGCGCGGCTGCGCGAGGTGAGCGACAACCCGGTCGTCTACGCCGAACTCCCCTACGCCCAGCACGCATTCGAGATCTTCGGCTCGCCGCGCGCCCACCACACCGCGCGGGCGGTCGAACAGTTCCTCGCCGAGATGTACGCACCGACCAGCGGTGGGCGCGTCGCGGGCTCACCGCAGCCGCGATAGGAACGTCCTCGTCCGGTCGTGGCGGGGACGGTTGAACACCTCGGCGGGCGGCCCGCTCTCCACGACCACACCGCGGTCGAGGAAGACCACCCGGTCGGCGACCTCGCGGGCGAAACCCATCTCGTGGGTGACGACCAGCATCGTCATCCCGTCCCGGGCCAGCGTGCGCATCACCGTCAACACCTCGCCGACCAGTTCCGGGTCCAGCGCCGAGGTCGGTTCGTCGAACAGCATCAGCTTCGGGTCCATGGCCAGCGCCCGCGCGATCGCCACCCGCTGCTGCTGGCCGCCGGAGAGCTGCGCCGGGTAGGCGTCGGCGCTGTCGGCCAGCCCCACCCGGTCCAGCAGCTCGCGGGCGCGCCGCCGCGCGGCATCCGGGCGCACCCGGTTGACCTGGATCGGCGCCTCGATGATGTTCTCCACCGCCGTGCGATGGGCGAAAAGGTTGAACTGCTGAAACACCATGCCGATCGCGCGGCGCTGGCGGGCGATCTCGCGCGGGCGCAACTCGTGCAGCTTGCCGCGCGATTCGCGGTAGCCGACGAGCTCGCCGTCGACGTACAACCGTCCCGCGGTGATCGGGTGCAGGTGGTTCACACAGCGCAGCAACGTCGATTTGCCCGATCCCGACGGCCCCACCAGACACAGCACCTGCCCGCGGGCGACGCGCAGGCTGACGTCGTGCAGCACCGGCGCACCGCCGTAGCCGGCGCAGACCCGGTCGGCCTGCACCATCGGCGCCGCGGCGCTCACCGGTGCGGCCTCCGGCGCAGTCCCGCCGTACGGCCCATCCCGCGGGAGACATGGCCTTCCAGGTAGTGCTGACCGATCATGAGCACGCTGGTGATCGCGAGATACCAGGTGGCGGCCACCAGCAGCAGCGGGATTGGTTCGAAGATCACCCCGGCGATGTCGCGGGAGCGTCCGTAGAGTTCCAGGCTGTAGGGCACCGCGGTCACCAGCGACGTCGTTTTCAGCATGCTGATCACCTCGTTGCCGGTGGGCGGGATGATCACCCGCATCGCCTGCGGCAGCACGGTGCGGCGCAAGACCTGTGCGCGCGTCATCCCCAGCGCCGTGGCCGCCTCGACCTGACCGTCGGGCACCGAACCGATGCCGGCCCGGATGATCTCGGCCAGATACGCGGCCTCGTTGAGCCCGAGCCCGACGATCGCCAGCACAAATGCCGCCGACAGGTCGGTGAGATCGATCTCGGCCACGGTCGGACCGAACGGCACCCCCAGCCGCAGCGCGCCGTAGAGGGTGGGCAGCAGCCCCCAGAAGATCAGCTGCACATACACCGGTGTCCCGCGAAACACCCACAGGTACAGCCAGGAGAGCACCCGCAGCACCGGATTCGGTGAGCCGCGCATGATCGCCAACGCCACCCCCAGGCCCACCGCGAGCACCATCGCCAGCACCGTCAACTGCACGGTGGTCCAGGCGGCCGCCGCGATCCGTTCGTCGAACAGGTAGCGGCGGTAGACCGGCCAGCCGTAGGCCGGGTTGGTGGCCGCGCCGTAGCCGAGCAGTCCGGCGCCCAGCACCAGCAGGCCGGCGGCGAGCCAGCGCCCCGGATGGCGCAGCGGCACCGCGTCGATGGGCGGTGGGGTCGAAACCGTCGGCAACTGCGTGCTCACCGGTGTTCCTCTCGGTCGAAGGTCATCCGCGGGCGCCGTTGATCACCGCGGCCGTCACCATCCCCGAGGTCAGGGTCCACGCCTCGGCGATGCGCCGATAGGCGCCGGTGTCGATCAGGTGCTGCACGGCTCGCCGGATCGGCTCGGCCAGCCCGCCGTCCTTGGCGACCGGCCAGCCGTACGGGGCGGGTGTGGAGGGCTTTCCCGCCGCGACCAACCGCCCCCCGGACTGCTCGATCGCCCAGGCCGACACCGGCCGGTCGGCGGCCATGGCCTGCACCCGGCCCAGCAGCAGCGCGTTGGTGGCGACGTCCTGGCGGTCGAACTTCACCTTCTCGACGGGCGGGTGCCCGCGGCGGCGGCACGCCGCGCTCGCGGCGGGCACCTCGTGGGTGTCGGCCATCGTCGCGGTCTGCACGGCGACCGTGCGGCCGCAGGCGCGCTGCGGGGTCAGCGTCGACCCGGCGCGCTGCACCCACAGCGTCCCGGTGGCGAAATAGGTGACGAAATCGACCACCCGCTCCCGGGCGCGGGTGTCGGTGAACGACGCGGTGCCCACGTCATAGGCGCCGGCGCGGACCGCGGGGATGATCTTTTCGAAGTCGGCCTGCCGGAAGTCGGCCCGCAGGCCTAGGGTGGTCGCCACCGCGGTGATCAGGTCGATGTCGAACCCGACGATGCGTCCGGCCGAGTCCCGGAACTGGTTGGGGGGCTGGGGCAGGTTGACCCCGATCACCAGCCGGCTGCGCGCGGCGACCGCGGGCGGGACCAGCGCGGCGACGCGGGAGACCGCCACGGTGGTGGTGGGCAGCCCGGCCGGTTCGTCGACGTTGTGCACGCAGCCGCCGGTCAGCACCGTGGCCGCCCACAGCAGCGCCACGCCCCACGTCCGGATCCGCACCGTCCCATCGTTGCCCGCAGGGTGCCCGCCGGGCGCGACGGACACGCCGGTCTGATCGCCTCATTGCCTGAGATGACCGGCGCCGGTGTGCAAGACTGACCACCATGGAACCGACCGGGGTGTCAAATATGTTGCCGCAGTTGTGGAAGTCGACGCTGGTCTCGGGGCTGTTGACCGTGATCCTCGGCGTGGTGGTGTTGGCCTGGCCGGGCAAGACCCTGCTGGTCGCGGCGGTGTTGTTCGGGGTGTACCTGCTGGTGACCGGGGTCGCGCAGGTGATCTTCGCGTTCGGATTGCACGTCAGCGCCGCCGGGCGGGTGCTGTCGTTCATCAGCGGCGCCGCCGCGCTGATCCTGGCGGTCATGGCGTTTCGCCATTTCGGCGAGGACCCGCTGCTGGCGATCTGGCTGCTGGCGATCTGGATCGGGATCGGGTTCATCTTCCGCGGTACCGCCACCACGGTGGCCGCGGTCAGCGACGCCGCGCTGCCCGGGCGGGGCTGGATCATCTTCATCGGGGTGGTGAGCCTGCTGGCCGGGGTGGTGATGCTCGCGTCGCCGTTCGAGTCGATCGCGATCTTGACCCTGGTCGCCGGCTGCTGGCTGGTGGTGATCGGGGTGTTCGAGGTCCTCTCGGCGCTGAGCATGCGCAGCGCGGCCAACCGGGTCGACCGGGTCCTGGCCCCCCGGTAGGGCGCGGTCCGCGGCGATCCCTGGGCACGGTCGCCGCGAAGTACTACACTCTGTAGGACTGGTGTCGCCGCTCCGAGGAGTTGAGCCGATTGAGCGCCCTGGATCTGTCCCGCTGGCAATTCGGTATCACAACCGTCTACCACTTCATCTTCGTGCCGCTGACCATCGGGTTGGCCCCGCTGATCGCGGTCATGCAGACGGTGTGGGTGCTCACCGACAACGTCGCGTGGTATCGGCTCACCCGGTTCTTCGGCAAGCTGTTTTTGATCAACTTCGCGATCGGGGTGGCGACCGGGATCGTGCAGGAATTCCAGTTCGGGATGAACTGGAGCGAGTATTCGCGGTTCGTCGGCGACGTCTTCGGTGCACCGTTGGCGTTGGAGGGTCTGGCCGCGTTCTTCTTCGAGTCGACGTTCATCGGCCTGTGGATCTTCGGCTGGGGCCGGTTGCCCAAACTCGTTCACCTGGCGTGCATCTGGATCGTCGCGGTAGCGGTGAACCTGTCGGCGTTCTTCATCATCGCCGCGAACTCGTTCATGCAGCACCCGGTCGGTGCGCGCTACAACCCGGAGACCAACCGCGCCGAGTTGACCAGCATCGTCGCGTTGTTCACCAACAACACCGCCCAGGCCGCGGTCGCCCACGCCGTCTTCGGGTCGCTGGTGACCGCCGGGACGTTCGTCGCCGCGGTCTGCGCCTGGTGGATGGTGCGGTCGCGTGCCGCCGACTCCCCCGCCCACGATTCCCCCAGCATGTACCGGCCGGCCACCATTCTGGGTTGTTGGGTGACGCTGGTCGCCGCGGCCGGGCTGTTTGTCACCGGAGACATCCAGGGCAAGCTGATGTTCGAGCAGCAACCGATGAAGATGGCGTCGGCGGAGTCGCTCTGCGACACCCGGACCGACCCCGATTTCTCGATTCTGACCGTCGGACGGCAGAACAACTGTGACCACCTCACCCGGGTGATCGAGGTGCCCTACGTACTGCCGTTTCTGGCCGAGGGCAAGCTCTCCGGGGTCACCCTGCAGGGCATCCGCGACATCCAGGCCGACTATGAACAGCGGTTCGGCCCCAACGATTACCGGCCCAACCTGTTCGTCACCTATTGGTCGTTTCGCGCGATGATCGGGCTGCTGGCGGTGCCGGTGCTGTTCGCGTTGGCCGCCCTGTGGTGCACCCGACGCGGGCGCATCCCCGATCAGCGCTGGCTGTCCCGCTTCGCGCTGTGGACACTGCCCACCCCCTTCCTCGCCAACAGCGCGGGCTGGGTGTTCACCGAGATGGGCCGCCAACCCTGGGTGGTGGTGCCCAATCCGACCGGCGACCAGCAGGTGCGCCTCACCGTCGCTGAGGGGGTCTCCGGGCACGGCCCGGCCATGGTCGTCGTCTCGTTGGTGTCATTCACCCTGGTCTACGCGGTACTGGCGGTCATCTGGTTCTGGCTGCTGCAGCGCTACGTGGTGGAGGGCCCCCAAGACCACGACGCCGAACCGATCGCGCCGGCGCCGCCGGGCGACGACGAGATCGCGCCGCTGTCGTTCGCCTATTGAGCCCCGAAGGGAGTTGATGGCCATGGGCTTGCAGGAAGTGTGGTTCGTGGTGGTGGCCGCGCTGTTCCTGGGATTCTTCCTGCTGGAGGGGTTCGACTTCGGTGTCGGCATGCTGATGGCGCCGTTCGGTCGGGCCGCCGGCGGCCCGACCGAGACCGCCGAGGCGCACCGGCGTGCCGCGCTCAACACCATCGGACCGGTGTGGGACGGCAACGAGGTGTGGCTGATCACCGCCGGTGGCGCCATGTTCGCGGCGTTTCCCGGCTGGTACGCCACGCTGTTCTCCGGGCTGTACCTGCCGCTGCTGGCGATCCTGGTCGGCATGATCGTGCGGGTGGTGGCCATCGAGTGGCGCGGCAAGATCGACGATCCGCGGTGGCGGTGCTGGGCCGACGTCGGGATCGCCGCCGGTTCCTGGCTGCCGGCGGTGCTGTGGGGGGTGGCGTTCGCGATCCTGCTCCGAGGCCTGGACGTCGACGCTGAACACCAGGTGCATCTGAGCCTGGCCGACGTGTTCAACGCCTACACGCTGCTCGGCGGTGTGGCCACCGCGGGGCTGTTCCTGTTCTACGGGGCGGTGTTCGTCGCGCTGAAGACCGCCGGCGCCATCCGCGACGACGCCCACCGCTTCGCCACCGCACTGGCGGTGCCGGTGATCGCGGTGGTCGCCGGGTTCGGGGTGTGGACCCAGATCGCCTACGGCAAGAACTGGACCTGGGCGGCGTTGGCGGTGGCGGTGGTGGCGCTGCTCACCGCGGTGGCACTGGTGTGGCGCCGCATCGCCGATGGGTGGGCGTTTTTCGCCACCGCCGTGGTGGTCGCCGCCGTGGTCACCCTGCTGTTCGGTGCGCTGTACCCGAACCTGGTGCCCTCCACCGCGAACCCCGAGTGGAGCTTGACGATCTACAACGCGTCGTCGACGCCGTACACCCTGAAGATCATGACCTGGGCCGCCGCGATCTTCGCCCCACTGGTCATGGTGTACCAAGGCTGGACGTATTGGGTTTTCCGCCAACGTATCTCCGCTGAGCGGATCCCCGCGTCGACCGGGCTGGCGAGGCGACCATCCTGAGAGTCGACCGTGCGCCGGTGGATCCGCGGCTGTGGCGGTCGTCGGCCGCGATGCGGCGCTACCTGGTCGCGACCGTGGGCTGCGGTGTGCTCATCGCCGGCTGTGCGATCGGCGCGGCGGTCGTGCTGGCCCACGTCGCCGCCGGGGTGATCACCGACCCGACGACACGCACGCTGTCGGCGTGGACACCGCTGCTGGCCGCACTGGCCGGGCTGTGGGCGGTGCGCACCGCCGCCCGGTGGCTGCAGGCCCGGCTGGGTCAACGCGGGGCCAGCGCGGTGATCGCCGAGTTGGCCGGACAGGTCCTCGTCGCGGTCACCGGCCGGTCGCCACGGCGGGTCGCCGTCGAGCGCGACGAGGCGATCACCGTGGTCACCCACGGCCTCGACGGGCTGCGGCCCTATCTCACCGGCTACCTTCCGGCGCTGCTGCTGGCGGCGGTGCTCACCCCGGCCACCGTGGTGGTCATCGCCTGCGCCGATCGCCAGTCGGCGCTGCTGGTGGCGCTGACCCTGCCGCTGATCCCGCTGTTCATGGTGCTGATCGGGGTGGCCACCGCCGACCGCTCGGCCACCGCCTTGACCACCCTGACGCTGCTGCGGGCGCGACTGCTCGACCTGGTCGCCGGGATCCCCACCCTGCGTGCGCTCGGTCGCGCGAGCGGACCCGAAGACCGCATCGCCGAGCTGTCGAGCGCCCACCGGCACTCCACCATGGCCACGCTGCGGATCGCGTTTCTCTCGGCGCTGGTGCTGGAGTTGCTCGCCGCGCTCTGCGTCGCGTTGATCGCGGTGAGCATCGGGCTGCGCCTGGTGTTCGGCGAGCTCAGCTTGACCACGGGCCTCACGGTGCTGCTGCTGGCGCCCGACGTGTACTGGCCGTTGCGGCGCATCGGGGTCGAATTCCATGCCGCCCAGGACGGCAAGGCCGCGGCGGCGCGTGCGTTCGCGCTCATCGACGAACCCGCCGATCTGCCCGTCGGCGGCCGCCGGGTCCCGTCCGACCCGGCGGTGATCCGCCTGCAGGACCTCAGCGTGGCGAGTCGGGATCGAGCGGCACCACACCGGGTGTCGGCCACACTGCGCCCCGGCGAGATCACCGTGCTGACCGGGGCCAACGGGGCCGGCAAAACCACCACCCTGCAGGTCCTCGCCGGTCTCACCGCGCCGACCGGCGGCCGGGTATGGGTGGGCGCCGACACACTGGCCGATTTGGATCTGCCGGCGTGGTGGCGCCGAGTGTCCTGGCTGTCGCAACGCCCGGTGCTGGTGCCCGGCAGTGTCGCGGCCAACCTCGCCATTTTCGGCGAGCTGCCCGACGTCGCGGGCGCCTGCGCGGCGAGCGGATTCGACCGGGTGCTGCGGGATCTGCCCGACGGGCTGCACACCCGGATCGGCCGCGGCGGTGTCGGGCTGTCCCTGGGACAACGTCAGCGGCTCGGGTTGGCCCGCGCCCTCGGCTCGCCGGCCGCCGTCCTGCTGCTCGACGAGCCGAGCGCGCACCTCGACGCGCAGGCCGAACAGCACGTGCTGGCCGCAATCGTCGACCGCGCCCGGTCCGGCGCCACCGTGGTGATCGCCGGGCACCGCGACCCGCTGCGGGCCATCGGCGACCAGGTCATCGAGGTGAAGGCGAGCGATCATGGCACGGTCTGACCGCCGGCCCGATCCGCTGCGCAGCGCACTCGGGTTACTGCGTCCGCGGCTGGCCCGGCTGGCGCTGGCGACCCTGCTGGGGGCCGCGTCGCTGACGGCGGCGCTGGCCCTGGCCGGGGTGTCGGCGTGGCTGATCACCCGGGCCTGGCAGATGCCACCGATCCTGGACCTGTCGGTGGCGGTCGTGACCGTACGGGCGTGTGCGATCGCCCGCGGCGTGCTGCACTACTGCGAGCGGCTGGCCAGCCACGACACCGCGCTGCGGGCCGCGGGTTCGGCTCGGGTGCAGATCTATCGCCGCCTCGCCTACGGGCCCGCCGAGGTCACCACCCGGGTCCCCAGCGGTGCGCTGGTGGCCCGCCTCGGCGCCGACGTCGACACGCTGGCCGAGGTGCTGGTGCGCGCGGTGCTGCCGATCGCGGTGGGGTTCGTGCTGGCCATCGCCGCGGTCGGTGTCCTCGCCGTCATCTCGCTGCCGGCGGCGGGGGTGCTGGCCCTCGGTCTGCTCACCGCCGGAGTGATCGCACCCTGGCTGGCGAGCCGGGCGGCCGGCTCGGCCGAAGAACTCGCCCGCCGCCACCACGCTGACCGCGATGTCGCGGCGGTGACCGCCCTCGAGCACGCCGCGGAGCTGCGGATCAGCGGACGCCTGCCGGAGTTCATCGCCGAATCCCAACGCCGCCAACGGTACTGGGGTGCTGCCACCGATGCGGCGGCCGCCCCCGCGGCCTGGGCGGAGGCGATGCCGACCGCGGCCACCGCAGCCAGCGTGCTGGCGGCGGTGGTGACCGGCATCGCGATCGCTCCCACCGTGGCGCCCACCACCCTGGCGATCTTGATGCTGCTGCCGCTCTCGGCGTTCGAGGCGACGACCGCGCTGCCGGCCGCGGCGATCCAACTGACCCGCTCCCGCATCGCCGCACGCCACCTGTTCGCCGTGGCGCCGGAGGCCGCGACGCCGAGGCCGGCGCCCACCGCCGGGCGCCCGGGTCCGTGTCCACCGGTGGACGTGGCTGCCGAGCAGATCGTCGTCGGACACCGCACCGGGCTGATCGAACCGGTGACCCTCGATCTTCCGGCCGGGACCCGGCTGGCGGTGACCGGTCCCAGCGGTGCCGGCAAGACCACCCTGCTGATGACCCTGGCCGGGTTGATGGCACCGCATCGCGGTCATCTGAGCATCGGTGGCACACCCATCGATGAGCTCGCTGAGAGCGAACTCCGATGCCGTATCTTGTTTTTCGCCGAGGATGCGCACCTGTTCGCCACCACCCTGCGCGACAATCTGCTGGTCGTCCGCGGCGACGGCACCGATGCGGAGTTACGCGCGGTGCTCGACCGGGTGGGCCTGGGTGACTGGCTGGCCGGGTTGCCCGCCGGCCTGGACACCGTACTCGACGGCGGTGCCGAGGCGATCTCGGCCGGCCAGCGTCGACGGCTGCTGTTGGCGCGCGCCATGCTGGCCCCCGCCGGGGTGATCCTGCTCGACGAGCCCACCGAGAACCTCGACGCCGACGACAGCGACCGGTTGCTGACCGACATCCTCGCCCCGGACGGCGGGGTGTTCGCCCCGGAACAGACGGTGGTGGTCGCCACCCATCACCTGCCCGCCACCGCCGCGGTCCCGCAGTGGCGGATGCAACCGGCGCGGTCAGCGGGCCCGTCGGGGAAAGTAGCGCACCACGCCCTCCTGTACGACCGTGGCCACGACCTGCCCGGAGCGGTCGAAGAAGTGGCCGGTGCCCAACCCCCGCAAATCGGTGGCCACCGGTGACGAAGTCGAATACAGCAGCCAGTCATCGAACCGGATCGGACGGTGAAACCACAACGAGTGGTTGGCGCTGGCGGCGAAGATCCGGTCGAAGCCCCACGACAGCCCGTGGGTGGTGATGATCGAGTCCAGCACCGTGGTGTCCGAGCAGTACACCAGTGCGGCGGTGTGCAGCACCGGGTCGTCGGGCATCGGCCCGCCCGCCTTGACCCAGACGCGGTTGTGCTCGAGCCGCTCGCCCTTGTCGCGCATGATCCAGGACGGGTCGTTGGTGTAGCGCCATTCGATGGGCCGCAGCGCCTCGATGAACAGCGGCACCGTTTTCTCATAGCCGGCGAGCAGGTCGGTCACCGGCGGCAGCGTCTCGGGGGCGGGCACCTCGGGCACGGCGATCCCATGTTCGAGGCCCGCCCCGCCGGCCAGGTAGCCGATCTGCGTCGACGCCAGCAGTGTGCCGTCCTGGTAGGCGTCGACACGGCGGTTGGCAAAGCGTCGCTCGTCGCGTAGCCGCACCACCTGGAACTCGATGTCTTTGTCGATGTCGCCGCCGTTGATGAAATACACCGACAGGGCACTGGGCGGCAGAGCGCGATCCAGGGTGCGGCTGCTGGCCACGTACGACTGGGCCATCATCTGACCGCCGAAGGTGCGGGGCGGGTTCTTGCTCGGGTGGGTGCCGATGAACCGGTCGGTGTCGATACGGGAGAGGTCGAGCAGGGTCAGCAGTTCCGCGAAGTCACTGCTGAGCACTAGACATCGTCCTCACCGATGCGGTGCACGTGAATCATGTTGGTGGATCCGACCGTGCCCGGTGGGGCGCCGGCCACGACGATGATCAGATCGCCGCGCTGGTAGCGACCCAGCTCCAGCATCGCCTTGTCCACCTCGCGGATCATGTCGTCGGTCGACCGGCGTTCCGGCACGATGAACGTCTCGGTGCCCCAGGTCATCGCCAGCTGGCTGCGGATCTCCGGCAGCGAGGTGAACGCCAGCAACGGCAGCGGTGAGTGCAGCCGTGCCAGCCGGCGCACCGTGTCACCGGACTGGGTGAACGCGACCAACGCCTTGGCGTTGAGACGCTCCCCGATGTCGCGTGCCGCGTAGCAGATGACACCGCGTTTGGTGCGCGGCAGATGCGCCAGCGGTGGCACTGCAGTCGAATCCTCTTCCACCGCACGCAGAATGGAACTCATAGTGCGCACCGCAGCCAGTGCGTGCTTGCCGACCGCGGTCTCCCCGGAGAGCATCACCGCATCGGTGCCGTCCAGGACCGCATTGGCCACATCGGAGGCCTCGGCCCGGGTGGGGCGCACGTTCTCGATCATCGATTCCAGCATCTGGGTGGCGACGATCACCGGGCGCGCGTTCTCCCGCGCCGTCTGAATCGCCCGTTTCTGAACCAGCGGCACCTCTTCGAGCGGCATCTCGACACCGAGGTCACCGCGGGCGACCATCACCGCGTCGAAGGCCAGGACGACGGCCTCCAGATCCTCGATCGCCTCCGGTTTCTCCAGTTTGGCGATGACCGGGACCCGGCGCCCGACGCGGTCCATCACCGCATGCACCAGTTCGACGTCGGAGGGCGAGCGGACGAACGACAACGCCACCATGTCGACACCCAGGTTGAGGGCGAATTCAAGATCCTCGACGTCCTTCTCCGACAGTGCGGGTGCGGAGACGTTCACCCCGGGAAGCGAGATGCCCTTGTGGTCGCTGACCGGCCCGCCGTCGGTGACCCGGCAGACGACGTCGTTGCCGTCGATCTCCTCGACCACCAGGCCGACGTTGCCGTCGTCGACCAGGACGCGGTCACCGGGGACCGCGTCGTTGGCCAGATCGGCGTAGGTGGTGGAGACCCGGTCGTGGGTGCCGGCGCACTCCTCGACGGTGATCCGGACGATCTCGCCTGCCGACCAGTAGACCGACCCCGCGGTGAACTTGCCCAGCCGGATCTTGGGGCCCTGCAGATCCGCCAGGACCCCGACAGCACGGCCGGTGGCGTCCGAGGCGATCCGGACCCGCTCGTAGGCCGTCCTGTGATCGGCGTGCTCACCGTGGCTGAAGTTGAGTCGCGCGACATCCATTCCGGCCTCGACCAGCGCTTTTACCATCTCGTCGCTGCTTGTGGCTGGACCGAGCGTGCAGACAATCTTTCCGCGTCGTGTCACGACCCCAGCATAGTCGTGGGTGCGGGGAGGGCGCGCGCCACACCGAACCGGCCTCTCACCGCTTTCGTCCTCCGCCTCGTCGTCCTCGGCGATTTCGGCGTCGGCGTCGGGGGCGGGTAGCGGCCCCACCGTCGGCGGGGGTCTCGTCTGTGGTCTCGGCACCCGGTTCCTCGTCGGTCTTCGCGGTGGTCGTTTTGTCTTCCGGTGAGGCGTTTTCGTCGTCGGGTTCGGTGTCGGTCTCCGACTCGTCGGTTGTCGTCTCGTCGGTGGTGTCGGAGTCTGGTTCTTCGGTGTCGGTGTCTTCGGCCTCGTCGTCCTCGGCGGTTTCGGCGTCGGTGTCGGTGTCGGTGGCAGCGTCGCCGTCGGTGGGGGTCTCGTCTGTGGTCTCGGGGGACGCTTCGCTGTCGGTTTCCTCGGTGGCGGTGAGTTCGGACTCACTGTCGTCGCTGGGTGTTTCGTCGGCGTCTTCGGTGGTGTCTTCGGTCTCCGCCTGGGTGGACTCGTCGGCCTCCTCGTCGGCGGCTTCTGCGTCGGTGTCCGTGTCGGTAGCGGCGTCGCGGTCGGCGGAAGCCTCGTCTGTGGTCTCGGCGCCTGGTTCCTCGTCGGTTTCCTCGGCGGTGGTTTCGTCTTCCGGTGAGGCGTTTTCGTCGTCTTCGTCGTCGGGTTCGGTGTCGGTGTCCGACTCGTCGGTTGTCGTCTCGTCGGTGGTGTCGGAGTCTGGTTCTTCGGTGTCGATGTCTTCGGCCTCGTCGGCCTCGTCGGTTTCAGTGTCGGTAGCGGTGTCGCCGTCGGTGGGGGTCTCGTCTGTGGTGTCGGCGCCTGGTTCCTCGTCGGTTTCCTCGGCGGTGGGTTCCTCGGCGGTGGTTTCGTCCTCCGGTGAGGCTTCTTCGTCGTCGCTCTCGGAGTCCGGTTTGTCGGTTGCCGCGCCGTCGGGCTCGCCGTCGTCGGCGGTGTCTTCGGCCTCCGTTTCGGTCGTCTCGTCGTCTGTGACCCCGGCCGCGCTCGCCCCGGCAGCAGCGGCGGCCACCGCGGCAGTGCCGTCGTCCTGCTCCTCGTCGTGTCCCCCGCCGAGGGTCATCGGGTCTTCGCGGCCCTTGGTGGCCAGCATCATGTAGACGACCGCGCCGATGAACACGAAGGCGGAAGTGAACGAGTTGACCCGGATGTCGGCGATGGGCATCGACGCCGGGTCTGAACGCAACAGCTCGACCCAGAACCGGCCGACACAGTAGCCGGCGACGTACAGGGCGAACAGGCGACCGTGGCCCAACCGGAAACGACGGTCGACGACGATCAACATCGCGAAAACCGCCAGATTCCACAGCAACTCGTAGAGGAATGTCGGATGCACCACAGCGCAGACATCGCCGGTGGAGACCCCGTCGAACGGTTGCGCCCCCAGGCAGCCGTGGGGGCCGCGGTTGAAGATCTCCAGACCCCACGGCACATTGGTCTCGCGGCCGTACAGCTCCTGGTTGAAGTAGTTGCCGATCCGACCGATCGCCTGCGCCAGAATGATCCCCGGGGCGATCGCGTCCCCGAACGCCGGCAACGGGATGTTGCGTCGACGGCAGGCGATCCAGGCGCCCACCCCACCGAGCGCCACCGCACCCCAGATTCCGAGACCACCGTCCCAGATTCGCCACATGCCGGCCCAGCCGGGGCCGCCCGGGTCGAGGTAGCTGCGCCAGTCGGTCATCAGGTGATAGATCCGACCGCCCACCAGACCGAACGGCACCGCCCACAAGGCGATGTCGTAGATGACGCCGCGTTGGCCCCCGCGGGCCACCCACCGTCGATCGCCCAGCCAGAGGGCCACCAGGATGCCCACCACGATGCAGAGGGCGTAAGCACGAATGGGAACGGGACCGACGTACCACACTCCGCGTGATGGACTCGGCAGGAAGGTCAGCAGGTCAGTCATCATGGTGTTGTCGTCCTTTGTCGCACGCCGGCGGCCAACTCGGCCGTCAGCCCGCGCAACGCCGTCACACTGTCGGTGAGCGCCGAGACCAGCGCCGACCCGACGATGACCCCGTCGGCGTACGCTCCAATCTCGGTGGCCTGTTGGCGTGACCGCACCCCCAGCCCGACACCGACCGGGATGTCGGAGACTTCACGGACACGGTGCACCAGCTCCGGTGCCGCCTGCGAGACCGCGTCCCGCGCACCGGTGACCCCCATCGTGGACGCCGCGTAGACGAAACCGCGCGTGGCCTCCACGGTGGTGGCCAACCGCTGAGGCGTCGACGACGGTGCCACCAGAAAGATCCGGTCCAGCCCGTGTGCATCGGAGGCCGCCAGCCACTCGTCGGCCTCATCGACGATGAGGTCCGGGGTGATCAACCCGTCACCGCCGGCGGCGGCCAGATCACGGGCGAAGGCGTCGACGCCGTAGCGCAGCACCGGATTCCAGTAGGTCATCACCACGACCCGGCCGCCGGCGTTGCTGATCGCCTCCACCGCCGCGAGCGTGTCGCGCACCCGCACGCGGCCGGCCAGCGCAGCCGAGGTGGCCGCGGCGATGGTCGGACCGTCCATGCCCGGATCGGAATAGGGCACGCCTACTTCGACGATGTCGCATCCGGATTCGATCAGCGCGGTCATCGCGGTGATCGAGGTCGCCACGTCGGGAAATCCGGTGGGTAGATACCCGATCAACGCCGAGCGGTTCTCCGCGCGGCAGGTTGCGAACAGCCCGGCCAGCCTGCCTTCGGTCATGCCTGCTCCGCGCCCTCGTCGAGCAGCCCGAACCAGGTCGCCGCGGTCTCCACATCCTTGTCACCGCGGCCGGAGAGATTCACCACGATGATGGAGCCGCGACCCAGCTCGGTGCCCAGCTGCAGTGCGCCGGCGACCGCGTGCGCCGATTCGATGGCCGGGATGATGCCCTCGGTGCGGCAGAGCAGACGGAACGCGTCCATCGCCTCGGTGTCGGTGATCGGCCGGTACTCGGCGCGCCCGAGATCGCGCAGCTGAGCGTGTTCGGGTCCGACACCGGGATAGTCCAATCCCGCCGAGATCGAGTGCGACTCGATGGTCTGCCCGTCCTCGTCTTGCAAAAGATAGGAAAACGAGCCGTGGAACGCCCCGGGGGAGCCACCAGCGAACGTCGCGGCGTGCCGGCCGGTGTTCACACCGTCGCCGGCGGCCTCGTAGCCGACGAGCCGCACCCCCGGGTCATCGATGAACGCGTGGAACATACCGATGGCGTTGGACCCGCCGCCCACGCAGGCGGTCACCGCGTCGGGCAGTCGGCCGGCCTGGTCCTGGATCTGCACCCGGGTCTCCAAGCCGATGATCCGCTGGAAGTCACGCACCATCGCCGGGAACGGGTGCGGCCCGGCAGCGGTGCCGAAACAGTAGTAGGTTTCGTCGGCATTGGTGACCCAGTCCCGAAACGCTTCGTTGATCGCATCTTTGAGGGTCTTCGAACCGGCGTCGACGGCGATGACCTCGGCGCCGAGCAACCGCATGCGCGCCACGTTGAGGGCCTGGCGTTCGGTGTCGACCGCACCCATGTACACCCGGCACTGCAAGCCGAGCAGCGCGCACGCGGTGGCGGTGGCCACGCCGTGCTGGCCGGCGCCGGTCTCGGCGATCACCCGGCTCTTGCCCATGTGTTTGGCCAGTAACGCCTGGCCGAGCACATTGTTGATCTTGTGGGATCCGGTGTGGTTCAAGTCTTCTCGTTTGAGGAAGAGGCGTGCGCCGCCGGCGTGATCGCTGAGCCGCTCGGCCTCGTACAACGGGGAGGGGCGCCCCGTGTAGTGCGTCTGCAGCCGGTCGAGGGTGTCGAGGTACTCCGCGTCGGTGCGTACCTTGTCGTAGGCGGCGGTGGTCTCTTCGATCACCCCCATCAGTGCTTCGGCGACGAAACGCCCTCCGTAGACACCGAAATGGCCCCCGGTGTCCGGATCGTGCCCGGTCGGTTCGGCGACGGCGGCGCTGGGGCGGGGCAGCTCGGGTCCCGACGAACGTGCCATCAGCGGGTCAACGAGCCGGCTTCGGGCAGGACGGGTGAGTTCCGGCGGTGACCAGGTCCGCGACCGCGACGCGCGGATCCTCGCTGGTGACCAGCCCCTCGCCGACGAGCACGGCGTCGGCGCCGGCACCGGCGTAGGCCAACAGATCGGCGGGGCCGCGCACCCCGGACTCGGCGACCCGGATGACGTTGCTGGGCAGACCGGGTGCGATGCGGGCGAAGCAGTCCCGGTCCACCTGCAGAGTCTTGAGGTTGCGGGCGTTGACGCCGATCACCTTCGCCTCGGCCTGCAGCGCGCGGTCGGCCTCCTCTTCGGTGTGCACCTCCACCAGGGCGGTCATGCCCAACGATTCGGTGCGCTCCAGCAGCGACACCAGGGCGGGTTGCTCCAACGCGGCGACGATGAGCAACAACATGTCCGCTCCGTGCGCCCGCGCCTCATGGATCTGATACGGACGTACAACAAAGTCTTTGCGCAGGACCGGGATCGACACCGCCGCGCGCACCGCGTCCAGATCGGCCAACGAACCGCCGAACCGACGTTCCTCGGTCAACACGCTGACCACCCGCGCGCCACCGGCCTCGTAGGCGCGCGCCAGCTCGGCCGGGTCGCCGATCGAGGCCAGCTCCCCCTTCGACGGACTGGCCCGCTTCACCTCGGCGATCACCCCGATGCCGGGTTCGCGCAGGGCGGCCATCACGTCGTGCGGCGGCCGCACCGACTCGGCGGCGGCCTTGATCTCCGCCATCGGGATCCGGGCCTCCCGAGCAGCGACGTCGGCGCGGACTCCCTCGATGATGGAGTCGAGCACAGTAGCCGAGCTCATGACCGTCGGTTCCTTCCCCACATACCGAATGGTGCACCCCGAAGGGTAGCCGCCGGTACTGTGTCGACGCTCACCGGCCCTCGCTCAGGCCCTCGGCGTCGGTGGGGTCGCGGCCCTCATCGAGGGCATCCCAGATCATCCGCTCCGACAATTCCGCCGTGCCCGCCGTCGCCGGCCCGGTGGCCTGCGCCCTCGAGCGGCGGGCTGCGGGAGCAGCGTATTTCGCGGCCGCCTCCCGGTACGACGCCGCCCGCATCAACAGCGTGGCCGCCACCAGCGTGACCACCGCCACGGCCAAGGCGATACCGGCACCGACGAGATGCCGCTCGGTGCCGCTGGTCAGCGACTGCACCGGAACGTCGGCCAGCTCGGCGGCCCGGGCCGCCACGTCGCCGGCCGCCCACTGGCCCACCGCCAGATAGCCGGTGGCCAGGCTCGCCCCGGCGACCAGCAACGCCAGGATCCGCAGCGGCCAGCCCCGCACCGCCACGGCGGCGACCGCCGCGGCCACCAGCACCACCGCCAACGCCACTAGGCCCGTCGACCAGGTGGCTCCGTCGACGGTGGTGCGGGTCGGCTGGCCGAGTCCATCGGCGGAGCGGATCGTCACCCACGGCAGCCGCGAGGCCGCCCACAGTCCTCCGGCGGCGGCGAGCAGCAACAGCTGGGCGACTCGCAGCGGCACCTGGGTGTGGCGTCGGGCCGGCGGCTCAGCCACCGCGCCCTCCGGAAGGCCGGGTGAGTGTCTCCGCCGCGGCGACGGCGCCGAGTACCGCGCGGGCCTTGTTGGTGGCCTCGGTGTACTCGTAGGGGCCGTTGGAGTCGGCCACCACCCCGCCGCCGGCCTGGACGTACGCGGTGCCGTCGCGCATCAACGCGGTGCGGATGGCGATCGCGAAGTCGGCGTTGCCGGCGAAGTCGAGATAGCCGACCACCCCGCCGTACAGGCCCCGGCGGGTCTTCTCGACCTGTTCGATCAGCTCCATCGCGCGCACCTTCGGCGCCCCCGACAGGGTGCCGGCCGGGAAGCAGGCGGTCACCGCATCCAGCGCGGTGCGGCCCTCGGCCAGCAGCCCGGTCACCGTCGACACCAGGTGCATGACGTGGCTGTAGCGTTCGATGTGGCTGTAATCCTCCACCCGGACGCTACCCGGCACACACACCCGCCCCAGGTCGTTGCGGCCCAGGTCGACCAGCATCAGGTGCTCGGCGCGCTCCTTCTGGTCGGCCAGCAACTCCTTGCCGAGGAGCTGGTCTTCCTCGTCGGTCTGCCCGCGCCAGCGGGTGCCGGCGATCGGATGGGTGGTCGCGCGCCCGTCGGCGACGGTGACCAGGGCCTCCGGACTGGACCCGACGATCGAGAAGGCCAACTCGCCGTGGTCGTCGGGCACGTGCAGCAGGTACATGTACGGGCTGGGGTTGGAGACCCGCAGCATCCGGTAGACGTCGATCGGGTCGACGGCGGTGTCGATCTCGAAGCGCTGCGAGGGCACCACCTGAAACGCCTCACCGGCCTCGATCTCGCCGACCAACCGGTCGACGATCCGGCTGTAGTCGTCCTCGGTGCGCTGCGCCCGGTACTGCGGCTGCGGTCGGTGGAATGTGGCCACCGTCGACGGCAGCGGCTGGCCCAGCGCGGCGGTCATCACGTCGAGGCGGTCCACGGCGTCGTCGTAGGCCTCATCGACCCGGTCGGCGGTGCCGTCCCAGTTCACCGCGTTGGCGATGAGCGTGATCGTGCCCTCATGATGGTCGACCGCGGCCATGTCGGTCGCCAACAACAACAGCATGTCCGGCAGGCCGAGGTCGTCGACGGTCAGTTCCGGCAGGCGCTCCAGGCGGCGCACCAGGTCGTAGGTGAAAAACCCGACCATCCCGCCCGAGAGCGGCGGCAGCTCCTGCAGGGTCTCGGTGGCCAGCAACTCCAAGGTGGCGGCCAGCACCTGCAGCGGATCCCCGCCGGTGGGTGCCCCCTGCGGGGTGGCGCCGAGCCAGGTGGCGGCGCCGTCACGCACGGTCAACGCGGTCGGGGCGCCGGCGCCGATGAACGACCACCGGGACCAGGACCGGCCGTTCTCCGCGGACTCCAGCAGGAAGGTGCCCGGACGCCCGGCACCGAGTTTGCGGTAGGCCGACAGCGGGGTCTCGGCGTCGGCGAGCACCTTGCGGGTCACCGCCACCACCCGGTGGTCGGCGGCCAGAGCGCGGAAGTCCTCGCGAGACAGCGTGGCCTGCGAATCGACGGTGTCGGTCTGCACGCGGTTCATCCTCCCAGACGACCCGATGTGGCCCGGCGTAGCGTGGCGAGCATGAAACCTGGTGACACGGTGGCCGACTTCGAACTGCCCGACCAGACCGGCACGCCCCGCCGGCTCAGCGCGCTGCTGGCCGACGGGCCGGTGGTGTTGTTCTTCTATCCCGCCGCGATGACCCCCGGGTGCACCAAGGAGGCCTGCCATTTCCGCAACCTGACCGCCGAATTCGCCGCGGTCGGCGCCCAGCGGGTCGGGATCAGCGCCGACCCGGTGACCAAGCAGGCCCAGTTCGCCGAGAAGCACACCTTCGACTACCCGCTGCTCTCCGACGCCGACGGCGCCGTCGCCGCCGAGTTCGGGGTGAAACGCGGGCTGTTGGGCAAACTGCTGCCGGTCAAACGCACCACGTTCGTCATCGACACCGATCAGCGGGTGCTCGAGGTGATCGCCAGCGAGTTCAACATGGACAGCCACGCCGACAAGGCGCTGGCGGTGCTGCAAAACCGGGGGGCGGCGTAGCCGCCGTCAAAACGGGGGCGGCCGATTGCGTTCGGCGACATGTTCAGCGTTGAGGGCGCGTTCGGCCTGGATGCGGCGGGACCGGTCGGTGGCGCGAGTGCAGCGGCGGGTCGGCATCATCAGGGAGCGTCCCGGCACCGGTAGGCCTTCGCGCTGGTGGGGACGTGGCGGTACCGGCGCCGTGGGCCGGCACAGCGCGGGAAACAGGATGGTGCTGCCCGGTCGGGTGGTGTAGCGCTGCCCGGTGGGGGCGGTCCAGATGACGGTGCCGTCGGGGTGCTGCTCGTCGTGCCAGGCGGTCCAGAACGTTTTCAGCAGGTGATGTTTGCGGCAGACGAGTTTGAGGTTGGACGCGCAGGTCGGCCCGCCGTCGCCGTAGGGGATGGTGTGGTCGATGTCGCAGAACTGGGCGGGCCGGTCGCAGTTGGGGAAGCGGCAGGTCAGGTCGCGGCAGCGGACGAATTCCGCCAGCGCGGCCGAGGGGCGGTAGCCGGGTTCTGGGGCGCTGGTGCCGGGATGGCGAATGGTCCGGATGGCGGCCCCGCTGGCGATGAGTTCGGCCAGCAGCGGGTTGGGCAGCACCTCCCCGCCGATCAGCAGCGAGGGCTTGGCCGCGGGACGAACGATCTGCGAGGTGGCCGGGGCCAAGCCCTGCCCGGACAGTTCCGCATCGGCCGGGACCTCGACAGAGTCCTGATCGGTGACGACGTGGACCACCACCGCGGAGGCGCCGCGACCGGTGTCGGCGCCGGTCGGGCAGTCCGGTTGCCCGCAGGTGCAGGCCAGGTGCTGCCCGCCGGCGGCGAGCACCCCGAGTGCATCGGCGCGGCGCTGCGCGATGGTGCGCGGATCGGCGTCGCAGAGTTCGCGGGCCATCGCGGTCAGCCGTTGGTCGAGCACGGAGGCGTCGGTGCTGTAAAGGCGCCCCCAGAACGCGGTGATGCCCGGGGAGTTCTCGGCCTCACTGTCGAAGACGACCTCGCGGCTGCGAGTGTCGTTGCGGGTACGCCGCAGCGCCCCCGGATCGTGGTAGTCGACGATCGCATCGATGGCCGCGGTCGCCTTGTTCAGCGAGAGACGTCCGTAGCGCCGCAGATTCCGGGCGAGGTCACGGTCCACTTTGGCCACGGTGGACGCGTTCTCGATCAGCCCGGTGCGCCACACGACCAGGCTCACCAGCCGGGCGGAGATCTTGCCCTCGGCGAAGAGCGCTGCCACCAGCGGAAAACGCTCCCGCAGGGCCGTGCCGAGGTGCATCTGCCCCGAGGCGATGCCATGGCTGACCCCCATCGCGGCGCCCACCTCGGCCGCCATCGCGTCCCAGTTGTCGCAAGACCAGCGCTCGCATTCCACCGGCCCGTTCGCGCGGCGCCGCACCAACTCGGCGACCGCGGCCAACCGCCGGGCCGCGGTCGCGGCCTCCGCTTGGGTCCACCCGGTGATCGCCGCGGCCAGCGCGGCGTCATCGATCCCGGTGAGATCGGCCGGATCCGCTAAGTCATCGAACATGCTTTCGATTGTAGAGATGCGGTCGGACAATGATCGTCATCGCGCGCGGCACTACTCCGGGCCGAGCAGCAGATCGGCGTCGAAGCAGCTGTGATCGCCGGTGTGGCAGGCCCCGCCGACCTGGTCGACCTCCAGCAGCACCGCGTCGCCGTCGCAGTCCAGCCGCACCGAGACGACGTGCTGGGTGTTCCCGGAGGTGGCGCCTTTGACCCACTGTGCGCCGCGCGAGCGGGAGAAGTAGGTGGCCTCCCGGGTCGCCAGGGTGCGCGCCAGCGCCGCATCGTCCATCCAGGCGACCATCAGCACGTCGCCGGTGCCGCGCTGCTGGACGACCGCGGTGAACAATCCGTCGGCGTTGCGTTTGAGCCGGGCCGCGATCGCGGGATCCAGGGTGCTCATCGCACGACGATCCCCTCGGCGGCCATCGCCGCCTTCACCTGCCCGATGGTGAGCTCACCGAAGTGGAAGACGCTGGCCGCCAGCACCGCGTCGGCGCCGGCGACCACCGCCGGGGCGAAATGCTCGGGCGCTCCGGCCCCGCCGCTGGCGATCACCGGCACCGCCACCGCGGCGCGCACCGCGCGCAGCATCGGCAGGTCGAAGCCGTTCTTGGTGCCGTCGGCGTCCATCGAGTTCAGCAGGATCTCCCCCACCCCCAACTCGGCGCCGCGCACCGCCCAGTCCACCGCGTCGATGCCGGTACCGCGGCGCCCGCCGTGGGTGGTGACCTCCCAGCCCGACGCGGTGGGGGCCTCGCCGGCCGGCACGCTGCGCGCGTCGACCGATAACACGATGCACTGGGAGCCGAACTGGGCGGCCAGCTCCGCCAGCAGCTCCGGGCGCGCGATGGCGGCGGTGTTCACCGAGACCTTGTCGGCGCCGGCGCGCAGCAGCGCGTCGACGTCGGCGACGCTGCGGACCCCGCCGCCCACGGTCAGCGGGATGAACACCTGCTCGGCGGTGTGGCGCACCACGTCGAGCATGGTGGCCCGTCCGGACGACGACGCGGTGACGTCGAGGAAGGTCAACTCGTCGGCGCCCTCGGTGTCGTAGCGGGCGGCCAGCTCCACCGGGTCGCCGGCATCACGCAGGTTTGCGAAGTTGACCCCCTTGACCACTCGGCCGTCGTCGACATCTAGGCACGGAATCACTCGCACCGCAACATCATTGGCCTTCGTTGTCTCGGTGGTCATCTCAGTAGTCCTTCGGCTCGCCGACGAGCTGGAGCACCTCGAGGATCTGGTCGTGGATGCCCGGGGCGGCGGCCAGTGCGGAGCGTGACGTTGCGGTCCAGGGTCGGCCGGCCAGATCGGTGACGACGCCGCCGGCGGCGCGCACCAGCGCCACCCCGGCGGCGTGGTCCCAGATGTGGTCGCCGAAACTAAGTGCCCCGCCGAAGATCCCGTCGGCCACATAGGCCAAGTCGATCCCGGTGGCGCCGTGCATCCGGGGCCGGGAGGTGACCCGGCTGAGTTGTTCGAGTACGGCCAGCCGGTAGCGACCCGGATACCGGCCGCGCCAGTCGACGTTGAACGTGCCGATGCCCACGATCGCCTCATCGAGGCGCCCGGCGGGCAGTGCCGGTTGAGCCTGCCCGTTGCGCATCAACGGCCCGTCGGCCACGGCCGTGTAGGACTGACCGGTGAACGGGATCCAGGTCAGTCCGGCCACCGGCTCTCCGTCACGCAGCAGGCCGAGCAGGATCGCCGCCATCGGTGAACCGGCCGCGTAGTTGAACGTGCCGTCGATCGGGTCGATCACCCACACCAGCGGCGAATCGATCGGAGGGCCGCCGAATTCCTCGCCGTGCACCCCGATTCCGGTCTCGGCCACCAGCGCCGCGGAGACCTCACGTTCGATGGCCAGGTCCACTTCGGTGGCGAAGTCGTTGCCGGACTTGTGCACGGCGGCCGCGGAGCGGTACCCGGACAGGAAAGGCTCACACACGCCGTCGAGAATCCGCGACGCCGTGCTCACCAGCGCAGTCAGGTCATTCGTGTCCGCCGCCACGCCACCTACTCCCGCACCGCGGTCAGGGCCTGCGGCAGCGTGAACCGACCGGCGTAGAGCGCCTTGCCGACGATGGCGCCTTCCACGCCGGACTCGGTGAGGGTGGCGATCGCGCGCAGGTCGTCGAGGCTCGACACCCCGCCGGAGGCGATCACCGGGGCGTCGGTGCACTCGGCGACGTTGCGCAGCAACTCCAGGTTCGGTCCGCCCAGCGTGCCGTCCTTGGTGACATCGGTGACCACGAACCGGGAGCAGCCCTCGGCATCGAGACGTTCGAGCACCGGCCACAGGTCACCGCCGTCGCTCTCCCAGCCCCGCCCGCGCAGCCGGTGCTCGTCACCGATGATCTGCACGTCCAGGCCGACCGCGACCCTCTCGCCGTGCTCGGCGATCACCCGCGCACACCACTGCGGGTTCTCCAGCGCCGCGGTACCCAGGTTGACCCGCGCGCAGCCGGTGGCCAGCGCCGCCGCCAACGAGTCGTCGTCGCGGATGCCGCCGGAGAGCTCGACGTTGACGTCGAGGCGCCCGACCACGTCGGCGAGCAGTTCCCGGTTGCTGCCGCGCCCGAACGCCGCATCCAGGTCGACCAGGTGGATCCACTCGGCGCCGTCGCGTTGCCAGCCCCGGGCGGCGTCGAGCGCCGAGCCGTACTCGGTCTCGCTGCCGGCCTTGCCCTGCACCAGTCGCACGGCGCGACCCTCGACGACATCGACTGCGGGAAGAAGTATGAGCGCCACGGCAAACGACCCTAACTCACAGTGCGGCGACCCAGTTGCGCAGCAGCTGCGCACCGGCATCGCCGCTTTTCTCCGGATGGAACTGGGTGGCCGCCAGCGGACCGTCCTCGACCGCGGCGAGAAACCGGCTGTGATGGGTCGACCAGCCCAGCCGGGCCTGCGCCGACCCGTCCCAGCGCTGGGCGGCGTAGGAGTGCACGAAGTAGAACCGGGTCGCCGCGTCGAGGCCGCGGAACAGCAGACTGTCGGCGGCCGCGGCCACGGTGTTCCAGCCCATGTGCGGGATCACCGGGGCGTCGAGGCGGCTGACCTCCCCGGCCCACTGCCCGCAGCCGGTGGTCTGCACGCCGAACTCCACTCCCCGGGCGAACAGGATCTGCATGCCCACACAGACCCCGAGCACCGGGTGTCCGGCGCGGACCCGCTCGGCGATCAGCGTGTGGCCGCCGATGCCGCGCAGCCCGGCCATGCAGGAAGCGAACGCCCCCACCCCGGGCACCACCAGCCCGTCGGCGGCTCGGGCGGCGTCGGCGTCGGCGGTGACCTCCACGGTCGCACCGACGCGTTGCAGGGCGCGCTGCGCCGAGCGCAAGTTGCCCGATCCGTAGTCGAGCACCACCACACGCGGGCTCATCCGGGCTACAGCGCCCCTTTGGTCGACGGCACGCCGACGACACGCGGATCGGGTTCGACGGCCTGGCGCAACGCACGGGCCACCGCCTTGTACTGCGCCTCGGTGATGTGGTGCGGGTCGCGCCCGTAGAGCACCCGCACATGCAGCGCGATGCGGGCGTTGGACGCCAAGGTTTCGAACACGTGTCGGTTGATCACGGTGTGATAGGGCACCGCGCTGCCGGCGATCGTGGTGTGCAGCAGGTGTTCGGGCTCGCCGCTGTGCACACAGTAGGCCCGCCCGGAGACGTCGACGGCGGCGTGGGCCAATGTCTCATCCATCGGGATGAACGCGTCCCCGAAGCGCCGGATGCCGGCCTTGTCGCCCAGGGCCTGTCCGAGCGCCTGGCCGAGCACGATCGCGGTGTCCTCGACGGTGTGGTGGGCCTCGATGTCGACGTCGCCGGCGGCGCGCACGGTCAGATCGAAGCTGGCGTGGCTGCCCAGCGCGGTCAACATGTGATCGAAGAACGGGATGCCGGTGTCGATCTGCACCGTCCCGCTGCCGTCGAGGTCGAGGTCGACGACGATGTCGGACTCCTTGGTGGTGCGCTGCACGTGGGCGCGACGGTGCTCGGTCACTGGACTCCTTGCGGTTGGGTGAGCTCGGTCCCGGCCAAGGCGGCACTGGCCGCCAGCAGGGCGTCGTTCTCGGCGGCCAACCCGATGGTGGCCCGCAGATAGCCGTCGATGCCGACGTCACGGATGAGGATCCCGGTGTCGAGGTAGAGCTGCCAGGCCCTCGGTGCGTCGGCGAACGCGCCGAACAGCACGAAGTTGGCATCGCTGGGGATCACCCGGAACCCGGCGGCGCGCAGCGCCGCGCCGACGCGGTCGCGTTCGGCGATCAGGGTGGCCACGCTGGCCAGGGTGTCGTCGGCGTGGCGCAGCGCCGCGCGGGCGGCGGCCTGGGTGAGCGCCGACAGGTGGTAGGGCAACCGCACCAGCAGCATCGCCTCGATCACCGCCGGGTCGGCGATCAGATACCCCAACCGACCGCCGGCGAACGCGAACGCCTTGCTCATGGTGCGGGTGACGATGAGTTTGGCCGGGTACTCCCCCAGCAGCGCCGCCGCGCTGGGCCGGGTGGAGAACTCGCCGTAGGCCTCGTCGACGATCACCACTCCCGGTGCCGCCTCGAGCAGCCGACGCAACTGCGCGGGCGCGATGCTCTGCCCCGACGGGTTGTTGGGGCTGGCGACGAACACCACGTCGGGGTGTCGGTCGGCGATCGCGGCGACGGCGACGTCGATGTCGATTCCGAAGTCGGTGTCGCGCCGGGCCTCTCGCCACTCGGTCTGGGTTGCGTCGGAGATGATCGGGTGCATCGAGTACGACGGCACGAACCCGAGTGCGCTGCGTCCCGGACCGCCGAACGCCTGCAACAGCTGTTGCAGGATCTCGTTGGAGCCGTTGGCTGCCCACACGTTGTCGACGGTGAGCGCCACACCGGTCTGGGCGACGAGGTAGGCGGCCAGGTCGGTGCGCAACGCCACCGCGTCCCGGTCGGGGTAGCGGTGCAGGTCGGCGGCGGCCTCGCGGACCGAGACCGCCACGTCCTCGACGAGCGCGTGGCTCGGCGGGTGCGGATTCTCGTTGGTGTTCAACCGGACCGGCACCGCCAGCTGCGGGGCGCCGTAGGGCGATTTGCCCCGTAGGTCCTCGCGCAGCGGCAGATCGGCGAGCGTGATCGGCGCCCTCATCGCGGGCCGTCCTGGAACCGACGTCGGACGGCCTCGCCGTGGGCGGGCAGATCCTCGGAGTTGGCCAGCGTGATGACCTGGGAGCTCACCTCTTTCAGGGCGGCTTCGGTGTAGTCGACGACGTGGATGCCGCGCAAAAACGTCTGCACCGACAGCCCGCTGGCGTGGCGCGCCGACCCGGCGGTCGGTAGCACATGGTTGGAGCCCGCGCAGTAGTCGCCGAGGCTGACCGGCGCGTAGGGTCCAACGAAAATCGCTCCGGCGGAACGGATTCGGTTTGCCACCGCGGCGGCGTCTGCGGTCTGGATCTCCAGGTGTTCCGCGGCGTAGGCGTTGACCACCGCGACCCCGGCGGCGAGGTCGTCGACGAGCACGATCGCCGACTGCGTGCCGGTCAGCGCCGCGCGCACCCGGTCGTGGTGCACGGTGGTCGCCAGCTGGCGCGCCACCTCGGCGTCGACGGCGTCGGCCAGGGTCGGGCTCGCGGTGACCAGCACCGCGGCGGCCATCTCGTCGTGCTCGCCCTGGCTGATCAGATCCGCGGCGACGTGGACCGGGTCGGCGGTGTCGTCGGCGAGGACGGCGATCTCGGTGGGGCCGGCCTCGGCGTCGATGCCCACCCGCGAGCGGCACACCCGTTTGGCGGCGGTGACGTAGAGGTTGCCCGGGCCGGTGATCATGTCCACCGGCGCCAGTGCGGTCCCGTCGGTGTCGGTGCCGCCGTAGGCGAGCAGGGCCACCGCCTGCGCGCCGCCGACCGCCCACACTTCGTCGACGCCGAGCAGGGCGGCCGCGGCCAGGATGGTCGGATGCGGCAGACCGCCGAAGCGCGCCTGCGGCGGGCTGGCCACCACCAGCGAGGGCACCCCGGCGAGTTGGGCGGGCACCACGTTCATCACCACGCTGGACGGGTAGACGGCGTTGCCGCCGGGCACGTAGAGCCCCACCCGGTCCACCGGCACCCACCGCTGGGTCACCGTCGCCCCGGCGGCCACCGTGGTGGTGGCGTCGGTGCGCCGCTGGTCGGCGTGCACCGTGCGCGCCCGGTCGATGGCCAGTTGCAGGGCGGCGCGCACCTGCGGGTCGAGCGCGCCGAGCGCGTCGGTGAGTGCGGCGCCGGGGACCCGCACCGCGGCGGGCCGGACCCGATCGAACGCCGCGCCGTAGTCCAGCGCCGCGGCGGCGCCGCGCTCGGCCACCGCCGCGACGATCGGCGCGACATCGTCGAGCACGGCGTCGGTGTCGACTCCGCCGCGCGGCAGCACGGTGCGCAGCGCCGCGGCGGTGAGGTCGGCGCCGCGCAGGTCGAGGCGGGCCATCAGTTCAGCGGTCACGTCGCCCATTGTCCCAGAGCAGCTCAACCGAGTTTTGCCGGTGCGCCACCACGGCCGCCGCCGCCACCGGGGACGGTAGAGTTGACCGCACCCGACCTCGGTGAACGGAGCCGTCATGTCCGACAAGCAGAACCCCGCCAGCGCCTCCGGGATGCCGGTGATCTTCCCCCCGTGGTTGGACCGGCTGCAGATCAAATACATGAACCCGTGGATGCGTCCGCTGTCGCGGTACCTGCCCGGCGCGTCGGTGATCAAGCATCGGGGCCGCAAATCCGGCAAGCCCTACGAGACGGTGGTGACCACCTACCGCAAGGGCAACCAGCTGGCGATCGCGCTGGGACACGGCAAGGCCGACTGGGTCAAAAACGTGCTGGCCGCCGGTGAGGCCGATGTGCGGTTGTTCCGCAACGAGATTCACATCACTCACCCGCGGGTGATCCCGGCCGGCGCCCCGGCCGGCAAGGATCTGCCGTGGGCGGTGCGGCTGCAGGGCAAGCGAGTGGCGGTGCTGGTCGCCGACATCGACTCCTGAGCCGGCTGGCTCACATGTCCAGGCCGATGTCGAGCACGCGCACCGAGTGGGTGAGCGCCCCGACCGCCAGGTAGTCCACCCCGGTGCCGGCGTAGTCGGCGGCGTTCTGCAGGGCGAGCCCGCCGGAGGACTCCAGCAGCACCCCCGGGGCGGTGGCATCGCGGCGTTGCACCGCGATCTGGGTCTGCCAGACCGGGAAATTATCCAGCAGGATCAACCCGACGTCCTCGGCGAGCACCGCGTCGAGTTGTTCGAGGGAGTCCACCTCGACCTCGCACAACAGCTCCGGGGCGGCCCGGCGCACCGCGTGCAGGGCCGCCACCACCGACCCGGCCGCCGCGACGTGGTTGTCCTTGATCAGCGCGGCGTCGCCGAGGCCCATGCGGTGGTTGACGCCGCCGCCGACCCGGACCGCGTATTTCTGCAGGGCGCGCAGCCCGGGCAGCGTCTTGCGGGTGTCGCGGATGCGCGCGCGGGTGCCGCGGACCGCGTCGGCCCACGCCGCGGTGGTGGTCGCCACCCCGGACAGGTGGCAGACCAGATTCAGCAGGGTGCGCTCGGCGGTGAGCAGCCCCAAGGTGAGCGCCTCCACCCGCAGCAGCGGCGCGCCGGCCGGCAGCCTGGTGCCGTCCTCGACCCGGTCGAGGACGCGGAACCCCTCGGGGCCGAGGACCTCGTCGAGCACCAGCAGCGCCACGTCCACCCCGGCGATCACGCCGGGCTCCCGGGTGACCAGGGCGCCGGTGGCCATCGCGCCCTCGGGCACCGTCGCCAGCGTGGTGATGTCCGGCCCGTAGCGCAGATCCTCATCGAGGGCGCGGGCGATGACCGCGCGCGCCTCGGCCAACTCGTGGGGGGCCAACTCAGGGGTGGGGAACGTCATCAGCACGCCACCGCCGGGGAGACCGCGCGCACCACGTCGCCGACGAGTTCGACCGGGTTGGGCCGGGCCTGGCCGGCGTCGGTGCCCGGATGCTCGCCGCGGTGGTGGCAGCCGCGACTCTCGGTGCGCAGGCCGGCGGCGAGCGCCACCGCCTGCGCGGTCAGCGTCAGGGCGGCGTCTTCCACCGCGGCCGGATCCCGCAGGGCGCGCGGCGCGGCCGTGCCCACCAGGTCGGTGAGCCGGGCCACTCCGGCCGCGTCGCGCAGCACGCCGGCGTCACGGCTCATCGCCGGCTGCAAGGTGGGGCGCGCGACGGCGCGTGGCGACGGCGGGCCCGGCCAGCGCGTTTTCGGCCGGGCGGCGCCGCGGGCGTAGCCGGCGGCCGCACGCCCGGCGCGTCCCCCGACCACCAGGCCCTCCAGCAGGCTGTTGGAGGCCAGCCGGTTGGCGCCGTGCATGCCGGTGCGGGCCACCTCCCCGGCGGCGAACAGACCCGGCACGGCGGTCTGGCCGTGCACGTCGGTCAGCACCCCGCCGCAGCTGTAATGCGCCCCGGGCACCACCGGGATCGGCTGGCGGGCCGGGTCGATGCCGGCGCGCCGGCAGGCGGCGGTGACGGTCGGGAACCGCTCGGCGACGTCGTCGAGGGCCCGGGCGTCGAGGAACACGCACGGATCGCCGGTGGCGCGCAGCCGGGCGGCGATCGCGGCCGCGACGACGTCGCGCGGCGCCAGATCGCCCATCGGGTGGACCCCGTCGGTCACCGCGTCGCCGCGGGCGTCGCGCAGCACCGCGCCCTCCCCCCGGATCGCCTCGGTGACCAGGGGGCGCTGCGGCCCGCCCGGCCCGCCGTAGAGCATCGTCGGGTGGAACTGGATGAACTCCAGGTCGGCGACCGGAGCGCCGGCGCACAGGGCCAGCGCGATCCCGTCCCCGGTCGAGCCGGCCGGGTTGGTGGTCGCCGCATACAGCTGCCCGAGCCCGCCGGTCGCCAGGATCACCGCGGGCGCCTCCAGCACGCCGAGCCCGTCGGCGCCGAGCACCTGCACCCCGGTGACGGTGCCGCCGGTGTCCGCGCGCAGCACCCGCACCGCCACCTCGCCGGTGCGGATGTCCAAGGCGACCGCCGCGGCGTCCAGAGCGCGCTGCACCTCTGCTCCGGTGGCGTCGCCGCCGGCGTGCAGGATGCGGCGCCGCGAGTGCCCGCCCTCGCGGGTCAGCGCCCAGCGGCGCGGGGCGGCCTCATCGAACCGCGCGCCGGCACCCACCAGTTCGCTGACCGCGGCGAATCCGTCGGCGACGATCGAGGACACCGCGGCGGGGTCGCAGAGCCCCCCGCCGGCGGCCACGGTGTCGGCGACGTGGGCCTGCACCGAATCGGCGGTCCGCGGCAGCACCACCGCGATGCCGCCCTGGGCGTGGCGGGTCGCCGTCGATCCGGCCTTGGCCAACACCACCACGCGCGCCCCGGCCCGATGGGCGGCCAGCGCGGCGGTGAGCCCGGCGACCCCGGTGCCGATCACGGCGACGTCGGCGCGCTGGACCCAGGCTGGGCCCACGCTCATTCGCCGCTGCCCGGCTGCCCGACCGCGATCATCCGCTGCACCGACGCCAGCGCGGCCTCGCGGGTCGTCGGATCGACGTCGACCTCGTCGGCGCCGTCGACCAGGCAGCGCAGCAGCGCCGCGGGGGTGATCATCTTCATGAACTTGCACGACGCCTTCTCGTTGACCGCCTGGAAGTCGACGTCGGGGGCGGCGTTGCGCAGCTGGTAGAGCATCCCCACCTCGGTGGCCACCAGCACCTTCTTCGCCCCGGTGGACTTCGCCTCCGCCAGCATCCCGCCGGTGGACAAGATTTTGACCTGCTCCTCGGGCACCGTGCCCTCCCCGGCCAGATACAGCGCCGAGGTCGCGCAGCCGCACTCCGGATGCACGAACAGCTCCGCCTCGGGGTTGTCGCGGGTCTGGGCGGTCAGCTCGTCGCCGTTGATGCCGGCGTGCACGTGGCACTCCCCGGCCCAGATGTGCATGTTGGTGCGGTTGGTGATCCGGCGCACGTGCGCGCCGAGGAACTGGTCGGGGCAGAACAGCACCTCGCGGTCGGGGGCGATCGACTCGACGATCTCCACCGCGTTCGACGAGGTGCAGCAGTAGTCGGTCAGCGCCTTGACCGCCGCGGTGGTGTTGACGTAGCTGACCACCGCGGCCCCGGGGTGCTCGGCCTTCCATTCGGCCAGGTCGGCCGCCGTGATCGAGTCGGCCAACGAACAGCCCGCCCGCTCGTCGGGGATGAGCACCGTCTTGTCCGGGCTGAGGATCTTGGCGGTCTCGGCCATGAAGTGCACTCCGCAGAACACGATGGTGTCCTCCGGAGCGGCGGCCGCCGCCCGCGCCAGCGCCAGCGAGTCGCCGACATGGTCGGCGATGTCCTGGATGGCCGGCACCTGGTAGTTGTGCGCCAGGATGGTGGCGTTGCGTGCCTTGGCCAGCCGCCGGATCTCCTGGGCCCACTGTTGGTCGGGTTCCACCCCGCCGTAGCCGGTCGGGGTGTCGACGATCCGGTCAGCCAGGCTGCTCGCCAGGGCGTCCACCGTCGTCAGGCTGGTGCGATTGAGGACCGTCATGGCCATACCCTTCCGCCGCGTAGGTTTTCGACTTACAATCGAAAACATGGTTTATGGTAACACCCGCCACGAGGTGCTCGCCGTGGTGTTCCAGGTTCGCGGCTTGGACGCCAGCGGCTCGATCGCGCCGGGGGTGACGAAACCCCAGCTCAACGTGTTGCTGTGGGAGCGCGCCCGCAATCCCGAACGCGGCGCGTGGTCGTTGCCGGGCGGTCGGCTGCGTGACGACGAAGATCTGGTCAGCTCGGTGCGCCGCCAGCTCGCCGAGAAGGTCGACCTGCAGGAGCTCGCCCATCTCGAACAGCTCGCGGTGTTCTCCGATCCGGGACGCATGCCCGGCCCGCGCACGGTGGCCGCCACGTTCCTGGGTCTGGTCCCCTCCCCCGCCACCCCCGAACTGCCGCCCGACACCCATTGGCACCCGGTGGCCGCCCTGCCCGCGATGGCGTTCGACCACGGCCCGATGGTCGCGCACGCCCATACCCGTCTGGTCGCCAAGATGTCCTACACCAATATCGGGTTCGCTTTGGCGCCAACCGAATTCGTGCTGTCGACATTGCGCGACCTCTATGAGGCCGCGCTGGGTTACCAGGTCGACGCCACCAACCTGCAGCGGGTGCTCACCCGTCGCGGGGTGATCAGCCGCACCGGCACCACCGCGCAGTCCGGGCGCAGCGGCGGGCGCCCGGCGGCGCTGTACCGGTTCACCGAGTCGCGGTTGCGGATCACCGACGAATTCGCCGCATTTCGGCCCCCCGGGGAGAGTCGACTGGATTCTTAGGGTCTCCTTAAGTAAGAATGGTCGGCGGTCCGCCGCTGGGCCACGAAGGGAGACAGCCGATGGGGCCCGGGCAACCCGCGTACGCACTGACCGACGCCGGCCGGCCGCAGTGGATCGGCGCCGCACCGCACGAGGAGCTGCGCCCCGGGGTGCGCCCGCTGCTGCCGGCCGACGATCCGTTCTACCTGCCGCCGTCGGGCTTCGAACACGCCGAGCCGGGCACGGTGCTGCGCTCCCGCGACGTGGAGCTGGCGTTTCTCGGGGTGCTGCCGGTGCGGGTCAGCGCCACCCAGCTGCTCTACCGCACGATGGACATGAACGGCCTCGCCGAGGCGGCGGTGACCACCGTGCTCGCCCCGGTCGGGCGCTGCCCGCGCTCCCCGCGCCCGTTGCTGTCGTATCAGTGCGCGATCGACGCGGTCACCTCCCGCTGCTTTCCGTCGTATGCGCTGCGGCGACGCTCGCAGGCCCTCGGGTCGGTGCCGCAACTGGAGTTTCTGCTGATCGCGGCGGCGCTGGCGGAGGGCTGGACGGTCACGATCCCCGACCACGAGGGCCTCGCCGGGCTGTGGGGCGCACCGTATGAGCCCGGCTACCGGGTGCTCGACGGGGTGCGTGCGGCCCTCGGTCACACGGCGCTCGGGCTGTCCGCCGAGACCCCGGTGGGGCTGTGGGGGTACTCCGGTGGCGGGCTGGCCACCGCGTGGGCCGCCGAGGCGGCCGCGAGCTACGCCTCGGACCTCAACGTCGTCGGCGCGGTGCTCGGCTCCCCGGTGGGCAACCTCGGGGAGACGTTCCGCCGGCTCAACGGCACGTTCTTCGCCGCGCTGCCGGCGCTGGTGATCGCCGCGCTGGCGCACCGCTACCCGGGGCTGCGCACGGTGATCGACGAGCACGCCACCGAGGCGGGCCGGGCGCTGCTGGCCAGGCTGGAGACCATGACCACCGGTGCCGCGCTGCTGAGAATGCGCGGGCTGGACATGGACGACTACATCGACCGTCCCCTGCCGGAGATCCTGGCGCTGCCGCAGGTCGAGCACGTCTTCGCCGACACCACGCTGGGCGCAGCCGCCCCGGTGCCGCCGGTGCTGCTGGTGCAGGCGGTGCACGACCCGGTGATCTCGGTCGCCGACATCGACGAGCTGGCCGAGACCTATCGGGCCGGCGGCACCGACGTCACCTACCACCGCGACGCGTTCGGCGAGCATCTGCTGTTGCATCCGCTCTCGGCGCCGATGGCGCTGCGCTGGCTGACCGATCGGTTCGCCGGGCGCCCGCGCACCGAACACCGATCGCGCACCACCTGGCCGGTGCTGTTCCATCCGGCGACCTATCAGGGCATGGCCCGGTTGGCGCTGGTCACCGCCCGGGTGTTGACCCATCGGGCGGTGCGCCGGCTGCCGCTGTGACCGCCGGCGCGCGCCGTTGCGACGCCGACGGCGGCTCCTGCGGCGGGTAGGCGCCCAGGTCGTCGCGCAGTGCCGCGGCGGTGGCCACCGCATAGGTCAAGGCGGCCGCGGCCGCCGGCAACAGCACCGTGGCGGCCGCCTGCAGCGGCAAGGTGCCGAAGAACACCGCGGGGGCCTCGGTGACGTAGGCCAGCCGATTCTGGGGCGTCACCGCCACGGCGTCGACGTCCAGCGTGCCGTAGCGCAGCCGGACGACACCGGAGCCGACCGCGGTGGCCGCGGCGGCCGCGCCGATCATGCCGAGGGTCAGCGCCGCAGCCAGCACCGGCCCGCGGTGGGCGCGCCACTGCCACACCAGGGCCGCGGCCACCACCGCGAGCGCGCCGAGCAGACCCAGCATCAAAAACGCGGCGACGAAGAAATGGTCGGCCTCGTTGCCCAGGTAGGCGTGGATCCGGTCGCCGTCGCGGGTCAGCGCGACCACCCCGTGCGCCGCCGGGGCCAGCCGCGACCACAGCACACCGACCAGCGCACCGCCGACCACCAGCGCGGCGGCCACCAGCGCGGCGGCCCGCGACCGCGACACCCGCGGCGCTGCGTGGCTCACCGGCGCGGATCCAACTCGGCGGAGTCGACCTCGCCGTGTCGGGAGCACCGCGCCAGCCAGCCGTTCGGACGCACCTGCACGATCATGCGGCGGCCGCACTCGGCGCAGTAGCGGGGCGGTTCCAGTCCCAGCTGCGCCGCGGTCGGCGACGCCGAGCCCGCCGGGCCGCCGGTGTAGACGTTGTAGACGCCGGCGCCCACCGGGGCGGGCAGCTCAGCGATCATCACGGCGGGTCACAGGCTCGCGTTGAACGCCTTGAGCGGCATCTGCAGCTCGTCGAGCATCTCGAGGTCGTCGTCGATGGAGCGCCCCAAGGTGGTCAGATAGTTGCCCACGATCACCGCGTTGATGCCGCCCAGCAGGCCCCGTTTGGCACCGAGGTCCCCCAGCGTGATCTCCCGGCCGCCGCTGAACCGCAGCATGGTGCGCGGCAACGCCAGGCGGAACGCCGCGATCGCGGTGAGCGCCTCGGGCACCGGCACCACCTCGGCGTCGGCCAGCGGGGTGCCCGGCCGCGGGTTGAGGAAGTTCAGCGGCACCTCGTCGGGGCCGAGCTCGGCCAGCTCGACGGCGAATTCGGCGCGCTGCTCGAGGGTTTCGCCCATCCCCAGGATGCCGCCGCAGCACATCTCGATGCCCGCGTCGCGCACCATCGACAGGGTCTGCCAGCGCTCCTCCCAGGTGTGGGTGGTGACCACGTTCGGGAAGTGCGACCGGGCAGTCTCCAGGTTGTGGTTGTAGCGGTGCACGCCCATCTCGGCGAGACGATCCACCTGATCCTGGGTGAGCATCCCCAGCGACGCGGCGATCTGGATGTCGACCTCGCTGCGGATCGCCTCGATGCCGGCGGCCAGCTGAGCCATCAGCCGCTCGTCGGGACCGCGGACCGCCGCGACGATGCAGAACTCGGTGGCCCCGGTCTTGGCGGTCTGCTTGGCCGACTCCACCAGGTTGTTGACGTCGAGCCAGGCGCTGCGCACCGGGGACTCGAACAGTCCCGACTGGGAACAGAAATGGCAGTCCTCCGGGCAGCCGCCGGTCTTCAGGCTGATGATGCCCTCGACGTCGACCTCGGGGCCGCACCAGCGCATCCGCACGTCGTGGGCCAGCCCCAGCAGCTCATCGAGGCGGTCCTCGGGCAACTGCAGCACCGCGAGCACCTGCTCCTTGTTCAGGCCGACCCCGCGTTCGAGGACCTGTTCGCGGGCGACGGCCAGAATGTCGGCATTACCGTCCGCGTTGTCGTCGGCGCCCGCCGCGCCACCGGTCATCGACTCGGTTCCCGCCTGTGTCACCAGGTAACTCCCTTGATCGTGTTCGACTTGAACGGTGTTCAGGTTAGGGTAGCGGGGTGCACCCGCACAAACATGACCCCCGCCGTGACCCTAGCGGTGAGCTCGACCACAGCCGCGGGCGCGACGCCAAGCGCGACGCCAAGCGCGACCTCAAGGGCCGCGATCTCAAGGGCCGCGACCTCAAGGGCGATGTCGTCGAGGCGGCGGTTCGGCTCCTGGACCGCTACGGCATCGCCGACCTGAGCATGCGCCGGCTGGCCCGCGAACTCGACCTCACCCCCGGCGCGCTGTACTGGCACTTCGCCGACAAGCAGGCACTGCTCGGCGCGGTCACCGACCGGCTGCTGGCCCCGGTCGACACCGCGGCGCCGGCCCGCGGCTGGCGCGAGCGCATCGAGGCGCTGTGCCGACGGTTGCGCGACGCGCTGCTGTCGCACACCGACGGCGCCGAGCTGGTCTCGGCCAGCCTGGCCGCCGGCCGGTCCCGGCGCATCGACGAGGTGGCGGCGGCGCTGGCCGACGCCGCCGGCGACTGCGGGATGCCGCCGGAGCAGTCCGCGCTGGCCGCCCGCTCGATCCTGTACTACGTGCTCGGGTTCACCGTCGATGAGCAGTCCCGCCGGCAGTGGGATGCCGCCGGTGCGGCCGCGACCGTCTCCGACCTGGCCGCCGCCGGTCCGCACGCCCACCCCGACCGCGACTTCGGGTTCGGTCTGGGACTGCTGATCGACGGGCTCGCCGCGCACGCCGCGGTCGCGCTCAGCTGAGCGCGACCGCGGTGCGGGCCGCGCCGTTCCAGTGCCGCACGCCGACCAGCCGGCCCGCAAGCTCCGCCGGGCGCCCCGCGATGCGCAGCGCGGGGCCCAGCTGGTCGGCGGTGAGACGGCGGGCCAGGGTGACGTGCGGGCTCCAGCGCCCCACCGCGGTGGTGGCGCGCGGGCCCGGGTGCAGCCACGGCGCGGCGGCGGCCGCGATCGCGGCGTGCAGGTCCAGCAGCGCCGCGCTGGGCACCACCAGCCGGGCGAGCACCGGGCGGTCGCGGCCGAACAGCACGGGGGCCCCGATCCGGCAGGTCAGCGGCAGCCGAGTGAGCAGCCCGGCGCACGCGTCACCGACCCCGGGGCCGATGCGGTCGGCGACGACCAGGGTGACGTGCGGGCGCGCCGGGAGCGGCGGGGCGGCGATTCCGGCGCCGGCCAGCCGTGCCCACGCGGCGCGGATCGCGGTCTCGGTGGCGTCGTCGAACACCAGCTCCAGCGAGTGCACCATGGTCAGCGTGCCAGTGCGGCAACCCAATCGGGATCGAAGGCGGCGGCGCTGAGCGCCGCGAACGCGGCGGGGTCGGCGACCCCGGCCCCGGCGGGCAGCACCGCCCGCAGCGGGGCCAGCCGGGCCAGCGCCGCCCGGTTGTCGGTCTCGGCCGGCCCGGGGTCGGCCGGCCAGGAACCGATCACCAGCCCGGCGCAGCGCAGCCGATCGCGCGCCACCGCCTCCAGCGTCAGCGCGGTGTGGTTGAGCGTGCCCAGCCCGGCGGCGACGACCACCAGCACCGCGGCATCGACGTCGCCGGCGAGATCACGCAGGGTCAACCCGTCGGCACCGATCTCGACCAACAGCCCCCCGGCGCCCTCGACGAGGGTCAGCCGGCCCGGGCGGTCGAGCCCGGTGATCATCCGGCGCAGCCGGGCGGCGGTGGGCAGGGCGGCCCCGGCGGCGGCGGCCGCCGCCCGGGGTGCCAGCGGTTGCGGGTAGCGGGCCCCGCCGGTCAGGGTGGCGATCCCGGTCAGCCGGGCCACCGCGGCCAGGTCGTCGTCGCCGGCGGCGGTGCCGGTCTGCACCGGTTTGCACACCGTCACCGGCACCCCGGCCTGCCGTGCGCAACTGGCCACCGCCGCGGTCGCGACCGTCTTGCCGACCCCGGTGTCGGTGCCGGTGACGATCAGCACGCTCATCGCGCGCCCAGCACGGCGGTGAGCACCCGGCGGGCGGTGTCGAGGTCGTCGTCGGTGAGGGAGGCCCGTGCGGTCAGGCGCAGCCGGGACGTCCCGGCCGGCACCGTCGGTGGGCGGAAACAGCCCACCCGCACACCGGATCGCAGGCAGTCGGCCGCCGCGGCGACCGCGACCTGCGGGTCCCCCAGGATCACCGACACCACCGCCGAGGTCGGCACCGTCGGCACCGCGCAGATCGCGGCGAGCTGTCCGGCGTGGCGCAGCACCGCCGCCGGCAGGTCCGGGTCGGCGGCGAGCACCGCCAGTGCGGCGCCGGCGGCCCCGACCGCGGCCGGCGCCAGCCCGGTGTCGAAGATGAACGTCCGCGCGTTGTCGATCAGGTGCGCGCGCACCGCCGCCGGCCCGACCACCGCACCGCCCTGCCCGCCGAGCGCCTTCGACAGCGTGGTGGTCACCACCACGTCGGCGGCGCCGGCCAGCCCGGCCTCCTCGACCAGCCCGCGCCCGCCGGTGCCGCGCACCCCCAGCCCGTGGGCCTCGTCGACGAGCAGCAGCGCGCCGTGGCGGCGGCAGACGGCGTGCAGGTCGCGCAGCGGGGCCAGGTCGCCGTCGGCGCTGAACACCGACTCGGTGAGCACCACCGCCCGGTCCTCGGTGCGTGCGGCCAGCGCCGCGGCCACCGCGTCGACGTCGCGGTGGGCCGTCACCGCCACCCGGGCGCGGGAGAGCCGGCAGGCGTCGACCAGCGAGGCGTGGCAGTGGGCGTCGGAGACCAAAAGCGCACCGGGGCCCGAGAGGGCGACCACCGCGCCCAGGTTGGCGGTGTAGCCGGAGGAGAACACCAGGGCGCTCTCGGCGCCGAGGAACGCCGCGAGGTCCCGTTCGAACTGTTCATGCAGCGCGGTGTTGCCGGTCACCAGCCGGGACCCGCCGGCGCCGGCGCCCCAGGTCCGCAGCGCCGCGGCCGCGCCCCGCAGCACCGCCGGGTGACGGGACAACCCGAGGTAGTCGTTGGAGGCCAGATCCAGTTCCGCGGTGACCGCGGCGCGGGTGCGCAGGCTGCGCCGCAGGCCGGCCCGGCGGCGCGCCTGCTCCACGTCGGCCAGCCAGGCCAGCGGCGATGGCCCCGTGCGTGTCACCCGATGCTCCTCGACCCCGGTGCGGCTTGAACACCGTTCAGGTTAGTGCACGCGCCACCGCGACCATCGCCGCACCGATGCGCCCGATCTCCTCGCCGGTGCAGATGTAGGGCGGCATCGCGTAGATCAGGGTGCGAAACGGGCGCAGCCACACCCCGTGGTCGAGGGCGACCGCGGTGGCCACCGCCATATCGACCGGTTCGTGGCGTTCGATGACCCCGATCGCGCCGCACACTCGCACCTCGGCGACCCCGGGCAGCGCCGCCGCCGGCGCGAGCGCCGCCCGCAACCCGGCCTCGATCGCGGCGACCCGGCCGCGCCAGTCGCCGTCGAGCAGCACCTCGATGCTGGCCACCGAGACCGCACACGCCAGCGGGTTGGCCATGAACGTCGGGCCGTGCATCAACGCCCCGGCCGCGCCGCCGCTGATGGTCTCGGCGATCGCGCGGGTGCACAGCGTGGCGGCCAGCGTGAGATACCCGCCGGTGAGCGCCTTGCCCACGCACATGATGTCGGGGCTGACCCCGGCGTGGTCGGCGGCGAACAGCGCGCCGGTGCGGCCGAAGCCGGTGGCGATCTCGTCGAAGATCAGCAGCACCCGGTGGCGGTCGCAGGCGGCGCGCAGATCGGCGAGGTAGCGCGGGTCGTGGAAGCGCATGCCGCCGGCGCCCTGCACCACCGGTTCGACGATGACCGCGGCCAGCTCGTCGGCGCACTCGGCCAGCTGCGCCTCGAAGGCCGCACTGTAGTCGGGGTCGTAGTCGGCCGGCACCGCCGGGGCGAACACCTGCCGGGCCAAGACGTCGGTCCACAACGCGTGCATGCCGCCGTCGGGGTCGCAGACGCTCATCGGGGTGAAGGTGTCGCCGTGGTAGCCGCCCCGCCAGGTCATCAACCGGTGTTTGCCGCCGCGGCCGCGGGCGCGCCAGTACTGCAGCGCCATCTTCACCGCCACCTCGACCGAGACCGAGCCGGAGTCGGCGAGAAAGACCGTGTCCAGGCCCGCCGGGGTGATCTCGACGAGCAACTCGGCCAGCCGGGCGGCCGGCTCGTGGGTCAGTCCCCCGAACATGACGTGGTTCATCACCTGCAGCTGGTCGGTGAGCGCGGCGTCGAGCACCGGGTGGCCGTGCCCGTGCACGGCGGTCCACCAGGAACTCATCGCGTCGAGCGCCTCGACGGGTTCGCCGTCGCGGATCAGGGTCAGCCAGGCACCGCGGGCCGCGGTCGCCACCAACGGTGCGGGCCCCGAGCCGTCGACGCCCAGCGTGCTGTAGGGGTGCCAGAGGTGCCGGGCGTCGAGCGCGCTGATCTGGGCGGGGGTCAAACCCGACGTCGGCGCGGCCATCAGACCGAGGGTAATGCAGGCTGATGCGCCCGCCGGCGGGCCCCGAACGTCACCGTCGGGTCACGGTCCGGCCAATTCTGGTCCCCAATCCTCGCCGCCGCTGGCACACTGCCCCGGCCGTGTTGTAAAAGTGACTGTAGTGACTCCTGTGACTTCAGAGAATGGACCTTCGATGAAACGTGTAGCCGCCGCCCTGTTCGGCGTCGTGATGGGCTCGGTGCTCAGCACCGCGCTGCTGGTCGCCACCCCGGGGGTGGCCGCCGCGGTCCCGGGCGCCTCCGCCCAGGGCAACGGGTCGATGATCGACTACGTCATCACCCGCGGACTCTCCCAACGCGGCGTGCCGTTCTCCTACGGCGGTGGCGGGGTGAGCGGCCCCACCCGCGGGGTCGGCCGGTACGCCTCCGTGGTCGGGTTCGACGCCTCCGGGCTGACCCAGTACGCCTTCGCCGGTGCCGGGATCAAGCTGCCCCGCTCCTCGGCCACCCAGTACCAGGTGGGCCGCAAGGTGCCGCCGGCGCAGGCCCAGCGCGGTGACCTGATCTTCTACGGCCCGCAGGGCACCCAGAGCGTCACGCTGTATCTGGGCAACCAGCAGATGCTGGAGGTCTCCGACACGGTCACCGTCGCCCCGGTGCGTTCGGCGGAGATGGCGCCGTATCTGGTGCGGATCCTGGACTCCTGAGCACCCCCGCTCCGGACCCCACCGCCGCCCGGCCGCCGCGAAACGGCCGGGCGGCGTGGTCGTGATGCGGGAAAATCGCCGCGGTTCGGTAGATTGTCAGGTCGATCATGACGACGCTGACCGCACGCCGGCCCAGACCGCGGCCCGCGATCACCACCACGCCCGCTCGCCCGGAGATGGGTACCCGCACGTCCGGGTTCTACCGCCACGACCTGGACGGACTGCGCGGGATCGCGATCGCGTTGGTGGCGATGTTCCACGTCTGGTTCGGCCGGGTCTCCGGCGGTGTGGACGTGTTCTTGGCGCTGTCGGGGTTCTTCTTCGGCGGCAAGCTGCTGCGCGCGGCGCTCAACCCGACCGCGTCGCTGGCGTTGCGCCCCCAGCTGACCCGGCTGGTGCGCCGGCTGCTGCCGGCGCTGGTGGTGGTGCTCGCCGGCTGCGCGGTGCTGACGATCCTGATCCAGCCCCAGACCCGCTGGGAGGCGTTCGCCGACCAGAGCCTGGCCAGCCTCGGCTACTACCAGAACTGGGAGTTGGCCCACACCGCCGCGGACTACCTGCAGGCCGGTGAGGCGGTCAGCCCGCTGCAGCACATCTGGTCGATGTCGGTGCAGGGCCAGTTCTACGTGTCGTTTCTGCTGCTGATCTTCGGGCTCGGGTTCCTGCTGCGCCGGCGCCTGACCGCACCGCGGCTGCGGACGGTGTTCATCGCGGTGTTGAGCGCGCTGACGGTGGCGTCGTTCGTCTACGCGATCATCGCCCACCAGGAGAACCAGGCCCTGGCCTACTACGACAGCTTCGCGCGGGCCTGGGAGTTGCTGATCGGGGCGTTGGCCGGGGCGCTGGTCACCTATATCCGCTGGCCGTTGTGGCTGCGCACCGTGGTGGCCGCGGTGGCGTTGGCGGCGATCCTGGCCTGCGGTGCGCTCATCGACGGGGTCAACGAATTCCCCGGTCCGTGGGCGCTGGTCCCGGTCGGTGCCACCGTGGCGTTCATCCTGGCCGGGGCCAACCGGCACGCCACCCCCGGCACCGACAAGATCCCGCTGCCCAACCGGATTCTGGCGGCCGGGCCGCTGATGACGCTGGGCTCGATGGCCTACTCGCTGTACCTGTGGCACTGGCCGCTGCTGATCTTCTGGCTGTCCTACAGCGGTCACCGGCATGCCAGCGTGCTGGAGGGCACGGTGGTGCTGGCGGTCTCCGGGATCCTGGCGTATCTGACCATGCGCTTCGTCGAGGACCCGCTGCGGATCCGCAAAACCGACCCGGTGGCCGCCCCGGTGGTGGCCGCGGTGCCGTGGCGCCTGCGGATGCGCCGCCCGACGATCGTGTTGGGCTCGGTGGTGGCGCTGCTGGGGGTGACGCTGACCGCGACGTCGTTCACCTGGCGCGAGCACGTCACCGTGCAGCGCTCCAGCGGCAAGGAACTCGCCGGTCTCAGCGCGCGCGACTACCCGGGGGCCCGCGCCCTGCTCGACCACGTGCGGGTGCCCAAGCTGCGGATGCGCCCCACCGTGCTGGAGGCCAAGAAGGACCTGCCGGCCTCGACCATCGACGGCTGCATCAGCACGTTCAAAAACCCCGAGATCATCAACTGCAGCTACGGCGACCAGGACGCCACCCGCACGATCGCGCTGGCCGGGGGCTCGCACGCCGAGCACTGGTTGACCGCGCTGGATCTGCTGGGCCGTCGTCACCACTTCAAGGTCGTGACCTATCTGAAGATGGGCTGTCCGCTGTCGACCCAGAAGGTGCCGCGGATCATGGGAAGCAACGTCGCCTACCCGCAGTGCTACGACTGGGTTCAGCGCACCATGGACGCACTCGTCGACGACCGCCCCGACTACGTGTTCACCACCTCCACCCGGCCGTGGAACATCAAACCCGGCGATGTCATGCCGGCGACCTATATCGGGATCTGGCAGCGGTTCCAGGACAACGACATCGCGGTGTTGGCGATGCGCGACACCCCGTGGCTGGTCGCCGACGGCGACGCGGTGGTGCCGCCGGACTGCCTGGCCAAGGGCGGCACCGCGGTCTCCTGCGGCGGGAAACGCTCCGAGCTGCTGTCCGACACCAACCCCACGTTGGAGTTCCTCGAGCGCTTCCCGGTGCTCAAACCGCTGGACATGACCGACGCGGTGTGCCGGGCCGACGTCTGCCGCGCCGTCGAGGGCAACGTGATGGTCTACCACGACTCCCACCACCTGTCGGCCAGCTACATGCGCACCATGGCCGGTGAGCTGGGCCGCCAGCTCGCCGCCGCGACCCGCTGGTGGTGACGGTGACCCGGCCGGGCGGCGGCCGCGACTAGGGTCGACCCATGTCCTCCAGCGAGAGCGCCGCGCCACCGCAGTCCGGGCCGAACGTGTGGCCCGGGCGCCGCTACCCGCTGGGAGCCGCCTATGACGGGGCGGGCACCAACTTCGCGTTGTTCTCCGAGATCGCCGAGAAGGTGGAGCTCTGCCTGATCGGCAAGGACGGCACCGAGACCCGCATCCGCCTCGACGAGGTCGACGGCTACGTCTGGCACGCCTACCTGCCCACGATCGGCCCCGGCCAGCGCTACGGCTACCGGGTGCACGGGCCCTACGACCCGGCCGCCGGCCACCGCTGCGACCCGAGCAAGCTGCTGCTGGACCCCTACGGCAAGGCGTTCCACGGCGACTTCGATTTCGGGCCCGCGCTGTTCTCCTACCCGATGGACACCGACGACGCCGACGAGTCCGACGGCGCCGACGACAACGGTGAGGCCGATGACCCCGCCCTGCCGATGATCGACTCGCTGGGCCACACCATGACCAGCGTGGTGATCAACCCGTTCTTCGACTGGGCCGCCGACCGGGCGCCGGGCACCCCGTATCACGAAACCGTCATCTACGAGGCGCACGTCAAGGGCATGACCGCCACCCACCCCGACATCCCCGAGGAGCTGCGCGGCACCTACGCGGGCCTGGCGCACCCCGCGATCATCGAGCACCTCAAGTCCCTGAACGTCACCGCGATTGAGCTGATGCCGGTGCACCAGTTCATGCACGACCGTCGGCTGCTGGAGATGGGGCTGCGAAACTACTGGGGCTACAACACCTTCGGGTTCTTCGCCCCACACCACGACTACGCCGCCAACCGCAGCGCCGGCGGTGCCGTCGCCGAATTCAAGGCCATGGTGCGCACCTTCCACCAAGCCGGCATCGAGGTCATCCTCGACGTCGTCTACAACCACACCGCCGAGGGCAACCACCTGGGCCCCACGATCAACTTCCGGGGCATCGACAACGCCGCCTACTACCGCCTCGACGACGATCTGCGCTACTACCGCGACTTCACCGGCACCGGCAACAGCCTCAACGCCCGCAACCCGCACACCCTGCAGCTGATCATGGATTCGCTGCGCTACTGGGTCACCGAGATGCACGTCGACGGTTTCCGTTTCGATCTCGCCTCCACACTGGCCCGGGAGCTGCACGAGGTCGACCGCCTCAGCGCCTTCTTCGACCTGGTGCAACAGGACCCGATCGTCAGCCAGGTCAAACTGATCGCCGAACCGTGGGACGTCGGCGAGGGCGGCTACCAGGTGGGCAACTTCCCGGGGCTGTGGACCGAATGGAACGGCAAATACCGGGACACGGTTCGTGATTACTGGCGTAGTGAACCGGAGACCCTCGGCGAGTTCGCCTCCCGGCTCACCGGGTCCTCGGACCTCTATGAGGCGACCGGGCGCCGCCCCAGCGCCTCGATCAACTTCGTCACCTGCCACGACGGGTTCACGTTGCGGGACCTGGTCTCCTACAACGACAAACACAACGAAGCCAACGGCGAGGACAATCAGGACGGCGAGAGCTACAACCGATCCTGGAACTGCGGGGTGGAAGGCCCCACCGACGACCCCGAGATCGAGGCGCTGCGGGCCCGCCAGATGCGCAACATCTTCGCCACCCTCATGGTCAGCCAGGGCACACCGATGATCGCCCACGGCGACGAGATGGGCCGTACCCAACAGGGCAACAACAACGTCTACTGCCAGGACTCCGAGCTGTCCTGGATGGACTGGTCGCAGGCCGACACCAACGCGGACCTGCTCGCGTTCGCCCGCACCGCCACCGCACTGCGCCGCAACCACCCGGTGTTCCGCCGGCGCCGGTTCTTCCGCGGCCGGCCCATCCGCAGCGGTGACGAGATCCGCGACATCGCCTGGCTGGCCCCCTCCGGCCAGGAGATGACCCAACAGGACTGGGACACCCATTTCGGCAAGTGCGTGATGGTCTTCCTCAACGGTGAGGCCATCCGCGAACCCGACGCGCGCGGTGAGCGGGTCGTCGACGACTCGTTCCTGTTGTGTTTCAACGCCCACCACGAGCCGGTGGAGTTCGTCACCCCCAACGACGGGTACGCCCGCCAGTGGACCGGTGAGCTCGACACCAACGATCCGGTGGGGTCCAGCGACGCGGTCGTCGACGCCGGGGCGAATTTGAACGTGCCCGGCCGCTCCCTGATCGTGTTACGAAAGACGTTGTAGCCGATGGCGTCGCGCGTCCTGTCCACCTACCGGTTGCAGTTGCGCGGTGCCGAGTGCGGGGACCGCTTCGACTTCGACGACGCCGCCGCGCTGGTCGACTACCTCGACGAGTTGGGGGTCACTCACCTGTACCTCTCGCCGATCCTGACCGCCGTCGCCGGATCCAGCCACGGCTACGACGTCACCGACCCCACCCGGGTCTCCCCCGCCCTCGGCGGCCCCGAGGGGCTGGCGCGGCTGTCGGCGGCGGTGCGGGCACGCGGCATGGGACTCATCGTCGACATCGTGCCCAACCACGTCGGGGTCAGCCACCCCGAGCAGAACCGGTGGTGGTGGGACGTGCTGCGGGCGGGCCGGGCCTCGCGCTACGCCTCGTTCTTCGACATCGACTGGGACCTCGACGACGGCCGCATCGTGCTGCCGGTGCTGGGTTCCGACGCCGACGTCGCGGACCTGCGCGTCGACGGCGACGTGCTGCGGCTGGGCCCGCGGCGCTGGCCGATCGCCGACGGCACCGGCGCCGGCACCGCCGCGGCGGTCCACGACCGCCAGCACTACCGGCTGGTGGGCTGGCGCCGCGGGATCTGCGGCTACCGGCGGTTCTTCTCGATCACCGAGCTGGCGGCGCTGCGCCAGGAGGACCCGGCGGTCTTCGACGCCTGCCACGCCGAGGTGGCGCGCTGGTTCGCCGAGGGCCTCGTCGACGGGGTCCGCATCGACCACCCCGACGGGCTCACCGACCCGGCCGGCTACCTGCGGCGGCTGCGCGCCCTGCTGGGCCCGCGGGCCTGGATCGTCATCGAGAAGATCCTCGCCGCCGACGAGGCGCTGGAGCCGACCCTGCCGGTCGCCGGCACCACCGGCTACGACGTGTTGCGGCTGATCGGCGGGGTCTTCGTCGACCCGGCCGGCGCGCCCGGACTGGGGGCACTGGCCGCACCGGCCGCCCCCGAGCCGGTGACCGCGCTCAAGGCCGCCGCGGTGACCGGCACCCTCGCCGGCGAACTGGACCGGCTGCGCCGCACCGTGGCCGCCGAGACCGGCGTCGACGATCCGCGGCTCCCGGAGGCACTGGCCGCGCTCGTCGCCCGCATCGGGGTGTACCGCTGCGACTACCCGGGGCTGGCGGCGCTGCTGCCGAGCGCGCTGGGCCGCACCGCCGCCGACGCCCCGGAGCTCGCCGCGCCGCTGTCGGTGATCGCCGCCGCCCTGGCCGGCGACGGCGACTCCGGGGCCCGGCTGCAGCAGCTGTGCGGGGCGGCCACCGCCAAGGCGGTCGAGGACTGCCTGTTCTACCGCGACGCCCGGCTGGTGTCGCTCAACGAGGTCGGCGGCGACCCGCAGCGGTTCGGGGTCAGCGCCGCCGAATTCCATCACGCCAATACGCTGCGCGCCCGGCACTGGCCGCAGGCGATGACCACGCTGGGCACCCACGACACCAAGCGCGGCGAGGATGTGCGCGCCCGGATCACCGTGCTCGCCCAGCTGCCGCAGCGGTGGGCCGAGGTGGTGCGCCGCTGCGAGCAGCTCGCACCGAGCCCGGCGCCTGACACCGGACTGTTCTTGTGGCAGAACCTGATCGGGGTGTGGCCGTCGGACGGGCGCCTCGGCGCCACGCTGCGCCGCCGGCTGCACGACTACGCCCGCAAAGCCGCCCGCGAAGCCGGCCGGCACACCGGTTGGGTCGACCCCGACGAGCGGTTCGAGACCGCGCTGGCCGGCTGGCTCGACCGTGTCGCCGACGGCCCGGCCGCCGCCGAACTCACGGCGCTGGCCGCCGCGATCGCCCCGCACGCCGCCAGCGACGGCCTCGCCCAGAAGCTGCTCGCGCTGACCGTGCCCGGCGTCCCGGACGTGTACCAGGGCACCGAGCTGTGGGAGGACAGCCTCGTCGACCCCGACAACCGGCGCCCGGTCGACTTCGCCGCGCGCCGGCGCGCACTGCGCGCCGGCGAACACCCCAAGCTGGCGGTGGTGCGCGTCGCGTTGGCGCTGCGCCGCCGGCATCCGCGGACCTTCGAGCGCGGCGACTACCGCCCGGTGCTCGCCGACGGCGCCGCCGCCGCGCATCTGCTGGCGTTTCGCCGCGGCACCGATGTGCTCATCGCGGTGCCCCGCCTCACCGTGCGGCTGGCCGAGACCGGCTGGGCCGACACCACGCTGCCGCTGCCGGCGGGAACCTGGACCGACGCGATCAGCGGGACCCGACACCGCGGCGCGGCGGCCGCCGAGGCGCTGTTCGCGACCCTGCCGGCGGTGGCGTTGGAGCGCACCGATGGCTGAGTTCGCGGTGTGGGCACCCAAGCCGGGAGTGGTCGCCCTGGAGCTGGCCGGGGCGACGCATACGATGACCGCCGGCGACGACGGCTGGTGGCGCGCCGAGGTGCCCGCCGCGGCCGACGCCCGCTACGGCTTCCTGCTCGACGACGACCCGCAGGTGCTGCCCGACCCGCGCTCACCGCGCCAGCCCGACGGGGTGCACGCCCCGTCGCAGCGCTGGGATGCGTCGGCGGCACGCTGGACCGACCGGCAGTGGGCCGGACGCGACCTGCGGGGCGCGGTGCTCTACGAACTGCACATCGGCACGTTCACCGCGGCCGGCACGTTCGCCGCGGCCGTCGACAAACTCGACTACCTGGTCGATCTGGGGGTCGACGCCGTCGAACTCATGCCGGTCAACGCGTTCGCCGGTGACCGCGGCTGGGGCTACGACGGGGTGCTCTGGTACGCCGTGCACGAACCCTACGGCGGGCCCGACGGACTGGTGGCGTTCATCGACGCCTGCCACGCCCGCGGGCTCGCGGTGCTCCTCGACGTGGTCTTCAACCACCTGGGCCCCTCGGCGAACTATCTGCCCCGGTACGGCCCCTACCAGTCGGCCGGCACCAACCCGTGGGGGGCCGGCATCAACATCGCCGGGCCCGACTCCGACGAGGTGCGCCGCTACATCCTCGACTGCGCGCTGCGCTGGATGCGCGATTTCCACGTCGACGGGCTGCGGCTGGACGCGGTGCACGCGCTGGTCGACACCACCGCCGTCGACCTGCTCGAGGAGCTGGCGTGCGAGACCGACCGGCTCGCCGAGACGCTGGGACGCCCCTTGACGCTGATCGCCGAGAGCGACGCCAACAATCCGCGGCTGATCACCCCGCGCGCCGCCGGCGGATACGGGCTGACCGCCCAGTGGGACGACGACATCCACCACGCCCTGCACGCCGCGGTCTCCGGCGAACGGCAGGGCTACTACGCCGACTTCGGGTCGCTGCAGACCCTGGCCACCACGCTGCGCCACGGGTTTTACCACGCCGGCACCTACTCGTCGTTCCGGCGCCGCCGCCACGGCCGGCCGCTGGACACCACCGAGGAGACCGGCATCCCGGCCACCGCGCTGCTGGCCTACACCTGCACCCACGACCAGGTCGGCAACCGCGCGCTCGGCGACCGGCCGTCGGCGAGACTGTCGGCCGGTCAACTGGCGCTCAAGGCCGCGCTGGTGCTCACCTCCCCCTACACCGCGATGCTGTTCATGGGCGAGGAGTGGGGCGCGAGCACCCCGTTCCAGTTCTTCAGCTCCCACCCCGAACCGGAGCTGGCCCGCGCCACCGTGGAGGGCCGTCGCCGCGAGTTCGCCGAGCACGGCTGGGACGCCGAGAGCGTGCCCGACCCGCAGGACCCGGCCACGTTCCTGCGCTCCAAACTGGACTGGGGCGAGCTGAGCAGCGGCGAGCACGCCCGGCTCTACCGCTGCTACCGCGACCTGATCACGGTGCGCCACACCGAACCCGACCTGGCCGACCCGTGGTTGCCGCGGATGCGCATCGACGTCGACGAGGCGGCGCGCTGGATCGTGGTGCACCGCGGCGCACTCGCGATCGTCGCCAACCTGGGCGACTCCCCGGCCACGGTCCCGGTCAGCGGGCAGGTGGTGGCGGCGTGGGCACCGCCGGTGGTCGACGCCGCGGCGATCACCCTCGACGGGCCGTCGTTCGCGATCCTGCGCCGGGCGCCCTCAGGTCAGGTACCGGTAGGCCGGTGAGCCCGGCTCCAGCCGTTCGGCGTGCAACTGGGAGGCCGCCATCCGGGCCAGCAGCCCCTCCAGGCCGGCCGCCGAGCCCAGCTCGATGCCGACCAGCGCCTCCCCGGTCTCCCGGTTGTTGCGTTTGACGTACTCGAACAGGGTGATGTCGTCGTCGGGGCCGAGCACCTCGTCGAGGAAACGGCGCAGCGCGCCCGGCTCCTGGGGGAAGTCGACCAGGAAATAGTGTTTGAGCCCCAGATGCACCAGCGAGCGTTCCAGGACCTCCCCGTAGCGGGAGACGTCGTTGTTGCCGCCGGAGATCAGGCAGACCACCGTCGCCCCGGCATCGAGATCGGCCTCGGCCAGCCCGGCCACCGACAGCGCCCCGGCCGGCTCGGCGATGATGCCCTCGTTCTGGTAGAGCTCCAGCATCGCGGTGCAGACCGCGCCCTCATCGACGGTGGTCAGCGACACCATGTCCCCCGCGGCGGCCAGCACCCGATAGGGCACGGAGCCCGCGCGGTTGACCGCGGCCCCGTCGACGAACTGGTCGACCTCACCCAGGGTGACCGGCCCCCCGGCGGCCAGCGCCGCGATCATCGACGCCGCACCGGCCGGCTCCACCCCCAGCACCGCGGTGTGGTCGGTGTGCTCGGCCAGGTAGCTGGTGATCCCGGCGATGCAGCCGCCGCCGCCGACCGGCACCACCACCAGATCCGGTTCGTCCTCGAGCTGGTCGAGCAGTTCGACGGCGATCGTGCCCTGCCCGGCGACGGTGCGCGGATCGTCGAACGGCGGCACCAGCGTCGCGCCGGTGCGTTCCACGTCGGCACGGGCGGCCTCGGCGGCCTGATCGTAGGTGGCCCCCCCGACGATCAGGTCGATGAACTCACCGCCGTGGTAGCGGATCCGGTCGCGTTTCTGCCGGGGGGTCTTGCCGGGCACATAGATCCGGCCCCGGATCCCCAGCGAGCGGCAGGCGTAGGCGAACCCCTGGGCGTGGTTGCCCGCCGAGGAACACACCACCCCGGCGGCGATCTCGGCCTCGGTGAGCTGCACCAGCAGGTTGTAGGCGCCGCGCAGCTTGTAGGAGCGCACCGACTGCAGATCCTCGCGTTTGAGGAAGACCCTGGCGCCGGTGGCCGTCGACAACCGGTCGCTGAACTGCAGCGGGGTGCGGGTGACGACCCCGTCGATGCGCCCGGCCGCGGCGCGCACGTCCGCGGCGGCCACCGGGGCGTGTGAGGTCACGGTCGGTTCGGCAGACACCGGTCAATGGTGCCACCAGGGGTCGGGGTCAGCCCACCGGGGTCAACACGAACACCGGGATCTCGCGGTCGGTCTTCTTCTGGTAGTCGGCGTAGTCGGGGAAGGCCGCCACCGCGCGCTCCCACCACAGCGCCTTCTCCTCGCCGAACACCTCGCGGGCGTCGTAGTCGCCGACCGCGGTGCCGTCCTGCAACTCCACCCGCGGGTTCTTGGTGACGTTGTAGTACCAGACCGGGTGTTTGGGGGCCCCGCCGAGCGAGGCGACGATCGCGTAGCGCCCGTCGTGTTCGACCCGCATCAGCGGCGTCTTGCGCAGTTTGCCGGTCTTGGCGCCGACGCTGGTCAGCAGCACCACCGGCATGCCGCGCATCTCGGTGCCCTCGGTGCCGCCGGAGGCCATGATCTGTTCGGCGTTGCGGCGGGACCAGTCCAGGGTGCCGGGGGCGTATTCACCGGAGAGAGGCATGCCGCCATCGTAGTGCCTCCGGAGGATCCGCCGTGGCGGCCTCGGTGTTTCGGGTCGCCGAAATCATGGTTACGAGCTATCGTTGTCGGTGTGACCACCGCCGAGTTGCTGCGCACCGACATCCCGGTCGCCGGGGTGCCGTGGCCGGTGCACAAACTCGTCGCGCTGGCCGTCGGGGTGGTGACGTTGGCGCTGATCGGGCTGCTTTCCGGCGCCGCCGCACCGGCGGTGCTGAGCGCCGCCGCGGTCACCGCGGCGGTGTGGGCGGCGTTGGCCGCGCTGCGTGCGGCGGGCCGTCACGGCGGGCCGGCGACCCGGTCGTAGACCAACACCGGCCCGGCGACGCGGGCCTCGGCGGTGGGCCGGTGGGCCCGCAGCGCCCCGTCGTGCATGAGGTGGCGCACCTCGATCCCGCAGACCAGCGTCAGGTAGTCGGCGATCAGCTTGCGGTGGCAGCGCCACCACACCGTCTCCGCGCACATGATCGCGGCCCGCTCGCGGCGGGCACCGGCGAGCAGCTCCGCGATCGCGGCCCGGAACTGCTCGCCGCGCATGTAGCCGGCGTAGGAGCGGAACGACTTGTTGCGCAGGCCCACGTCGGGCCCGGCGTCCCCGCCGCGGCGCCATCCGCCCAGGCGCGGCTCCCAGCGGTAGCCGATCCCGGCCGCCGGCAGCCACTGCGCCATCGCCTCCCGGCGCGAATCCGGGTTGTGGCGGCTGCCCGGGG